>JAMIIA010000001.1:0-1383 GCA_035913795.1 Bacteroidales bacterium
CCTGACCAATGTCAACGGACCCCTGCCCGTAAATCTCTCCTTGAAAATCACCGTCTATACGCACATTACCCTTGAAAATAAGTTTACCGATAAACTCGGCGCCTTTGCCTAAAAAAGCTTTTGTATCTTCAACGTGTTTCTTTTTTGCCCACATATTCTTCTCCTTGCGATGCTGAACGAAAAACAGATCAACGTTGCAAAATAAATCTGCGCACACTCACATTCATTAACAGTCCTATCGCTCCCAGTAACGTGACGATCGCCGAACCGCCGTAACTTAAGAAAGGCAAAGGAATGCCCACAACCGGCATCATGCCCAAAACCATCCCCATATTAATCAGTACCTGCCAGGCAATCAGCGCGGTAATGCCAAACGCGAGTATCGTGCCCAATAAATCTTTTGAATGCAAGGCAATTTTTAAACCCCAAATGATCAAAGATAAAAACATCAACATCAACACCAGACCGCCTAAAAATCCCCACTCCTCAGCAAACACGGAAAAAACAAAATCCGTTTGCTGCTCGGGTAAAAACTTCAACTGGGTTTGCGAACCTTTTAAAAATCCCTTGCCCAGAAATCCTCCGGAACCAATTGCAATCATCGATTGAATGATGTGGTAACCGGCGCCCAGTGGGTCGCTTTCCGGCGAAAGAAAAGTCAGCAATCTGTCTTTTTGATAGTCTTTTAAGAAGAGCCAGGCCATGGGCAACATGGCCAGCACGCTGGCGACAACGATCAAGATGGACTTCCAGTTCATGCCGATAAAAAGAACAATGGAAGCGGAAACAATAATAATCATTAACGCCGTCCCCAGATCCGGTTGTTTTAAAATGAGGACGCAAGGTACCATCACCATCAGAAAAGGAACAAATAATTCTCTCAATAAGTATGGTTCATTGGATTTATGATCGTCAAAATACCTGGCCAGGGCGATAATAATAGTCACCTTCATCAATTCGGAAGGTTGAAATAAAATGAATCCGAAAGAGATCCATCTTTGTGCGCCGTTGGCCGTATGACCGAATAAAGCCACAAACACCAGAGATGCAATAGAAATAGCATAAATAATATAAGCAGCCTGATTAATGGCATGGTAATCAATTAAAAAAATAATCACCATTAAAAACAGGCCAAACATAATCCATTGCAATTGATTGATGTAAAGCGGTGCCTGATCATCACTGAGACTGAAGCCGGTTGAATAAATATTGATAATGCCGATGGCACAGATACACATCACCAACGCAAATAGCGTCCAATCAAAATTCTGGAGGATGCGACGATCATATTTTAAAAAAATCATTTTCTTCCTTAATGTAAATCGTGCCTCGCGGCATTTCATTCATTAGATATTCAATTAATCTCCGGTCGAACCGGCCGGC
>JAMIIA010000002.1:0-1275 GCA_035913795.1 Bacteroidales bacterium
ATTCCTGAACCCTGGGACGACAAGGCTTGTGCGGCATGGGGAGAGTATCATAACAAGAATTTTTCATTTGCTGAAAATGATCATCATTATACAAAACGAGGGTGTTAAATGGCAAAAATAACAGTAGGCGGGGGCATCAAAGGCGAATCCAAGCCTAAGAAAACCAGTGATGGAAATAGCAAGAATACTCGACCCTCTTCAAAGGATCAAAAGCGCAATTTTAAAGCCTATCGAGGGCAAGGGCGCTAAAACCGCTGTTTCTTATGAAAGCCGCCAGTCTGATAAACTTGGAAATAGTGGTGATAACCCACAGGCTTCGGTTCAGTGAAAGTTCACGCCGCTCTGATAAAGCGGAAATGCGATAATCAATCCGTGCCCTTAGCATCGGCTAATCAGTGAAAATCTGCCATAAGAGACAGTATAAATAATTTATCGAGCCTGCTATTTTACAGTTAAGATAGCAGGATTTTTAATAACTGCTCGCAAATCGTATTCCATACTCCTGTAACGATTTCGAGTCTTAAAAAGGAGTGATTCATGACAAATTATTTTTCAGTGAGTGCTCCTTTTAAAAGGAGCACTCTTAATGCTTTTACATACTGCTTTATTTTGCCTCGCACTCAACATTCATTTTGAATCTCGCGGGGAACCAATACAAGGACAGATTGCTGTAGCTCATGTTACAATGAACAGAGTTAAAGAGAATAAATCTAATATCTGCCACGAAGTTTTTAAGAAGGGACAATTTTCTTGGACACGAAAGCGTTTTTCTATTCCTAAAGGTCCTGAATGGGAAAAAGCAAAAAATATCGCAAAGTTATCTCTCCAATCTCCCGATAGTGTGAGAGGAGCAACTTACTTTTTTAATCCAAAAAAATGCCATCCCAGTTCTATCGTTAAGACTAAAAAGAAAATTACAAAAATAGGCAATCATGTTTTTTATGCCAATAAATAGCATAACTTATTTAACACGAGGGCAATTCAATGGATATTACAGATACGGAGTTTTTGTTAGAAGATATTTTGAGTGAAAAAACCACGGTCTCCTTTCATAAAAGACCTATTGAAACAATGGTGACTACTCATAAAGAACATCTAAAAGCCAAAAAACATGAGATCATTTCTCATAAGTCTTATAAGGATGGATCACACGAAATTCTTCATAAGTCGCCGACTAAGGGACTTAGACTGACAACTATCACTCAGGCTCAAAAACGAGGCGCGGTGACCAAAATGACAAGCAAACCCGCTTCGCCTGAAATTAGACAAAAGATG
>JAMIIA010000003.1:0-22080 GCA_035913795.1 Bacteroidales bacterium
AATGGCGCATTCCCGCTCGATGGCTGCGATGAAGGTCGCAGCGGCGTCAAAACCCGTCTGCTGCCGGATCTCGACCATGCAGGTCGGGCTGGTGACGTTGATTTCGGTAAGGCAGTCGCCGATGACGTCGATCCCGACCAGCAGCAAACCGCGCTTGAAGAGGCAAAATACAAAGCTTTATTAAATTATTGCATGGTTACACTTTTAAAAGTTAACCAATCGCAATACCTTAAAATTTATCTGTTGGCTAAATAAAAAGAGGATGCCCATTTTTGGACACCCTCTTTTCGTTCTGAGTAATGCTTGGTATAGGTTTAGCAGGGCAAAGAAATACTTATTGCTTATTGGCGAGTTTTTGTAAAAAAATTCTGTTAATCAACTGATTTTGTTTAATTAACAGTTTATTCTATATTAGGCGTCTTATTCCTTTATTCGCCTATGAAAAACGTGACTCTCGGCTTTGCTATCGTGTTATGCATGATTTCATCGATGCTCTATGGCCAATCGAAAAAAGAAACCAAAATACTTATTGAAGATTATTTTAAAAAAGCTCGTTCAGGAGAATCTGGTTTTATCAACGCGCAGTCGTATCTGGGTTATGAAAGCTATGTGTTAGCCGAGGCTAAACCCTTTCTTGACGATACAGTAATTTTTGTGCGCTACAAAGCCATGGATCTGATTAAGCGTACAGGAATCAAATCGGTCGATCCAGAAATCAGAACCAAATCAGTGGCTTTTCTTATTGAGGCAATAAAAGATAAAGATAGTGGCAACAGTGGTTTTGCGCTTAAATCGCTCAAGAATTTCAATAAATCCGATTTTAATTCAATTGCTGTTGACTCGATTAACGCACTTATTGGCAATGTCCCCTACCACCTTTCTGATTTCCATCTTATAGTCGGTTTTGCAGGGAACGGAGCATCAAAAGATAAGCTGGTAAGTGTCTTAAAGCAGGACAATAAAAGGACTCAAAAAGAAACCTGGTTTTTGCATTTGGCCCTAGCCAGACTTGGTAGTCAGGAAAGCATTCAATATTGTTTGGCAAAAGTTGATAATCAGGAATTAAACGATCAGTTAGTTTATTTTATCCTGCCAGACATTGCCTACATAAGACAACCAGATGCATTTAAATATCTCGAATCGTTGATCCGATCAGAAAGTACTCGCTGTGCTGCAGCAAATGCTGATACAGAAGGTTCCGTAAAGTGTGCATTCAAAGTTATGGTCTTGGTTGCCCCGTACATTGCTAATTTCCCTGTAAAAACTGACCAGTATGGCGATGCAGATATTACCAATTACGAGCAGGCATTAATTGAGGTTCGCCAATGGTTTTTAGATAATCCGTTGTACGTACTTAAATTAGAACAATTTTAAATTAGTGCCAGAAGTACCTGATATTGAAACAATGGCAATCCTGCATCGTATTAAAAATTACCCTAAACTAATAAACCCTTATATCTCATGTCCTTATTCCTATCAGTCCTGTTTCCGTGCAGGAGATTAATACTTCTGAGCACCTTTTTTCTTGCATCCCTTATTTTTATTGTTGATAGCTATGCCAATGTTCCATCTTATCTAAAAGAAAATGGGCAGAATTCTGAAGTCTTGGGCGAGACGCAACTCAACAGTGGTATGGAAGCCGAAGCAGTTGTTTCCGATACGCTGCGTAAGCTGGCAGCTAAAATTCATGCACTCGATTCGCTGGTAAAGGCAGAAGGCAGGTTTATTGAACGACTCGATCAGCTTTATCAGGTAAGTTATCCAGTAGCCATTTCCAAGACCGTGGCTGGAATAGATTATACCGTTGTGCTTGCAGGAGATGAAATAACTCCCGAAGGTGCATTTGTGAATGCTTATTTGAGTTTCACCATTCCTTCGGGCCGTAAGTTGGCTTTTGCTGCCAACAAAATACCGCTTAGTGCCGAAGGTGGCTTTCAAGGGGTTGCAGAACTAGCACTACTTTTCGATGAGTCTGTACCCTTATCAGAAAATATTACCCTTGTTTTACATGGAGAGAATAAATCGAAGGTGCATTTCGATTGCTCGGGTTTTATTGACTTTGTTATTGATGCTGATCTTGTTTTCTCGGAAAGTATGTTGATAAGAGAAAATCCTTCGACAGGCGAATTATTGTTAAACCAAAAACTAACAACCTCATTTATTACCACTATTCAGGGTTGGAGCGATTTGATTGTGGAAGTGTCCTTGCCTCCTTTTCAGGTGGCAGGTTTAAAAGGATTTGGCATGGAGGTAAATCGGGCCATTTTTGATTTCAGCGATTTAAACAATCCTACTGGCATTGTATTTCCGGCTAATTATGAAGGTCTTTCAGTGATTGCCGAGCAACCAAGTCTCTGGCAGGGTTTTTATATCTCCGACCTGATCATGCGCATGCCACCTGAATTCAAGGAAGGAGAACGACTCGAGGTAAGGGCCAAGGATATGATTATCGACAACATGGGTGTTTCTGCACAGTTTATTGCAAACAATCTTGTTTCATTTGAGGAAGGGAATCTTGCAGGCTGGAAATATTCTCTTGACAAGGTTTCCATTGAATTGGTGGCCAATAACCTGACCAATGCCTCCATTGCAGGTAAGCTGAACTTGCCTGTGATGAACGATACCAGTTCGGTGGCCTACAGGGCTATTATCGATTCTAAAGGCGATTTTATTTTTTCGGCAAGCATGCCCCGCTCTTTCGAAGTGCCCATGATGGTGGCCAATATGACCATACACGAAACTTCATGTGTTAAGATCGAAAAAAAGGATAAAGAATTTTCCATCACAGCTATTTTACATGGACAGGTTGACATTAAAGCACCACTTAAGAATAATGAAGCAAATAGTGCTTCGGCAAAAGGATTTTCTGTTTCGGGCTTACGCTTCCAGGATTTTACTGTTTCCACCTCCAGCCCAAACCTCAAACCAGGCATCTGGTCGGTCAACACGATGGGTTTCGAAACCGATGCTCTTGGTGGTTTTGCACTATCCATCAGTAAAGTTTCTAGCAAGACTTCAGCCAATGGCGACGTGGGACTTGAGTTTACTGCTGATGTTTCTCTGGTAAGCGAGAAATACAAAGGGTCAACCACACTTACTATATGGGGGCAAAACACCACTGGCAATTGGAAGTATAAGGACACAGAACTTAAAGAGTTATATGTGAATGTAAAAGGCGAGGTTATTTCATTAACCGGTTACATTGCACGCTATGATAAAGATCCTGTATATGGCGATGGTTTTGCCGGAAAGGTACAAGCATCAATCCTGGATTTAGGTATTTCTGCCACTGCCTTATTTGGCACAAAAGATGGGCTTCGGTACTGGTATGTCGATGCATTTGCCAACCTTGAACGCACACCAATAACCATGAGCAGCCTGGCTATTTATGGCCTGGGAGGTGGAGCCTATTACCACATGAAACAAGTATCGCTTCAGACTAATGTGCTAAGTATGAATGAAGAATCGGTTAAAAAGAAACCCGTGATACAGTATGTTCCCGATCCTGCAACTTCTCTTGGATTTAAAGCAACCGTTGCCCTGGGCACTGCCGGCAGCCCCAAAGCCTTCCATGCCATCGCTACTTTTGAAATCAGTTTCAATTCCTCAGGCGGATTGAATACTGTAGCCTTTTATGGCGATGGATATTTTATGACTGACATGGACCTGCAAAATCCAAATCCTGAAGCTCCTGTATATGCCACAACACAGCTTGTTTACGACGCCAATGCCAAAGCATTTCACGGAAACTTTAAAGTATATGTCAATGTTGCCGGTGGACTGATTAAGGGTTCACAGGCAAACAATCTGGCAGGTTCGGTGGTAATGCATTACGATCCTGTTGATTGGTACCTTCACATTGGCAGGCCCTCGAGCCGTGTAGGGCTAAAAATAGGCATGTTTGGTGCCTCACTTAATACAGGGAGTTACCTTATGGCCGGAACGGTAATTGAAGAAATGCCTCCACCACCGGACAGGGTCAACCGGCTGCTTGGCCGCCAAATCCCATCTGACAGAAACACAACGCAGTTGGTGAATGGAGGAGGTTTTGCATTTGGTACCGACATTAATTTTTCGACAGGCGATTTAACTTTTCTCATCTTCTATTCTCGTTTAGACATGGGAGTAGGCTTTGACCTGATGCTGGCGAACAGGAGCAATTACCTTTGTTCGAATACCATGGAGAAACCGGGCATCAATGGTTGGTATGCCGAGGGGCAGGTGTATGCTTTTATCGAAGGCACCATTGGCATAAAAGTAAAAGTAATGAGGAAACAAATTAATGCCAATATCATTCACGTGGGTGTGGCTGCGCTACTCCAGGCAAAACTGCCAAATCCTGCATGGGTAAGTGGCGCAGTGGGAGGGCAATATAGTATTTTGGGCGGAATGGTAAAAGGCAATTGCAATTTTGAGTTTGAAGTGGGTGAGCAGTGCGAAATGATTGCCGGAAAACGCCAGGGAAGCGCGGTAGACGGATTGCCCGTAATTTCAGCAGTTACACCAGAAGATGGCCGCAGCGATGTAGATGTTTTTGGTGCACCACAGGTTGTTTTTAACTATCCGATTAACAAAGAGTTTAGTATTAGTGATGAATATAGCACCGAGAAATTCAGGGTTGTGCTCGACTATTTCAAAGTAAACGACTCTAAAAATCAGGCGCTGCAAGGCTCCTATGTATTTAATGCCAAGGGCGATGTATTGGTGTTTGACCCGCAGGATATTTTGCCCGGAAAAGAAAAAATAAAGTTGGAAGTTAAAATTCATTTCGAGCAAAAGATAAATAACAGTTGGATTAAGGTAACCAGCGAGGGGTCTGAACTCTCAGAGAATAAAACTGCCGAATTTACTACTGGAATTGCACCCGATTACATCCCCGAATCGAACATTGTGTTAAGGTATCCCTTGCCTGGCATGATGAATTTTTACAAAAACGAATACTCCAAAGCCTATATTCAACTGTCGAAGGGACAGGCTTATCTTTTCACCGAAGACTCTGGCTGGAAGCATTATGGACGGTATACTCCGGTTTCGGGAGGCAATGTAATTTATTCGGCGTTAACCTACAACGCATCGGGTAAGATAGTGGAAGCTATTGTTCCAGCTTCTCTGCAGAACAACCTCATTTACCGTTTCGAATTGGTAAGTGTACCTGCCGGAGCTGCCGAGGCTATTGATAAAAATGTATATAGCCAAACAACCCAGGCCAGTGCTGGCAGTGGAAATACCATGGAAATAACCGAGAAGAAGGCAACAGGTAGTGTAAGCATACAGCAGGAAAAGATTTTTTACACATCCGAATTCCGAACAAGCTACTTTAATTCCTTTAGCGAAAAAGTACAGGCAACCACTATCGGTTTTTCTAATGTCATTCCCGTGTCGAACAGCATTTATCTTTTGCAGGGTGTAGCTTACATGAACGAATTGTTTGACAGCTATGAGCTTGGTGATGATTACGGTGAACCTTTAATTCAGGTTGCAGCAGATGTAAAAGGTTGGTGGTTAAAAGAACGACAGATTCCACAGCTCTATGAGCACTATCCTCTTATAAGTTATGCAATAATAACTTCCAGACGAACCAGCGAATTAGGGCTTGTTCCCATTAAGGCAGTCAGTATTGCTCATAAGAACTATTTTCCGCGCATTTTATCCGACAACGAGCGCACCAGTGGAACCTTCGATGGCCTATCGGATATATTAACCTACTATTCGTTCAATGTAAGCCGAACCACTTATGGCGACTATTACGAGCTTAAAATGAAACTGATTAATGGCGCTGAACGCAATGAGAAAATTGACAATTTCATCCTTAAAGATTATAACAGTATTAACCTGTTTTATCTCTATCCGCTGATTATGAATTATACCCTACCTGGCGGAATAAGTGGGTCTTCGTCGAACCTTAATATTAAAGTTTTTTAAGATGATTAATAAGTTGTGTGGTATATGCGTTTTCCTGGTTGGCATTTCCTTTTCGGGATTTTCGCAGATAAGCTTGCCGGAATACCCCGAAACAAAAGGAGAAATACAGGTTATTGGCAGAAATTTTACCGATTCTGTGATGCTCAAATGGGCACCTAACACCCCCGAACTATGGCAACTCGGAAATAAGTATGGCTATTCCATTCATCGTAAGCTTGCCGTAAGGGGCAATACTGTCGTTTTCGACCAGGAGTCTTTTATTTTGCTTTCCCCCACACCCATAAAACCTATGTCAGTGAGCCAAGCAGAGGAATTTAATCCCGACGACCAGTATGTAGCCATTGTCATGCAGGCCATTTATGGTGAGTCGTTCGATATAGAGGTGCAGAACACTTCCAGCCTTATCAATAAAGCCAAAGAACTCGAAAACAGGCACTCATTTGCCATTCTTTCTGCCGATCTTTCCTTCCAGGCAGCCATGGCGCATGGGCTTGTTTTTACCGATAGGAGCATTGTCAAGGGCGAACGCTATTTGTACGAAGTACGTCTTAACCTGCCCGATACCCTTCAAAAATATGCCCCGGGTTTATATTATTTCGAAAAACCTGATACGGCTTCCTTACCCAAACCAATTGATCTTTTAGCCGAATCGGATGGGAATAGGATAAGCCTGAGATGGCCCCAATATCTGTTTTCCGGAGTATTTACTGCCTATGCATTAGAACGTTCAGACAATGGATCGGATTATAGGGCGGTAAGCGAAACTCCCATTGTTAACCTCTCGCCAACAGACCAGAATGAAGAGGGTTATGTGTTTTACATCGATTCTGTTCCGGTACTTAACCAAAAGTATTATTACAGGCTCAGAGGTATAAGCCCCTTTGGCGAAACAAGTCCTCCTTCAGAAAAAATTGAGGTATTAGCGGTGGATAGCCCTTATGAAATTTTACCATTTATCAATAAAACCTCGATAACTGAGGCAGGAGATGTATTGGTTCTTTGGGAGTTTCTTTCTCCGGCAAGCGACAAGGTGAAGAGCCTTTCCCTGTTGCGCTCATTTTCGGAAAGTGGGCCTTACAGTACAATTTTCTCCACCAGTTTTACTTCTACTGCCGAGTACCTCGACACCCTGCCGCAAAGTGTAAATTATTATAAACTTGTTGTGTACGATGCCTATCAGCGCGAATACTACTCGCACCCTGCCATGGCTGTGTTGCCCGACAGCATGCCCCCCCTGGTACCCACGGGGCTGGAAGCAGTGGCCGACTCTTCGGGAATTGTAACCCTGCGCTGGAACAGCAATGCCGATGCCGATCTGGCCGGATACAGGCTTTACCGTGCCAATGGAATCAATGCCATTAAGGTTCGCGTGAATGATACTACACTTAGCCAGCCACTTTTTGTCGATACCCTGCCCATGGGCATGCTCACCAATAAGTACTACTATGCTGTTTCGGCCATCGATTTTCATTACAACGAGTCGGAAAAATCTCCTCTCTTCGAACTTCGGTTGGCGGATACCATCGGGCCGGCTAGTGTTAATTTCGAGGATTATGCCGTTACCGACACGGGTATTCTGTTAAGCTGGAGACAAGGCTTTAGCGACGATATACTGCACTACATGGTATACAAAAAATTAGCCGCAGATACAAGCTGGCAACTGGTAGCCACTCTCCCCAAAGATAGCCTGCAATGGTTTGACCCACAGATAGAGGCAGAGGCAAATTACGAATACGCTCTACGGGCAAGCGATGAGTCGGGCAACGACAGCAAACCTTCGCAAATACTAAGTTTGGTGCATAAGCCTAAAAAAGCAGGCATGGCTCCGGAATTTACCCTAAGGCTAAACCGTACTGACCTGGCAGTGGAATTAAACCTGACGAAAAAAGGAAACCCCGAACAGGTTTATATTTACCGGAGCATCGATGCCGAACCCTTTGTGCTGTTGAAGGTATTGGCTCCCGGCCAGCAGATTTACCTCGATAAAAGCATTAAGCCTGGCAAAACATACTCTTACCGCGTGCAGCAGGTGAGTGCTTCGGGGATCCGTTCCCTGCTTAGTGCCTCTCAAACCCTTAACATCCAGTAACCATGAAACGACTTGTTAACCTGTTTTTAATGCTCTTTTTGGCTACGCAATTGTATGGTGTGCATACGTATAAGTTTCAACATCGTTATAGTGATGTTTTTACAACCTTGGTCTATACCTCAGAGGGAGGGACACAATTATGTTCATTAGGATATATTAATAATATAGGCACTAAGGAGGTAAATTGGCCAACCAGATTGACCAGTGTTTATGTTGAGATTAGATGGAGGGTATCAGGCATTTTAGAAACATCCGGTGTGCTTACTTTACCAGCCGATAAATTAACCGTATTGGGTGAAAATTTAGTAAATGTAGAATGGTTCCCGGAAGTTAAGGTAACCTTTCCAACACAAAAGGTATGGCCTTCTAATGGCAGAATTGATATAATGTATAACTCGGAATATACCGGTCCATCAAGGAATATTGTATCTTATTATATTAGAGATTCTGATGGAAATAATTGCCCACCACTAGACGAAGCTTATATATATAAAGATTTTTGTAGCGCATTGCAGTATAACGAATTGTTTAGTATTGGAGTAAACGGCCGAAATGTTATCTACACTAACGATCCAAACGGGTATAAATTCCTTTTTCCCTTAAAGCTATATGAACAAAAGCTTGAAACAGGAGGATATACCCAGGTCATACCAAGCAGTTCGGCCAGGGTATGCGGGCAGCGCCTGCGCTTTATTGTGGATGCCACCGGAGGAGCAAAAGACTATTATGTGTCCAACAATACAAGTACGGACCCAGCCATTACAAGCATGAAATTGTTGTTCTCCAATGCTACCGGAATAAAAGACTTTAATATGTCGCTTCTTGCTTCTTTAGGCCTCGATTTAAGCCTGCCCGTTGTGTTTGCCTTTACAACGGCTGGAAGCACAGAACGTATTTCTGATTACCTGCGCCCTTTGCATTTTTACAATGTGCCCGATTTGCTTATCTCTCCTGCTGCTACCTGTGCCGATGAGAATAAAGGCACTCTTCAAGTTACTTACCCTAATGAAGCTGCAACAAATTTTCAATACTATGTTGAAATACCGGACAAAGGAAATGCATTCATAGGAACAAAAACTGTGAACGGGCAGCCCCATACCCCGAATTATACATTTACAAACTTACCCACTGGCACTGCAACCTTAACAATAATTGCAACGGCTTATTCTGACGGTGGAAACCTTTGCTATATACCAAGAAATTACACTATTACCGCTCGTCCGATTCCAACAATATCTGTGACTGTAACCGACAGCACCCCCTCTTGCAATGCAAGGACAGATGCACAATTAAGTATAAGCCGTACAAATAGTACCTCTCCAAATTATACCTTTTTCTTTTCCGATGGGGTTAGCTCTTATACTACTGGTAACAATAACACCTCATTTAACTTTAACGTGCCCGGAAACGGTAACAAATATAAGGTAGCAATACAGGATTCGCGTGGTTGCAACGATACCATTGAAACGCTGCAAAAAATAAAAAAATACGAACCATTAGGAGCTACTGCTGCTGTGGTACAACCTGCTTGTTTTGGAGGGAACGGCACCCTCACAGTGTCACCTTCGGGCGGAATTTCCAACCATACACAATTCCAGTATAGCCTTGACGGCAATAACTGGCAGGATAGTCCAACCTTCTCCAGGCCTCAGGGCAACTTTAATATATCCATTCGCGACAAGTCCGATTTAACTTGTAACAGCCTAAATGCAAACAGCGTTACCATGGGACAGCCAACTGAGATTGCAATTAGCACCCTAAAAACAAACATAAGCTGTAACGGGGGAAATAACGGAACCATTGCCTATACATTGTCCGGTGGTACAAACCCCTTAGTGCCATCAATCATGCCAACGAATGGAACACACAATTCAAGCAATAGGCGGTTTGAGAATTTGCCATCGGGTACCTATTCAATTACGGTTACCGATAAGAATTTATGTACCAAAACTGTAAATAATATAGTGCTTATTCACCCGCCTGCAATAAGCCCTGGTTCAATTACCCCAGTAATTGAATCATGCCCCAACACAGGAGATGGAGATATGTTAATTACCCCCAGCGGTGGTGTGCCCGGTTATGTTTTTGAATGGAAGAATAGTTCGGGTAGTATTGTTTCAACATCGGAAGACTTAATTGATAAGCCCGGGAATACTAACTACACACTAAAAATTGTGGATTATAATGGATGTATCTACACTTCATCGTCCCTCTTTTTACCACTTGCCAACCCAATCACTTTTAGTCTAAGCCCTTCACCACCAAGCTGTCAGTATACCTCTGATGGTACTCTTACTGTGGTAAACCCTGTAAATGGGCAGGCTCCGTACAGGTATTCGCTCAATGGCTCGGCCTTAAACAATTTACCTGCTGACAGAATTATCAGGGATTTACCTGATGGCAGTTATAACCTGGTACTTTACGATAGCCGCTACAATCCATCTACCAGCTTTAATGCATGTAAATCGGGTTTAAAAAACTCGACAATAACCGACAAGGCATTGCCCGTTGTCACACCCACGGTTACACACATAGGGTGCCATGGTCAGGCTACTGGTAGTATTCATGTTACCTTAAGCGGAGTGGACAGTCCAATGGCCGACGTTTGGTATGATACACTGAACCAGGTAGTAGGTACAGGCAATGTGTTGAGCAACCGACCAGCCGGAAGATACATCCTTAAGGTTACCGACAACAAAGGCTGCAGTACTATGGTAAATACCATCCCTAGGATATCTCAGCCACCTCTTTTGCGTCTCACTGGGCTTGCACCTACCATAGCCAGTTGCGAAGAGGTAGGTGATGCCACGCTTACGATTTCGGCCTCAGGAGGAACTCTGCCGCTGAATTACCAGATAAATGGTACCGATTATGGTTCACAGTCAGTCATTCCGAATTTATCTGCCGGACCTACCCAGGTAAGGGTAAGCGATAAAAACCTATGCCAGAAGGACACCACGATAAGCATTGTTGCAGGCTTGGTTCTGCTTAATATCGATTCGGTAGCGGCTGTAAAATGCCATGGACAACCTACTGGTTTTTTCAGTGTTTCTGCTTTCGGAGGTAAGGATAGTTACCAATACAATGCCTATCTCCCTGGATTTGGAAATTCAGTAAACTCGTTTGGAAGTTTTAGCAACCAATCTTCTGGTGTGTATAGAGTTTCTGCCAGAGATAACCTTACAACATGCTCCAGCGATACTCTTCTGGTAGAAGTATCCCAGCCAGAAGAACTTCAACTTCTGGTTAGTTCCATCGATTCTGCAGCTTGTAATAAGCCCTTAGGGAAAATTGCATACTCAGCCAGTGGAGGTACAGGGATCTACAGCTTTGGGTTATTCAATGCTGCCCGTGGTCTGGAGAGGTATCCCGACAGCCTTACTGCAGGCAATTATTTACTCCGGGTAAAAGACATAAACCTTTGTGGCGACTCTTTGTGGGTTTCGGTTCCCGATAGGCCAGCGCCTCAGATAGATGGTTTTGACTTGCTCGATTCAGCTTATTGCGATAAGCCATTAGCCAGGCTTCGATTGCATGTCACGGGCGGATCACCGGATTTTGTGTATACCATCAACCAAAGCCGCATTGTCCACAGTAACCTAATCGATGGGCTTGCTGCGGGTAACTACGAAGTGATGGTCCAAGACCGCTACAACTGCCAGAACCACTATACCTTTGCTCTTAACAATGGCAGCCCTTTGAATGTTATCACTTACTCCCAGGAGGCGGCATGTAACCAGTCCGATGGTTCTTTGGAGCTGAGAGTTTCGGGTGGAGTGGCGCCCTATCTTTTTGTATGGCCTCCTTCGGTAGCTTCCGATACTACTTCAAATTATATAGCAACCAATCTTTCTGCCGGATTATATCCTGTTGATGTAATCGACAGGGTAGGTTGTGTTCAGCCAATCCATGCTACCATAAGCAATGCCAACGGCCCTTCCATTGATGGACTGACATATGACAAACCCTGGTGCGGACTTGCAGTTGGCAGTGCACAGGTAATGGCCCAGGGTGGAATGCGGCCCTACAGCTATCAATGGTTTCGTCAGGGCTCCGGCACAAACATTGGTGCCGACAGCCTTATTTCCGGTCTTGCAGCTGGAAGCTATCAGGTACAGGTAAGTGATGCTGGTTCTTGTTTAGTTTTCGCAGCGCTTGAACTAACCGATTCGCTTGAATTAGAACCTACCTTCAACCTCGTTTCTACCGACAGTGCAGCCTGCGGCAAAAAACTTGGCATAGCCGAAGTAGCCATGAATGGGGGTCTAAGCCCTTACACCATCACATGGTCCGACGGAACTCCGGGTACACGACATGCGGCATTAGCGGCAGGAAAACACCGGGTAAGTGCCCTCGACAGCCGGGGTTGTATGCAAAATATGGATATTCAGATTTTCGATAAAAAACTGCCCGTAGCAAGCTTGTTACAACTAGAACCAGACTATTGCAATCACGCAAATGGTTCGGTGGAACTGTTAGCCCAACTGGGTACACCGCCGTACTATTCGATATTAAGTGCGAATGCTTTCTCACAAACAGAAACCCTTGTCCTGGATCAGCAGGGATATGTGGCACAACATGATAGTCTTATTGGTTCGGCAGCACCTTACCAACTCGAAGTATTTGATGCCAATGGTTGTCGAACAACACCGCTGTATTTACTTATCGGACAGGAAAACCCAATGCAGATTCAACTGGTTGATCTGAATCCGGTTAGTTGTTATGGCCTAAGCAATGGTTCCGCTACGGTAATGGCAAATGGCGGAAAATTACCCTATCGGTATACATGGAATGGTGTGAACAACAACACATCTGCCCATTCTGCACTCCCTGCCGGCAATGTGGTGGTGCAGGTCAGCGATTCGCTGAATTGTTCGCGCGAGCTTTCTTTTAAGGTTTTTCAACCTCAACCTTTGGTGCTGTCCTATTCATTTAATAACGAACCCGATTGCTATGGTTGGCATAATGGATCGATATATGCTTTTGCCAACGGAGGTACCGGCAACATAAGCTACATCTGGAACCATGCCGATACCCTGCAAAGGTTAACCGATTTGGCTGCTGGCAACCATGCACTCGAATTAGTCGATGCAAAAGGATGCCGGAAAGAATATACCATTACCCTCGAGCAACCTGCCAGGGTAACCGATACAGAGCTCCCCGAAGAACAAACTCTTTGCTCGGGTCAAACCATGCAACTCGACCCCGGAATGGACTTTTCAGGTGGCAACTGGACCAGCCTTAATGGATACTATTCTCAAGGAGAAGTGGCTGAAGTGGGAGAGGCCGGCAAGTATTTTTATTCGGGATACACCCTTTTGGGATGCGAAGTGAGGGATACCTTTACCTTAAAAATTTCCGATAACCTGCTCAATGCCGAGTTTTTAATGGTAAGCGAAGCTACTACCCTCGATACCGTAGCCCTGATAGAGGTTTCGTGGCCGCAACCCGAAAGTGTAAGCTGGAGTTTCCCGGAACAAGCCGCCATTGTAATGGAAGAAGGGGCATTTACTTACCTGGGTTTCGATACAGCCGGCACTTATTATGTCGAGCTTACGTCTTACCTGGCTGGTTGCTTATCGGTGCAGGGTAAGTACATTGAAATATACGATGCCTATCCTCAGAAAAACGCAATGGATGCTCAAAACAAAGGATCGAGAAGCATGTTTAAGAATTTGAATATGTATCCCAATCCCGTAAGGGAATTTATTACCCTCGAAATCGAATTGCAAACAACTTCTGATTTAAGGCTCGAGTTAATCAATATCTCCGGAAAACAGGTTATACAAAGCATTAATGAGAAGGGGCAGGATAGCTACCAGCTCACTATCGATGTGCGTCACCTCAAAGAGGGCAATTACCTCTTGCGGGCCATTGCTGCCGGACAAGTGGAAACCAAAATGATTGTTATCAGGTAGGCTGCTTAAACACCCAAACCCATGCAAATTCAAACATACACAGATTTGTTCCCCAGCAACCTCTTCTTTGAGCCTAAATCTGCTCAAAGAAGAGTGCTGGCAGGTGTGGCCTTGTCAAACCCTCAGAATAAAGCCATATGCAGTCAATAAAAACCAGCTTTTACTTTGTTTTATTGTTGTCGGTGGCTCCGTTTTATCAACTGGCGGCACAAAACATTGACATGATAGGCAATGCCGAAAAGCCTTTTATGGTTAACGGCGGTTTATCGGTTAACCAGGTTTTTTCCCTTACTTCCGATTCGCTCTCGCAACGAGACCCTTACAACTATTACCTTGCAGGCAATATCAATTTCAGTCTTTATGGCTGGAGCGTACCTTTTTCGTTTATGTATTCCAACCAAAAGGCCACCTTTACCCAACCTTTTAACCAGTATAGTCTGCATCCGAGCTATAAGTGGGTTCAAACCCATATTGGGTACACCAGCATGAGTTTTTCGCCATATACCCTGAGCGGGCATCAATTTCTGGGTGCCGGGGTCGAGCTTAACCCCACTGCGGTGCCCCTTCGTTTTGCAGCCATGTATGGCCGCCTTCAAAAGGCTGTGGAATACGATACCAACAACCCCAACCAACTACCACCTGCTTATGAGCGGTATGGTTATGGCATGAAAATCGGTTACAACTTGCAATCGGTCGACTTTGTGAAAGCAGATATGGAAGTCACTGTTTTTAAAGCCCGCGACGAGGCAGGTTCTCTGGCCTATATGCCCGATTCGCTATTTACTCCGGGCGAAAACATGGCCTTGAGTACCAATATCAATCTTAGTTTCAAGCCCGGATTTCGCGTAGGTGCCGAACTGGCTTCCAGTGCGGTAACATCCAATACACAGAGTAATTTTGAAAACGATGGTCCGCTGGAAAGGAATGTTCTTTTTTCGTCGATCTATGCAGGCAATGCCACCACCCAGTTTTTTAATGCCATGAAGTTTCATGCAGCCTGGGGCACCGAGCTGTATACACTGGGCCTGGGCTATCAGCGTATCGATCCAGGCTACCAGACTTATGGGGCCTATTATTTTAATAACGACCTTGAGAATGTCACAGTCAACGGCAGCATTAACCTATTCGAGAAAAAACTTAACCTCTCGGCCAACATCGGACGGCAACGCGATAACCTCGACAATGCCAAGAGTAGTGAAATGGACCGCTGGGTGATGGCCTACAATGCCAGTTTCAATTCTGGCGAACGCTTGAATGCCTCCCTGTCGTATTCGACCTTTACCAGCCACACCAACATTAAATCGAATTTCGATGCGATTAACAGCGCCACCCCATACGACAACCTCGACACACTTAACTTTACACAGCTTTCGGCCAGCACCAGCGGAAATGTGGCCTATACCCTGCGTAACACCGAACAGGTAAGGCAAAACCTGGCTTTTAACATGAGTTTTCAGCGTGCTTCTGAAAAGCAGGGCGGAGTGGAAGTAGGAGGAGGTTCGGAGTTTTACAACATGAACGGCTCTTTCAACCATACGCTTGTACCTGCCGGCCTTACCATTTCGGGTATCTTTACCGCCTCCATTAACCAAATGCCCGATATGCGGAGTACTACCCTGGGGCCTTCGGTAGCAGTGAATAAACTAATGTTCGACAAAAAATTGCGCAACACCCTTGCCTGTTCCTACAACAACACGTATTCGGGGGGCAGCGAAATGTCGAGAGTGCTGAGCCTTCGGTTAAACAGCTCGTACCGACTGGGCAAACGGCATAGTTTTACCCTCGGTATCACAGGCATGAACCGCAAAAACAAAGCAGCACTCGATGCAGGGAAAGGCATTCGCGAGCTGGTGGGCAACCTAAACTATAATTTTAATTTTTAAAGATAAAAAGCTTGTTACACGAACACCTCTATATAAATCAGATACAGCCTGCAGGTCAAAAATCAATGTGTAACCTGGCTTATTTCACGCACCCTCTCATCAACCCTTTGCTATGAACAAGCAACTAATTCTCCTACTCACTTTTATAAGCTGCCTGGTAATTCAAATTCAGGCCCAGCGTTACCCCATTCAGGTAAGTACCCTGGTTACACCACCCTACCCATTGTCTTTGTCGGACTATGTGGAGGCAGGCACCAATTATCTGCAGGTGAATATCATGCCCAACGATATCAACCTGGTGCAATACAAAGCCAAGCTGAAACTGGTGATTGAGTCGTTCGACGGAACAATACGAATAGAAACGGCACCCGGCTATTTGCCTGCGCCCTTGTTTCTCGATGGTGCCATTCCGGTGGTGTTATCGGGTTCCGAGCTGCAGCCCTGGTTCGACCTGCGAAACCTTGTATTTACCGGACTAAGCAAAAGTGAGTACCAACGTACCCGCCGCCTTCCGGAGGGGTATTACCGCATTGGGTTTCAGATTATCGACTACAACCGTGCTTCGATGGGTCAGGAACTTGTGGTATCGAACTATGGTTCTTCCCTGGCTGCACTTTTCCTCAATGATCCACCTATCTTAAACCTTCCGGTTTCCGATGCAAAACTGGAACTCTTCGAACCCCAGCAAATTATTTTTCAATGGACTCCCCGCCACAAAGGCTCGCCTAATGCAGCCTTTACAACCGAATATGTATTCAGGCTTTACGAGGTGTGGGGCAACCTTACCAATCCCGATGCCATTGTGCGTAGCCAGCAGCCCATTTTCGAAACGGTGGTTACAAACAACCGCTTAGTGTATGGCATCGCTGAGCCTGCACTAGTACCTGGCAAAAAATACGTATGGACTGTACAGGCCCGCGAAATAAACCAGCGTAGCCTGTTTCGAAACGATGGCATGAGCCAGGCCTTCATTTTTCAGTATGCCGATGGCTGTAAAAATCCTGAAGCCCTCAACGCCCGCGCTGTGGCAGGTCCGGGCATAGAATTGGGATGGACGGGTTCTACCGGGCACAGCGACTATGTAGTGGAATATCGCCCCAAAGGCAGCAATCAGTTGTGGTTCGACCAAAACACGCTAATGCAGAATACGCGTATTTTTAACCTGCAATGGGCTACTACATACCAATACAGGGTAAAAGCCCTTTGCGGAAGTTACGAAAGCACCTGGTCGCCAACAGGCGAAATTGCCACCCTCGATGAAGTTGTTCAGACTTTTCAGTGTGGCACCAATAAAAATTTGCTGCCCATTACCAATCAAAACCCAAAACTTAGTTTGCAGGCTGGCGATGTGTTTTATGCCGGAGGCTTTGTAGCCCGCATAACCAGTGTGTCGGGCAGCAACGGTGTATTTTCGGGCGAGTGCATGGTTACAATTCCATTTTATGCTTCGGCAAAGGTGAAACATACTTTCCAGAACATAAAAATTAACGACCAGGCATACATGTACGAAGGTAAGTTGATGGCCGTGATGGACATGAGCAAGCTCAATGCCTTTACAGCCAGCATGGGGCAGGATGAAGTTAGAAAGAACCCCGAAAGCACCACTGCACTTACGGCAGCGCAACTCGAAGTGCTTTTCGATGCCGATACCACTTTGTTTCCTGAGGGAACCATCGAAGAGATATACATCGACCCACAGGGGCAGTTGGTGATTGTCGACTCCGAAGGCAACCAAACAATCTATCAGCCTGCTGAAGAGGAGGTAGTGCTCGTGCAGGACGAAAGCGGCAACCAATACCTGGTGCAAAACGGCACGGTGACCACAGCCCCGGCAGCACTTGCCGCGGCCGCAGGCAGCCAAACTGAACAACAGGTTAGCAACCTCGACTCGGCCCTTCAACACCTTCCCCTGGTGTATTTTACTCCTGCAAGCCAAATGCAATATGGCTACGACAGCCTGCAACATACCGAACTCGCTGGACAGTATACCCACGAAATCCTGCGCGAAAAGGAATATACCATGCCCTACAAGGCCATTGCGAGCGGAAGTACCGATTACATCGAAGCCATTTTGCCTGCCGATAAGAATTTCGATGCCTCGCAGATTAGCTTTAGCACACCCACCATGCCTGTGCCGGCCAGCCCTTCGGGCAATGGCAACAACAAGCTGCTAAACCTCATGGGCACCCTTGCCGGACAGGAAGACCAAATTACAGCCAGCATTACCCTGGCCGATACTGCAGGCAATACCCGCCGCGAAGAGCTGGGACGCATAAACCTGGTAACGTATGACAAAAGCCTGCACAAGGTGTACATTGTGCCCGTAGACCACGATTTAACCGATATTGGCAGCATAAAACAAACACTTAAGGCTGTATATGGCCAGGCGGTTGCCGAATGGGATGTGATAGCCCATCCACGATTTAACCTGGCACAGGAGGACTGGGATGTACACCCCGCAGACGGTATTTTCGAAGCCAACGATGCCGACAACCGTATGGACTATAGCCGAGAGCAAAAAGCACTTTACAGGGCTTTTAAAAGCGCCACCGACCCCGAAAGCGATGCTTATTATGTGTTTGTGCTCGATAAACCAACCAACCAGAGCAGCCTTGGTGGGTATGCCATTTTTGGCAAACAGTGGGTGTTTGTTTACCAAAACCAAACCAACAACCTAAGCCATACTATTGCCCACGAGTTGGGCCATGCAGCATTTTACCTGCGCCATACCTTTAGCCCCGACAACCAATATTTTATAGCACAGGGCCGCAGCCAAAACCTGATGGACTATACCCAGCCCCCGGGGGGAGTACTTAATAAGTACCAGTGGGATGCTATCCATAACCCTGGCTGGCACCTGGGATGGTTTGATAAAGAGGAAGATGCGGCGATGATGATAGTCGTTAATATTGCAGAGCTTAACGACTTTAAAAACTCTGATGGCTCTTTTACATTCCTAACACCAGCAGGAAAGCTCATTACATTGCCCCCGACCATTTCCGAAGTGTATTTTAGTACAGGCGACAATTGGGAAATAAAAGAAGGTTGCACAGGCTTTTCGCTTGCGCCGATTGGCACGCTCACACATTTTGTAATTAAGAAAGACAATAAGGAAACCAAATACAGGGCTAAAAAGCAGTGTGGTTCTGATAATTTTATCGGTTACCGGGACGATAGCGACACCCCATATAAAGACGAAATATCTTACAATCTTAAGCCGACAAAATACATTATTGGTACGCCATGCCTGAAAGAAAGTGCCGTAATGTTTAAGGCAATGCAAGCAACCGAAAGCACAACGCCAAATTTTGAACAGGTAAATTATGGAAGCGGCGCATTGCAGCCATTCGATTACATTGTATCAAAGATAAACTGGCAGAATACAGCAAAATATATCAATGCAAAGATGTCCCCGGCTTTAGGACAGGAGGCATACAATTTTATTTACAGCAGAGAGAAAAGCGCACAGGACAACAATATTTTATATCCTTACATATTTACCCATGCCCACCAAATAAACCAATACCCCGAAGTTTACCGGATGTGTTGGATGGGGAAAGCACTTAATAACGATGATTTTGACAACTTCCTTATTAAAATGATTGCTCCCAAAGACGGGTACGGGAACACAACAGGCAATACCCTGCAAACTGCATTAAATTACTGGAAAGAAAAAGGATATAGCACCTATTACGAATACAACCAGGTATTAGAGCAATTTAAAAACCTTGGAACACAAAAAGGGGCTACAATACTTGAATTGCTTAACAAAACAAAAGATTATTCATGCTTGTGGCAATCCATTAAAGCAGAAGGACGTATCAATGCAATTAAGAAACTGGTTTTTGAAGTACACCTTGACGGAGAAGAAGAACAATTATTAATAGACCTACTCAATACAGTTCCCGACCAAACACAGGCACAAACCCTTTATAATGATTTACAAAATGATAATAGCGGGTTGCTTGCCGAATTGGACAAAAGCATAGACGGCGCCAACCATGTGAAATATTATACCGCTTTGTCTAATTTGTTGGTACTGGCCAAAGGAAAAACAGAACTGCAAAACCAGATAAACGCTTTAGAAACCCTTACGGCTAACAGAAAAACAAACTCGCTTGACGGATGGGCAAAGGAAAAATTATTCTTTTGGTTAAGCCCTACTTTTGTACAATCGTTCCTAAACGGGAACAGGAAGCTGTTGTATGAAGATTTTGCCGTTGCCCAAAACGGACAGGTAACCTTCACCATTGAGCAAATAGGGCTTGCATGGAGTTTGGGCAAATACCCCGTGTCATTGAAACCGCTCGATTTGGTGCGGGTAGATTTTAAAACATCTTCCGAAGCCTTGAACACATCTGAGGGCAACTCTATTTACATACCAGCCATAAGCCTCTCGATACTTGCCAACGAGCAATGGAAACAGGAAATGGGCGATGCCATAAACGTAGGCTTTATTATTGGAACGGCCGGGAGCGGCGCATTGGCGCAAGGCGGGCGCACGGCTTTAATTGCAGCCGGTGAAATAATGCTTACCGGTTCGGCGATGGTCATTGACAGCTACCGGGACGATATCAAAAAAATGGAAGGCGGCCAGACCTTCCTTACTGCTTTTGATGTGTTCAATACGGTTTTACTTGCTTATCAAGCTACAAAGGTAGTTGCAAGCTTGCCCGGCTCAATTGATGAATTAAAAGATGCTTACAACAGCTTTAAGTCAAAAAGCACACTTTCTACAGAAGCAGCAGCAAAGGTAGAATCACAAATTGCAGAGCAAATTACTAAAGCTGAAAAGGCGGTTGATGATGTTGGCATAAAACAAATTAATGGCAGGTATCCAATTAATGCAAATGATGCAGGCAAAACATTAATAACAAAAAGCGGTTATAGTGTTAATATAAATAAATATGGTTTTCCCGATTTTGCGCCCTATTCAAAGAAAACAGTAAAAGTGGACGGATTAACTGGTAATAATTACACTGATTTTTCCAAAGCAAATGAAGCTGCAGGTTTTGGAAGCGGGCAATATGCTCACGAAACTTTTGATGGTGGAAAATATAAGGATTATACATGGCATCATCACGAAGATGGCAAAACCCTGCAATTAGTACCCAAGCAACTGAATAACCCAGCACAACAGGGGCTTAATCATACTGGAGGTGCTGCAATAATACGCCATAATAATACAACTGGTAATACAATTTTAACCTTTCCTTCACCACAATGAAAAAACTGACAAACAATAAAGGAGCATCATTTGTAGATGTGGCAAGTGCTGAACGAGAACTAAACATGAATTTTCCACATCAATTAAAGGAATTTCTTTTACTGCAAAATGGAGGTTATTCTAGACCTTCGTATGTGTTTAAGAGATATATTCTTGACCAAGAAGAGCAATTAATGTCAATAGACCAATTTCTTTCAATCGAAGAAATAAAAGCCTCGTATGTAAATATGCTTGATATTGGTGAGTTTAAAGGGAATATCGCATTCGTGCAAAATATGGGAGCTTCTGTTGTGTCTATTGGTATTGAAGAAGAAAACTTCGGAAAGATATTTGTTTACGATGGAGATTTTGGTTTGACTGAACAAGCAAACAGTTTAGAAGAATTTTTAGAGCAACTACAAAAAGATACTGAAATTTATTTGTAAGCCTGTTGCGTTTTATAATCCCTTATATATCCTCGTACCATCTTAAGCACAACGGTTTTTTCACTTTCTGGTAGTTTTTCAGCCTCTTTAAATTGTGCAAGAAGTTCAGTATCATTCAGGGCTGTTTGGGCTTTCTCGTCTGCGTTCCCATTTAACAAATAATCAACAGTTGTATTTAGCACTTCGGCCAACTTGTTTAAAGTATCGGCCGGGGGCTGCACGCCTTTAAGTTCGTACCTTCCGTATTGGGAATAAGAAACATTTATTTTTTCCGCAATAGCCGTTTGGGATAAATCGGCAGCTTTGCGAAGCTCCTTTAGCCTGTTTCCTAATGCTTCAATTTTTTGGTTCATATAAGAATTAATTAACAGTACAAATATAGCATATACAAAGCATTTTACCGATATTTTTAACTTCACTAGTGGGCATTATAAATTAAGTTGCGTTCTTTGAAATTCTTTGTACATCGCAGTTGTAGCGTTTTTTGATAGCGTGACGATTTGAATTGAATAGTTAGATATTTGCTTCAAAACAAGCAAATTCTATGAATCAAGGCAAATTTATCTTCGCACAACTTACAGATTTTTTACCCCGCAGGGTTTTTGATCGGATTGTT
>JAMIIA010000004.1:0-1661 GCA_035913795.1 Bacteroidales bacterium
AGCGTGAACGTCTAGTCGAAATACTGCTGCTGCTGCACAAGTTCGATGAACTCTACCTTACCGACCAAAACCCTTCGATTCTCAATACCAATTTTCTTAGGCAGGCACTGAAACTTGGAGAAGTAAAAAATGAGTCTAACTAAGCTCACGTTTTTTACTCTTCTTATTGTTTTTTTGGCAATATCACCGCTTCAGGCTGACCCAACAATCCCTTTTAAAAGCGAAGAACAGAGAATCGCCGAGCGTCGAGAAATTTCAGCCCATGCAGCATTCAATAACACTTCGGTTGAGGACGTCGCTGATAATCCTCGCTATGTTGGTCAAGCCGTAGAATGGGAAGGATATATTGTTTTTTCTGATACGAAGCACAGAAATGTCAGGTATTTCGCAAACTCGAATCAAGCAATAAAAGCCGAAAATAACATGAACTTCGTATTTGGAATAGTTTTTCCACAAGCTCTCCCTGTCGATGCGAGAATGGGTAATAGGGAGCAACGGAACAGAGAACACAGTTAAGGTTTTTGAAACATGCTCCAAATGTGAATTTCATCCCCTTTATGGAAGTTTGTTTGCGTTACGGGTTTTGTGACAGGAAATCAGGGAAAATTGCCTCAAAAAAGCCTGTCTCACAATCGGTCGTTTAAGTGACAAGCCTCATCCAGAGATGTTTTCCTGGCAAAGCTATAGGGAGTAGTGCATTAAATGGGAAACCTGGAAACTGTTTTCAGCTAGTCCTATTGATAACTTGGAATAACTCGTTAGACCTTATATCGTTATTTAGAACCGAAAGGAGAGCTCGGACTCGATGGAAAAAGGCTTCTGGAAAGCGGTAACAAGAAATGAAAATGTGCTTAACCAAGTTTCCTGTTCCATTGCTCCCTAAACCCCATTCTCAGAATGGAGAAAATCAATTTCCGAAAATTATCCAAACAAACACTCCAAATGTTGTTCTAATAATTTGGGAAAGCCTGACCGGAACGGCTGTCGAAGCGGTGGGCGGAACACCTGGCATCACCCCTGGCTTCAACCGTCTTGCCCAGGAGGGCTTGCTTTTTTCCCGCATTTACTCCACAGGGGATCGCACCAGCAAAGGGCTAACTGGTGTGCTCAGCGGATATCCGGCTCAGCCAAAGTTACCAATCATTGAATCCACAAAAAAAGCTTCTCAACTGCCAGCGATAAGTTCAAGTTTGAAAGAAAGTGGATACTGCACCTCTTTTTATTATGGCGGCGAGATTGAATTCGATAATATGAAGACATATCTGAGTTTTGGGGGCTTTGACCGGATTATTGACCGCAAAAACTTTAGTCGTGAACTTTCCAAATCCAAATGGGGAGCCCATGACCATACCGTCTTCGAAATGGCCCTGGTTGATCTGAAGAAAGAGCATCAGCCATTTTTTAGCGTAATCTTAACTCTCAGCAGTCATGAACCCTTTGAAGTGCCTATGAAAGCTAATATACCAGGTCCAGACATCGAATCTAAATTCAAAAATTCTCTATCCTATACCGATCAGGTGGTAGAATCTTTTGTTGAAAAGCTTAAAAAAGAACCTTGGTACAAGGACACATTAATTGTTATTATTGCTGACCACGGTTCCCCTATTTTGGGTAATATTCAGCGATTCAAGCCTGAAAAATTTCATATACCCATGCTCTTT
>JAMIIA010000005.1:0-1043 GCA_035913795.1 Bacteroidales bacterium
CTAAAGGTCAAGCCATTTACCTAAGAGCATGCAAAAAATTAGCCACATGTAAAGACGGTAAGTGCCATCAAATCCGTTTTGAAATCACCCTCTGTTTTTCCCATAAAATACAAAGATTATATAGGGAAATACGACTGGTCAGTTTTGACCCATTTAACGAATTTTCCCGGACATGGCGAGTTTTTCGTGACACCCCAAGGCGTTCTCCTACCACCTCACAAAATATCAAGGGGGGTCGTCGGAGGAAATTTTTTTTCGTAATAGAGCTCATACAAAGAGAATTTCACTCGCGGTCACTTTTTAGCCCTCGTCGAGGGCTTTGAGTGAAACCGACAGTTTTCCCTAACGTTCAAGCCATTTACCTAAGAGCATGCACAAAATTATCCAGATGTAAAGAGGGTAAGTAAAGAGGGTAAAGTGTAAGTGCCCTCAAATCCGTTTTGAAATCACCCTCTGTTTTTCCCATAAAATACAAAGCGAGTTTTTTGTGACACCCCTAGGCGTTCGCCTACCACCTCACAAAATTTCAAGTGGGGTCGTCGGAGGAAATTTTTTTTCGTAATATAGCCCATATAAGGCGCCGGTCAGTCGAGGTCAGTTTTGACCCCCTCCTTGAAGACTTTTCGGCCAACCGTCACCGGCCCTCGTGTTCTATCGCCCCAAGGCACCATCGTGCCAAATTTGACGCGCCTGCGGCGCCGGGAAGTGCCCTATCGGGCACCCGACAACTTTGCTTTATATATATACTAGGCATACTGCCTAGCTTCGCTTAGGTTTTTAAAAAAACATTTGAGAATTTGAATACTTAATTATTTAGCGATGGATTGGGTGTGGAGTGCTTTAATAACTTTAATTTAAACAGTAATGCTAATTTTAGAAAATAATGTTTTTGTTCGTCATTTACATTCCGTTCTTGGAGAATATCTGGAAAGTACGCAATGTATAACTAAAATGGAATTATAGAACTACACAGGTTTCATGAACAGTATATCTCATAGTTTATATTACACTGCCTTTTGAAATTTATTAATTTATTTAATTAG
>JAMIIA010000006.1:0-22435 GCA_035913795.1 Bacteroidales bacterium
TCTGAAAATTAGTTTCTCCGGTAAAATATTGCCAATAAGGATTTTCAACCCATCTATCCACAATGTTCTCATCACTAAGGTTATAGATGTACTTGAGAAGAACAATCCCAATCATTCTTCGCAAAGGAACTGAGGGTCGTCCAAATTCCGTGTAATACCCTTTAAAATCATTAGTCACTGATTCCCAATCAATTCTATCTGCTAAAACACAGATCTCATGATCCAAATTAATAAACTGTTTCAACGGGGTTCTGAAGATGCTCAGTTGGGGATGTCTTTCTGTTTTTGCTACCATTTTGCAAAGCTTTTCAGCAAATTATCAAATTCCTTGCAAATTATATCGCCTTTTTAGTGAAAATTATCAACATAACATGTTAATATACAATAATATAATGCTATTTTAAGGGACGACTACATATTGTATTCGCCAACCTACAATAAGCTTTATGTGGGTTATACCAGCTCCCTAACCCAAAGGCTTGAATCGCACAATATAAAAGGAACCAAAGACTGGACACGCAGCTATCGCCCCTGGGTATTAATTCATATTGAATTTTTCAAAACTAAAACGGAAGCTTTGCAACGAGAGAAGTTTTATAAAAGTGGAAAGGGTCGGGAGATTATCAGAAAGCAAATACTGCCAGGTTTTCAATAGCGAAAAGCAAGGGCGCATATCCGCCTGAGGCGGACGCACGTTCGAGTCGTGTCCCCGCTACACAGGAAACCGTTTCAAGCAATTGAAGCGGTTTTTTCGATATAATAAATGGATTACAAAGTCTACATATTGTATTCGCCAACCTATAGTAAGCTTTATGTGGGTTATACAAGTTCCCTTACGCAAAGGCTTGAATCGCAGAACTTGAAGGAATGCGAGAATAGGTGCGCAAGGGAGATTTTTTATTCTTAGAGGGAAAAAAATCGAAGGGATATATCGCAAAAAAGCCGCTCCAAATTATTTTTGAAACGGCCCTAATTATGTTGAGCAGGTATTATTTATTTTAAACTCAGGCGTTAATAAGCTCCTGGTAGGCTTGCGAATTGAGCAGCTCGCTTAATTGTGAGGCATCTGACACTTTAATTTTAATGAGCCAGCCATCACCATAAGGGTCCTTATTTACGAGTTCAGGATTGTCTTCAAGTTGAGGATTTATTTCAATTATTTCTCCGGCTACCGGCATAAAAAGATCTGATACTGTTTTCACAGCTTCAATGGTTCCAAATACCTCTTCTTTATCTAGTAATTCACCCAATGTTTCGATTTCGATAAATACCACATCGCCTAACTCACCCTGAGCATAGTCGGTTACACCAATTACTGCTGTATTCCCTTCGAGGTTTATCCATTCGTGGTCTTTTGTATACTTAAGATTGGCAGGAATATTCATAATAATAAAATTATAATTCTACAGTGCGAATATACTAATACTATTTAAAATATTGTCTTTTTCAAAGTTAGACTCTGCTAGTTTGCAAAATGATTTTTATCAGAATAGGCTCTCTGCTTTAGAGCGACAGACGAAGGCTAAAACCAAAGCTAAATTCCGAATTGGGGAAGTAGGTAGATACAAAGGGGGTATTTTTGTTCCAATCGATATAAAATTGAACATTCACTCGCTGGCTAACCAGGTAGTCGGCTGAGAGACCCAGAATAAACTTTCTTGCACCAGTTGTAGCCTGATCGGCAGATGTTTCATTGATGGTACGCAAAATTGTAATGTTGTCGCGCACAGTGAGGTCGAACCTTAGGTTTAAATCGCTTTTTATTGTTTTTGAGCCCCCAGCAGTATTGATTGTAAGAGGTACGTTTTTAAAAATATAACCTGCTCCAAAAACATAATCTTTGTTACGTGTTTCGCTAAGTTGCTGGTTGTTCAGGCTGAGTGTCAATAATCGCGAGTGTTTAATTTCAAATTTGGTAAGCAAACTGCTGTGCCAGGTCATATCGAAACCTATTAAGGGACTAATCTGTTCGTTGATAGAAACTGAATTGACACGGTATTGTGGTATAAAATCGCCTTGGGCATCGCGTCTTAGCAGCGCACGTGTTTGTTCGGCCAGGTTATCATCGTAAAAATCTACGTTCGTTGTATACTGTCCGATGGAATAACGCGACTGGTATGAATGGGTCAGGGTAAGGGTTTTGAGGAATTTTTTAACCAAATCCAGCTTAGTCAATCCATCAAAAGTTACCTTCCAGTTGGGTAGCATAAGCCAGCTAAAGGGTTCGAGCTGAATTTTTTCAGGATCGGTACCAGTATAGGCAGAAAGAAATGAATACATCAATACTTCGGAGGAGGTGGAACTATAACCATCGCCATAGCCGGGTTCTACCGGACGCGAAATGTTAGGCTCATAAGTTTCATCTCCCGAAGTGGCCCGGTTGCTCAAGCGTTGCGAGATAACGCTCCGGTTTTCCTTAAGCTGATTGTATGCGGCCGATTCCCAATTGTTGTCAGGCGATAAACCTTCGAAGGCCGTGCCTATGGTTATTACCGACCGGGTGTAATTTCCACCAACATATTTATTGTCGAGGGTTTGTTGAAAACCGTTTGTGTCATAGGAATTCAGGTACTTTTGCTCAGCTGTTCGGGTAAATGAACGCATGGCAGAGAAATCGACCCGAAAGCCATTGAAGGGCTCGAAAGTAGTTCGAGAGTTAAAGCTTTCGGTGATTCCAAACAAGGTAGGTGTGCTAAAGGTCGAATCGGTGGTTAACCAGTTTTTTTCACTAAAATGCTGGTTGATGTCTTCATCCTGCCAGCCAAGAACGATAGGCCAACCAGGCGCTCCATAGAAATTTGCCATGTCGAAACCAAACATATTTGTTTGTGGCAGGTATCCACTTAGCATGGTCGATGAGTTTCGGGTATAGTTCAGACTGATATTTTTTATGCCCAGCAAAAGCCGAATTCCGTTTTCGCCTATAAATACTACAGGGTTCTCGCCTTTTTCAATCTTTCCTTCTACCAGCACGTTGGCTCCTGTGAGATCACGATCAGTTTCTACGGTTACTTTATTGGGGTTCACAATCACAGTTTTCACGTTTACCTCATTTCCTTCGCTGTCGGTGACTTTTACAACTACCATTTCGGTATTCAGTTTATGCTGTATTGTTTTGGGTGTATCTTTCTCAAAGAAAGTTATTTTCTGAAATTCCACGGTTTTATAACGGGCCTCTTTGTTGGTTTTACTGCCCTGCGGACTGTATTTCCGGTCGAGGGTTTTAAAATATCCAACTTTCGAATAGAGGTTTTTCATGTTCAGGGTTGCCTGAAAATCCATTGCGTTTCCATTTTTGAGCGTATGCCCCAGGTTACGACTTGGCACTCCGGGTTCGGATAACAAAATTGGACCGTGTATCCAGTTATAGGTTGCCCCATAAGAGGCTTTGAAATTGGTCCAATTTAAAAGTGGAATTTTGTTCAGTGGCAGAGTATAGGATAAATCCATTTTCTGGTAAAACTGAAGGGTTCTTCCACCCTGTAATATTTGAGCCTTTACCGAATCTTTCCACATTTGGTTATTCGATTCAAATAAGTCGGCCGAACTGTAATTGTTGCCATACTCATCGTAATAGGGTTCGTCGACAATGGCATTGTTGGTAGCCGAATAGCTGAATTTCAGGGCACGGGTTAAGTCCCATCGAAAAGTATATTCGCGATCCCAGTGAAGGTATTTGCTGGTAGTGGGTTCAATGACTAAATCTACATCTTCGTATACGTTTCGCACCTTCATGGTTTGATAATTACGGTCGAAACGGGTGCCAAAGGTAAACGACGAAGGAAGATAGTTAAAGTTAAAATCGCGGATAATCCGGTAAGAGGGTTTTGCAAGTGCTTTTATATTTTTAAATGGTTCAACTTCTTTGGGCCGGTAGTTGTAAACGTAGTTTAGCCCTGCACCGTATTTTCTTGTTTTATTGTAATCGATGCTGTAGTTGCTAGCCTGGGTTTGAGAATAGAGAACATTGGCCGAGAAGTTGGCAGGCTGAAAAACCTGGAACTTCTTAAATTGTTTGTTCCACCTGGCATTGGTAAGGTTAATACTGGAACGTTCGGTTAAATCCTGCGAGATCTTTTTTATCTCGCGCCTTTCTTCTGCCGATTCGGCTGCATCCAGAACATCCTTCAGTTTTCTGTCGGGTTCTTTTGGGTAATATTCGGGGTTTTGTACCATGGTCGAATAGCCCATGTAAAGCGGTAGTGATACTTTTGACTTTTCCGGGAAGAATTTACCCATTTCGAGGTTAGTGGAAATATCGAATTGGTTGATTTCTTCCTGCTGCCTTTCAGTTGTTTGTTGTTCTATCGAGCCAAACCCCGGTTTGCTCGTAGCCCCGGCTACATTAAATATACCCAGGTCGGCAAGTTTGGCTTGCACACGACCGTTGGCAGCCCATCCGCCATCGTTATTAAAATCGGTAATGCGCAACTCATTAAACCATACTTCACCCGATTTGGGGAGTCCATCGTTATCTATGTTCAGGTATTCGTCGCCCGGATTTCGCACACCCATCATAATTTGACGTATGTTGCTGAGGTTGGGGTTTCCTTTTATTTTAATACGGTTTTTTCCGTCGTAAATGGTATATACCGATTGCGATGAAATCTGTGGATTGTTTTCAATGGCTTCGTCGCGCAAAACTTTTAAACCGACTAGCTTATTCAATTCTAAATAGAGCTTGTTGCTATCTGGCCATACCTCGTCAGCAGGAATAAGTTCTCCGCCGTTTCTGTGGCGGGTCACCTTCAGGGGTATTTCGTATTCGTAGTAGTTGTCCTGGTAATCGGAACCAATGCGGACGAAGGCTGAAACTTCATCGTCTTGCAGTGAGCTTTCCTGACCTGGTAATGCCTCGGCATGAATAAACATTTGCAGGTATTTATATTGCCTCAGGTCAAACTGGGTGTTTTTATACACTGCCCGACCATCATTTTCCTGCAGGTTTCCGAACTTCACCAGCAACGATTGTTCGTTTAGCTGTTTCACTTGTGGCTGGCTTGGGTCTGTTTGCCGTGTAATGCCTTCGGGTAGGATATAATTGACCGGTTGTTTGTTTCCGTTTTCTTCGATATTTACCGACGATACCTCAAAGCTGGTTCCATCGTTTTGCTCGGTAACCGAGGGAATTGCCTTTTGCAGGTCGGAGGAATACCTGCGCCATTCTCCCCTTACCAGTTCGAGTGTTGCAAAACGCAATACTACAGGCTCTTCGAAACCCGACATGACCAGGCGCATAAACCTTATGGATTTAAAATCAGTGATGGGCCCTACTTTGCTCTCAAATTCGCTAATGGGTATTCTAAACTGGTACCATTTAGCGGGGATATCATTTTTATCTGATTTGTATGTCACTTGATCTACAATATAATTCGAACCTACTTCGAAAGCCTGGCTTCGAAGATTTACATGGTATTGATAATAGGTTTCGGTAGAATTGAGGGTGTTGTCTTTGTTGATATCCTCCACATCCGGTGTCGATTTCACTGAATTTACATTGTCGCCCGAAGCAACGGGGGTGTTATTTTCAACGCCGTTGATATTTTTATACCGCTCAAGAATACTACTTCCTGCATTGTCGTATTCCGATCCAAGGAAATATTTAAAATTATCGCCTGCAGGGTCGGAAAGAGCGTCGAATTCTGGAAAAAACTCTTCCTCCTCGAAATCGTTCAATCCATCGAAGCCTACATCCTGAAATGCCCTTGAATCGGGATCGTTGTTGAAGGCAGTTACCAAAATGGTGCCGTTTGGAACAATACCCCATACCGTGGTGTCAACATTCACTTTTTCCTCGGATGTGGGCAACCCGTTTTCGGCTGATTTTCGATTGTCGCGCAAGATATCTTCCGACATCTCTCCCAACTGTAAAAACAAATCACCTCCGTCATGTCCTTCCCGCTCAAGGTATGGATCCATTAACCAGAATTCGATGTATTCGATATTCGACGATTCGAAATCGCTGGTAACGATTTCGCGCATCATTCCTCCCCAGCGTTCAGTTGGATTGTTTAGGCTGATATCATTCGAAACAGGATCGTAGTTGTAGGGTCCCCGCTCGTTGGGATAGTAGTTAAGGTTTAATACAGAAATTCGACTTGTAAAGCCTGGAATATCGTCGTCTCTGTTGGGGAATAGCTCTTTCATGAGAACTTCGCGCTGCTCATGACTGTAGAGGGATGAGTCCGGGACATCCGGTTTTCCGGAACTGCTTCCGTAAAAAATCGGGTCGATAATATACCAGGCAAGTTTACCCCTGCCAAATCCAGATTCCAGTCCATCTCTGTTACTGTTGAAAAAAGTAAACCTCGAATTAGGATCCGTTCGTGGGGCACTTGCCAGTGCCCATGGTTGAAATGCTTTTAGTTCAATTTTTGTTTGTGCCCCTTCAAAATCGTCGATATAGGCTACTCCATTTTCGCCGATAGCTTTCGATTGCCCGGGTATTAGCTGGGCAAATTCTGCATCGAGGGCAATGCTCGATGGCTCTTTTGTCTCAAGAAAAGGAAGTTTATCGATGAGCGAAGTTAGAAATTGCGATTCGGTCCGGTAAGATGTGTTTAAACCCCAGATGGTATTGGATATGGGCTCTTCGCCAATGTTTACTTTTTGTGTAAGTGGTCTTTCGTTCAGGCGCAGTATTGTGGCTCCAAGGTTAAAATTTTCCGAAAACTTATAATCGAGGTGAGTACCCAAAAGAGTTTTTTGTTGAATACTAAAGGCCGAATTGTTTTCGAGGGACACGTTAATGGGTGTGCCTGATTCAACCAGCCCCTGGTTTAGAATTTTAACACGCCCAAGTGCATAGTCGACCGTATAGTCGACATTTTCGGTGAGTAACACTCCACCAGCGGTTACTTTTACCGAACCAGCCGGAACGTTCATGGCATTCAGCTGAATATCTGAACTACCGGAAGATTGATACCGGCCTTTTAAAAAGAATTTATTTTTTTCTGCAACTTGCTGTGCATTGGTTTGAGTGCTGTCGTAGAGTTCCTCGAAAACATATTTATCGGCCGTACGGTTTCTGGCCTTAATGATATCGGAGCTGAGGGTGGTGGTATCGCCAACAATTTTAGCCCTTAAGTCGCTGCCAAAGGGTTCTACTTCGGGAAAGAAAATTCGGCCATTTCGGGTGTTGATGGTTACTCCTTCTATAAAATCAAGCATGCCATCGGGGTAAGGTTCCTTGCGCGCATCCAGCTTATCGAGGTTCATCACTTTCAGAAGTATTTTGCCATCTACCTCCTCCGAAATCGATGCATTGGGGTTAGTTTCCTTTATGACGTTGGTTGCTACACCGGTTTTATCGTTTCGGTAAAGCACATCCAATACAAAGTTTTCGGAACTAACCTGAAAGGCCCCAATGGAATACACGTTTTTCATCATCAGGTCCCAATTCGGTAGCCGTGGTGCCTGAATAACACCTTTGAGTAATTTTACAAGCAGTACATTGGGTGAAGGTTGTTCAGTGGATAGTTCACCTACTTTTTTGATTTCTCCTTTGTAGGTGTAGACGTAGGCTACCGCCAGAATCTCATCGTTGCGCAGAGGCGAATTGAGGGAGATATAACCCAACTCACGGTTAACGGTAAATTCCCGTTCGGATAGTGGACGGGCATTTTCTATGGTGATATAATCGCGGTCTTCGTAAAATATGTAATTATTCCTGCTTAATCCAGCAAATACCTGATCAATGCTGCTTAAATTACGAATGGCGGGGTTGCTTACCAGATTGTTATATAAACTGTTCAGATCGTTTTCGCTGGGCTGATTCCTTTTTATTGGTGTCGGATAGATCAATTCCGGATTGGCTAAAAAATTAGGATTTCCATTGGGGTCATAACCTTCGGCAAGGTCCATGATACCTACAATGTTGCGCGATTGTTCAAAATTACCCTGACGGTTTACCACCCAAACTTCGATGTTTTCGATGCGAACCTGTGACTCAATGTTTTGAGGGTTTTTTAACCAGGCGTTGTAGTTGTCGCGGAAAAAGTGCGAAAGAAAGAAGTGCCGGTTGGCATCGTAATTGTCGATGTCTACTTCGAATTCTGTTTGTTGGGCACCACCCTGCACCTTTACCGACGATTGCTGGCTTTTTTGGTTACTCAGAATAGTTGAAACAGTTAACCGCCCAAATTGCAGTTCGGTGTAAATGCCAAACAAACTTTGGCTGCCTGTTATGAGGGTACCTGGTACAGGAAATGACACATCTCCGGCTTGAATTTTCTTAATAATCTCATCTTCCTTTCCGGAATACTCGAGCTTGGTTTTATTTTCGAAATCGAAACTGGCTTCGGTGTTGTAGTTGAGTCCCACTTGCAGCTTATCGCCAATGGCCCCGGTTACATTCATCATAATCTTTTCTTTGAATATGAAGGAGCCATTTCGCTGGTTATTGACAGGTATCGAGGGATTTCGGTTGGTAGTGATGGCATAACCAAAAATTAGTTCGGCACTTCCCTGTGGGGTAATACTGATAGCCTCGCTGCCAAAAACCTTGTCGATGGACTGATTGCCTAGTCTGAAACCTTTCATAAAATCGGGCCCTGCACCTGATTCTTCGCGCGATTTGGTTCGCCAATAATCTGTTTTGGCTTGGTTACGCTGGTAGTTTTGGTATTGATTAAAACTCATCAACGAAGGTGGGCGGTAGTTCAGCGTGCCAACTTTTTCGCTAAAAACATACGAATTCGTTGAAGGGTCGTATACCACCGTTTGTGTTACATTCGAGGGAGGAGGCATAAGCATAGGTGATACGACTCCTGAGGTAGAAAAAGGAAAGTTGTATTTATTTTCGAGAGGGTAATGCAATCCCTCATCGGTTTGAGCGAATGCCTGAGAAAGCGGTAGCAAGCACCTGAGCAGCAATAAGGCCGCAAGGAAAAAGCCAGGCTTCTTGATTCTTGTCAGGTTTCTGTTCGGGTGCACCAGAGAGCAGGGTTAATCTATAATAGTTTAAGTGCTTTTTTTATCAAAGCTTCAACAGTGAGCTGCGGTTCGGCCACGATCAGCTTATCAATCGCTTTTTCTGCGTTTTTCCTGACAAAACCCAGCACTTCCAAAGCAGATAACGCTTCATTTTTTAAAGTATTGTATGTAGGCGAAATCATTTGTTGATCTTCTGTTTGCAGTTCGATTTTGTCTTTTAAATCGATGATGATCCTTTGAGCCGATTTTATTCCGATTCCTTTGATGGTTTTGAGAGTGTTTAAGTCTTCCTGAACAATGGCTCGTTTCACCTCTTCAGGTGGCAGAGATGAGAGCATCATGCGGGCTGTGTTGGGTCCAACGCCCGATACCGAAATGAGCAGCCTGAATACTTCTCTTTCAGAGAGTGAGGAAAAGCCATACAAGACATGGGCGTCTTCTCGAACAGCAAGGTGGGCATAAACCTGCGCTTCTTTTTGCTGAAACAGTTGAGAATAACTATGGAGCGAGATATTAAAATAATAGCCTACTCCTCCTGTTTCGATTACTACTGAGGCAGGCGTTAAGGCATTAATTGTTCCCTTTATGTATTCGTACATGTGTGAGGAGGCCTTGATTATAAAGATTAAAGATCGTGTGTATCGTAGGCTTTTAATGGATTTTCCATCAGTTTTTCCAAACCTTTGCGCTCTCTGTAAATGTCGCAAGCAAGGTAAATGGCTTTTCGCATCGAATCGGGCGAGGCTTCGTTTTTGCCTACAATTTCGAAGGCTGTACCATGAGCAGGAGAAGTGCGCACAACAGGAAGCCCGGCAGTAAAGTTGACTCCTCCGTCGTAATTCATCGATTTAAACGGAATTAAACCCTGATCGTGATACATAGCCAGGATTGCATCGAATTTTCGGTAAGCGCTGGAACCAAAAAATCCATCGGCCGACAAGGGTCCAAAAACAAGCATGTTCTGGCCGCGGGCTGCTTCAATGGCCGGAATGATAGCGTCTTTTTCTTCGTGACCCAAAAGACCGTTGTCGCTGGCATGAGGATTAAGGCCTAATACGGCAATGCGTGGCTTGCGGATGCCAAAGTCCTGAATGAGGGATTTGTTCAGTATTTGTATTTTGGTAAGTACGTTTTCGGTGGTGATCTGGCTGCTTACCTGGGCAAGAGGTATGTGGCCAGTTACTACCCCAATTCTGAAAAAATCGTTTACCATGAGCATCAGCACTTCATCGGCCTGATATTTCCATTGCAGGTATTCGGTATGGCCTGCAAAGGTAAACTTGTTGCTTTGTATGTTTTGCTTGTTGATGGGGCCAGTAACCAGTACATCAATTTTTTTTTCATTCAGCTCTTCAATGGCTTTTTCCAGAGCCAGGTAGGCCGATTCGCCGCCTTCGGGAGTTATTTTGCCAAATTCTACGCGGGTATTTTCGTCGATGCAGTTTACAATGTTGGCCTTCTTGGCATTGGCTTCGCTGGCCGAACGCACTATGTTGAAACTGAATTGCTCCATATCGATTGCCTTACGGTGGTAGGCAGCTACCTTTGGCGAGCCATATACAACCGGAATGCACACATCCAATATCCGGTTATCCATCAGCGATTTTATGATTACCTCGTAGCTGATGCTGTTGATATCGCCCTGGGTAATTCCGACAACTATTTTATCGTTTTTCATTTTGTTTCCGTTAGGTAAAAAATAATTTCTTTTATCATCCCAATTTTCAATCGGCCAAAATTATTGGCATCAATCAATTATCGGACACGCTATTTTTGCTTTTTTGGTAAGGTTTTAAAATCCCTTTAAAAAAAGAAAGGTCGGGGAAATAAACCGAAACCATGCGGGCAATGTTATTTCAGCAAAATAAAGGTTTAGTTGTGCATTGACCCTTTTTGCTGCATAACAAGGGCTAAAAATAGTAAAATCAGGTGAGAATACTAATGCTATTCAGCGCAGATATTAACATCAAGAAATTGTGTTGCCCCGGAGGAACAGTTATTCGGCTGGTTCTACAAATTCCAGGGTGTAAATAACCGCTTCCAGTCTTTTAAGTAAGTTTCGTTTGTCTGCGCTGGGGGCGAACAAAAAGGCATCCACGGTAACCACTCTCTGTCTGGCTTCATCGATCTGAGTGATGCTGATAAACGAACCGCCCATTGCATTTCCGTTCACTACATGCCAAAGGCCTCTCATTTCGTAGGTAAACCGCTTTCCGTTTAGCATATACTCGGAGGTAGTTACCGGAAAGCGCATTTCGGTTTGAGCATAAGAGCCTTTGGTTTCACCGGGAATATGCAATTGGAGGATTTTATTGCGCTTGTCGATTAAGTATTTGTTTGTGAAGGTATTTGTGTCGGTGTAAGGGTAATAGTAAACCAGCACACCTTCAATTACATCGCGGTGCCGGTTGTCGAGCCATATAAAATTATCACCCTCGGAATTGATGGTATAACCTTTTGGAACTATCAGGTCAACAAAATGCTTTTCCTTTAAATGTGCGCGTATCGAGCTTTCCTGACTTTTTTTATAGCTGTCCATGACTCGTTCTAGTTCAGCGTTTTGAATTTGGCGTTCGATATTAATTGCATTTTCTTCCACTAACTTCACAAACGACTCTCTGCTGGGAGCCATAATCTGAATGGTCAACTGCATTTTTGCCCACAAATTTCGCTGGTAGGTAATTTTAGGCTGGTAATCGGGACCGATTTTTGTGATAAGGATGTTTCGTTGTTTTCTTACTGCCCTCGAGAAACTTTCGTGAGGCAACCAAATTAGGTTAAAGGTTTGTTCGTCATTCGGTAGGCTTGCTATTGGCTTTTCCAATTCGATGCGCAGGGCTTCACCGGGTGCCGATTCCCAGTTTGAAGTTGACATAATAACCAGTACATCGTTCATTCCCCCAGTGACACTTGGCAGTACTATCTGGTTTTCTCCTTTTCGGCACGAAATGCTTAAAAGAGAAAATAATAATACCAAATAGAGTAGATTGTATTTCATGGCAATTTTTTTTTGTTCAATACAAATGCATTGCCAAAAGTAATATAAACAACTTTGAAGCAGGCATTTTTTTTGTGAGCACAAAATTTAAGTTGTTTACAGGCTAATTGAGGATAGATTTCGGGCTTGGAGTATTTTGCTTTGTTAAGGTTGAAAATTAAGTATATCGTGTCATATCTTAATCATGCTTAAATGCAATTATTTATGTCCTGATTCTGATGAAATTAAGCAAAAAACAGATTAGCCTTTTCACCTTAAGTGCTGAAAGAAAACTAAAGCCTGGTTGGAATAGAGGTTTTCGGACTTGAAGGTAAAAAATGCATGCCTTCTTTCCCGAATAGTTTTCGAAATTAGATGCAGCTTTTACACTACGAATAATCCACTCACTCTGAAAAAAGGCAGCAAGAAAAGGTTATACTTAAAATCAATTTAGCCGGAAAGGCTTCTACAGAATTCTATTCTTCCTTATAGGGTTTCCTGTTTTCGTTGTATGTTGGCTCATCGTCGCCGTCTTTTGCTTTTTTGAATTCGCGCATGCCTTTTCCAAGCCCTTTCATAAGCTCAGGAATTTTACGGCCACCAAAAAGCAACAATACAATTAAAAGTATCAGGATAATTTCGGTAGCTCCCAGTTGACCAAAAGCGATTAAGTTTATCATAAGTAATTATGTTTTAAATTATATAAACGTATAAATTTTTTAAGACTTTCTAGCTGCCAATTAGCTTAAGAACCCATCTGTACACATCGTTACCGTTTGCATAAAGAAGTAGAAACAGAAGTAGCACCATGCCCACAATCTGGGCATATTCAAGAAATTTATCTCCCGGTTTTCTGCCGGTAATCATTTCATAAATCAGAAACGTAACATGTCCGCCATCGAGTGCCGGTATAGGCAAGATATTCAGAAAAGCCAGCATCAGCGAAAGAAATGCCGTGAGTTCCCAAAAGCTTTGCCAGTGCCATACCGGAGGAAAAAGACCACCTATGGCCTTAAACCCGCCTATTCCCTTGTAAGCTCCGGTATCGAAATTAAAAATAAGCTTAAATTGTCTGATATAGGATTGCAACTTATCGCGAGCCATGATAAAGCCGGCAGGAATAGATTGCCAGAAGGTATAGCGATAAGTTACAAATTTAAAGTAGCCGAGTTGTTCGAGCTGGTATAGGCTGCTCAGTATTTGCACGCCAATGGTGCCTTCCTGGCTGATAGAGACATTCAGATTTATTTCCGATTTGTCGCGTATTACCATCAGGTTAACTGTTTTTCCTTTTAAAGTATCTAAAACTTGTTTGTACTGGTCGTACCATAGTAAAGGCACACCGTTTATGCCCACTACTTTGTCGAGCGGTTTTAGTCCAGCATCTTTATTCGGCGAGTCGGCAGGTATTTCGCCTACTATAAAGGGAATACGTGGCGAAAGAAGCAAACCTTCGTTATGAATGCGGTTATCGGATATTAAACCTGCCAGGTTGGTGGGTATGTTTAATTTCACTTGCTGGCCCTGCCTGTCAACCAGCATGGTCCCGCCATAGAACATTTCTTCGAGAATGTCGGAATAGCGTTCGGGCTCTGCTCCATTGATAGAGATTATTTTATCGCCGGTTTCGAGTCCTGTCGAATGCATTACCGAATCGATCACCCAAATTCCTCCTGTAAGGCTTTCGTTGGGGATGTATTCTTCGCCCCAGGTAAAAAGCACCATGCTGTAAATCACAAACCCTAAAATAAGGTTAACAATAACGCCACCCAGCATGATGAGGAGCCTTTGCCACGATTTTTTCGATCTGAATTCATAAGGTTGAGGCGGCTTGGCTAGTTGTGCTTTGTCCATCGATTCATCGATCATGCCCGATATTTTCACATATCCGCCGAGGGGTAACCATCCTATTCCATATTCAGTATCGCCTTTTTTTATTTTGAAAATAGAAAACCAGGCATCAAAAAAGAGGTAGAACTTCTCGACACGGGTTTTAAAAAGCCGGGCAAACACGAAATGGCCCAATTCGTGTAAAACAATTAGTATTGAAAGTGATAAAATTAACTGTCCAATTTTTATTAAGGTCTCCATCCGTATGGGGTGTAATTTAAAATGAATACTGAAAAAGGAATCTTTACAAAGGCAATTATGCAAACGCCGGTTTGCGAAGAACCGGTGCAAAAATAAGATTTTTATGTATGCAGTGGATATATTGCATAAACAATAACATGTGTTCTTGCTAAGTAGTAGTTCTCTTTTTAACTATTTCCCTAACCGAAATAAGAGGAGCTTTATCTCCTTGCCTGAGAACCCTATAAGGTTACTTAAGCAGCAGAATCAGGCTCTTTTTTTTCTGGTATTCAGCTGAAAAGTACGCTGTATCAAGATGTCATTACCACTTAATTCCAGGATCCCAATGCTAGGGTGCCGTGCGCGATTAATTGGTGACTTCTTACGACGGTAAACGAAAGTTGGTACGAGCCACAACCGACGAGGAAGCAAGAGCTTGCTAAGCTTTTAATTGTCGCTGAACTTTTTATCACAAGCAAGGAAAAAAACCACATGAACTATTACTTGATAAGGGTGGCAGCATATTTCCTCGCTTCGCAATCGGTATCGGCATAATCGCTCAACGAAGGGTGCGCCTGAAAAGGGATGTGGGTCATGCTATTTTTTATTAAATCAGGGATAGCCATAAACCCAATTCGATCGTTTAAGAAAGCCTCTACGGCTACTTCATTGGCTGCATTCATGATACAAGGCATGTTGCCACCTAAGTACATGGCCTCGAAAGCGAGGTCGAGGTTCCGGAACACCTCGCGGCGCGGTGGTTCAAAACTAAGGGTGGGGTAGTCGAGAAAGTTAAAACGATTAAAATCGGAATTAAGTCTGTTCGGATATCCAAGAGCATATTGTATGGGTAATCGCATATCGGGTAATCCCATCTGGGCTTTCATTGAGCCGTCGGTGAACTGAACAATGGAATGAACAATGCTCTGTGGGTGGACTATTACCTCAATCTGCTCGGGAGTAAGACCAAACAACCATTTGGCTTCGATGGCTTCAAGCCCTTTATTCATGAGGCTTGCCGAGTCTATAGTTACCTTTGCTCCCATGCACCAGTTGGGGTGGTTGAGGGCTTCTTTTTTAGTAACCGTTTTCAGAGCTTCTGCGGTGTATGACCGAAAGGGTCCTCCGGAGGCTGTCAGGTAAATTTTTTCTACCGGATTATGGGTTTCTCCTGCCAAACATTGGAAAATGGCAGAGTGTTCCGAATCGACCGGGTAGATGGCAGCTCCGCGTGTTCGGGCAAGGCCGGTAATTAATTCTCCTGCAATCACAAGGGTTTCCTTATTGGCCAGTGCAATGTTTTTGCCTGCCTCCAATGCACTAATGGTAGGGAAAAGTCCTGCGTAACCAACCAGGGCGGTTAGCACTGTGTCTATTATTTCAAGTCGCACAATCTCATTCAGTGCTTCCTTTCCGGTATGCACCTGTATGGGGTAATCATGAAGGGCTTCGCACACTTCGCAATATTTATCTTCTTCGGTAATCACTACATGCCTGGGCATAAATTTTATGGCCTGGCTGATAAGAAGTGTGGAACTTTTTTGGGCTGTAAGCACTTCAAGGCTGAAAGCATCGGGGTTTTTCTCAATCACTTCCAGTGCCTGGGTTCCGATTGAACCAGTTGAACCGAGAATGGCAATGTGTTTTTTCATATCACTACTGGAAGAGGCTGGGCCTTAGAAAGAAACATAATCTTCCGGATTAAGGGCCATGCCATTATACCAAAGCTCAAAATGCAGATGAGGGCCAGTTGTCAGCTCGCCTGAGTTGCCAATAATGGCAATTGGGTCACCTGCCCGCACATAATCGCCTACACGTTTTAATAATTCGGCATTGTGTTTATAAATAGAAAGCAGATTGTTGCTGTGTTGTACTTGAATTACCCACCCTGTTTCAAGAGTCCATGCGGCCAGAGTAACTGTTCCGTCGAGGGTCGATTTTACAGCAGCATCGGCACCGGTAACCACATCGGTTCCAAAGTGGTTGCTGTTCGATTTATAAGAGTTGGTTACAATACCTTTAATGGGCGGAAAGAAATGCAATTGCGAAATGGGTACGAAACGATCGCGGCGTTTGTAGGCAGAAAGTTCAACACCAACCTCGTCCTCGAAGCGTTGACGTATCATACTGTCTTCGATGGATTTCGAAAAGGTAATATCGGAGTAGTTTTGCGATGTATCGCCCGGATTATCGTGGTTATCAGGTACACCTCCGGTAATGATGGTGCGCATGTTATCGAAATAGCGGTCGCGCCGCAGAAGTTCGTTTTCAAGTGAATCGAGACGACGGGCATTCATCACTATGGTACGAAGTGTGTTTTCATCGGGATAGCCCGGAATAAACTCCCGTATAGGAGTATAGGCAATGAGCGAGACCACAATAGCAAGAAAAAGTAAAAGCGCAATGCCTCCTAGGGCAAATACATTCATACGCGATAACCGCAGATTAAGCACTTCCTCATACGATTCGTCGCGGTATAAAGAGAGTCTGTATTTATCTTTTAGTTTATCAAAAAATGAGGGCTTTTCATTTTTCTTTGCCATGCAAATAGCTGTTTCTTGGGTTGAAAAAGCAAAAGTAAAAAGTTTTATTCAGAAACCTTCGAAATTGTTTTCTTTTCGCTGTATGCATTAAACTTTGATTAACTGCATGATATAAAATGTGTTGTACTCGATGTTGATAGAATAGTGCCCAGCTTCTTTAATACTTTTTAACCATTTCGTTAATTTGCATAAATTGAGATTGTACCGATGAATGAGCGATTTGTTCGGATTGTAGGTTTTGGGTTAATCGGTGTGGATATGGGTAATGGGCCCTACCGTCAGGTAATTTTTAAAGACGATCAGACGGGCGAGACAGCCGAAATGCTGGTGAATAAAAAAGAGAGACCCCTGCTGTGGGAAGACATAGAAAAGCTCGAACGCGGCAAATCTCTCCCTCCCTATCGGGGAGCTGTCATCCGCTTTCAGGAAATTAGCTTGGTAGTGTTTGAAAATGAAAAACTCGAAGAAGTGCTGCAACGGCAGAGAGCAAAATTTCATGTGAAAGCGATAATTAGTTATGCCGAAGCCGAAACCCTGCGCCAGAAAACAAAAGGCTACATTACTAACCTAACAGTTTTTGGTGCTATGGAAATCGCCTGGAAAGAAATAGATTTAACAGCGAAACTGGTTAAATTCAGGGAATACGCAGGTGAGGGAAAATTTATTTGGGGCAATTGGTACGAGATCACTCACTTATAAGGGCAGCCAAGGCTGATGAGTTTAAAAAAGCCTCATTTGCTGTTCATCCCAAAGGGTGGGATAGTTGTCTTCGAATTTTTTAAGTACCTCGGTAATAATAGCCTCGCGCATAAATTTCGACCGGTTGTCTATCTTAAAACGCTCGCAATAGTGATCAATTGCTTTGAGTTCGCGCTGGTTAAATAGTATCGACCTACGGTTGATTCGTTTCAGGCTTTTTTCTGTAGCTGATCGTCTTTTCATGTAATTGCGTCACGTGGCGAATGAACATCTCGAAATTACGCACTATTAAAACCCCGGCAAAATGCTATTTATTAACAAATTACAGTCTCTAAGCCTGTTTCTGAGGCCTTTTTTTCTTATCGAATTTTGGTAATTTACAGGCTAACAAGCATCTAGAAAAATACTTTCATTTTTAGGCTTGGCCTTTTTAGCTTGTTGATAAGTCTTTTCGTGGAAGGTAGGCCGATATAAAAGACACCAGCTGGGAGATTTTAATCAGCTGACTGAGTAGGGATAAAATTAGGATGGAAACAAAAGTAAGGGATATACCCAGGATCCATGGAAGATTGGAGTGCAAAGTGATGTAGGCCAAGGCCAGTGCGAATACTATAAAAAGATTAGCCCTTATCAGCAGGTTCCAATCAGTTTTTAGACCGAACTTCTTTTTCGCCACCACAATGTGGTACAAGATGGTAAAAAGTTGCGCGCTGGCGTTGGCAATTGCTGCTCCGGTAGCTTGAAGCAATGGCACAAGAAGCAGGTTAAGTAACAGGCTGATGCCAACCGCCACCAGTGACATGTTAATCAACTCTTTCAGGTTTCCATTGGCTGTAAGTAGCGCTCCGAAAGTATAACTGATGCACATTCCAGCAAAGCTTAGTGTTAGAATCATAAAAATATCGGCCGATTCTGAGGGGCTGCCCGGATAAAGGAGCTGAAACAGAGGGTAACGGTAAAAAATCAGGGCTATGAGCAAGGATGCTGCAGGCACCAATAAAATTAAAAGGGCCGTTTTGAGCAGAGAACTTATTTCCTCGCGTTGGCGCAAGAGTTTAGAGAATGTGGGCAAAAGAATAAGCGAGAAGATAAGTGCGTAATTGGCCATGAAGTCGACAATGCGAAAACTTTGCGCATAAATTCCTGCTTGTTCCATACCATCGGGCAAAAGGTATCGAAGAAATACCGAGTCGACGCGATAATACACCGACATAAGCAATAAAAGCAAGGCGTAGGGACTAAGTTGCCTGAGTAGAGGTATATAATTTTTCAGTTTAAAACTCAGTGATATTTTCCCGCTTTTACGCCATACAATCATTAAACTCAGGCTAAGACTTAATAAATAGGCGGCTGATTGGGCATACACAAACCATTCGATCCGGAATTGGTTTTTGGTAACCGGAATAAGCAACAAGCTGCCGCAAATCAAAATCATAGTAAAACGGTCGATAACCGAAACAATGCTTTCTGACTTAAAAAGTTGAAGGCCGCCCATATTAGCCCGTAAAAATAAAATAAACGAAGCGAGGGTTTGGTTAATGATGAGTAAAACAAACAAACGCCACTCATGCATTTGCGGCAACACAAAATAACCTGCGGTTGAGAAAACCAATATAAAAACAAGACTTAATAGAATCTTCATGCCCAACAAACCAGAGAATAGCCGATGACTTAAACCTGGGTTGTGCGCAATTTCTTTGCGGGTATAATTCTCGATACCCAGATCAAGAAAAATCTGAAATATCAGCACCAGGTTGAATAATGGGAAATAACTGCCATAATTGAGCGTACCAACGGTATTCTGCACTACGCGGTCGATGCCAAAAACATAAATGGGTTTAATAAGTAGGTTGAGGGCAAAAAAGAATGCCAGATTTTCGATGAAACGCTTCTTCAATGGGCAGATTTTGATTTCAAAAATAGCGATTTATTTCAATTGAACCGAAGAGAGTTATCTGCGGAGTTATAAAGTTAAATTTGGGTATTTAAAAAGAAATTAGGACTTGTTTGCAGATAGTTGCATTTTTGAATACGAAATGGCAAGTATGCTCAAACCCTATCATATTGCTCAGGTTATTGAAGCCGGTTGCGATGAGGCCGGCAGAGGATGTCTGGCTGGCCCAGTAGTGGCAGCAGCAGTGATATTGCCGCCCGATTACTTTAGTAGTGTATTAACCGACTCAAAAAAACTTTCTGAAAAGAAACGAATACAACTGCGCACCGAAATTGAGAAAGAGGCGGTTGATTATGCAGTCGCATTTGTCGATCATACCGAAATTGATTTGGTAAATATTCAAAAAGCCTCTATCAAGGCCATGCACCTGGCGCTGGAAAAATTAAACCTTCAACCCGAACATATACTGGTCGATGGTAATCGTTTTTATGGTTATAGAAAAATACCACACACCTGCATTGTGAAAGGCGATGGCCTTTATTTTTCGATTGCAGCTGCATCGGTACTGGCTAAAACCAGTCGCGATGATTTTATGGTGCAACTTCACATGCAATTTCCTCAATATGGTTTTGCAGTGCATAAAGGTTATCCTACCAAACAGCATCGAAGAGCCATTCAACAATATGGTATTACCAATTATCACCGTCGTAGTTTCAGGCTGCTCGATGCACAAACTGCGCTCGATTTTAGGTATTAAACCGAAAAGAACCAATTCGGTAACAAGTTTTTTTTATCGGAGTTTAATTTCTTCCGGCAATTTTGCTCGTTGGTATTTTTCAATTTAATTTGTACCCTGAAATGGTGAATTAGCAAGGTATTAATAAACATTAGAAAGATGGAAGTAAAAATTATCAATATCATATCAACCTTTATGGTGTTGTTTGCAGTAATCGACATTACGGGTTCCATACCCATCATTATCAACATCAAACAGAAGGCTACCGGCACTTTTGCTCCTTTAAAAATATCTGCAGTAGCGTATATTTTTATGCTCCTGTTTCTCTTTGCCGGAGAGCACCTTTTACGATTATTCGGTGTCGACCTTTCTTCCTTTGCCATAGCTGGTTCGCTGGTTATATTTTTTCTTGGGCTCGAACTAGTACTTGGGCATGAGTTTTTCAAATACGAACCATCGAAAATGGTGGGAATTGTACCATTATCATTTCCGCTGATTGCAGGTGCCGGCTCTATGACCACTTTAATTTCGCTTAGGGCCGAATATAGTTTACTCGAAATCCTGATTTCGCTCACGCTGAATATCGTCTTTGTGTATTTTGTGCTCAGATCGACCCGCTTTTTCGAAAGATTTTTAGGTGGTGCAGGTATCCAGATTTTAAAGAAATTCTTCGGGATTATACTTCTTGCGGTTTCAATTAAGCTCTTTTTATCGAATACGGGTATTACACTGCCACATCATGGCTGAGATTATTATGTATACCGATGGGGCTGCCAGTGGTAATCCTGGCCCCGGAGGGTATGGAGTGGTGCTTCAGTCTGGCCAGCATTACAAAGAGCTCTCGGGTGGGTTCAGGCTCACCACCAATAACCGCATGGAATTACTGGCAGTGATTGTTGGTTTGGAAGAGTTAAAAAATCCAGGCAGCCACATCACAATTTATTCCGATTCGAAATATGTTTGCGATGCAGTGCAAAAGGCCTGGCTTTTCGATTGGGAAAAGAAAAACTTTAAAGGAAAGAAAAATGCCGATCTGTGGCTTCGTTTTTTATCGGTCTATCGCCGGCATAAGGTTCATTTTCAATGGATAAAAGGTCATGCCAATATACCCGGCAATGAAAGGTGCGACCGTTTGGCAGTATCTGCCTCTCAGCAAATGCAGTTACCAGCCGACCATGAGTACGAAAGTCAAAAGGCTTTGTAAGGTTCAGAATTAAAAGAATATTTGTATCTTGATACAAGTTTTGCAATGCTAACATGAATAATTCGAAAAAAGAGATATTTCTTCATTACAAGGGAACCATCCTTTACGATACTATCGGCGACCTGATTAGTGAGCTCAAGGAAATTATGTTTGAGCGTCATGTGAAGCAATCGGTGTATAAAAAGGTGTTGATGGTGATGATAGAAGCCCTTGAGAATGTATTAAAATATCACGAAAATTTCGACCACGATGCAGTTTTGCTCCAAAGTTTTCCGCCTGAAATTACTATCTCAAGGTTAAGCGATAGTTTTTCCATCTCGGTCGGAAATCCGGTACTAAAGAACGATGCTTCAAAGCTGAAAAAGAGATTAGAGGATACTGCAATGCTCGATAAGCAGGGAGTAAAAGATAAATACAAGCAGATAATTACCAATGGGCAGTTTTCTGAAAAAGGGGGAGCCGGCCTTGGCATTGTGGAAATGGCAAAAATTACCGATCGTAAAATCAATTTTACCTTTCACGAAATTAACGAAACATTCGAATATTATAGAATTACACTTCGTATCAATTGTAATTAAGAAAGAGATATTACCTGAAAAAATAACCTGTGGAATGAAACGATTAATTGTAAGTGCTACCGATTATACTCCGGCTTTAGATTTTAATCCGGCTAACCTTTCCATGCAGTTTAAAGGAGTATCAAGGCCGGAAAATGTAGGTTTATTTTATCAGCAGGCCATCGATTGGGTCGATGCCTTGAGCGAAGAGACAGGCTCAATACAGCCAGGCATCATCCGATTGATTTTTAAACTCGATTACTGCAACTCAGCCTCGCAAAAATACATCCTTATTTTGCTCGAACGCCTGATTGATCTGGCCAAAAAAGATTTTAGTCTTTCAGTGGACTGGTATTACGACGATGGAGACGAAAAGATGCTCGAGGATGGAGAGGATATTGCCGATGCAATGGGAATAAAATTTAACCTTATCACGAATTAAGGTTTTTACTATTCGGTTTCGAACAAGTTCTGTTCAGGGGTGAACAGTTAAAAATCTGCACCCAAACAAGTAAATAGCACATAAGTAACCTGTTGATAGTTAAATACTCCCCATCTTTAGACAACTTTACTTCAAATATAAGTTAGATTTCCTTTCCCGCCCAATTGGGCGGGAAAGGAAATCTAAGCGGCCGTCCGAAATAGCTCCTCGGGTCTTTTATAATTTAATGTTTGATGGCCTCTACGATTATTATAGAACTCCATATACCACTTTATTTTGCCGTATAGTTCAATACCATCTTCTGATGGTTCAATATAGATCTTCTCGTATTTGATGTTTCGCCAAAAGCGTTCTATAAAGATATTATCTATAGCCCGGC
>JAMIIA010000007.1:0-62180 GCA_035913795.1 Bacteroidales bacterium
TTCTCGACAAAGTATACCCTTGCCACGAGGTGGTGAAAATCGATTATCATTTACCCGGATGCCCACCACGGGCCGACCTGATTTGGGAAGCACTGATAGCCCTGGTGACAGGTGATGAGTTGAAGATGCCCTATGATGTAATTAAGTACGACTAAAAAAGCCTAAGCTATGGGACAGAAAATTACAATAGAACCCGTAACCCGGGTAGAAGGCCACGGAAAAGTGACTATTCATATCGATAACGAAGGGAATGTCAATCAAACCCGTTTGCATATTGTCGAATTCAGAGGTTTTGAGCGTTTTGTGCAAGGCAGACCTTATTGGGAAGCCCCGGTGTTGGTGCAGCGTCTTTGTGGCATTTGTCCTGTCAGTCACCACCTGGCTGCCGCCAAAGCCCTGGATGTAATTGTTGGGGCAGGCACAGGCGAAGGTCTTACCCCTACCGGAGAGAAAATGCGTCGTCTGATGCACTATGGTCAGATGTTTCAGTCTCACTCACTGCACTTTTTTCATCTGGCCTCTCCCGATTTACTTTTTGGTATTGACAGCGACCCGCTTACACGAAATGTGATTGGTGTTGCCTTTGCCAATAAAGACCTGGCCGTTCAGGGAGTAATGATGCGAAAATTCGGACAAGAGATTATTGAAGCTACTGCCGGAAAGAAAATTCATGGTACTGGTGCTATTCCCGGAGGTATTAACAAACACCTTTCTGAGGCCGACAAAGAGAAATTCATCAATGGAGCCTCTCCAATGAATATTGACCACATGATTACCTGGGCGCAGGATGCCCTCGAGTTTTTTAAAGATTACCATAAGAAAAATAAAGGCGTAATCGACCTATTCTGCGAATTTCCTTCCAGCTACCTGAGCCTCGTACGCAAAGATGGCGCTCTGGATTTGTATCATGGTGTGCTTCGGGCAGTCGACAAAGAGGGTAATATTATTTTGCACGATATCGATTATCAGGATTATACAAAATACATCGACGAAGAAGTTCGCAATTGGAGTTATATGAAGTTCCCCTATCTGAAAGAATTTGGAAAACAGGTAGGTTGGTATACTGTAGGGCCACTTGCTCGAATGAATACAGCAGAGTTTATTGATACTCCTTTGGCACAAAAAGAATTTCAGTTGTTTAAGGAGTATAATGGTGGAAAACCCTGTCATAGACCAATGCATGCTCATTGGGCACGGTTGATCGAGATTCTCCATTCTGCCGAAAAAATGAAAGATCTTCTTCACGATGAAGACCTTATGGAAGGAGAACTTGTAGTAAAAGGGAAAAAACGTGCTGAAGGAATAGGCCTGATTGAAGCCCCTCGTGGCACCCTATTCCATCATTATAAAATTAACGAGCACGACCAGATTGAGATGTGTAACCTTATTGTTTCCACAACACACAACAATCAACCCATGAATAATGCAGTAAATCAGGTTGCGGTGCGCGAAATGTCGAAAAAACCTGAGATAACCGAGGGCATGATGAATGCCGTGGAAGTAGCTATCAGGGCATACGACCCCTGTTTGAGTTGTGCTACCCATGCTTTAGGACAGATGCCACTTGAAATAGCCCTTTACGACAGTAACAATGTATTGATTCAGAAAAAAAGAAACATCTGAAAAAACCATCTTTCAAATCAGTCAAAGCAATAACCAGCTAAGGAGTTATGGGCTTTGACTGATTTTTTTATTTTAAACGCATGAAGAAGATTCTGGTGTATGGATATGGTAACCCTGGCCGTCAGGATGATGGATTAGGAATATTATTGGCAGAGCATATCGAAAATTGGGCAAAGAAACATCAGTATAGCAGTGTATTTACTGATACCAACTATCAGTTGAATATTGAAGACGCCTATGATCTGAACCAATTTGATATCGTTATTTATGCCGATGCCTCGCTTGAAGAGGTAGATCAGTATAAACTCGAAAATCTCGAACCCAATATGAGCGCTGGTTTCAGCATGCATGCCGTATCCCCCGGGTATATTCTTGGCCTTTGTCAAAGCATTTACCAAAGCATACCCGAAGCGTATTTACTTCATATTAAAGGTTATGAATGGGAGTTTATGGCAGGACTTAGCATTCAGGCAAAGCAAAATCTACACGAGGCCTGCTTGTTTATGGAAAAAACAATTTCTGGTTATCTAACAAAATGAGGCATCGTTAATAAAGTTTTTCATTTGAAAAACTGATATTTGTAACTTGCACCTGAATTGATTACCTTTTGTGAACTAAACCAAACCGAATGCTATTACCAAACTGGGAAGACAAGACTATACTTATTGTGGAAGACGATGATATTAGTATGGAATTTCTTACCGAATTGCTTGCCTCATCGAAAGCTAATATAATTACCGCCCGCGATGGCCGGCAAGCTGTAAACATGTGTTTTGAAATAGAAAACATCGATGTGGTTCTGATGGATGTAAGATTGCCCATGCTCAGCGGAAAAGAAGCTATGGACGAAATTAAAATTAAAAGACCTACATTACCATTTATTGCGCAAACTGCCTTTGCCATGTCCGACGACAGAGAAAAGTATTTGCAAGTTGGTTTTGATGATTACATCTCGAAGCCCATTTTAATTGATAACCTTATTGAAAAGATTAACCGATTGTTTAATAGCAAATAGTGTAAAAAGAAATAGAATAAAAAATCCATGAGCAAATAGTCAGTTTCTGGTTATAAACTTCAACTATTGCGAATGAGATGTTCCATCTGAAAAATAAAAAATAAACTAAAATTTAATGAAAAAGCATGTAATACTTATTTTACTGATAGCCTTGTTGGCTATTACTTGTAAAAGGGCAGGTCGCGAGGGTAAAGAAATTGGCCTTGATAGCATTGATCTTTCTGAGAATGATGCTGTATTTCAGGATTTTGATACCGTGGGAGCAGGGATTCCTATCTTTTACAACATGTATCTTTCTGTAGAGCTCTCGACTTTGTTTGAGACAGCCGGCACGGTGTTTTCGAAAGAACTCCTCAACTCACCCGATAACATAAACGCCTACATGACAAGTTATAAGAAGGCCATGAACCTTGGTGTTTATGCGGTCGATCTTAGTTATGCCAGGGTATTTGAACAATTCGAGGTGGCTGGGCGTCATTTTTCTGCCATGCAAACCCTTTCGGAGCAAATGGGTATACCCGGCAGTTTCTTTGAACAAACCGCCAAAAGGTTCGAAAACAACCTGACCAACAAAGATTCGCTTATTTCCATTGCCAACGAAGTGTATTACGAAACAGAAACCTACCTTAAGGACAACGAACGTTTTGCCACTGCTTCTGTCATTATTCTGGGCGGATGGGTTGAAGCCATCTATATTGGAACCCATGTGGCTATCGAGAGCCGCAATGCCGATGTAATTGAGCGGCTTATCGACCAGAAATATTCCCTCAACAACCTGTTGATTATGCTGAGCAATTACCAGTCCAACGAGGTAGTGAAAGAATACATTGTTATGCTCGAAGATTTGCACGAAGTTTTTATGGCAATAGAAATTACTATAACAAGTAGTTACAATGCAGAATCGAAAGCCGGCATTGCTCAAATGGATCAATGGATTTCCGAATTGGAAACCCTGCAGAAAAAAATTGTTGAAATACGAAAAGCTATTGTTCAGTAAGGCTGTTTTACAAGCTACTTAATTAAAAAAAACAGGAAGGTTGCCTTCCTGTTTTTTTATTCGTGAAACTCAAATTTCAAGTTTTACATGCAAAACTTGAAATTTGTAAGTTGAACGAACTATTTCATGACCGCAGGGAACCGACCAAAGGGAGCTCAGTGAAACTAATAATCCCGATAGCGCAGCGTATCGGGATAAATGAGTTTGGCTTCGCCGAGCTCTCCGCCATGCGGCGGTTCGGTTAATACTCCGCTGCTTTGCAGCGATTGAAAAAAGATTCCATTTTGATACCTTGACAGCTCTGCTGCGAGGTAGTTCATTATTAATCCTGAAAGCTTTGAAAGTATTCATTCACATCAGGTGAGCTTCGGGACAGTCAATGTGAAGTAAATCTTGGATTGAAATTAAGCTTACAGGAGTTTTTTATTAAGTAAAGTTTAATTTCGTAACTATCATAAAATATGGAATATGAGCTTGAATTAATTTTAACTCAAGGATCACAAAAGAGTTCCTATCCAAACTTTTTTCATCTGCCTACGTTCAAGACAATTATTTATTGTTATTTTTGTAACAGAAAATTCTGAGGGTTGGTAACCGACTTCTTACCCGAAGATTTCCTTTTAGTCTAATCCAAAAGAAATGCTGATGGAAAAGAGATTTGGAGCTGCTGTAATACTTGTCGAAAACAAAGAACACATCGATGCAATGAACCATTTGCTCTCGGTGTATTCCGATTTAATCATAGCCCGCCAGGGTGTGCCCATTCGCGACAAGGGTGTCAGTATCATCACAGTGATACTTGAAGGTACAAGCGACCAAATCAATTCTCTCACCGGTAAAATCGGACGATTGGAAGGGGTGCAGGTAAAGTCGGTTTTAACGACATACAAATAATCTGTTGAATGATTTTTAAGCCCGAAAAGTACCGTATTCCCGATTTACCTATGCAGCCGTTTATCGATGCGGATGAAATCTGGAGTTTTATTCACGAAGCGAACACCGACAAAGCATTCATACGCTCCATAATTGCCAAATCGCTTGCTAAAAACAGGCTTACTCTGGCCGAAACGGCTTCGCTAATTGCTGCTACCGATCCTGAACTGATAGAAGAAATAAAAGAGGGAGCCCGTCAGCTTAAGGAACGTGTGTATGGAAACCGTATTGTGTTATTCGCTCCCTTGTATGTGGGCAGCCTTTGCACGAACGATTGCCAGTATTGTGGTTTCAGGACTTCTAACAAGGCTGCCGAACGCACCACCTTGTCGACCGAGAAACTCGTGAGTGAGGTGGAAGCCCTCGAAGATACGGGGCAGAAAAGACTGATATTGGTGTTTGGTGAACATCCGAAATACAATGCACAGTTTATTGCCGATGCTGCGCAAACAGTGTATAAGGTAAAGAAAGGAAATGGAGAAATAAGGCGTGTAAACATCAATGCTGCTCCCCTCGAAATTGAAGGTTTTAAAACAGTGGCGGAGGCTGGTATAGGCACTTATCAGGTGTTTCAGGAAACCTACCACCCCGAAGAATATAAAAAATACCACCTGAGTGGGCGTAAATCGGATTACAATTACCGACTTACCTCACTCGACCGTGCACAGGAAGCAGGATTGGATGATGTGGGAATTGGTGCCCTTTTTGGTCTTTACGACTGGCGCTTTGAGGTACTCTCGCTGGTTAGGCATACCAATCACCTTGAGGCTTGCTACAATGTAGGACCTCATACTATCTCATTTCCCAGATTGCAAGAGGCTTCCGACATCAAGTTTGAAAAAAAATACCTCGTAAGCGACGAAGAGTTTACGCGTCTGATTGCCATTCTTCGACTGGCAGTACCCTACACCGGGCTCATACTTACAGCCCGCGAAAATGCCGCTGTGCGAAAAGAAGTGATGCGGTTTGGTGTTTCTCAAATCGATGGGGGCACCCGCATTGAGTTGGGGGCTTATGCCAAAAAACAGAACGAACAGGATTTGAACAAAGAGCAGTTTAAGATTAACGACGACAGAGCCCTGAGCGAAGTGATTGAAGAGCTGCTTAGCCAGGATTACCTGCCCTCTTTTTGCACTGCCTGCTACCGCCTTGGGCGCACCGGCGAACACTTTATGGAGTTCTCTGTGCCAGGCTTCATTAAACGTTTTTGTTCGCCCAATGCCATATTAACACTGGCCGAATACCTCGAGGACTATGCACCTTTAAATGTCTTTGACAAAGGATGGCAGATGATAGAAAAAAACCTTGAAACATTAGAAGGACAGACGAATGTCAAAGAAATTCGCAACAGACTCGAACGCATCAGACAGGGCGAACGCGATTTATATTTTTAGTATCTAAGGAATGGATTTAAATACTCTACTGAAACAATCAGTTTTTAGCCACGAAGAGTTGGTATTTTTACTTGGACTCAAAGACCAAGAGAAAACGAAGCTTTTCGAACGGGCAGCTGCAGTGAAGGAGCAGGAGGTAGGCAATGTAGTTTACTTCAGAGGCTTGATTGAGTTTTCGAATATATGTTCCAAAAACTGTTTCTATTGCGGTATTCGAAACGACAATGAAAGTATAAATCGTTTCAATCTTTCGGATGAGAGCATACTCGAAGCTGCTGATTTTGCATGGAAAAACAAGTTTGCCAGCCTTGTACTTCAATCGGGTGAGTTGAGTTCGCCTGCTTTCCGCACGCGCATTACCCGATTACTCGAAAAGATACATGCTGCCACACAGGGCGAATTGCGGATAACCCTTTCGCTTGGCGAGCAGAGTCGCGAGACTTATGCTGAGTGGTACCAGGCAGGTGCACACCGCTATTTGTTGCGCATCGAATCGTCGAACCCTGATTTATATAAAAAAATACATCCTCAAGACGCCAACCATCGCTTTGAGCCCAGATTGAAAGCCCTCGAAGATTTGCGACTAACCGGTTACCAGGTAGGTACAGGGGTGATGATCGGTTTGCCCTTTCAAACCCTCGACGATTTGGCCGGAGACCTGATTTTTATGCAGAAATTTGGTATCGACATGGTAGGTATGGGCCCTTATCTCGAACATTCCGGTACACCTCTTTATCAATACCGCGATAAGCTATGGAGCCAGGAGGAGAGATTTCAGATGGCCCTAAAAATGATAGCCATCTTAAGGCTGATGATGCCTCGCATCAACATTGCCGCTGCCACTGCCTTACAGGCTATTGACAAACTTGGGCGCGAGAAGGCGTTGAAAGTAGGTGCTAACATTATTATGCCAAACATAACACCCGGAGGTCATCGCGACGATTACCTTTTATACCAGAATAAACCTTGCACCGACGATTCGGCCGACGATTGCAAAAACTGCCTCGAAGTGCGGGTGGCTCTTGCCGGAAATACCATTGGATATGACAGCTGGGGCGACTCGCTGCATTATTCGAACAGAAATCGATAAAAACAAACAATATGTTATTAAATAGTTTCAACATAGAAAGATAAAATGAAATCAAAAACAAGTATAACCACCAGCACGGTGACACAGGATGTAAAAACATTTCGCATAGCAGTATTCAGTACCAAAGCCTGGGTAGTAAATTCCTTTAATCTTGTCAACAACCGTTTTAAATACGAGATATCGTATTTCGAATCGCGCATGTACAAAAAAACTATTCCACTGGCTGAAGGTTTTGATGCGGTATGTGTGTTTGTGAACGATCAGCTCGACGCCGAGGTGCTGGAAGGCTTACACAAAGTGGGAGTTAAGCTTGTTGCCCTCCGGTGCGCAGGATTTAACAATGTCGACATCGAAAAAGCGTATACCCTAGGCATGGGTGTGGTGCGTGTGCCGGCCTATTCGCCCTATGCAGTGGCTGAACATACTCTAGGACTTATTTTGTCGCTTAACCGTAAATACCATAAGGCTTATCCAAGAATCCGCGATGGAAATTTTGCACTCGATGGCCTGCTGGGTTTCGACTTGCATGGTAAAACCATCGGGCTAATAGGTACCGGCAGAATAGGGCAGGTTTTTAGTCAGATTATCTCAGGATTTGGCTGCAGGATTCTGGCTTATGATAAATTCCCCAATAAGGAAATGATGGAAAGGGGTATTGAGTATGTTGAACTGCAAGACCTTTACCGACAAAGTGATATTATTTCGCTTCATTGCCCGCTAACCCACGAAACCTTTCATATGATTAATGAATATGCTATTGCTGCAATGAAGGAAGGGGTGATGATTGTAAATACCAGTCGTGGACCACTGGTGGACACCAACGCCGTAATCGAGGGACTGAAGAAAGGTAAAGTCGGTTACCTCGGGCTTGATGTATATGAAGAAGAGGAAGAACTCTTTTTTGAAGATTTATCGGAAGAGGTCATTCAAGACGATCAGTTTGTTCGCTTGCAAACATTCCCGAATGTGCTCATAACGGCCCATCAGGCATTTTTTACAAAAGAGGCAGTGAACAATATTTCCGAAACCACCTTCGAAAATATTAAGGAGTACCTCGAAAAGGGCAGTTCACCTAACAAGGTGTTGCCAAAAGGTAAATAGGGAAATACTTTTTTTTATAAAAATATCGAGTTGTTCGAATGTTTAATCTTGTTTTTTCATCTCTGCCCATTGTGCTGCTGGTATTTCTGATGACCCGCAAGAACAGTATGCCCTCGTCGAAAGCACTGCCGCTTGTAGCGGTAGTATTGTATTTTATAATGATGGTTGTTTTTGGCCACGATGCCAACCTGGTGCATGCCAATGTGGTAAGCGGTTTGCTCATTGCCTGGACACCCATCTTAATCATTACGGGTGCTGTATTTTTGTTTCGCACCATGGAGGCAACCGGAAGCCTTGCGGTTATCCGGCAATGGCTGAACAACCTTACAAGTAACAAGGTAGCGCAGCTCATGCTTGTAGGATGGACCTTTACCTTTCTTATCGAAGGAGCAAGCGGCTTTGGCACTCCGGCGGCACTTGCTGCCCCAATTCTAGTAGGGCTTGGTTTTCCGCCAGTACGCACAGCCATTCTCACCTTAATCATGAACAGCATTTCCGTAACCTTTGGAGCAGTGGGAACGCCTACCTGGTTTGGGTTTTCGGCCATAAACCTGAGTGCAGCAGAAACCCTCGAAATTGGATTTAAATCGGCATTGGTCAATTCGGTCGCAGCGCTCGTTATTCCTGCCATGGCTTTACTTTTTGTGGTAAAGCCTCAATCTGTGCTCCGAAACTGGCTTTTCATTCTATCGAGTATTCTTTTTACCATTGTACCTTACCTTGTGGTGGCAAGGTTTAATTACGAGTTTCCTTCGCTGGTGGGCGGTGCAGTTGGAATGGCTGGCACGGTATTGCTTGCGAGGTCGGGTTTTGGCTTATCGAAATCGGAGGTGAAGCTACACGAAAAGATTGGCGACAGTCATCTCCTGCATCACGAACAATTGGGGGCTGAACCTCCTGCTAATCCAACCTCTGGGCAGATTATAAAGGCTTCGTTTCCTTTATGGGGTACTTTACTGTTTTTAATAATTACCCGTATTCCTCAATTGGGTTTACGCCAACTCTTAAATGAAGTGCAGCCAGCAATACTTTTGCATCTTGGTTCGTTGGGCAATTTAAGTATGAGTGCTTCTCTGGTGATATCGCTCGAAGGTATTTTCGGAACGGCTGTCGGCTGGACGCATAAGCTTCTGTATGTACCGTCCTTGTTGCCTTTCGGATTGATTTCAGTCATCACTTTTTTGCTCTATTCCAGCAAACCAAAAGTAGTTAAAGGCGTATGGAGCGAAACCCTTTCGCAATTAAAAAAACCTACTTTGGCTTTAATGGGTGCCCTGGTGTTTGTGAACCTGATGATGATGGGTGGTGAATCGTCGGCAGTAACTACCATTGGCCGTTCCCTGGCTGACCTGACCGGCCAGTCGTGGAAATATTTTGCTTCTTTCCTGGGTGCTATGGGTGCATTCTTTAGTGGTTCCAATACCATTTCGAACCTTACCTTCGGAGGCATTCAAGATTCAATTGCCTTGCAGTTGGGGTTAGAGCGTACAAGCATACTGGCCCTCCAATCGGTAGGAGGTACCATGGGAACCATGGTGAGCATTAACAACATTGTAGCTGTATCGTCGGTGCTGGCTCTTGGAAATATCGAAGGCCATATTCTTAAAAGAACGGTAAGAGCCATGTTGGTTTTTGGGGCTATTGCTGCAATCATGGCAGCTTTTATCTAAGCGAGCCTAAACTTTAGCAACGGCATGCAATCAAAAACTTTGTTTGCTTGGGTGAGTTTGTTATCTTGCAGTGTACAAATGCAAGTAAAGTATGGGTGTTTTTTTTCAGAGTGTATTTGAAGTAATCTTTGTTTTCGGATTGCTTTTGCTCTTTGTGGTATCCATTATCATTTTAAAACCCTTTCGTGTCCATCGTAAAAGGCCAATTACCACTATCTCCCTCAAAGTAAGTTACCTTCTCTTTCTGGCATCTTTTCTGGTTTTTACCTACCTTCTTCTTTTTGGTCCCAAACAAATCGACGAAAGCCAGCAACCTTACGATTCTCTTTTCAACATACATTTTTTGTTTTATCTGTCGGCTTCGGTAGTACCCAACGTAGGCATTATGTTGCGCCGTCAGTTGCGTAAAAAGCGTGTTGAGTTTAACCTTATGCTCCTGGCTGTGAACATCATCTACCTTGCCTATATGGTTTTTGCCATTGTATCCGGAACCTGGGCCTTAATTTAAAGTGCCTAAGCTGCAGTTTCTCTCACATTCCTACATAGCATTCGAAATAAATTCCATTTTACTTTAACAATAAGCATGTTAATCTTTGCTAATTCGGGGCATTTTATTTTTGAAAGTTTTAGAAATCGTGCAATTGTTATTACTTTCGGGCAGCTTTTAAGACCAAGCAGTTATGATGAAGAAATTTTTAATTGTGCTGACATTATTTTCAGGCTTTTCGTGTGCCTTTTCACAATCTACGTATCTTTCTAAAAACCGTCGATACGAAATTAAGCTGGATACGCTTTCCAATGGTGTTTGGACTTTGCCAGATTCTGCCAACAAAAAAGTAATAGATTCCTTGTTTATTAACCAGACTGGATTACCCGATTTTGGAGATTTAATTGTACCCGACCTCGAGCTGATGATGAAATCGGCCTGGTATGAGAACAAAGCTTTTTTTCTTTTCAGGCAACTCGACGACTCCCTGGTAAACGGTTATGTAAACGGTGTGTCTGACCCAACAGTAGCCAATGGATTGGAAAACCGCGATGCCATTGCACTTTATTTCTATCTTTCTGAAACGAGCGAATGGATGGATTCAGAAGACAGTATCTATATTACCGGTAATTACATTAATTCTACTGCCTGGTTGCGGTGGGTATGGGGTACTTCCGATTTTGAAGGCGAAATGGCCGGTACAGCAATTAATTCAATGAATGATCTGGGCTGTGAAATGGTTCAATGGAAGGATGGAAACTACCGCTACTCAAAGCTTTCCTTCGATTTTGCTTTACTTGCTCCCCACCTGGTTAAATACGATACGGTTGAAGTCGATACAGGATCAAACCCTGGTACGTTTATTACATCCAAAATTATCGATTCACTGACGGTTGGTTTGGCTATTGAGCTTACGGATAACGATAATGAACGTGAGCTGGAGGGATTTTTTGCCTTGCAAACCCGGGCCTTTTGGGCCAACGATTACGACAGCCTGCCTATGGAACCCCGCAACATGAGCCGCTGGGGTCGTTTTCGATTTGTTTATGGCGATACCCTGATATATACCCCTGTAAGATTCGCAACTCACGACTATGCCCGAATATTTCCCAACCCGGCAAAAGAGGTAGTCAATGTTCAGCTCGAAAAAGCAGGCGAAGCTACTTATGAATTTTACGACCTTACAGGTCGCATAGTCTTGTCCGGAACTATTGCCAATTCTTATAAAAGCATTGGAATAGAGGATATTAGACCTGGATTGTACCTCATTCAGATTAGGCAAAAGGGTGAATATCCGCTTACAAAAAGAATCTTAAAGCTTTAGTAAGTGCCAGCAAGCAATTTTTCTTTTCTTTGAGAGTGGCGATTTAGAGTCGATACAAAATAAAAAGAGGCTTCCGGAACGGAAGCCTCTTTTCTACCTAAATCCAACCAAACCCTACATCAAAATCTTATAGTCTTTTACTTAGTGTCTTTTTACAAATCTTATGATACAAAGATACGTTGCAGGAATGTGCATTCGTATTCGTATTTGTACTAAAAAAGTGTGCGTTTCAACTCAAATTTCAATGGGTAAAAACCGACATTTTTAACCTTACTTTTTCAGTGTGCGGATTACCTTTGATTCTTTTCAGTATTTTCGCATACTATCCGGTATATTCTTAAGGTGAAAGTAAAAAATACCCATACTTTGCAAACTTCAAATACCGAAGCAGACTTGCTAAAAAAGTGAGTAAACAATGCGAATATGATTTGCTACATGGCTGTTCAGTCGAACCTTTTAAAAGAATTTTATTATGATAAAAAAGTATTTTTTTACAATTGTATCCAGCCTGTTATTTCTTGTTGCTCCTAGTCAACCGAACCCAGATCAGGCTTCAACCAGAGGAAGTTTGTTTATTATCGGCGGTGGGGCTATACCACCACAATTGGTGCAGGAAATGATTGGCCTAAGTGGATTGGATAGCAGCTCCTACATACTGATCTTACCCATGGCCAGCGAAGAGCCTGACTCGTCGGTATATTATGCAAAAAAACGATTTGTCGATCAGGGTGCCACAAAGGTTGTTAGTGTGAACACATTTCAGCCCTATGATACCAATGCCCTTTCTGACCTGGTGATGGGTGCTTCGATCATCTATCTTACCGGCGGAGACCAGGTGCGATTGATGAAGGCTTCAAAAGAGTCGGGTCTTGATACCTTGTTGATGAAAGCCTATCAGCAGGGAGCCATGATTGCCGGAACCAGTGCAGGAGCTGCTGTGCAAAGCAAAAGAATGATTACGGGCAACCAAAAGAAACATCCAGTTTATACGGGCGATTTTCCAAGTATCGAAGCAGACAATATAATCTTGGACAATGGACTTGGATTTACCGACCGCATTATTGTCGACCAGCATTTTATCAAACGTCAAAGGCTGAATCGCCTGGTGGCTGTAGTACTTGAAAATACAGAATTGATTGGTGTAGGAATTGATGAGTCAACGGCCATTCATGTGATAGGCGATAGTGCGAAGGTGTATGGGCAAAGCCAGGTTGTTGTGATTAAAGGCAATGGAAAAGAGGCTGTTGTTCGCGAAGGTCTGTTAGGCGGCAGCGGACTAGAATTATCGGTTTATTTGCCGGGCGATAGTTTTTGGCTTCGTTAAGCGATTGTTTAACTGCTTATACAACCTGATCTAAGATTGTTTTCTGTTGGCAAACTCCAGTGTACTCCGATAACCGTGGTTATGCTTGTGTAAGCACTGTTCATAGTCGTTTTATATTATCATTATATTTCTAAATACAGCCTTATATTGCAAACTCCAATACAACTATTTTTTGCATTGGGTTTGGATCCTAAAATGTACATTATATAAGCAATAGATCAACGACACTTTTCGCAGAAGCAGGCCCGTTGGTTTGATTTACTTTTTACTTCCTGCCAACTTCGGGTATTCACAAAAAAAGCTGCCCTGCAGATGCAGAACAGCTTTTAAGTGAGAGTATAAACTAAAAACTTACTTTTTAATTAATCGGTCGGTTTTCAGTGTACCATCGGCCAAAGTAATTTTTACCAGGTATAAACCGGCTTTTAATTGACTAATGTCCATTTCGGTTGAAGTAGCATTAAACACGGCCACTTTTTTGCCGGTGATGTCGATTAACTCCACTGAGCTATAGCTTTGGTCGAGTGCAATAAACAGCTTGTCGGCAGCAGGGTTAGGATATACAGCCGAAATGCTTTCGATGCTATTGCGCACTGAAGAAGTACTTTCCACCACATCGTCTGAATTGCGTGGGGTAAGCACATAGCTACCTCCGCGGTTAACAACCAATCCGGTGATGTCGTAGGTTTTTTCTATTTCAAACACACCGCTAGCATCGTTAAGTGGGCCTTCACTGAAGATTTTCATCGCAGCCTGGTCGCCTACATTGATGTTGGCATTTCCATCATTTCCGGTAAAGAATTCTCCGTCCCAACGGGTTATCTCCACATCGTTTACTTTCACCAGCAGACCTTCGTATTTTTCAGCAGGATCGGTATCAGCCGTTGTAGAAGCTGCTATCTCGGTGCCGGTGATTACCAGCGGATCGTAAAGTGCGTTTCCGCTCGAAAGAATTTCGATAAGTGTGGGCAGGTACAATTCAGTTTGGTTCTGATAGGGGCTTAATTGTGCCAGAACAAGTATTTCGTCACCCAGAGCCACTGTGCCATCGAGTTCAAAGGTGTTTACACCATGATGTGCTGCGGCAGCATCCTGCAGCCAATGGCGGTCGCCTGCTGAATCGGTTGCCATTACAATTCCCTTGAATGTGGCAAAATGTTCCTCGATATCGATGGTGCCACCAGGATTGGTAGTGCTGGTAAAGGTTAATGGAAGAATGCCTGCGTAAAATTCAGTACTTGTGCTGAGAGCTGAATAGGTAAGTGTATCAAGCACATTGTCTCCTGTCATGCTGGCTGAAGCACCGCTCAGGTGCACCAATTTCGAATTGCTACCATCAATGGCAGCACCTGAAAATGTAAGGTTTTGAGAACCGCTAAGGCTGAAGTCTCCTGCAGTCACAGCAGCGAGGTCACTGTCGAAGAATACTTCCACTTCGGTCTCGCTTATTGCATAGGCTTTGGATATTGCCGGATCAGAAGCTTCTCCGTAGCGTACATCGTCAATGTAGAGCCACGATCCATTCGAGTTGCAATGCATGCCAACATATACTGTATCTCCCTCAACAATGCCTGCCTGTGCAGAGAGTACATAGCTATATTTGGTGTAGTCGTTTGGTACCTCAATAATCTGATCAAGCGTAATTGTAAAGTCGCCAACCAGTGTACCTGTTTTTGAAACCATGAGATTCAGATCGTCTTTGTAATCGGTGTCACGCGATTTTGAGTACAAAGATAGTTCATGATCGGCACGCACCAGAATTGGAATGGTAATGAGCCAGTCGTCTGCTGGGTCTGGATCGTATGCATCTACTGCGGCGTGGCCCTCACCTTGGTTGGCTTCAATGAGTGTATCCGCTCTCCAGGTACCGGGGTTGGTTCCTAGGTCGATGGTGCTCCATCCTTCGGGCATATTGTTTTCAAAACCTTCCGAAAAAAGTACATCCCACTCTTCGAATCCGGCATTGGGCACCAGACTGGTTGCACCACCCTCGTTGTACATGGCATTGTCCAAAAGAAATTTGGCAGTACCATCAAATCCGGGGTCGTCATAAGCTTTAATCTGTATATAGCCTACTACAGCGCCTGCGGGAACTGTGCCTGACCATCCAATGGTTTGCCAGCTTGCTGAGTTACTTGACCAGTCAGGTGATTCACCATCTATTAAATCGCCGTTTGCATCCTCAAAATCCATATAGATTTTAAGGCTTGCGGTAGTGTCATTATCCCATACATCGATTCCGAAAGTATATCCGGCTCCTTCGGTTACATCGAAATATTCAGAAAAAATATAAGGCACTTCGGTTGTAAGAAGTTGAAATTCTGCTGCATAGAGACCTTCCTGCTGGTTGACAGCATCGACATTGAGCTTAAGATCGAGTCCTGGACCAGAGTATTCATCCAAAATCCAGGTGCTTACTTTTTGGGCATTAATGCTAAGCGAAAGCATCAATAGAGAAACAAGATAAAGGTTTTTCATAGGCTTAAGTTATTGGTTCAACATTGGTTATTAATTATTGATTGACAATTAAAATGTTATCGATGGCCAGCCGGTCGCCACCAGGTGTGGGTGTATTGAGACGGAAGGCTACATACACATCCTGATTTTTATAAAAGCTCAAATCTAGCTCGCGGTGTTTGATGCCTTCGCCAGGTACAGTGGCTGTTTCGCTCCACGATTCACCGGTAACCCTGAAAAAAACTCCTTCGGCCTGACAACCTGCTACATTTTGTGAAGTAGTGGAAATGTAGATCTGATAACTGTCGGGATAGTTTCCGGAAGTAGTAAGCGATAAGGCATCCCATGCGAGCAAAGGATTGTCGCCCAGACTTACTTTTGGTAGTATCATCCAGTCGTCGGCGCCAGCTTCGGGCAGATAAAAGGATATTCCCAGGGCAACCTTGCTTTCGAAAGACCCTGAATAGGTTACAATCCAGGCGCTGTCGGCCATTGAGGCATAATTTGGGTTGTCGGGTGTCTTGCCATCCACATTCACCAGCACCCAATCGGAAGGAATCAGGCTCAGGTCTTCAAAATCTTCGAATAGCAGGGTATCACCCACAATACCTTGGAGAAAAAGGAACGTTTCTGATGTGGTGCGATTTTCTTTTGAAACGCTCGTAGTTACTACCAACCTGACATTTCTCTCACCTTCTGTGGTAAACTCGTGGACAGGGTTTTCCATGTCCGAGGAGTCGCCATCGCCAAAATACCATTTGTACGAAACCTCACCTGCACCCGGAGGTATAATGGTTTCGTTGGTAAATGTAAAGGTTGTTGGAACTAAAAAACCGTTGGAAGCCAAATAGCTAAAACCTGGCTCGGTAGTAGCTGCAGGAACAACATATTTTTCGGTATAATCATCGCAGGAGATCACCATTAGAGTGAAAAGTGCCACAACAAAAAGATTAATAATATTTCGGTTCATAGCGCAATTTTTTATTAGTAAGTGCCATTTTGTTCCATCAGCGGGTTGTTGTCGATTTCGCTTTGCGGAATAGGTAGAAGCCATTCGTTGGTGTACATATTACCCTGTTGTGGAAGAATTACATCGATAAGTCCGCTTCGTTTCAGGTCGAAGAGCCTATGGCCTTCAAAAGCCAGTTCAAAACGACGCTCATTCAATACAGCCAGACGAAATTGATCTTTGTTAAACTCATTGAGGCTATAGGGTGAAAGGCCGGCCCTGAGACGAATAATGTTGAGCATGGCATAAGCTTCAGCTGTTGGAGTGGTATTGAGTTCATTCAGCGCTTCGGCTTTTATAAGGTACATTTCGGCCAGGCGCAACACAATTACATTGTCTTTATTTAAAGTATCGTATTTGTTGCAATGGTAATTACCAGAAGAGCTATCGAGTTCAACTGTAGCTGACTTTCTCAAATCACTGGAAGTAAAATCAATGCCAATGCTGGCTGTTTTCGAATCGTCGGCCCATGCTACCAGCTCAAAGCGACCAAAAGGTTGGGTCCAATCAGCCATTTCATTGATGGCTTCGTTGTCGCGGATAAAATCTATTTGGAAAATGATTTCCTGGTTCACTGGTTCTTCGGAATAGATTGCCTGGTAGTTGTCTTCTTCCAAGGCAAAATCCATTGCAAGCACTTCAGTTGCTTTTACATTGGCGCTGTCAGTTTTACCTGCATACAGATACACCCTGGCTAAAAGGGCTTTGATGGCTCCCTCCGTGGCCTTCGAGGGATCGGACATACTACCATTAATCAAGGATTCTGCCAGTTTTAAATCGTCGATAATTAACTGGTAAACTTCCGTTGGTGATGATTTGGCAACATAAAGTTCGTTTTCGTCTAAACTTTCAACTGGTTTTAGTCGAATGGGCACTCCTCCATAGTATTTCACCAGTACCGAGTAAAGATAGGCTCTAATAAACCTTGTTTCGGCGTGTATTCGGTTACGGTCGGAAGCGGCAATGTCTTGAGGCTGATCGATGTTCACCAAAATATTGTTTGCCCGGTTGATTCCGGTGTAACAGGCCACCCAAAGCGATTCGATATAGGCATTCGAAGCTTCTACCTGGTTGTCGCTTAGTTGGCGGTATTCTTTTTTTGAACCTATATGTAAAAGGTTGTCGGTGATCACATCGGCAAAAAGAATGGCGTCCATGCTCAGGGAGGTTTGCTGGAGGGTATTGTAGGTACCAGCCAGTGCCGATTCAAGTCCTTTTTTAGTGGTAAAAACATTTTCTGTCGGCACGCTGCTCAATGGTTTAACCTCAAGGTCTACACAGGAAGTGAGCGTGGAAAGTAGAATGGCTATGATAAATAAGCGGTTCATAAGCTAAGGATATTAGTTAAAAGGTAAGTTTTAAACCAAACAGAAAGGTCCGTGGGTTAGGATAAGTAAAGAAATCGGTTCCCATGCGTAAATCGGCTCCACCAGAGTAGTTCACTTCGGGGTCCATTCCTGAATAGGGGGTAAGCACATATAAATTTTGACCTTTTACGTAAACCCGCATACTGCTAATCAGAGTGGTCTTTTTTAAAATACGCTGAGGAATTGTATAGCCGAGGGTAATATCTTTGATACGCAAAAAAGATCCATCTTCGAGGTAATGCGAAGAGATATAATTGTTGTAGGTACCATCGTAGCGCGGTACATAGGTCTGGTCGAAAGGTTTTTGCCAGCGATCTTTGATTGTTACCAACTGGTTGTCTGAAGTGCCAAATTTCATAGCTTCGGCATACTGTCGGGTGCCATTAAAGATATCGTTTCCATACACTATTTGCAGAAAAATACTCAAATCGAAACCTTTATAGGCGAAATCGTTGGTAATGCCTGCTGTAAAATCGGGGTTTGGATTGCCGACAACCATACGGTCGGCGTCATCTACCTCACCATTCTCGTTCAAATCCACAAATAACAAATCCCCGGTCGAGGGGTTTACGCCAAGTGATTTATACATAAAAAACACACCGGCAGGCTGCCCTTCAATTACAGCATTGCCCCCTCTACCCTGATCGAGCAAGGGTTGTCCATTGTATTATTGCAGCACTTTGTTGCGGTATTGCGAATAATTAAGTATGGTAGTCCAGACAAAAGTTCCCTTTGTGTTCTTGGTGGTAAGCTGTACATCGAAACCTTTGTTTTCCATGTTTCCGATGTTGGTACTCACACTCGAAAATCCAGAACTTGGCGGCAGAGGCCGATCCCAGAGCATGTCGCTTGTGAGTTTGTAAAACAGGTCGATATTGGCATAAATTCTGTCATTGAACATGCCCAGATCGATACCTCCATTATAAGTAGTAGAGGTTTCCCATTTAAGTTCTTTATTAGGTATCTGTGTTGGAGCAAGTCCCGGTTGCCCAAGGTAATTACGCCCTGAAGAATATAAGTTCATATACCGGTAAAATCCTATCTGGTCGTTTCCCATCTGTCCGGCACCCAGTTTCAGTTTGAGTTCGCTGATAGGTTCCAGGGCTTCCATAAAAGCTTCTTCACTAACCCTCCATCATAAAGAGAGAGAAGGAGAAAATGCATATCGATTATCTTCTCCAAAATTCGAGGAACCATCATAGCGAGCCGAGAATTCGGCCAGGTATCTGAAGGCATAACTATATTTGGCACGTCCAAATAGCGATTGCAATTCCTGATCGGTTCCTCCCGCGGTAGCTTCTTCTACATTGCTCGCAGAACCAACGTATTCAAGCTCGTCGGAAGGAAAATTATTTTTACGGATAAAGCTGTATCTTTCCTTAATTGTCTCAAAACTGTAACCCAGCAAAGCATTTACATTGTGCTGGGTACCCAGCTGCCGGCTATAGTTGAGGGTACTTTGCTGCGTTAGTTTAAGATTTTCGCTGGTTGCAGTAATACCAATACCATTGTTTTTTGCCCCGCGCCGCACAGTGGTGGGTTCGTAGCGTCGCTCATTGAGGTTATATACATCTAAGCCCCATTGCTGTTTAAAACTAAGGCCTTCAATAATGGTCCAATCGAAAAAGAAGTTGGAAATATTTCTGAAGGCAATGGCCTGGTTGGTTACTTCGTTACCAATGGCAACAGGGTTGTCCCAGAAACCTTCTTCGAGGTAGTTGCCAAGGCTATCTTTAACAGCATACACAGGTGGTTTGGAAATGGCATTGGGCAGCACCCCGTTAATGGTTTGGTCGCCTACCACACGGTCGTTAACCGAATAGTTGGTGGAAAGGTTAATTCCGATCACTAATTTTTTTGATAGGGAATGATCGAGGTTGATTTGTGATCCATACTTTTCATAAGCCGAACCTAATACAATACCATCCTGATTGAAGTAGCGTCCGGAAACATAAAAACGTGTTTTTTCGTCACCACCTGCAATCGCCAGGTCGATGTTGGTCATGGGTGCAGGGCGCAGCACTTCATCCTGCCAATCGGTATCGATGGTAGTATCGGCTAAACCATTTAAAAATGAAGGATCGAAGCTGCGTACAAAATTGCGCCATTCCTGAGCATTGAGCATCTCGAGTTGTTTGGGAGCTTCCTGTATTCCGTAGTAAGCGTTTAAAGTGACTACAGACTTTCCCTTGTTGCCCGATTTGGTTTTAATGAGTACTACACCATTGGCACCTCTTGCACCATAAATGGCGGCCGAAGAGGCATCTTTTAACACGCTGATCGACTCGATGTTGTTGGGGTTAAGGTCAGCCAGTGCATCGATGTTCTGACCTTCGAAATTGATCTGCCCAAAATCGCCACTCAGAATGGGTATGCCATCAACTACATAGAGTGGCTGTGTATTGGCCGACAAGGAATTCATACCCCGGATGTTTACGGTAAGTGATGAGCCAGGGGTACCAGAGTTTTGCACAATTCGAATTCCGGCAGCTTTCCCCTGAATGGCCTCCAGGGCACCATTACCGGCATTTTTTTCAATTTCTACCGACTGCACATCGCTAATAGAGGATATAAGCAGACGACGGCTTTCCTGACCGTACCCAATTACAATTATTTCGTCTAGTTTCTGAAACGATTCTTCGAGAACAATATCGAGCTGAGTAGCTCTTTCGACGTATATTTCTTCGGTTTGATAGCCAACAAAGGATATCACTAGCACGTTGCCGGGTGCCGCCTGGATGGTAAAAATACCCTCGATGTTGGTAATGGTTCCACTGGTAGTGCCTTTTATGGTAATATTCACACCGGGTAAGGCTTGCCCGCTTCCGTCGATAACTTTACCTGTAATTTCTACTGGAGGCTGAGGCGAGTTTTCGGAGTTGGTCAAGATAGGTCTAAGCACAATTTGTCGACCGATAATTTCGTAATGCAGGTCCATTCCATTGAAAACCTGCCTTAGCGCATAATCGATACTCTTATTGCTAAACACAACCGTTACTGGAGTGCGTGAATTTATGGCGCTGGAATTGTACACAAAGGTATAAACCGATTGCTGTTCAATTTCCTGAAGTGCCACTTGCAATGGCTGTGCCTTAAGGTTGAGGCTAATATCGCCGGCAGGTTGGCTGCTGGCTAGCAGAACAGTGTGCAGGGATGAGAGCAAAATGCTTGCTGCTATGACCGACAGGCGGCCAAAACCCTGTTTCAGATGGTGAGTACAAAATTGTATCATAGACCTGTTTTTAGGTTAGGGTGATGCTTTTATTAAGTCTACCCGATAACTATTTTCCCCGGTTTGAATAAATGCTACGGGTGTAATTTTTTGCACCAGGGCAATTATATTCTCAAGAGGTTCATCGGTGATGGTGAGGGTATAACCAAAACTATTCTGATAGTCGGGGTTGAGTTGAATTGAAATATTGTACCAGTTTTCGAGTCGCTCCTGAAGGTCGCCCAGAGTAGCGTCGCGAAGCACAAGCCTCCCGTCTTTCCAGGCATAACACGCCGGATCGGGGCTTGATTCGTTACGGAACGATTTCTCTTCTTTTTGATAGCTTACTCCCATTGGCTCTTCGATCAGAATTTGCTTATCGGCTACAGATACATTAATTTTTCCATCAATTAGTCCAGAGGCAAAACGGTTGCTACCCAAAAACTCCGACACATAAAACTTTGTTCCAAACGCAGTAACAGTGGCCGTTGGGGAATGCACCACAAAAGGTCGAAGCGGGTTATGAGACACATCGAAATAGGCTTCGCCTTCGAGGTTTAGTTCACGCACATTTTCGGCAAATTGCTTTGGATAGGTTAATTTCGATTGGCTGTTTAACCATACCTTCGATCCGTCGGGCAATAAAATCTCCGATCTGGTGCCCCGTGGATTGGTAATTGTAATAAAGTCGGAATTGATATTCTGGCGGTTTAGCAGATAAATTGATAGCCCACCAAGTATAAGGCCTCCAACAAATATCGCAGCTACCCTTGATATTCGCGTCAGAATTAGTTTTAACGAGGGGCGGTCGATTTGCGCGTTAATACGTTGCCATGATTTTTCAAGTTCTTTCTCGGTGGTTTTTAGTTCGCGCCGGGTTTTTTCCCACTCAAACCAAAGCATGTCTTTGCTTTCTCGGGTATCGAGGGAGTTAATAATCTCGTTCTTTTTTCTTTTTCCAAAAGGCTTCACTCTCATTGAATTTCAATCTGTTCAACTAAATATACCTATCGACAAAAAAAAACCCTTAAAAACTTTAAAGAAAGTCGCTCATTTCTTCTTTTAATTGCCTTGAGGCCAGGCGCAGGTGAGTCTCGACAGTTTTTACTGAAAGACTAAGGCGGTCGGCAATTTCTTTGTAAGAAAGCCCACGCTCCCAGCGGAGAAGGAAAATGTTGCGTCTTTGCTTGGCCAGGTTATTTATTGCTACTTTAAAGCGCTGGCTGCAATCGTCGTAAAGAACAGTTTCTTCTGTATCGAGAGTAACCTGACTGAATGCATCGAGAGAACCCAGGTATGCTTTGTGGTTGAGTTGTTTTTGCTTATCGTGAAAAATGGTGTTTTTAACGATGGTAAAAACATAATTATTGAACGATAAATCGGTGCGGATGCGTTCGTGTGTTTCCCAGATTTTAACAAAAGTAAGTTGCACCGCATCGAGACGATCGTCATGGTTTTGAAGGTAACGCGAGGCAAAAGAATAAACCCTGTGTTTGTATTTGTCAAACACCATTTTGAAGGCTTCGCGGTCGCCTTCTTTTAATCGCTGGAGTAATATGATATCGCTGTAGTTTTCCAACTTCTGGTCTTTGAGATTAAGTTAGTTTTTTATTGGTTAAATTTCAAATTTTTTCCTCTTGCAATTACATATTTAATGTTCCAATTTTTGTCGAAAAGTACCAGGTCGGCATCCATCTGGGGTTTTAAAAATCCTTTGCCGTAGAGTTTAAGTATGGTGGCCGGATTTGAAGTTACCCATCTGAAAGCTATTTCGGGTGGTAGCCCTTCCTGTAAAATAGCATCGATGGTTTCGGTAAGTATACTTTTAGGCAAGCCTATTTCTATACGTATCAGATTTCCCTGGTCATCGAACAAAGGCAATGATCCGTTTGCGTCGGATGTGAGGGTAATGTGTTCCAAAGGCACGCCAGCATTGAGCAGTTGTTTCAGTGCGCTGGATGGTTTAATTTCAATGTCGGCAAAATATGGGTAACTGCTGGCTGTCAAATCGATGTACCCCTTTTTTCCATATTCAAGGCTCTGTTCAAATATGTGGTGGTTGCGGTTGCAATGAGTAGGTAAAAACTGTTTGTAAGTGAGCTCGCTGCCTGCTACTATATCATGCAGTGGTTGGAATGGGTTATTGGCATCACCCATATGAAAATTTACAATACCTGCTTTCCCGCCAAGCATGGCGCCAACACGTGTATGCTCCACCAGTCTGATGAGTTCATGGGTAGTAGGTACCGAAGAACGATGGTCGGAGATGGCTATCTCGCCTGTACCTATAACCTCTTCTATCAGTGTCAGGTCTGAGCCTACTTCGCCGGTGAGGGTAGGTGTGGGTACCTGATAAGCTCCTGTGTACATCCAGGCCGATAGTCCTTTTTGGCGTAGCGATTTTACTTTCATGAGCACCTCTTTGGGTGAACGCGAAAATCCATCGGTGCCCAGGCATCCCACGACTGAAGTTACACCAGCCTCCACCAGACGTTCCATGGCAAGCTCGGAGGTACGGCTGGAAGGGCCTCCTTCGCCTCCTGCGCCGGAAATATGCACATGGGCATCGATGAGGCCCGGAGTGGCTATCATATCCTTGCCATCTATCACCTCAGCTTTCAGAGCCAAGGTGCTTATGTCGAAGTTCCGGCCTATCGATAAAATTTTTTCGCCACCAATAAGTATGTCAGCAACGCCAAGCGGATCGGGACTGTATACTTGAATGTTTTTTATAAGAATCATGGGCGATTGAGTTTAATGTGTTTGCTCAGAATCCTTTCACCATCTAATTTGTCTAAACACTCGATCAGGTAATATGTTTCGTTAATGCTACTAAAATCGATGTATGCAGAGCCTTCGTTGTTGTTTCTTTTGAAAACTATTTTACCATCGGGGGCATAAATGGTAATATCGAACTCATGATCGGGCCATTGGATGTACACATTGCCATCGGAAGGATTTGGTGCTATGCTTAGCTCGTTGATAATTGGTTTAAGGCTGTTAGTGTTTTTTTTAGGACCTAATACAATGGTGTCGTTTTCAGTTAAGAAGGAAAGCATTAATTGATCAAAACCAGCAACTTGTCGGGGTGCTTCGGTGCTTGTGCCACGCAAGGTTTGGGATGCCACAGCGGTATATTCTCCAGTCCATTTCTGGTATATTACAGGAGTAGTGCCTTTGGTGAGCAGGATTACTTTGTCTGATTCCGGAAATATTTCGATGTAATTGTCTTCCATCAACCAAATGCCCTGATGCGAACCTGATTTTGACATGGCATAGCTTAAAGCAGAAAAAGTAGTGGCCCACACATCGGAATCGCTGTTTGCATCCGGATCGATAAAGAGTGTATTTGGAATGATATCTAAACCGGGCAAGATTCCCAAACCTGCAGTGACAACCAGGCTGTTGCTTCTGGCTGCATTGGGTTCCAGGTAGTTTTCTACGAAATCAACACCTGCCAATCTGGCGTCGCCACCCAAAAAGGCAAGCGTTACGGCATCGGTTTGCAAGAGCTGGTGCACCAGTTGCCCATTGATACCTGCATAAAAAAAGAGATTAAGGTAAGTTACATCGTTGTTTATAAAAAGCAGTTTGCCTGCTTCTTCTACAAGTGGCGTGAGGGAAGAATTGAGTGCATCGGTGTAATTGCCTTCGATAAGACTAACTTTAGGGGCACCCTTACTGATAAGGAAACTTTTTATCGTTTCAGCTTCCGATATGTTTCCGGAATAAACAATTAGAATATTGTTGTTCAGGCTTTCTGCATCGACAAAATGGGCCAGCATCTCTTCAGTGGCATCGTTCAGACTTTCGCTTCCGGAAATAAATAGCTTGTTTTGTGGAAAGCGCACATCGTTTGTTTCCTGGAACTCCTCACCAGACATGTTTATCTGCCAATTATTCAGGTCGATCGTGTTTTCGTGCAACAATTGGCATAGCTCTATGTTGCGCACTTTGAGCAGTGGCCCAGCTCCATAATTGTCGGAGGAAATACGACGGTATAAGTTTACAGTTCCTGCACCAAATGCGGTAGCCAAATTGTTCTGGTCAATTGCCAGTGCCATGTTTTCGTCCACACCAATACCAATCAAATCCTGTCCTGTATCATTTTTCCATTTGGCCATAAATGCCACCAGGCGCCCCATGCGGCCCCTGTCGGTGAAGTGCGAATCAAAAAGGTATCCCGCCTTTAAATCGAAGAGGTCGTTTTTTAAGGTGTGGGTGGAATGGTGTATGTTATGGATGGAATAATCGGTGTAGGCTGAACCATTTTCGGCAGTATAGACAACACTCGATAAAATGGCCAGGCCTGCACTGGTGCCAGCCAGCACAGCACCCATTTCGTATTTTTCCTGAATAAAAGTTGCAAAAGTCGAATTTTTGTAAGCCTGGTAATATTCACTTTGGTCGCCTCCCCGGAAGAAAAACACATCATAACCGGCAAGTTGTGTAAGAAAAACAGAGTCGTTGGCTTGAATAGCTCCAATTACTAAGCTTTTTGCTTCTGAAGCCCCGCAATCATTTACAAAATAATCTTCCAACCAGGGGCTGTCATCGGCATAGTGCAGGATGGCTACTTTTTTGGTGCTACTTTGGTCTACTGCCCATTGGTAAGCTTTGGCATTCCAGGAATTTTCGGTGGTGTTGTATTCTGTTCCGCCGCCCACAATTAAGAGTTTACCAACCTGTGCAGACAGGGTAATGTGAGCAATAAGCAGAAACCACATGAAAAAGTTGCGATAAAGCATATGTTTTTATGGTTTGACTATTCTATCTGTTTACCCATTGCTCGAGTTTTACCCTTAAAAAGTAGTATAAAATTATCGCTTCGACACGAAAGATAATTTAACTCGATTTTGTTTTTTAAACCAAAGCATGGTGCATTGATAAGTGGAATAAGTCGGTCTATTTAATTATTTATGCTCAAAAGGGAAATTCTTCCTCAATCACTGTTTCGAGGGCTTCGTGGATGGGTTTTTCGGCCAACACATGCAAGGTATTTGGTGCCACAAATATCGCAGGGTGCGGATCGGTTACCGGACAGGCATACTCACAAGCTCCACAGCCTATGCAAATAGATGGATCAATTTCAGGGGCAGGCAGCCCGTTGTAGTAAGGCACCATCTTCACGGCCTGGGTTGGGCAATGTTCAGAGCAGGAGCCGCAAGCAGTGGCTTCGGTTTCGACAATGCATTTGTTCATGCGCAACACCACATGGCCTATCTGGGTGAGTTTTTTTTGTTCCTTTTCCAACATCACAATGGCGCCAGTTGGGCAAACTTCTCCGCATTTCCGGCATTCGTAATTGCAATAGTTTACCCCAAAATCCATTTTCGGGAGGTTCATGCCTGTAAAACCATACTCCAGAAAGCTGGGTTGTAAAACCTTTGTTGGGCAAACAGCCACACACAAGTGGCAGGCCACGCAACGGCTTTTTAAATGCTCAATGCCAATGGCTCCCGGTGGAGCAATGGGGCCCCGGCTAAAGAAACAGATTTTATCTTCGTGTTCTTCTTTCGATTTTTTTTCTTGGGCTGCAAAAACAGGAAGTGCTTTTGCGGCAAGAAAGGCTGAGATAGTAGCCAGAAATAGTCTTCTTCCGCTATCGTTGGCAGTAACTGGTTTTTTCGCCAGGGAGAGCGTTGTTTTTTTGTATGCAATGGAATTCTCCGAACAGACCGTGATGCAATTAAAGCAATTTACACAGCGCGACTCATCGATGTGCATGTCTTTTACGCTGATGCAGTTCGATTTGCACACAGTCTGGCACTTTCCGCAATGGGTGCAGGAAGTCGCGTTTATTTTCAATTTAAACAAAGATACTTTCGATAACAAGCCCAAAAAAGTGCCCACCGGGCAGATGCTGTTGCAATAAAGGCGCTCGTAAGCCATGGAAAGGTAAAGCAACAGAGTCATGCTGCCACCGGCAAAAGCAAAGGACGCAAGGTGCAAGGGGCTAATATTGATGGTGTGCAAAGAAGAAGCAGGAATAAGCCTGGCCACGATATTGTTTGCCCAACCAAGTGAAGGCTGATAGAGATGTGCCGCCATGCGCCCGAAAAGGGCATAGGGGTCAAGCAGGTTGAAAACAAGAACACCTGTAAATAACAGTGATAACAAACCTAGCACTAAAATACTATAACGAAGTAACTGATGAGGTGGCTTAAAGCGGAATCCCTTTTTTGGCATCCACTTCTTTCGGAGGCGAATAAAAAAATCTTGCAAGACACCAAGCGGACAAATGGTAGAACAATAAATGCGTCCTGCCAGCAGGGTGATGAGCAGAACAACGATAAACCCCACTGAAAGCACAGCAAGGGGTGTAAGAAATTTAATTACCGAAGGTATAAATTGCAGGTAAAGAATGGCCGAATGCCAACGAGATGGCATATTCCCTCTGAAATCGGCAAATGAGATCAGGAAAGCAGCGAAGAAAACCAGGGCCAGTATAAGCCTGAGTTTCTTGAAATGTTTCTGCATAACTAAATACTGATGCGTTTGATGGATAACGAATCGAGTTTACTTGTACCCACCTGCAACTGCTCGGCAAGCCCTATGTGGGCCACGTCGCTTATTTCCAGTCCAAATATTTTAACTGCAGCAGCATCGGCAGCAACCATGTCGGCCGACAGAATTTGGTATTTCATGTTCACCACGTCCTGCACCGATACACCGCGCGGTCCGTTTCGCTTCATTACATTGTATCCGTCAATTACATTCAGGTCGGGTTTACGATAAGTGGCAAAATCGGCAATGCACTGGTGCAGGTCGTTTTTGTGCCAGAAACCACGATCCCATACTACACCCATAAGGTTTTTCATGGCAAGCGACATGGTGGCTCCACCGTGGTTTTTTAATACAGGCACATTGATAAACACATCCGATTGAATAATTAACTCATGAACTTCGGCGGTTTTTAGGCTTTTTCCTTTGGGGAGGGAGATTTTTTTGTATTTCGATTGGTCATTGCCTGAGACTACAAGGCCTCCGGCGTCTTTTACAGCTTTTTCAATTCCACTGTTGCGATAACAGCGGGTCCACTCATCGCAGGTATTGTCGAATACAGTTACCGATTTAGCACCTGCTTTAACACATTGTTCAACAATTATTCCTACCAATTTGGGGTTGGTATTGGCAGCTCTTTCAGGAGGAGCATCCCAACCTATATTGGGTTTTACTACTACTGTCTGCCCTTTTTTTACGAAACGCCCCATGCCACCAAGTTCGGCAATGGCCATCATAAACATGGTTTCGGGTTCGCCACCTTTAATGGCTACCAGGTCGTAAGAGTTTTGTAAGCTTGGCGCTGAGCCGAATGCTTCATTCAATGCTCCTGTACTTATCAGTGCCCCAGATGCCAGAGAGGCACCTACCGATGTGCGGATAAAATCTCTTCGTTTCATAATTGAATATTAAGCCCCTCAAATTAGGACATTTTTTGCCTAAAATGAAAAATTTTAACTTATAAGTGGATTCGCTTTTTCTTTTTTAACGTTTGAATTGGTTGAATAAACTTCGAAGGTTTAATAAGTGCTTAATGCCAAACAATCTTTTTTCTTTTTGTATATTTAAGCATAGCCAAACAGAAAGTTCATGCTAGACCAAATTAAATTTGACTTACTGAAAAAAGAGAACGAAAAGCTCTCGCACCAGCTGGAACTAATACGTCAGACAGTAATTCTAAGATCCTACAAGTTAGGAACCGATTTTTTTAATGCGCTTGTAAAACAGCTAAATGAAGCCTTAGAGGCTGATTTTACCTTTGTCGGCATGCTTGGCAACAACTCAAACATCCAAACTCTTTCGGTTTTTGGCCAGGGATCCATTCAACCTAATTTTGCCTATATCCTGGCCAATACTCCCTGCGAAACACTTGTTGGAAATACTTCCTGCTGTTATTCCGAAAATGTGGCGAAGTTATTCCCTGAAGACCACATGCTGATAGAAATGGGTATTTCAGGCTATCTTGGAGTTTCACTTTTCGATTCGAAAAAACAGCCATCCGGAATACTTGTAGCACTTTTTAAAACACCCATATTAGATGCTACCTTCAAGGAAACACTTCTTTTAATTTATGCCTCACAGGCAGGTGGCGAGTTGGAGCATCTGATTCACTACCAGCAGCTCGATATCTCACAAAAAGAATTGGAACTTAAGCATGTCGAACTCACTGAGCGAAACACGGAGCTGCAGACACTCGAAGAAGAACTTCAGAAAACCAACGAGCAACTTTTTCGGTCGAACGAAGTGCTGGTGGCGAGCGAACAATTATCGAGTTTGCAAAATGCGCGATTGGCAAATCTGTTCAACCATGTTCCTGAAGGTTTGCTATTGGAGTCAGATAAGGGTATTGTATTGCGTGTTAATCAGAAATTTTGCGACCTTTTCGGTCTTAATGTTCCTCCGGTGATGCTGGAAGATGCATACAGCAAGCAGGTAGCCGAAAGTGTCAGTAAGCTTTTTGTTAACTCAGAGGTTTTTCTCGACCGTGTTGATTCGATTTTGCATGAAGGCAAAAGAGTAACAGACGAGGAGCTTGAACTTAAAGATAGCCGCTGCTTGGAGCGCGATTTCTTTCCTTTGAGTCTTGGTGAGGGTCAGGTTGAAAAAATGTGGGTGTTCCGCGATGTGACAATCCGAAAAGCGCGCGAGAAGAGTGAGAAAAGACTTACTCAGCGAATTGAAGCGGCCTTGCGCTCGGGTAGCTTTGCCTGGTGGGAAATCGAATTACCCTCTGGAATGATGATTTTCGATAAAAGAAAGGCTGAAATGCTGGGCTATAATCCAGGTGAATTTCAATCGGTTTTCGATTTTGGAAAATATATCCATCCCGACGACAAGGAAAACGTAGATCGGAGCATGGAACTTTACCTTGCTGGAAAGAAATCTATTTACCAGACCGAGTACCGGATGCTCAACAGCCAGGGTACTTTCAGGTGGTATCGCGATACGGGAGAAATAGTTGAAAGTGAGGAGGAAAAGGGAACATCACGGATTGTTGGCCTGATTGAAGATATTACCTACCGAAAAGATACTGAACAATCGCTCAGAGAAAGTGAAGAAAGACTGGAGCTTTCGATAAAAGGTGCCGGCTTAGGCTTGTGGATGTGGAACATGATAACGGGCTCTACTACTTACAACGATCGCTGGGCCGAAATATTGGGTTATTCGCTCAGTGAGCTAAGCCCTACTACCATCGACACATGGAATAATTTTGTGCATCCTCAGGATATGGCTGTATCGGAAGAGGCTCTGCGTAAATACCTCGAAGGGGAAAAGGAATATTACGAATGTGAGGTTAGGATGCGGCACAAAAGCGGACATTGGGTCTGGGTGCTCGACAGGGGTAAGGTTTTCGAATGGGATTCGGAAGGAAACCCTGTGCGTATGAGTGGCATTCAGTCGGATATTTCAGCCCGCAAAAACATCGAAGCTGAGTTGCATAGCACCCAAATGCACTATACCGATTTTGTCAATGTATCGAACGATTTTGTCTCTTACTGGAAAATTCCTGGCGGAATTAGGTCAGCTATGCCTGAGGAAGAGAAGTACAAGTTATTTCAGCAAGCCATTTGTGTCGATGGCAACCGAACCCTCTGGGAAGCTTTAGGATTTTCTTCGAAAAAGGAATTGGTAGGTCGTTCCCTTAAGGATATTTTGAATGTTACTTTGTATAAGGATGCGATCCGTTCGTTTATGGGTAATGGGTATAAGCTGTTAAATTTTCAAGTGCAAGCCGCTTTAAAAAGCGGTCAGACATTCTATAATCTGGCATCGTGGTATGGAATTGAGATAGACAATGAATTGCAGTATGTGTGGGCCATTTCGAAAAATATCACGGAGCTAAAGCTGGCAGAAAACAAAATGCTCGAGAACGAAAAGCAACTGCAGCTTATTTTCGATAACTCTCCCGTGACCATGATGCTGCTGAATGAGCATGCCGAAATAATTCGTATCAACAAAACAGGCAGACAATACAGCGGCTTCGATACCAATTCAATCAAGCACCGTCAGCCGGGCGACCTGCTCAGTTGCATCGAAACCATCTATTTACCCGAAGGGTGTGGAACCGGTGAGGTTTGTAAAACCTGCGCCCTGCGGCTGACTATATTAGAAGCTATTTCTTCTGGCATGGTCGTTACAAAAAGAGAAACCTCTGTCACCATTCAAAACAATGAGTCCATTGAAAATCGCGCTATTACAGTTTCTATTGTTCCTGCCAGCAGCGGAATAGAAAAAACTTTTCTATTGACGATTGATGATATCACCGACCGGAAAATTGCAGAAAAAGCCCTGGAGGAAAGCTATAGCAAGTTTAAAACACTGGCCGACTACACACACGATTGGGAATACTGGATGGGTCCGGATGACAGGTATATTTATATTTCTCCATCCTGTGAGCGGATTTCGGGCTATAAGGCGGAGGAATTTGCTGCGAATCCGAAGTTGTTCGATTCAATTGTACTTCAGGACGATCGTCCGGCATGGTTGCAACACTCAATGAACTCGCAACATGTTTCTGGCAACGAAAACCCGATAGAGTTTAGAATCGTAACCAGAAAGGGAAAAATAAAATGGATCTCGCATGTTTGCCGTCAGGTAAGCGACTTACAGGGCAGGTACCAGGGAGTTCGGGCTACAAACCGTGATATTACCGTGCAAAAGCTTTCACAGATTGCCCTCACCGAAAGCGAACTGCGGTTCAAGCAACTTGCTGAGTTTTCTCAGGAAGGCATTGTAATTCATAAAAATGGTGTGCTGATCGATGCAAATAAAGCCTTTCTCTCACTTACAGGCTATAAGCTCGAGGAAATTCTGGGAACAAATTTCTTCGATGTATTTTTCTTTCCAAAAGACAGAGAACTGGCTGTGAGTAGGGCAACTCTTGATTTTAATTTACCCTATGAAATAGAAATACTTTCGAAGAGCAGACAAATTTTTCCTGCAGAAATTCTATCGAAATCCATCTCCACTACCCAAGCCTTGCATGCAGTATCGATTCGTGATATTTCTGAACAAAAACAGATGCAGCAGAAGATACTTCATGCTATAATCCAAACCGAGGAGCAAGAGCACAGGCGGGTGGCACAGGACCTGCACGATGGATTAGGACCAATTTTATCGACTATTAAACTGCTGAGCCAAACCTACATGAATACCCAAAAAGATGAGTTTCGACATAAGCTTAAAGACCAATTGTTATCGAGTATTGAAGAGGCTCTGGAGCAAACCAATTCCATCGCCAACAACCTTAGTCCCCACGTGTTAGTTGACTTTGGTTTGAAGGTAGCCATTCAAAAATTTATCGAAAAAATTCAGCGAGTAAGTGCCCTTGAAGTATTTTTTGTATTCGAGTTTCCGGATCAAATACAAAACGATGTGGAAATTACTTTATACAGGGTAACCATCGAACTTATCAATAACACACTAAAACATTCCGGGGCATCAGAAATGAGTCTTGAATATAAAGGTTCGGGGTCAAAAATTTATTTTCAATTCTCCGACAACGGAGTTGGCTTTAATTTCGAAGAAAAGAAAAATGCAAGCACCAGCATGGGCCTTTTTAACATTCTTAACCGGGTTAAATCCCTTGGTGGCACCGTGTTTTTCGAAAATCCGGATCAGGGCGGCATACGTTACGAAATTTGCCTTCCGAACTATAGCTCAGCTGAGAATTAGACCTCTATCGCTATTGATATTTCGAATGTTTTGGGTTATATTTAATAAAACGCTGGAATGAAAATATATTTATTAGACGATAACGATACTTTTCGTGACAACCTGAAGCTTTATCTCGAAGGTCACCTGAATTATCAGGTGGTAGGACAAACATCCAGCGGTAAAGTATTTCTCGAAAGCGCCAACATCGATGCCGATGTGGTGCTAATGGATATCAACATGCCTGAGATGAGTGGTATCGATACCACCAAGTTTTCTACCTGGCAAAACAGAAACCTTAAGATTATTGCGGTTTCGCAGTATAAAGAGAATATTGATTTACAACAATTAATAGGGGCCGGATTTAAAGGTTTTGTGAGTAAAACCAATTTGTTTAGCGACCTGGACCGTGCCATTCAAACTGTTACTCAAGGGGGGTATTTTTTTCCCGAGGGTATCAAGATTTCAATATAAAAACTGTCTTTACTTAATTCAATCCCTTCCAAACTGAGCCACATGAAAAACTTAAACATTGCCCAATAGCTAATAACCGGTTTTGGTATTATTATTTTATTCTTTGGGGTGTGCATTGCTTATACCCTTATTAATTTAAGCAGCCTTAAAGAACTACAAGACGAGAGCGCCAAACGTGCTGTCGATGGCATTGTCATTGAAGAAGCCGCCGGCATGAGTAATCGGTTTTTGGAGATTTTTGCCAACACACTTATTACACTTGACTCTAAAGGAAACGCACAAAAGTGGAATGCTGTAAAGACTGAAGTCATTGATGATTTTAAAAAAGTGAAAGATATATTGGATACTGAAAAAGAAAATGAGGTTCTTGAACAGGCCAACCTGGAGGTCGAAAAAATTTTTATGGCTTATGACGAATTGACCACGCAATTAAACAATGGTTTAATTGATATGGATGCTTTTACTGCCTTGTATGTTCAGGTTCAGGAGTCAGCTGAAGAGGCTCATAATCACATATTAGTGATTCAGGAGAGTCTTTTAAATGAAATGCAGTTTGCAAATGCACAATACACCCGCAAAAGCAATTCGGTGTATTTTGTTTCCTTGATACTTGCCCTGCTATCCATTGTGGTATCGGTAATTCTTATTTACACACTTTTCAATTATATAGTAAAACCACTCAGGTCTGCCATGAGTTTTGCCAATGCAATTGCTCAGGGCGATTTAACCCAGAATCTCGTCATCAATCAGCACGACGAAGCCGGAAAACTGGTTCTTGCCCTCGACCAGATGAATAAGAAACTTCGGGAAGTGGTGGGGTCGGTAATAAATGGCATGCAATCGATCTCAGCTGCCAGCCAGCAGCTAAGCAGTACAGCTCAGGTGCTTTCGCAAGGTGCCAACGAACAGGCTTCTTCTATTGAAGAGGTTTCTTCGACCATGGAAGAAATTGCTTCGAATATTTATCAGAATACAGAAAACTCTCAGCAGACCGAGAAGATTTCGATAGAAGCCAACAATGGCATTAAAGTAGTAGCCGAAAAAGCATTGCAAACTGTAAAGGCGAATAAAGAAATTGCCTCTAAAATAACCGTTGTAAACGATATTGCCTTTCAAACCAACATACTTGCGCTTAATGCTGCTGTGGAAGCCGCCCGTGCAGGCGATCAGGGCAGAGGATTTGCCGTGGTTGCTGCCGAAGTTCGAAAATTGGCTGAACGCAGCAAGATTGCTGCTGAAGAGATTGTTGGCCTTGCCGGTAATAGCCTCGAACTTGCAGAGGGTGCTGGTACAGTAATGATGAACACCATACCGAAAATTGAAAACACGACCAAACTGGTGCAGGAGATTAGCGCTTCCAGCCAGGAACAAAGCAATGGCGCCACCCAGGTGAACAATGCCATACAGCAACTCAATAATGTAACCCAGCAAACAGCTGCTGCCAGCGAAGAGCTTGCCACCAGTGCCGAAGAAATGGCTGGACAGGCACAGACACTTACCGAGATGATTAGTTTTTTTAAAATTGATAACCAATCTATTTCTGCTTCGAAAGGCAAGGCATTTCAGCCAACCGAAAAGTCTGGCTATTTGCGCTCTTCGGCCATGCCACAAAAAAGTACCGGGGCCAAAATTGTATTGTCGTCAAAAGAAAATGACGCTGACTTCGAAAATTTTTAAAAAAAGGACTGTTTATATTCATATTCAATTAGGCTTGTTACTATGGAACCACATGCGTTTAAGTGGGAAGAAATACTCTATACTGGTAACACCGTGGTAGACAGCCAGCATCGTATATTGGTCGACTTGTTCAATTCCCTCATCACTGCTTACTCCCTGAACAACGAAAAAGCTGTGATTACTAAAATTCTGTTTGAGTTAGAAGATTATGCACAATTTCACTTCATCGAGGAGGAAACACTGCTTTCGTGCATGGAACACTTTCCATCGCGCGAGCATCTTAAAGAGCATAAAGAATTTGCCCGCAAAATAAGTGAACTGAAGTTCGATTACGTATCGGATAACCGCCTGATTGTTCCCGAACTAATTGAATACCTGAAAAATTGGATTAGGAACCATATTCTGGGTATCGATAAGGTCGAGCTAACGGCTTTGTCCCGTTATCAGGTTGGCTTGTAAGTGAAATAATATCAGAATAGCCTAAAATACCTAATTGTAGGGATATTCAGGATGGTGACATCAACCTACCTTGCAGCCATCTTTAATTCAAACTAAAGGATTGTCGAAATGATTAGGTTATTTAAAAAAAGCAATTTTCTCCTCACTGGCCTTCATCGCATTTGTCTTCAAGTTTCCTCTTTTTTCATCATACGTTCAATTGTTTTCCTGTTAGTTTCTCTATTCTCTCAGAGGGCTTCTTCACAAGACGAAGCTTTGCAGGTTGAGGCATGTTATGTAGGCGAATTCTTTTCTAACCTTTCAGGTGGCATCCAAACCGGCCGAACGTATCTGGGGCTCCTCGATTTTGGTGTTCGTTTGAATACAAACAATCTTGGTCTCTGGAAAAAAGGTGAGTTTTTTGCTCTTATTGAAAATACTCACGGTGGCGCTCCTTCTGCCGATTACCTGGGCGACCTGCAAGTGGCTTCCAACATCGAAAATGGCTATTTCACCTATTTGTACGAATTGTGGTATAAGCACCAATTCGACAAGCTAGGACTACGCGTGGGCTTAACGGATATGAATAGCGATGTTGCAGTGTGTGAATCTGGCAGCTATTTTCTGAACAGCTCTTTTGGTGTCATGTCGACTATGCCATTAAATATGCCCGTGCCCATCTTTCCCCTAACAGCACTTGGATTAGTAGCCGATTATTCCTTCTCTGAGTGTTTCGCCCTTGTGGCAGCAGTGTATGATGGCAATCCGGGCGATTATGAGAACAACCGGTATAATATAGAGTGGAATATAAGCAACAACGAGGGTTTTTTATATGCCTTCGAAGGTCAATACAACTATGAGATTGCAGACAGCTATCTGGGCAAAATTAAGTTGGGTGGGGTTTATCATTCTGGTCGTTTTACCTATCAAGTCGATAGTCTTCGGCAAGAGGTTGGAAACTATGCCTTGCATCTGATTGCAGAAAACACTTTGATACCGAAACCTGAGGGTGAAAAAGGAAAACTCGATGTCTTTTTTCAGCTTGGTTATGCTCCTGATATGCAGAAAAGCCTGAATAGTATAAACACCATTGCAGGCCTAAATCTTACAGGTGTCATTTCAAAAAAAGCAGATGACCAACTAGGGCTGGCATTCACGCATGCTAAAATTAACAGGAAAGTGCAGGAGATATATCATTCCGATCCCTATGAGATGACAATTGAAATCAATTATACCCTTTTCATCGGAAAGCATTTTAGCCTCCAACCCGATTTTCAATACATCATAAACCCCGGTGCGAATAGCGACCTGCAAAATGCTGCGGCATTTTTTCTCCGATTTGTGGTTACAAACTAGGATTCCTTGCTACTTGTCTTCTGCTGGTGTTTTACCTGCTGTAAAGTTGATGCCAAAAAAGAAATACTCCCTTACAAATCTGTTTTTCTGTGCCAGAGATTGTTCTTTTTTTATAACCAGGTCCATTGGTTTGTTATTGTATGCGAAAGGGGGTAGCACGCGAATGTATTCGATGCTTCCCTGATCAATGTCTAATTTCCGATTGGCGAAAATTTTCTTCCATGCAGACAGACTACGGGTATTTTCATTGCCAAAAAGAATTTTTTCGTCCAGTGTTTCATCATATACTTCCACAATACGGTTAAACCCTCTTTGCTTGAAGCGTTTGAGGTTGTTAACCAGGTTATTTCCGTTTTCTTCGCTAACAATAAGCTTGCCTTCATGTTGCAGGATTCTGTAAAATACTTCCATGGCCTGGTCGATGGGTTCAATGTGGTGCAGGGTATCCTGGGCCACTATGTAGTCGAAGGTGCCGGAAGTATAATTTGAACGCAGAATGTTTTCGTATTTGTAATTTACCAGGTTGGTATCCAGATAGGGGGCCCAATAGTCGAGGCGGTTTTTAATTTCAGAAAAATAGTATTCGAGCGTAGTGCCGGTAACTTTATTTCCCATATAGGCCAGCAGTAGAGAAGTGGTGCCGTACCCGCATCCTACGTCGAGAATAGTGGATTCAGGTTTTGTGATCGATTTTATTACATATTCGAGACGCTGCTGGTAATATGCCCTTCGGAAAGCATAGCTCTTCTTATCGTTCAGCAGGCGGTGGTAATGCCTTATCTGGCTGTTTTGTTCCAGCTCGGTGAGAAAAAGATCGAAAAATTGTTGAAAAGTGCCCATTTCAATTTCCTTTGACAGGGATTTCGTGATAAGAAAGATAGATTTTTTTTGAAAATTGTCTGCATCAGCCCGTTGTACCCATGGCATTGGCAATAGCGTTGATACTGCGAAGCAAGTTGTATAGAAGGTGTTCAGCTTCGTCAATTAATCCTTCACTTTTGGCCTTTCGCCACATAGCCAGCAGGCGCACTTGTTCTTTATGCAGTGGAAGCAAGGCGCTGGCCCGAAGAAGGGTAGAAAGGTGATGGTTCTTACGGCGCTCGGCCATAGGTTTTTCCAAGAGGTCTAACATCATATTCTTGGAAAGGTTAAGCTCGTGCAGCAATAGCGCGAGTATTTCTTTTCGGATACTTTCTTTTTGTACAAGGCTGCTGTAGAGGGTTATTATTTCTTCATTCGCAGAGGCAAGACTGGTATCGATGTTGGTGAGCAGGTACCTGACAAAGTTATTCGTTCTGGCGTATTTTTTCAGATCTTCATACCTCGAGGGTTGTTGTTCTTTTAGTAGCTTAAGCGTTGTGCCAAACCCATACCAACCCGAAATAAGTGTGCGCGACTGGGTCCAGCTAAATACCCAGGGAATGGCGCGCAGGTCGTTCAAGGTTCTTTTTCCTGTTCGTCGTGCAGGTCTGGAGCCTATCTTACTCGATTCAATCGCATCGATGGGTGTGGCCTGTTCGTAATATTCTATAAAAGCAGGGTTGCTTGTCAGTGCTTTAAAAGATTTAAAACTTTGCTCCGACAGAAAGGAAAACAGATCGAAGAGTTTCTCATCGGTTTTGGAATGAAACAAACTGTTGAGCACAGTCTGATGTGTGGTGCCGGCTAGCAGCAACTCGAGGTTGTATGCCGCATTCACTTTATTGGCATATTTACGCTCAATCGTTTCGCCTTGCTCTGTAATACGAACAAAACCATTGAGGGTATCTTCGGGCAACGATTTTAAAAACCAATTGGTAGGTCCTGCACCCCGGCTGATGGTACCTCCCTTTCCATGAAAAAAACGGATTATCACACCGTGTTTCTTTCCTATTTCTGTTAGGCGTATTTGAGTATAATAAAGGTGCCAGGCACTGGCCAATATCCCTCCATCTTTGTTGCTGTCGCTGTATCCTATCATCACTTCCTGCACGGGCAGATGCCAACGACGTTTTTTCCGCACGTATTCGAGGCTGTTCTTGGTAATCGGATGGCTAAGGAAAGTGTCGAGAATTTCCGGACTATTAATAAGGTCTTCGATGGTTTCGAATAAAGGGGTTACCGGTAAAGTGCAAATGAGACCATTGGAAGAATAGTGAGAAAGGCCTGCTTCGCGCATAAAAAGGTACACGGAAAACAAGTCGGACACGTTGCGGGTCATGCTTACAATGAACGAACCTACTACACGTTCGGAATATTTGCTGATGTAATCAGAAAGGGTGAAAAAAGTACTGACCACTTCACGTGCCTGATCCGATGCAAGATGGTCTACCCGGTTAATAAAAGGCCGGTTATTCTCCAATTCTTCCTGTATCAGTTGGTCGAGGTGCAGGTTGCCATTCTCCAGCGCTTTGAACTTAGCCGGAAGACTGGATTTAATTATCTCCAGCAAAGCATCTTCGTAATATTTACTGTTTTGCCTTATATCGAGGTGGGTGAGGTGAAAACCAAAGATGCGTATATGCCTTAGTATCTTTTGCACATCGTTGTCGGCAAGCGATTTGGCTCCAAAGTCGATGAGTGCATGCTGCATGATCAGCAGGTCTGCTTCCAGTTCGGCAGAAGCTTTGTAGGAATTAGGTGTATCGAGTAATTCTATATTGCCACTGTCTTTTTCAGAAATAGGAAGCTTGCGTTTAAGAAGCGCCAGAAAACGAGTAAATGGTTCGGAGTTGAAGCTGTCTCTGCTCCAGTTCAGCTCATTCTCGAGTTGTTTAAGGCGGTCTCTGAACATGGGCAACAGGTAGTCTTCATCACAATAGATACTGAGATTTTCCGACAAGGTGTCGAGGTGTTTTTTAATAAGCTTGAACGCATGCAGTCTAAAAACTTTGAGTGTACGCTCGGTGACACTGGAGGTTACTAATGGATGCCCGTCGCGATCGCCACCAACCCAGTTGCCAAAAGTAAGACTTGGGTAAAGGTTGGTGTCTTGAATATAAGTTGAGTCGAAGCCTGTTTTTTCCCAGGCTTGTTTGAACTTAAAATCGAGGTATGGTAGCACTTCCGGAAATACCTTATAAAAATAATAAAGCACATTCTCCAATTCCGATTCTACCTCTGGCTTTTCGATAAATATTTCACCAATAAACCAGAGTTTATGCAATATCTGCTTAATGTCGTATTTTATTTCTTCGCGTTCGAAACTGGTATACATCGGGTTTTCGCGTTTAACCAGCAACAGGTAAAGTTCGCGGTAAAGACTCAGGCTAACCGGACGTTTGGCTTCGGTTGGGTGAGCGGTAAGCACAGGTTCGACAAAAATGTTGGGTAGGTGTTTGGCTATGTCTTCCTCGTGTGCGCCCTTTTCTTTGAGGTCAGCCAGCACACTACCCCAAAGTCCGTTTACACTTGAAATGCCTTCCTTTTCCAATTTTTCCCGACGGTTCTGTACGGCTCCATTTACCTCGGTTAGGTTAAGTAGCTGAAAACAAATGGAGTAAAGATGCAGAACCTGATCGGGCTGAACATGTTTAATATCGCTCACTTTTTCGTGCAACCAGGGTATGCATTGGGCAAGATCTGGTTCGTTATTTTCTGTAAGAACTTCCGAAAGGCATTCAAGTAAAAACTCCAGATCGTAGTAAGTTTTACCCAGTTGGGTTTGTATATCTTTTAATAGCGTATTCATATCTTGACCTATTAGGGCTAATGCTGAGTATTTAAAACGATTTTCAGTGTTGTAACACAAAGGTAGTGGAAAAGTTTATTCTATTCTGCAAATGAAACAATCGGGAGTTTATGGGCATAAATTGCCGTGGCTTATTTCGAATCAGAAAGTGAATCTTCAAAAAATAACTAAAATTTCCAGAAAACAGGAATAAGAAAAATAGCAACTATCATTACGATGATATTCAGTGGAATGCCAATACGTAAAAAATCGCGGAACTTATACTCTCCAATACCCTGAACAATCATGTTAGTCTGGTAGCCAATGGGAGTTGCAAAGCTTGCCGATGCCGCCATTGCGATAGCAATGAAAAATGGATGAGCGTTTACATTCATTTGGGTAGCTGCCGACATTGCAATGGGGAACATTAAGGCTACTGCCGCATTGTTCGTAATTATCTCGGTAAAAATAGTGGTAAGCAAATAGATAGCAGCCATCACGGTAATAGGGCCAATGTCTTTTGTAATGCCGATCATCTGGTTTGCAATGCCATCGGCCAGTCCGGAGTTTTGCACGCCCTTGCTGATACCAAATGCACAAGCAATGGTAATGAGCACATCCCAGCCTACTACTCCGGTATAGTTGCGTGCCGACATAATTTTCGTCCAGAACATAATCATGGCTACCAGAGCTGCCATAAAAAACATATCGATTTTGGTTCCGTTGAGCGCAGGAATTTTATCGCTGAGCGTGGCTCCTAAAATCATGACGATGGTTAATCCGGCAGCAAACCATATTTTCAGCTTGCTTTGTGGAACCTCTAATTCGCCTTTCTCCGAAAGCAGGTAAAAATCATTCGATCCCTGCCAGCGATCGAGAAAAACAGGCGTGGCAATTATCACCAGACAATCGCCCGACTGAATCACCACATCACCGGTATGGGTTGTAATTTTTTCGCCGTTACGATTAATGGCCGCTACTATTCCACGGTAATACTTAAAAAAATCAAATTCTTTAAGGGCTAGTCCTGTAAGTGGAGAGCTTTCCGATACTACAGCCTCTATTTTCATAAGTTTGCGGCTACGAAAATGGATGTCGATGTTTTCGTAATCTTCAATATCCACACCGGGAAGGGAAATAAGCGTCTCCATAATATTCTCACCTCCCATAATTACCAGTTTGTCGCCGGCATGCAGTTTTGTTTCGCCCGAGGTTGCTTCAATCGACTTACCCTGGTGTTCGACCATGGTTACAAATATCTCGCGGTGTTCGGGGAAATGACCGTTTACTATCTTTTTTCCAATAAACGGACTGCCTTTAGGAATTATGACATTGTAGTAGTAGTTTTTCTTTATACTCTCAAAGTTCTTCTTGTTTATTCGCTTACCGGGTAAAAGAAAAGGTGCTGCAAAGGCAATGTAAAGGATCCCAAAAAGGGTAACAAACACACCAATTTTGCCTAGTTCAAACATACTTAAACCACCAAATCCGTTCTCGAGCATCAATCCATGCACTACCAGGTTGGTAGAAGTACCAATAAGCGTACACATTCCTCCCAGTATGGTTGCAAACGAAAGTGGAATGAGAAATTTTGAGGGAGGCAGACGAAGCTTTTCGGCCCATTTCTTAATTACAGGGGCAAAAATTACTACAATAGGAGTGTTGTTTAAAAACGCTGAGATTGCCGCAATAGGCAACATCATTTTTATTAGCAAAAAGGGTATTAGCCCCTTTTTCTTTGGCAAAAAGTAGCGTACAATAAGGTTCAATGCTCCGGTCTGACGTATACCTTCCGAAACAAAGAATAGCACAAATACGGTGAGCATTCCTTTGTTTGAGAAACCCACCAGGGCTTCTTCGGGGCTTATTATTCCTGTGGCTATTAATACGGTTAGCGCCGAGAAGAGGATAATTCCCGGGCGCAGGTGCTCTCTGGCCAAAAAATAAAGCATGGCCAGAATAACCGCTAATACAATAATCCACTGAAAATCCATAGCACAGAATGAAGTGCCGAAGATAATAAAAATTGAATATTAGCCAGTTTGTTTTAATGCGTAAATGCGGTACGTACTAAAATTGTAGTTTTTGTTCGAAATCTTTTTATGGCGATACTGAAAGCGCGTGCACTGGCAGATACCCCACCTCTTGATGCGGAGAGAATAAAAATCGAAATAGATACCCAACAGATTGCCCTGTGGCGTTTCATCGTGAATTATTGTCAGAAATTTTACTCTCCAATAAACTCAACACCTTAATTTGGTAAACACAAATTGTTTATTCTATTAATTCTTTAGAGCTTATTGCCAAGCATCTCTTCAGAGCGCAGTATTGTATATTTTTTTTCGAAAGCTTGTTTTAAAAAAAATTATGGAGCAAGTAAAATATACTCAAAACTGCCTAGTCTTTTTTTGCTACCTTTGAAGAATGATTAACAGGAGAAGAAGGAGAAAATAATACAATTCTTTGTCGATGATCTGGAGAGTTTAATTAATACCGGTAAATTCACAAAGTGTTCTCTTTCTTTTTGCCCGGTTATAAATACAATGAGCTTACTGGGTAGTGGATTGATGTAAATCAAGACCTGGATCAGGAAACTGACCACTCTGCATAAAGTAAATCTGGATAAATTATCACATACCAGCAATCTATGTCAAACAATGCAATCAACCGTTTTACTGAACTTGTAAGGGAGCATTTTAAGCTCTACCTGAGTATGGGCCTTTCGGTATTTCTTTTTATTCTGTTCTTTCAACCTTTTGAAGTAGAGGTTTTTGAATTTGAAAATATGCTTTTGTTTTATACGGGTTTCGGCTTCATCGTATTTATTTTCCTAATCGGGCTGCTGGCTGTTTTTCAATCGCTTTTCGAACCTGAAAGAGAAGATCAGGTTGAAAACTCTATACTTATTTACCTTTACCATTTAAGCATACTCGCTTCTACCAGTCTGGCATTTCTTTTTTACATTCGCTATGTGGGGCAAGTGCCCATTTCATTCATTATTACTATCAAAGTAATTCTTATTTGTATGAGTTGCCCAATATTTTTATACTTCCGGAAAGCATATTCTCAAACTCAATTGCGATACCGGAAACTGCTTTTAGAAAACAAGGTGCTTCACAATAAAATTAATCAGTTGTCCGATACCTTTTCAAGCAAATATGTCGAGTTGATATCGGAAAATATTTCCGATAATTTCCGAGTACAAATTTCTTCACTTTTATTTTTAAAATCGGCCGATAATTATGTTGAAGTGGGTTACCTCGAGGGGGAAGAACTTCGTAAAAAATTGTTGCGCGCCACCCTTAAAAATTTAGAACAACAACTTAAAGAATACGGTATTTTTATTCGCACCCACCGTACATGCATTGTGAATGCACAATACATTGAACGCATTCAAAAGAAGTTGAACTCCATTTGGTTAATTCTCTCCGAATCAAAAGAATTATTTCCTGTTTCGCGCCAATATTTAATGTCGGTAAAAGACATGATGTGAGGCGTTTGGGGTGAGTGCTATTCACCTAAATTATGAGATGTTGACCAATTTAATTGCCTGCTTACCACAAATCCAGACAACTTAATCCCTGCAATTTTTACTTGGCTAATTCCCAGCGTAAGTTTGTTTCGATATTCTAAAAATATTCAATATGAACGTATTCATGGTGTAACCTCAGTATCCTCATGCTTATTGGGGGTTCAAACATGCCCAGAATTGTTTGTACATACCGTAACTTTTTCTGTGTACAGCTATCATTATCGAACGATTTATGGTTTGCCTAAATCAAGAAATTAATCAGAAATTTTGCTTAGCCTTGCAACAGAAATTATTTAAAACACTAATTTGAAATTATTTAACAATGAAAACATATAAATTTTCTGCTGATAACAGCGAATTCATTACAGAGCTTAGAAAAGAGGTGAAGGAATATTTTAACCAAAACAACCTGCAACAGTATGGCAATTACAAAATTATTATCAAATCGATAGTAATGGCCCTCTTGTACTTTGTGCCTTATACCTTTATGGTTTCGGGATTGGTTCCTGAAGTTTGGATGGCTTTATCAGGCTGGATAATAATGGGCATAGGCATGGCTGGCCTGGGCATGGTTACCATGCACGATGCCAACCATAATTCTTTCTCGCGACATAAAGGTGTAAACCGGTGGGTGAGTAAATCGTTGTATTTGCTGGGAGGATTTCCCCCCAATTGGCGTTTCCAGCACAATACCCTTCATCATGGATATACCAATATCGAAGGTCAGGATGAGGATATTGCCCATGTTGGCATCTTGCGTTTCTCGCCGCATCAGCCAGTAAAAAAGATTCATCGTTTTCAATATCTGTATGCATGGCTGCTCTATTCGCTTATGACATTGTCGTGGATTACTGCAAAAGACTTTAAAAGGTTTTTTCAGTATAAGAGTCGGCAGGCTCCTTTGAGCGATAAAAGCTATAACCATCTTTTTATCGATTTGCTTTTATCGAAGGTGATATATTATTCGCTGTTACTTGTTGTTCCACTTCTAACCCTACCAATAGCCTGGTATTGGATTCTTGCTGGTTTTATGCTAATGCATTTAACCGCAGGGTTTATTCTTACAATTGTTTTCCAATTGGCTCATGTGATGCCAACTTCGGAATATCCATTGCCCAATAGCGAAGGCCGAATGGATAATAACTGGGCTATTCACCAATTGTATACCACAGCCGATTTTGCACCAGATAGCAAGCTGCTCTCGTGGTATATCGGAGGATTAAACTATCAGGTTGAACATCACTTGTTTCCGAATATCAGTCATATTCACTACAAGGCAATTTCGAAATTGGTAAAGGATGCTGCCCAAAGGCACGAAGTGCCCTATCATGTCAATAGAAATTTTATGATTGCATTACTTGAGCATGGCCGCATGCTAAAACAATTAGGTAAGATGGATCTTGCCAAAGCACAGATGCAGGTCGGTTTAGCAGTTTAAAACTTATCGGTTTCAGTCAACAACTGTCAATTACTAACTTAATTGGCATGTGTAGAACTGAAAGTACGAAATAAAAATCAGCGTGAGCATGTTTTGCTTTTTCATCACATACTTACGCTGATTTTGTGGAGCTGCCGGGATTCGAACCCGGGTCCAAACAAGACACTCATAAGCTTTCTACATGTTTATTTTGTTATTGGTTTTCGATTTTGGCATGGGAACAAACACCCGAACCAAAACTTATCTTCTGTTTTCTCGCCAGAATACTGAAGCAGTATGCTGACCAGCCCAAAATTGTTAGCACTCCGAATACCCGCTGGAATCAGGCCTTACCTGCAGGTGGAATGTCCCGTTCCGGCATCTGATGCCGGAATAAAGCCACAATCTACTATAATTCGATTAGGCAGCGAGAGCGTAATTGTTTTCGCCAGTTAATTGTTTGCACAACAGATTTACGGGATAATGTGCGATGCCCGACATGCTTACTTACCAGTTGAACTCGCTGTCAAAACCAACTCAGCCCCGATATATGCCTGCAAATTTAATCTTTTTCGCCGAGAAATGAGGATATTTTTTCCTTGCAATCTGTCTCTCTGAAAAGTCAGGCCTGCAACAGTTTATCGATTGTCTCCAGCGGATTTTCCGATTTAAACACAGTAGTGCCCGCTACCAGATTATTGGCACCGGCATCAAAAAGCATTCGGGCATTTTCAAGGGTCACTCCGCCATCGACCTGTATTTGGGCATTCGATCGGCGGCGCATCAGCAAGTCTTTTAGGCGACTTATTTTATCCGGACTATTTGGAATAAATTTCTGTCCTCCAAACCCGGGGTTAACACTCATAATGAGCACCAAATCGAGTTCCGGGGCAATTTCTTCAAGAAGGTGTACAGGGGTATGCGGATTTAAAGAAACCCCTGCAATAATCCCTTTCTTTTTGATGTGGCTGATAGTGCGATGCAGGTGTGCAACAGCTTCGTAATGCACAGTAATAGTCTTGGCTCCTGCTTCGATAAAACTGTCGATATGGCGATCGGGCTCCACAATCATAAGGTGCACATCGAGCACCTTTTTCGAAATCTTGCTCAGGCTTTGTATAACAGGAATACCAAAAGAAATATTTGGCACAAAAACACCATCCATCACATCGCAGTGCAGCCATTCTGCCTTGCTGGCATTTACCATTTCAACTTCTTTTTGCAAATTATTAAAGTCGGCGGCCAATAACGATGGAGCAATAATTCGGTTCATTTTGTAAATTTTTTACAAAAGTAGACTTTTCTTTTTTATTGGAAAATGTCTTTGAAACAGGGCAGAAGGAGATTAGCCCAGATAAGCCTTTAAATTACGACAGCGGGTCGCATTTTTCAACCTTTTAATTGCTTTTTCTTTAATCTGGCGCACCCTTTCGCGGGTAAGGTTAAACTCTTCGCCAATTTCTTCAAGCGTATGGGCATGCCTGCCGTTTAATCCAAAATACAGGCGTACAATATTGGCTTCGCGGTGGGTGAGGGTAGAGAGGGCTCTTTCTATTTCTTTTCGCAATGAGTCGGTAATAAGACCGCGGTCTGGGCTTGGGGTGTCTTTGTTGGTGAGAATATCGTACATCGAACCTTCTTCTTCGGAAGTGATGGGGGCATCCATAGACACATGACGGCCCGAACTTTTTAGCGATTCCTTAACCTCATCGGGAGCCATTTCCAATGCCTGGGCAATTTCGTTGACCGAGGGATCCCTTTCATAGATTTGTTCAAGCTGCGAAAATGTGCGGTTAATTTTATTGATTGATCCAATTTTGTTAAGCGGTAACCTCACAATTCTGGCCTGTTCGGCCAATGCTTGAAGTATCGATTGGCGAATCCACCAAACGGCGTATGAAATAAACTTGAATCCACGGGTTTCGTCAAAGCGTTGAGCAGCCTTTATCAGGCCCAGATTTCCCTCGTTAATCAAATCGGGTAGGCTAAGGCCCTGATTTTGATATTGCTTCGATACCGATACAACAAACCGAAGGTTGGCCTTTATTAACTTGTCTAGTGCCTCTGCATCACCCTTTCGTATCCGTCTGGCCAGATCAACTTCTTCTTCGGCATTGATAAGCTCCTCTTTGCCAATTTCATGTAAATACTTGTCGAGCGATGGTGTATCGCGGTTGGTAACCTGCTTGATAATTTTGAGCTGTCTCATGCGGACTTAGGTATTTAGGCGATGATTGGCGAACCTTTAGAATTAGCTGTAGACCTTGTTTCCAGTGTCTGGTTTTAAGGTGAGCCTTTCCCCAGTAGGTTTATAGGAACCATCAGTTAAAAATAGTAAAATTTCTTATTGTTCTATGGACATAGTATTATTTTGTATTTTTATTTTGTAGTTGCATCTTAAATGTCTATTATTGCAAAGAATTTCCATCAAGGCTTCGTCCTTTGTATTGAACTCAATCCAAATTCTATTTTCCCCTTTTTTTTGACTTAAAGTTAATAAAGTAATTTTCCCCCTATTTTTATGTACGATATCATTGAATTGAATCAAATGCTTTTGACCGATTTACGTCAGGTTGCCAAAGATTTGAATATTAAACGTGTTGAATCATTGCGCAAGCAGGATTTGATCTACAAAATTCTCGATCAGCAGGCTATTTCAGCCACTGAGAAATCAAAACTACCTAAAGCTGCCCCTGAAAAACAAGAAAACAAACCTCAGGAAAGTCTTAGCCAGGAACAAAAGAAACCAGACCAGCCTGCAGTAAAGTCAGAATCAGACGAACTGGTAAAAAAACAGAATAGCCCAAGGCCAAATTCCGAAAGACAATTCGATAAAAATAACCGGATGCGCCGAAAGCGCGTCGATTCGCCCAATGGTGCTTTCGAGAATCGCCGGCCAGAAAAACCACTTTTCGATTCTGAGCCTATTTTACCTCCTGTTTCTGACATCCCGGAACTTCCGATACAACCTGTTAACAATGAGCGTGAAATCGATGCTGTTCCACCTGCCATGGAAAGATCTCAAAAGCATTTTCAGAAGCAATATCGCGATCAAAGACAGGGTTCACGCTACGAACAAAGGTCTCCTGGCTCTGAACAAAACTCTAATCAGCCCAACGAGATAAAGATAAAATTTGCCGACGATAAAAAAACCGATACCATCTACGATTTCGATGGAGTAATCAGCAACATGGGTGTGCTGGAAATTATGCCCGATGGCTATGGGTTTTTGCGTTCTGCCGATTACAATTACCTGAACTCTCCCGACGATATTTATGTATCTCAATCGCAGATTAAACTCTTTGGTCTTAAAACCGGAGATACCTTAAAAGGGACAATTCGTCCGCCCAAAGAAGGAGAAAAATATTTCCCACTCATTAAGGTCGACCAGATAAATGGCCGCGAACCCTCTTTTATTCGCGACCGTGTTCCGTTCGATTACCTTACACCCCTTTTTCCCAACGAGAAGTTTCATCTCCTGGGCAATCCTTCCACCAGTAACTTGTCAATAAGGGTTGTCGATATGTTTTCGCCCATTGGAAAGGGACAGCGTGGGCTGATTGTGGCGCAACCGAAAACAGGTAAAACAATTCTTTTACAAGATATAGCCAATGCCATTGCGGCGAACCACCCGGAGGTTTATCTTATGATACTGCTTATCGATGAAAGACCTGAAGAGGTGACCGATATGGCACGTAATGTAAACGGCGAAGTAATCTCCTCGACATTTGATGAACCTGCCGAAAGGCATGTACGGGTAGCTAATCTGGTACTGGAAAAGGCCAAGCGTATGGTAGAATGCGGACACGATGTGGTAATCCTTCTCGATTCCATTACCCGACTGGCCAGAGCCTATAACACCGTATCTCCTGCCTCCGGAAAAGTACTCTCTGGAGGTGTGGATGCCAATGCCCTGCATAAACCCAAACGCTTTTTTGGTGCGGCACGTAACATAGAAGATGGAGGTTCGCTTACCATTATTGCAACAGCTCTTACCGAAACCGGCTCCAAAATGGACGAGGTTATTTTTGAAGAATTTAAGGGCACGGGCAACATGGAACTCCAGCTCGACCGGAAGCTTTCGAACCGACGGATCTATCCGGCAGTGGACATTACAGCCTCGAGTACACGCCGCGAAGACCTGCTTTTAGACAAAGATATGCTCAGCCGTATTTGGATTTTACGTAAATACCTTACCGATATGAACTCGGTAGAAGCAATGGAGTTTTTGCGAGACCGTTTACTTAAGTCTCAAACTAACGAAGAATTTTTACTTACCATGAATGGTGATTAATGAAAGGCGGATTTTATCCGCTTTTTTTCTTGCCTTGAGCGAACTAAAACTTTCTTTTAAGCAAAGTATTGAGATACAATAGATACCAAAGCATGAATCAGGGTCAGATCATATTCATGCTTATTTGTAATAAAAATGAATTAGGAAGCTAACCGCTATTTGGTTCAGAAATAGATAATTTTGTATTATTTTTGTGCTTTCGATAGAATAAATCACGTAAAATCTTTATTATAAGCGAATTAGTATGGCTAAAGACAAAAAATTTGTAACCTGTGATGGTAATTATGCAGCTTCGCACATTGCATACATGTTTAGCGAGGTGTCTGCCATTTACCCTATCACACCTTCCTCAACAATGGCTGAATACATCGATGAATGGTCGGCACAGGGGAGAAAGAATATTTTTGGTGAAGTAGTTAAAGTAACTGAAATGCAATCGGAGGGTGGTGCAGCAGGTGCCGTTCATGGTTCGCTGCAATCAGGTGCTCTTACCACAACCTATACAGCTTCACAGGGATTACTGCTGATGATTCCCAATATGTACAAAATTGCCGGCGAGTTGCTTCCCGCAGTATTTCACGTTTCTGCCCGAAGTCTTGCAGCCCAGGCACTCTCTATTTTTGGAGATCATAGCGATGTGATGAGTGCTCGTCAGACTGGTTTTGCCATGCTGGCTTCTGGAAGTGTACAGGAAATTATGGATATTGGTGCCGTAGCCCACCTTACAGCCATCAAATCGCGCGTGCCATTTTTACATTTTTTTGACGGTTTCCGCACCTCTCATGAAATTCAAAAAGTAGAAGCTCCTTCTATAGAGCAAATGAAAGAACTTCTCGACTGGAAGGCTCTTCAGGATTTCCGCGACAGGGCTTTGAACCCAGAGCATCCTGTTACAAGAGGTACAGCGCAGAACCCCGATATTTATTTCCAATCGCGCGAAGCAGCCAACAAGTTTTACGATGTCATTCCCGACATGGTAAATGACTACATGCAGCAATTGTCTAAAATTACAGGTAGAGAATACCATCCGTTTACCTATTATGGAGCACCCGATGCCGAAAATATTATTGTGGCAATGGGTTCAGTAACCTCTACAATTCAGGAAACGATTGACTATATGGCTTCCCAGGGCAAAAAAGTTGGCTTAATTTCCGTTCACCTGTATCGTCCCTTCTCGGCAAAATATCTTTTAAAGATATTGCCTAAGTCAGTAAAAAGAATTACAGTTCTCGATAGAACTAAAGAACCCGGTGCCAATGGCGATCCGCTTTATCTTGATATTCGCGAAGTTTTCTATGGAAAACCCAATGCCCCATTAATTATAGGTGGCCGTTACGGATTAAGTTCGAAAGATACTACCCCTACACAGATTATAAGCGTTTACGAAAACCTTGAGCAGGCAGAACCAAAAAATGGTTTTACTCTTGGTATTGTCGACGATGTAACCTTCAAATCACTGCCTCTTAAAGAAGAGGTAAGTATTTCGCAAAAAGGTACCTTCGAAGGCAAATTCTATGGTATTGGTGCCGATGGTACTGTAGGAGCCAATAAAAATTCAATTAAAATTATTGGCGATACCACTGATAAATATGCACAAGCTTATTTTGCATACGACTCTAAAAAGTCAGGTGGTGTTACTACTTCTCATTTACGTTTTGGCGACAAGCCTATTCGTTCTTCCTACTTGGTAAATACACCCGATTTTGTCGCTTGTCATGTGCCATCTTATTTGGGTAAGTACGAAATGCTTCGAGGCATTAAAAAGGGAGGTACCTTCCTGCTTAATAGTATCTGGGATTCTAAAGAAACATTAAACCACCTTCCCAACTCGGTGAAAAAGGTGTTAGCCGAAAAAGAGATTAATTTCTATATCATCAATGCCACCAAAGTGGCACGCGAAATAGGTTTGGGTAACCGCATTAACTTCATTATGCAATCCTCATTTTTCAAAATAGGCAATGTAATACCTTATGAGACTGCTCTTGCCGAAATGAAAAAAGCAATCACAAAAGACTTCTCTAAAAAAGGTGAAGAGATTGTGAAGATGAACCATTTGGCTGTTGAACGTGGTGGCGAAGTGGAAAAAATTTCGGTACCAGCCGAATGGGCAACGCTGAAACCCGAATCGAAGATTACAGAGGATAAGTCAATACCGGAATTTGTGCGCAATGTGGTACAGCCAATCAATAACCAGTTGGGCGACGACCTGCCGGTAAGTGCTTTTGTGGGTCGTGAAGATGGTACTTTCCCAGCGGGCACAACTCAATACGAGAAAAGGGGTATTGCAGTTAACGTACCCGAATGGCAATCAGAACACTGTATACAATGTAACCAGTGTGCCTATGTTTGTCCTCATGCTTGTATTCGTCCTATTCTCTTTAACGAGAAAGAAGCAGCCGGCATGCCTAATGGAGCTGTACTAGTTGAAGCTAAGGGTAAAGGATTTGAGAATTTAAAATACCGTATACAAGTTAGTCCACTCGATTGTACAGGTTGTAACGTGTGCGTTGAGGTTTGTCCTTCGAAAGAAAAATCGCTTATCATGCGTGCCCTCGAAAGTCAAAAGATAGAAGAAAGCAATTGGAACTATGTGGCTAAAAACGTAAGTTACAAAACCGACTTAATTGACGCTAAAGCCTCGATTAAAAATAGTCAGTTTGCACAACCATTGTTTGAATTTTCAGGTGCCTGTTCTGGTTGTGGCGAAACGGCCTATATTAAGCTTATTACTCAACTTTATGGCGACCGCATGATGATAGCCAATGCTACAGGCTGTAGCTCTATTTATGGCGGTTCTGCTCCATCGACACCCTATACAACCAATGCTTTGGGCAAAGGTCCGGCTTGGGCTAATTCTCTTTTCGAGGACAATGCTGAATATGGTTTCGGTATGGTTACCGGTGTGAATAAAATGCGCGACAGGATAGAACTTCGCATGAAAGCCGCCATCGCTGAGCAATCGGTATCGGCTCCTGCCATTGAGGTATTTAAAGCCTGGATAGAAGTAAGAGAAGATGGCGATGCCTCTAAAGAAGCCTCCGCTAAGGTTATTGAGATACTTAAAAAGGAGAAAGCTCCGGTAGCCAAAGAAATACTTGATCTGCAACAATACCTGATTAAAAAATCGATTTGGGTATTTGGTGGTGATGGATGGGCGTATGATATCGGTTTTGGAGGTCTTGACCATGTATTGGCTTCCGGCGAAGATATCAATGTGTTGGTGATGGATACCGAGGTATACTCAAATACCGGTGGTCAGGCATCGAAAGCCACACCAGTAGGAGCAGTTGCAAAGTTTGCTGCAGCCGGTAAGCAAATTCGTAAGAAAGATTTGGGTGCTATGGCCATGACTTATGGTTATGTGTATGTAGCTCAGGTTGCTATGGGTGCCAATATGAATCAGTATATGAAAGCCCTGAAAGAAGCTGAAGCTTATCCAGGACCTTCTTTAATTATCAGTTACTCTCCATGTATCAACCATGGTTTAAAGGGGGGCATGGGTAAATCTATTGAGCAGGAGAAAAAGGCTGTTGATTCAGGATACTGGCACTTGTACCGTTACAACCCGATGCTCGAGAACGAAGGTCAAAACCCTTTCCAGCTCGACTCAAAAGAGCCTGAATTTTCAAAATTTCAGGATTTTCTGCGCAGCGAAGTTCGCTATACATCTCTTATCAAAGCATTCCCTGCCGAAGCAGCACGCCTGTTCGAGGCAGCAGAAAAAAATGCCAAATGGAGGTATGAAAGTTACAAGCGTCGCTCACTGATGGATTACACCAACGTATAGTAATTGCGTTGTTATCGATAGAGAAGGCAGTCGGTTCGGCTGCCTTTTTTTATATATCTTTGTCGAAATTTTTTCAATGGGTAGAATACTGGCTATCGATTATGGACTTAAACGCACTGGAATTGCTGTAACCGATACCTTGCAATTGATTGCCAATGGCATGGATACAATTCCAACCGCTGGGTTATTTGAGTTTCTATCAGGATATTTTGTCAGAGAGCCTGTCGATCTGCTGGTAATCGGCTATCCGCTCCAAATGAACAATCAGCCTTCGGAGATTGTTCCACACATTGATAAGTTTATACTTAAATTTTCAAAAACTTTTCCGGATAAGACCCTGGTAAAGTTCGATGAAAGGTTTACATCAAAAATGGCTTTTCAGGCTATGATTGATGCAGGTGCCACCAGGCAACAGCGAAGAAATAAAGCACTTATCGATAAGGTGAGTGCTACAATTATACTACAATCGTATTTAGAAAATAAAAGCAAAAATTCTCAGCGTTAAGATTATGGTTTACCCAATTGTTGTTTATGGTTCGCCTTTGCTGCGTAGGGTTTCGGAAAATATTGGTCCCGATTATCCTGAACTTGGTATGCTTATTAGCGATATGTTCGAAACCATGGTTGTTTCAGATGGAGTAGGGCTGGCAGCACCACAAATCGGAAAATCCATTCGTTTGTTTGTGATCGATGCATCTCCAATGGCCGAGGACGATCCGTCGCTGGCTGATTTCCGCAAGGTGTATATCAACCCCCTTATTCTGGAAGAAAAAGGCGAAAAATGGCCATTTATCGAAGGTTGCCTGAGCATTCCCGAACTTCGAGAAGAGGTTTTAAGGCCAGGCATCATTACCATCGAATACTATGACGAAAAATTTGTCTATCATAAAGAAACCTACGATGGCATTAAAGCCCGCATCATTCAGCACGAATACGATCACCTCGATGGGGTGCTCTTTGTCGACAAGGTATCGCCTCTTAAAAAGAAACTAATTAAGGGCAAATTAGGGAATATAGCCAAAGGTAAGGTGCAGGCAGCCTACAAGACAAGATTGGTGAAGTAATTAAACTGCTGCCGGGTTTCTCACAATTCTTCCTCTATTAAATATTTATTTCGGTCGGTAGCACTTCGCGAAATGAGTTCGCCTAAGAAACCGGCAAGAAACAATTGAGTGCCCAGTATCATACACGAAAGGGCAATGTAAAAAAATGGGCTGTCAGTGACCAATCGCGCAGGAATATGATTGAGCAGGGCCAAAAACTTATTTAGCCCCAGGTATAGCGCCAAACCAAATCCAATCACAAACATCAGCGCACCCCAGATTCCAAAAAGATGCATGGGCCTTTTACTGAATTTGGAGATAAACATCACCGACAATAAATCCAGTGGTCCGCGGATGAAGCGCTCGATGCCGAATTTCGTGTGGCCGTATTTGCGCTCCTGATGCTGAACCACCTTTTCTCCTATTTTCTTGAATCCGGCCCATTTGGCAAGTACCGGAATGTAGCGGTGCATGTCTCCATAAACCTCAATACTTTTTACTACTTTCAGCCGATAGGCCTTAATGCCACAATTAAAGTCATGAAGGTTAATTCCGCTCATTCGTCGGGCTGTCCAGTTGAAAAATTTACTGGGCATATTTTTCGAAAAAACGGGATCGTAGCGTTTCTTTTTCCATCCCGAAACCAGGTCGTAACCTTCCTGGGTTATCATCTTGTAGAAACCAGGAATTTCCTCTGGGTTATCCTGCAGGTCGGCATCCATGGTCATTACCACTTGCCCCCTGGCATGAGAAAAGCCAGTCTGAAGGGCAGCAGATTTTCCATAATTGCGCCTAAAGCGAATTCCCCGAATACTTGAATTATTTGCTTGCTGTTGTTTTATTACTTCCCACGATTCGTCTGAACTGCCATCGTCGATAAGGATTATCTCATAAGTGTAATGGTTTTCGTCCATTACACGCTTAATCCAGCTTACCAGCTCAGGAAGCGATTCGGCCTCGTTATACAAGGGTATTACAACAGAAACATCCATAGTGTATTATTTTCAGGCAGCAAGAGGATTCTTTTCGCGTTTGTAGATGGCAGCAAAAATAAGGCTTAATATGGCACCACCAAAACCCATATTAAAAACCAAAGTTGTAACAGCAACTACAGCAGGAGTGAAAAACAGGGTATAAAGTTTCATAATCGCTTCAATTTGATCTTCACCCATGTTGTTTTTCAGAAATTCCTCTTCTAAAGTTAAAAGTGTTTCCTCGATAATACCCGGAGCGAGAGTATATTCAGCAAATCGGTAAATAGCCCAGATTGCACCCGCAATAAGGCAGGTAAAAAAGCTTACCAAAAAAGCATTCCCAAAGGATAGAAAACCTTCACCGTATTGATCGCGGAATTTCCGAATGGCGATTATGAGCATCGATACCACGACGGCAATATAAATTATAGACATGATGGGCTTTATGATAATGCCCAGAAAGTATCCGATTAGTTCGAACAGGCTAAGGGTTATTCCCAAACTTATACCAAAAGTGAGTGCGTGTTTATAAATTGGCTTCATGAGTGTAGATTTGAATTTGATATTAGTGGACATGATTATTTTGTTTGCAGTATTAAATAAAGTTTATACTTTTGTCGCCCCGGGTAAGTCTTACACGGCCAGCTCCTGTTGAACCCCCCCAGGACCGGAAGGTAGCAAGGGTAGACGGTTGTAGCGGTGCGATGTAAGTAGCTTACCCGCTTTTTTTAAGATAAAGCTTCAATAGCTTCTTTAGGAGCTTGTACCAATTCTACCAATACACCTTCGCTGCACAACGGAAATTCTTCGTTTCCTTTCGGATGAATGAATACAATGTCATGCCCGCTTGCTCCAGGCCGTATGCCACCAGGTGTAAAACGAACACCTTGCTCGGTTAGCCATTCTACTGCTTTGGGTAGGTTGTCGATCCACAAACCAATATGGTTAAGTTTTGGTTCGTCAACACGGGGCTTTTTGTTAACATCGATGGGTTGCATAATGTCTACTTCTACGGCATAAACTCCTTTGCCCATTTGTAACACATCTTCGTCGACATTTTCACGTTCGCTGACAAAGGTTTTTACTTTGGATAAGCCCATTATTTCGATCCAGAATTTGGCAAGTTTGTTCTTATCTTCACCGCCTATGGCAATTTGCTGAATGCCTAAAACTTTAAAAGGTCTCATAGCGTGTAATGTAATTTATTGAATAGCTCTGCGAATGTAAAAAAATCAAATTGCTTTTAGAAAAATAAATTCAACTTTGCGGGGTTTTAATTTACGAAAAGGGCTTTTTATTACTTTTGGCACCTATAGCAGGTTTTAAAACCATAACACAGAATTTCTAAATCCTTATTGAGTTCTTACTCTCAATTCTATCATTTTGAAATGATTAAACAAATATTAAATACCATACCACGTCCCTGGCTTATTCGGATGAGTTACCTCTTTATCCCTTTTTCGCGAATTTTTTATTATGGCAAAAAGTACGAATGCCCGGTATGCGAGGGAACATTTCGCAAGTTCCTGCCATACGGATACGGAAACGTGCGTGCCAATGCATTGTGCCCAGGGTGTCTGTCGCTCGAGAGGCATAGGCTCATGTGGTTGTACCTTAAAAACAAAACCAATTTCTTTTCTGAGAAACAGAAAGTATTGCACATTGCGCCAGAGCAATCGTTTTTAAAACGTTTTCGCAAGCTGAAGAACCTTGATTATTCCACAGCCGATCTCCATTCGCCCTTGGCCGATTACCGCTGCGATGTGCAGAATATGCCTTTCGAAAACGGGGAATTTGATCTTGTCATCTGCAACCATGTGTTGGAACACGTAGAAAATGATCAGCAAGCTATGACAGAGATACTCAGGGTGCTCAAACCAGCTGGTTATGCTATACTTCAGGTGCCAGTGAATTCTGCTCGTGAGTTTTCATTTGAAGATAAAACAATTACCGACCCAAAGGAACGTGCCCGTATTTTTGGTCAGTACGACCATGTGCGAGTTTATGGGCGCGATTATCCCGATTTATTGCGCAGGGCAGGATTTGTTATTGAGGAAGAAAGCTATGCCCAAGAGCTAAGCGATGAATTGAAAGAACGCTTCAGTGTGAAGGTGAATGAATTTATGTTTGCCTGTAAAAAAGCCTACTAGTTCGATTCGTAATAATCTATAAATTAGGTAGATAAGTTAAAAATAAAAAAAATCATTCATTTTATAAGCTTTTTAAAGATATTGGCTATATTTGCTTCACATTCAAAAAAGGATGATAAATATCAGTTTAGTCATACTATCAATTCTTGTGCTTATCGTCGTGTACACGGTGGGGTAAGAGGGGTAGTACTTAAAAATAGTAGAGCCATTCTTACCCAGAGAATGGCTCTTTTCATTTGTTAAATTTTTAAAATACACAATATGCCAACATTACGCAGTAACACTACAACGCAAGGCCGTCTGATGGCTGGGGCACGAAGTCTGTGGAGAGCGTCAGGGATGAAAGAGGAACAAATTGGCAAACCCATCATTGCGGTAGTCAATTCATTTACTCAGTTTGTGCCTGGTCATACCCATTTGCACCAGATAGGCCAGCAGGTAAAAGCCATTATCGAGTCGCATGGATGTTTTGCAGCCGAGTTTAATACCATTGCCATTGACGATGGTATTGCAATGGGACACGATGGTATGCTTTATTCGCTACCCTCGCGTGATTTAATTGCCGACAGTGTGGAGTATATGGTGAATGCCCATAAAGCCGATGCCATGATCTGCATTAGCAATTGCGATAAAATTACCCCCGGAATGCTGATGGCAGCTATGCGCCTGAACATACCCACCATTTTTGTTTCAGGCGGTCCCATGGAGGCCGGAAAAGTAGGAAACAAAAAATACGACCTTGTTGATGCAATGGTAATGGCGGCCGACGATAAAATTTCAGACAAAGAAATTGCCATGGTGGAGCAGGAAGCTTGCCCCACTTGTGGTTCTTGTTCTGGTATGTTTACCGCCAATTCCATGAACTGCCTCAACGAAGCAATCGGTCTTGCCTTGCCGGGTAACGGAACCATTGTTGCTACGCACAAGAACCGTATGGGTCTTTTCGAAAAAGCTGCTGCCCGCATTGTTCAAATAACCAATGAGTATTATTTCGAAGGTAACTCCAAAGTTTTACCTCGCAATATAGCCACACGCAATGCCTTTTTAAATGCCATGGCGCTCGATATTGCCATGGGAGGTTCAACCAATACTATTCTGCACATCCTGGCAATCGCCCATGAGGCAGAAGTAAAGTTTACCATGAAAGACATCGACGAACTTTCCCGAAAGGTGCCGGTTCTTTGCAAGGTTTCTCCCAATTCTCCTTTGTACCATATCGAAGATGTGAACCGTGCCGGTGGTATTTTAAGCATCTTGGGCGAATTAGCCAAAGGAGGCTTACTTAAACTCGATGCCCTACGTGTTGATGGGCTTAACCTGGGCGAGGCCATTCAAAAATTCTCAATTACTTCAACTCTAATCGATGCTGAGGCAGAGAATATTTACAAAAGTGCTCCTGCCGGAATTAAAAATCTTAAAATGGGCAGCCAGGCTGTGTTTTATAAAGAATTCGATGCCGACCGCGAGAAAGGTTGTATTCGGAGTATAGAAAAATGCTATACCAAAGAAGGTGGACTGGCAGTTTTATTTGGTAACATTGCCACAAACGGATGCGTGGTAAAAACTGCCGGGGTCGATGAGTCCATTTTCCTTTTTAAAGGCCCTGCCCGTGTGTTTGAATCGCAGGATGCTGCCATCGAAGGTATTCTGGGTAATAAGGTAAAATCGGGTGAAATTGTACTAATCCGCTACGAAGGCCCCAAGGGTGGACCCGGTATGCAGGAAATGCTTTATCCTACTTCCTACATTAAATCGAAAGGTTTAGGTAAGGCTTGTGCACTGGTTACCGATGGCCGTTTTTCTGGAGGAACTTCCGGCCTGTCGATAGGTCATGTTTCTCCCGAAGCAGCTGCCGGGGGTGAAATTGGACTTGTGCGAGACGGAGATGTCATTGAGATAAATATTCCTAAACGTTCTATTGATGTGCTTATTTCTAAAGACGAGATGGAGAAACGACGGAACGAGGAAAAACAGCGAGGCGAAAAAGCTTTTACACCAAAAACACGCCAACGAATTATTTCCAAAGCGCTGCAGGCCTATGCCAGTATGGTTACTTCTGCCGACACAGGTGCTGTTCGTAATCTTTAATGCCTTATAAAAATTAGTCGCAATTGCTGATATTTTGGGCTAGAATAGAATAGTTAGAAAATAGATTTTGTATAAATAAACATCTTTCAGACCTATGAAAATTACTGGATCGCAGGCGGTATTGCTATCGCTAATCGAAGAAGGAACAGAATACATTTTTGGATATCCTGGAGGTGCAATTATGCCGGTTTATGATGCTATGATGCAATATCAGGATCAGATTAAACACATTCTTGTCCGCCACGAGCAGGGAGCTATTCATGCAGCTCAGGGTTATGCCCGCGTTACCGGAAGGGTAGGAGTGTGCATGGCTACTTCCGGACCAGGTGCAACCAACCTTATTACAGGCATTGCCGATGCCATGATTGATTCAACTCCTCTGGTATGCATCACTGGTCAGGTGGGTTCGCCTTTACTCGGTACCGATGCTTTTCAGGAAACAGACGTGGTAGGTATTTCTATGCCCGTAACTAAGTGGAATTACCTGGTTACCAAATCAGAGGAAATTCCGTGGGCAATTGCCAAAGCATTTTACATTGCCAGCACCGGCCGGCCCGGACCAGTGCTCATTGACATTGCCAAAGATGCCCAGTTTGGCCCTCTGGATTTTCAGTATAAAAAGTGCAGCTATATCCGTAGTTATGTTCCTAAGCCGACAATAAATGAAGAGACGGTTTCGGAAGCTGCTAAAATGATAAACGAATCGAAAAAACCCTATATACTTTTTGGGCAAGGAGTTGTACTGGGTAATGCTGAAGAAGAATTTAAAGCATTTGTCGAAAAATCGGGAATTCCTGCTGCATGGACTATATTGGGTGTAGCTGCACTTGATACAAATCATCCTCTGAATATGGGTATGCTCGGTATGCATGGAAATTATTCGACCAACATTTTAAGTAACGATTGCGATACCCTTATTGCAATTGGGATGCGTTTCGATGACCGTGTAACCGGCGATTTGAAGCGTTATGCCAAGCAAGCCAGGATTATACACCTCGAAATTGATTCGGCTGAAATAAACAAAAATGTAAAGGCCGATATAGCCATACATGGAGATGTGAAGGATACTTTGCCTATGTTGACTAAACTAGTCGAGAAAAAAGACCATTCGGACTGGGTTGCCAAGTTTTGGGAGCTCGATAAAATAGAAAAGGAGAAAGTAATCGATGTAGAGATGTATCCGACCAAGGAGGGCATGACTATGGCCGAAGTTATAAGAGTGTTAAACGAAAAAACAAAAGATGACGTTGTTTTTGTTACCGATGTAGGTCAGCACCAGATGTTTGCCTCGCGTTATTGCAAAAGACAATCACGCCGTTCTTTTATTACTTCAGGTGGACTTGGCACCATGGGTTTTGGACTACCTGCAGCTTTTGGAGCTAAAATGGGTGCCCCAGAAAAGGAAGTAGTATTAATCGTGGGAGATGGAGGTCTGCAAATGACCATTCAGGAACTTGGCACCATTATGCAATCGGAAGCAGCCGTTAAAATTGTATTGCTTAACAATAAATACCTTGGTATGGTAAGACAATGGCAGCAGCTCTTTTTCGATAGCCGATACTCTCAAACCTATATGATGAATCCGGATTTTATTAAAGTTGCCGAAGCTTTTGGTATTAAAGGCAGAAAAATTCTTGACCGACCCAATCTTGCTAAGGGAGTAGAAGAGATGATGGCTCACCCGGGAGCTTATCTTTTAGAAGTATCGATTGAGAAGGAAGATAATGTATTTCCAATGGTTCCAACTGGTGCATCAGTAGCCGAGGTAATACTAGAACCGGCAAAAAAATAACTGAAAAAAAACTGCAGTCATGACAAATACATACACCATTACAGCTTTTTCTGAAAACCATATCGGGTTGCTTAACCGCATTACAATCATATTTACCCGACGCAATGTAAATATCCATAGTTTAACAGTTTCTGAATCTGCTATTCGTGGCATTTCCAAGTTTACAATTGTTGTAATCGAAACCCAGGAAAAGGTAGAAAAAGTTGTAAAACAGATCGACAAACTGGTAGAAGTTCTGAAGGCTTTTTATCATCCGAATGAAGAAATTGTTTATCAGGAAATTGCTCTGTACAAAGTACCTACTGAAGCATTGTTGGCCAGCAATAACCTCGAGAGCATAATTCGCAAGCATAATGCCCGTATACTCGAGGTAATGCCTGAATATACTGTAATCGAAAAAACAGGGCACTGCGAGGAAACTCAAGAACTTTTCGAGATTCTTACTGAATTTGGTGTTAGGCAATTTACTCGTTCAGGACGTGTTGCTGTTACCAGACTTAGTGAAGAGTTGTTAACCAACTACCTAAAAGAACTCGACGAAAGAGAACTCCAGTTAGTGACACAACTGCACGAAACTTCTCAATAAACTACGTGAAACCCTTATAAAAGATTCTATACTACAGAAATAAGGGTATAACATTAGAAAAGATGGTAATGGTGCCAAAAATAGTTGGTGATTTTTTAAATTATTTTTAGTAAAATACGATTGTAAATCTGAAGAGGAAATAGGCTCTGCTGGAGAGCATCCTATTAGCAATAGGATTTACTACGAAGAATGAAGTCCTGAGCAATGTTCAGGACTTTTTTGTTACATTCTTTGTAGAATATGGCTATTAAAACTCATTTATT
>JAMIIA010000008.1:0-7856 GCA_035913795.1 Bacteroidales bacterium
CCTTACTGAACGCGAAATTAATATGCTGAAGATGGGTGCTTACGAGTAATCCACTTACATTTAAATATAAGCTCCTTTGCATTTTATTGTAAAGGAGCTTTTTTTATGTGCCGGGCTTTGCAAATTCAGTTCTTTATTTTACATTTGTTTCTGTTTCTGTGTTCTGTAACTACAATTGTAAAATATGAATATATTAATTGCCGGAGGTACAGGTTTTATTGGCACTTATCTTAAAAAGAGATTTGAAGAGAAGGGCGAAAATGTGAAATTAGTTTCGCGTACAGGTATCGATGTGCCCTGGGTGCACCAATCTTTAGTAGATGAGCTGGAGCATACCGATATGGTGATCAATCTGGCAGGGAAAACAATCAATTGCCGCCATACCGGAGAAAATAAAAAAATGATCCTTGATTCGCGTATCAAAGCAACCAGTTTGCTTGGCAATGCGATTGCGGCATGTAAAAATCCTCCTCTGTTATGGGTGAATGCAAGTGCATCGGCTATTTACAAGTCGGACACAATTGCTCCGGCAACTGAAACCTCAGAACATTTAGCCGACGATTTTCTTGCGGATGTGGTTCGACGGTGGGAAACTGATTTTTTTAGTTTCAAATTACCATCGACCCGACAAATTGCCTTGCGTACTTCGGTTGTATTAGGGCGGAGCAAAGGTGCGTTCCCATCGTTGCTAAGGCTTACACGCTTAGGATTAGGAGGAAAAGTGGGTAATGGAAAACAGATTTTTAGTTGGATACATATCGGGGATTACTTCCGCATTGTGGAATTTTTAATACAAAATGACTCGATAACCGGAGTTGTAAACTGCACTTCACCTGCTCCATTGTCAAATGCAGCGTTGATGAAAGAAATGCGTAGCAAAGTGAAAATTCCTTTTGGCTTACCAGCTCCTGAATTTGCGGTTCGCATCGGTGCCTTTTTTATTGGAACCGAATCAAGTTTGTTACTCGATAGTACAAATATTTATCCTGAGCGACTCCTAAATGCTGGTTTCAAATTCAAATTTGGGGACATTAACACAGCCATTTCTGATTTAGTTTCCTCAAAATAAAGGCTTTTTTATAAAAACATGACTTGAATAATTGATGAATGAAAACGAAATCAAAAAATAAAAGCTTTTTTTCTCGTTTGGGCCGATTGGTCCGAAATCTTGTGATATTGTTCTTTGCAATAAGTATCGGGTGGGTTGTTTTGGCACGTTTTGTCCCTGTTTATGTCACACCACTTATGTTTATAAGAACAATGGAGGCTCTTGCTGCCGGCGAAGCTCCCCGAAATACGAAGGACTGGGTGTCGATAGATAAAATTTCTCACAATATGGTTCAGGCCGTTGTAGCTTCGGAAGATAATTTATTTATGCAGCATCACGGATTTTCGGTGACTGATATTGAAAAGGCCATTAAACACAATAAAAAAGGAAAACGCATAAGAGGCGGTAGTACCATTTCGCAACAAACGGCTAAAAATGTGTTTTTATGGCCCAAAAGATCTTATCTTCGAAAAGGTCTCGAGGCATATTTTACTGTTTTAATTGAACTTTTTTGGTCGAAAGAGCGTATTATGGAAGTCTATCTCAATGTAATTGAGATGGGGGATGGTGTTTATGGTGTTCAGGCGGCGGCGCAGACCTACTTCAATAAAGATGCGCTTCAACTCACAAAATCGCAATCGGCGCTGATAGCTGCTTGTTTACCCAATCCCCGTAAGTACAGCGCGTCAAATCCTTCTTCATATATCCAGCGTCGTAAATCAAAGATTGTGAGTTTAATGGGGAAAATTGAGCAGGTTGATTTTGATAAAAAGAAACTAACGGAAGAAAAAAAGAGAAAGCGATCTAAAAAATGAACAAAGAAATTAAAAGTGCCGATTGGGGCATGATAGAATATAACAAGGCCTGGGAAAATCAGGAATCCATTTTTATGGATACAATTCAGCAGAAAGTCGATGGCTTGAATACCGAAAATCTGCTTGTCTTTTGCGAACATCCCCATGTATACACCTTAGGTAAAAGTGGAGATGAACACAATTTGCTGTTGAATTACATGCAACTTCAGGTAAAAGATGCTGTATTTGTGAAAACGAACAGAGGTGGAGACATTACCTATCATGGACCCGGACAGTTGGTAGGTTATCCTATCTTCGATTTGGCAAACTTTAATGTCGGGCTGAAGCAATATATATATAATATTGAAGAAGCCATTATAAAAACATTGGCTGTATATAATATTGCCACTACGCGGCTCGAGGGAGCCACTGGTGTGTGGCTCGATGTTGATCAGCCTACCTGCCGTAAAATTTGCGCCATCGGTGTTCGAAGCTCCCGTTACGTGACAATGCATGGCTTTGCACTCAATGTAAATACAGATTTGTCCTACTTTAATCACATCAATCCCTGTGGATTTACTGACAAAGGAGTAACTTCTATGGAAAAAGAATTGGGACATAAAGTGGATATGGAGGAGCTTAAACAAAAATTAAGAGCATCGATAGAAGAACAATTTCAATAATTATCTCCCTGTTTTAAAATTTTTGAATCGAAGTATCAAAGATTTTTTTTGATACTTCAATTTTTTTTGTGCTACCAGGTAGTCTTTTTTTCCAATCAATAGCAGCACCGGATTCCTTTTGAAAGTATTTTTTAACCGTATAGGAATAAATTTCAGATCTTCTGATACCTGTTTTTAGTTAAATTGGAGGATATTTTTTTACAAAAAAAGGAATGAGTCAAAGTTTTTCAAAAAAAGTTTGTTTTAGAACGCACTTTTTGTCAGTTGTTTAGCGGAAAAATATGTTTTATAGCAGAAAAAAGGTAGAAAACTCTTTGGTAAGAATAAAAAAGTGACTACTTTTGCAGCCGCTTTGAGAGAGAAGCCGGGTGTATGTGATAATGTGGTAAAAATGTGATAACGATTAAAAGAAATTATTTTTCCAAAAACGTTTGCCAGTTTAAAAATAAGCATTACCTTTGCAGCCGCTTTTAGAGAGAAGTTGGTTACGGAAAATTTTGAGATTAATTAATTGTTTAAAAGCGATTTACATCAACAGATAGTCTGTTAAGTTTTAAAATAAAGAATCAAAGGAGCCGAAATTATTTTTTCAAAAAGTTTTGGTGATTCAGAAATTTAGTTTACCTTTGCACTCCGTTTCGCTTAGAAATTTCGCTAAGCAATGAGAGCGGAAAAAAACAGAAATAGAAGCTATAAATCGGGAGCGGTTTATAATTAACACAAGAAGTCTTTTTAAGAAGTCACTGTGAAGTGAAAACGACCAATTAAGAATTATGAATTTTTAATTATGAATTAAAAAGCAACGATCTTTGAGAATACATGAACAACGAAATAATGTAGTATAAGGAAGGGAAATTTCTTTTAAAAAGGGAATTCGATATGATAATATCAAATTTTTTATACCACGTCAATTTTCTACAATAAATTTAGGAATAGATAGCATCCGAGCAAATAAAAAAAAAGATACAACGAAGAGTTTGATCCTGGCTCAGGATGAACGCTAGCGACAGGCCTAACACATGCAAGTCGAGGGGCAGCATAAAGGTAGCAATACTTTGGTGGCGACCGGCGCACGGGTGAGTAACACGTATGCAACCTACCTGTAAGAGGGGAATAACCCGGAGAAATTCGGACTAATACCGCATAATACTGATTATCTGCATGGATTGATCAGTTAAACATTTATGGCTTACAGATGGGCATGCGTATGATTAGATAGTTGGTAGGGTAACGGCCTACCAAGTCAACGATCATTAGGGGTTCTGAGAGGAAGGTCCCCCACACTGGTACTGAGACACGGACCAGACTCCTACGGGAGGCAGCAGTGAGGAATATTGGTCAATGGGCGAGAGCCTGAACCAGCCAAGTCGCGTGAAGGAAGAAGGTTCTATGGATTGTAAACTTCTTTTGTAAGGGAATAAAAAAGGGTACGTGTACTCTATTGTATGTACTTTACGAATAAGGATCGGCTAACTCCGTGCCAGCAGCCGCGGTAATACGGAGGATCCAAGCGTTATCCGGATTTATTGGGTTTAAAGGGTGCGTAGGCGGACCCTTAAGTCAGTGGTGAAAGTTTGCAGCTCAACTGTAAAATTGCCATTGAAACTGAGGGTCTTGAGTGTAAATGAGGTAGGCGGAATGTGTTGTGTAGCGGTGAAATGCTTAGATATAACACAGAACACCAATTGCGAAGGCAGCTTACTGGGATACAACTGACGCTGAGGCACGAAAGCGTGGGGATCAAACAGGATTAGATACCCTGGTAGTCCACGCAGTAAACGATGAATACTAGCTGTATGCGATATACTGTATGTGGCAAAGCGAAAGCGTTAAGTATTCCACCTGGGGAGTACGTTCGCAAGAATGAAACTCAAAGGAATTGACGGGGGCCCGCACAAGCGGAGGAACATGTGGTTTAATTCGATGATACGCGAGGAACCTTACCCGGGCTTGAAATGCAGACGACCGATCAGGAAACTGATCTTCCAGCAATGGCGTCTGTGTAGGTGCTGCATGGTTGTCGTCAGCTCGTGCCGTGAGGTGTCGGCTTAAGTGCCATAACGAGCGCAACCCCTATCATTAGTTACTAACAGGTTAAGCTGAGGACTCTAATGAGACTGCCACCGTAAGGTGTGAGGAAGGTGGGGATGACGTCAAATCAGCACGGCCCTTACGTCCGGGGCGACACACGTGTTACAATGGGGGGTACAGAGGGTTGCTACTTGGTGACAAGATGCTAATCTCTTAAAGCCTCTCTCAGTTCGGATCGGAGTCTGCAACTCGACTCCGTGAAGCTGGATTCGCTAGTAATCGCGCATCAGCCATGGCGCGGTGAATACGTTCCCGGGCCTTGTACACACCGCCCGTCAAGCCATGGAAGCCGAGGGGACCTGAAGTACGTAACCGCAAGGAGCGTCCTAGGGTAAAATTGGTAACTGGGGCTAAGTCGTAACAAGGTAGCCGTACCGGAAGGTGCGGCTGGAACACCTCCTTTCTGGAGAGATGTTATCTTGAATAATTGTCAATGACAAATTATAATCCGATTTAAGTAGAAAAGTGGTATATACAAGGAATTCACATTCCGAGTACTACATTATGTTGTTTGTGATATAAAATAACCCCTATCCCCTAAAGGGGAAGAAGAATAGGGGAACAGTAACCTCAGAACAGAGGATGCCAGTCCTATAGCTCAGTTGGTTAGAGCGCTACACTGATAATGTAGAGGTCGGCAGTTCAACTCTGCCTGGGACTACAAGAAAAGTGATAAACGATTAGTGATAAACGATTAATCACTAATCACTGAACACTAATCATTAAATTCGGGGGGATTAGCTCAGTTGGCTTAGAGCACCTGCCTTGCACGCAGGGGGTCATCGGTTCGAGCCCGATATTCTCCACAAGAAATCGACCAGCGGGTTGTTTTTTTTTGAAGAATAGAAAAAAAAGAATACAAATTGAAAGAAGTTTGATAGTCCTGAACAGCTATAAAACAACATATTATTGACGATTTATTCAGAAATACAATTTTCATTGTGAAATGAAATTGTAGATTGTAAATGAATAAATTGTAAATAAAGAAGATCTTTGATATATTGAAAGAAAGAGAGAAAAAGTAGTAAAGCAATATCTAACTCTAATTAATAATGAATAATTAATAATTAAAAGAAAGGGTATTGAGTATTTGAAATAAGATATGGCAACATATCGGACTCAGGTACGAGCAAACAAAAGAATAAAAAAAGCAAATAAGAGCGAACGGTGGATGCCTAGGCTCTGGGAGGCGATGAAGGACGTGATAAGCTGCGATAAGCTCGGGGGTGGTGCAAATAACCTATGATCCCGAGATTTCCGAATGGGGCAACCCAACATAGTGAAGCTATGTTATTCCACGAATGTGGAAGGCAAACGAGGGGAACTGAAACATCTAAGTACCCTTAGGAGAAGAAAACAAAAGTGATTGCGCAAGTAGTGGCGAGCGAACGCGCAGTAGCCCAAACCAAATATGTAGCAATGCATATTTGGGGTTGTAGGACTGCGATATTTGAATTAAAAAAGAACTGGAACATTTTGGAAAAAGTGATCATAGAGGGTGATAATCCCGTACAGGTAAGATTTTAATTTGATAGCAGTATCCTGAGTAGTGCGGGACACGAGAAATCCTGTATGAATTCGCCGGGACCATCCGGTAAGGCTAAATACTCCCCAGAGACCGATAGTGAACCAGTACCGTGAGGGAAAGGTGAAAAGTACTTCGAATAGAAGAGTGAAATAGACCCTGAACCCGTTCGCTTACAAGCGGTCGGAGCCACTTCGTGTGGTGACGGCGTGCCTTTTGCATAATGAACCTACGAGTTACTTTCACTGGCAAGGTTAAGTACTTCAGGTACGCAGCCGAAGCGAAAGCGAGTCTTAACAGGGCGCCATAGTCAGTGGGAGTAGACGCGAAACCAAGTGATCTACCCTTGAGCAGGTTGAAGGTTGGGTAACACCAACTGGAGGACCGAACCGGTAAACGTTGAAAAGTTTTCGGATGACTTGAGGGTAGGGGTGAAAGGCTAATCAAACTTGGAGATAGCTCGTACTCCCCGAAATGCATTTAGGTGCAGCGTTGCAATAGTTTATATGAGGTAGAGCGACTGATTGGATGCGAGGGCTTCACCGCCTATCAAGTCCTGATAAACTCCGAATGCATATAAATGTTTTGCAGCAGTGAGGGCGCGGGTGCTAAGGTCCGCGTCCGAGAGGAAAAGAATCCAGACCATCAGCTAAGGTCCCCAAATATATGCTAAGTTGAATTAACGAAGTCGAACTGCAGCGACAGCTAGGATGTTGGCTTGGAAGCAGCCATTCATTTAAAGAGTGCGTAACAGCTCACTAGTCGAGCGGTTTGGCGTGGATAATAATCGGGCATAAGCATATTACCGAAGCTATGGAATCATATTATGTATGATTGGTAGGGGAGCATTCTATTCAGCGTCGAAGGCGTAAGGACAACTTACTCTGGAGCGGATAGAAAAGCAAATGTAGGTATAAGTAACGATAAGGGAGGCGAGAAACCTCCCCGCCGGAAGACTAAGGATTCCTGATCAACGCTAATCGGATCAGGGTTAGTCGGGGCCTAAGGTATAGCCGACAGGCGAAGCCGATGGAAGAACTGGTTAATATTCCAGTACTACTTTATAGAGTGAAGTGGGGACGCAGAAGTGAAAGTCCTGCCAACTGACGGAATAGTTGGTTAAAGGGTGTAGATATTGAGGGGGGTAGGCAAATCCGCTCCCTGAGTCGAACCTGATAGTACCGAGCGTACTTGTACAATCGGATATGGATGTAATCAGACTGCCAAGAAAATCCGCTAAGCGTTAATCTATAAAGTACCCGTACCACAAACGGACACACGTGGTCAAGTATAGCGTACTAAGGCGCTCGAGTGATTCACAGCTAAGGAACTAGGCAAAATAGCCCCGTAACTTCGGGAGAAGGGGCGCTTCCTCATGTTGAATGAGAAGCCGCAGAGAAATGGCCCAGGCGACTGTTTAACAAAAACATAGGGCTATGCAAAATCGAAAGATGAAGTATATGGCCTGACACCTGCCCGGTGCTGGAAGGTTAAGAGGAGATGTTAGGGTAACCGACGCATTGAATTGAAGCCCCAGTAAACGGCGGCCGTAACTATAACGGTCCTAAGGTAGCGAAATTCCTTGTCGGGTAAGTTCCGACCTGCACGAATGGTGTAACGATCTGGGCACTGTCTCAGCTGTGAGCTCGGTGAAATTGTAGTATCGGTGAAGATGCCGATTACCCGCAACGGGACGGAAAGACCCCGTGAACCTT
>JAMIIA010000009.1:0-2191 GCA_035913795.1 Bacteroidales bacterium
TCTTGTTGTGTTAAATATTCACCACGATATATTGTCGGGTAAAAAGTCGAACTATTGAATTTGTTTTTGTAATCACTTTTTTGCCCCCTAAAAAATAACAAATAGTCCTTGTTTAGAAATGATAGTTTAGCAACTTGTTCTACTAGGTCACGATAGGTTGAGATGTGAAAACCATTGTCAGAAGCCACCGTTTTTGGTGTCGTGTGTCCTGCTAATTCAGTTGTAAGTCTTCCGAATATTTTTCTCACTGTCGTTGTTGTTTAAAATTGCCACTAACGTCAGACTGTGAAAAAACCTTCACAATCTCTCCAACAAATATACCTAAAAACTTGTAAGAAAAACAGAAAAGCATTATATTTAAAGATGCAACATATTCAAGGTATTTCCCGTAATCAGTTACAAATGTCTAGTTTGGAAGACACTATTTCGGCTGACAATCCAGTTCGTTTTATTGATGTTTTTGTTGGATTGATTGACCTGAAAAAAATAGGATTTGAGCCAAGACTATTAAAAACCGAAGGTCGTCCGAGTTATCGGACAGAGGTATTTCTTAAACTTTATTTATATGGTTATTTGAACGGTATTCGCAGTTCGAGAAAATTAGAAAGAGAATGCCTTCGCAACATCGAAGTACAATGGCTTTTGGAAGCTATTTGTCCCAATTATCACAGCATAGCCGACTTTAGAAAAGCCAATCCCAAAGCACTTAAACAACTCTTCAAACTCTTTGTGAGTTTCCTAAAAGATGCTGATTTAATAGCCGGAGAAACAATTGCCATTGATGGCACCAAATCCAGAGCACACAACAGCAAGAAAGCCAACTTTAGCCCAAAGAAGATTGACAAACACCTAGCGTATATTGAAGAAAAAACTCAGCAGTATTTAGACCAACTCGCCCAAAACGACGACCACGAAAACAGCACGACCATCACCAACATCCAAGCCAAAATAGAACGCTTAAAAACCAACAAAATCAACTACGAACTCTTAGCAGAACAACTTCAAGCCAGCGGCGAACCCCAAATAAGCACCACCGATGCTGACGCCAGAGCACTCTTGGTGCAAGGACAAGTCGTAGAGGTTTCTTATAACATTCAAGCCGCCGTAGACGACAAACACAACCTGGTTGTAGCCACACACACCATCAATCGAAACGATAAAAACGCACTCTCAGCCATCGCCTTAGAAGCCAAAGAAAATCTAGAAGTAGAAACCTTCACCGTTTTAGTAGACAAAGGCTATCACAACGGTCGCGAATTAGAAACCTGCAAAAACCATAACATTACCACCATCGTAGCTCATCCCGACCAAGGCAAAAGCAACGAAAACGGCACGCAACCCGAATACTTAATCTCAAAGTTTACCTATAACAAAGAAGAGAACACCTACACCTGTCCAGAGGGTCAAACCCTCACCACCACAGGTCGCTGGCACAAAAAAACGGGTCGAACAGAGCAAAGCGGTTATCAATTCCAAAAATACCGCACACCAGCCTGCAAAACCTGCCCAGTAAATGACCAATGCACCAGCAGAAAAGGCGGACGAGAACTCGACCGAAGCCAGTATGCCGATGCCGTAGAGGAAAACCATCAACGTTACCAAGCCAACCCGCAACGCTACCGCAAACGACAAGAGATCAACGAACACATCTTTGGAACCATCAAACGAAAATGGGGCTACAACTACACCGATTTGATAGGATTAGAAAAAGTAAACGGCGAACACAGCCTGATTATGCTCGTGTATAACATCAAACGCAGCATAAACATCCTCGGCGTACCCGATTTGATAGCCAAACTCCACGCTTGGAACTCACCTTACAAAAGAAAGGTCTTGTTTTTACTTAAAATGACCTATTTAAAGTTGATTACAACCCTTTTTAATTTTCAAGCCAATCCAATTACTTTAAAACATAACGTGGCTTAAAAGGAAGATGTTGCTTTATTAAAATAGGATTGATTGAGGAAAAAGAAGGTATTTTCACAGCCTGACGTTCTGCGGCTTGCTCTCAGTGGCGTTGAACCAACACCAAGCGACCACAAATATAACAAAACATTCCATTCAGCAGCGGATTTTCCGAAGGAAAATCCGGAAGTAGCCATTGAAGCAAACCGCTGTTGTGCGTTCGGCATTCTTTATTTATGTTCAAAAATTTCCATTCTAATGTTGTTGTAGTTTCCTTGCTGAAAAA
>JAMIIA010000010.1:0-3303 GCA_035913795.1 Bacteroidales bacterium
AGTTCAAAAAGGTTCTATAAAAATTATGTCCGCTGATAAAGAGACTTCTGCTAATGAGTTTCTACAAACAGCTTACAAGGTTGGCAATATGCAGTCTTTTATGGTTATGGAAAGCTTATTAACCCGCAAATTCATTAAAATTTTCCATTTTGATCACAAGCTTGGTATGCTCCGTGTTCAAATTCTCCCAAAAGAATAGAACTAAGAATGGGGTGACTCTCCGTGTCAACACAGTCGATACTTATGTGGACGGAATAACTCCAACACTTCGTGAAGTTGAAAATGCGACACGTATTCGAGCTCAAACAGGAGAGCACGTTCTTACTATTCCGAAGCCAAAGCCATAACCTTTATGCAAAAAAATTTAACGGCTTTTTTCGCTACAAAAGACGATCTGCTTCAATTGATAGGTTGTCTGACTGGGGTGCGACCTCTTCAGTTTGTCGTTGGGGGGTTGTTTGATTCATCGACCATTCAATCAGTGCTGGTTTTGTCGAATCCCGATCCGACAATAAATTATTTAGTTGCAGACCGAGATCTTGTCATTCAAGTGCGTGTAGTATCTCAACGCAATGGGAATCAGAAGTTTGCTATTGATCAAATCATGAATCCCAAGACCATCGCATTACGAGCAGGTGGTTTAATTGAAGATCATTGTTTGATCGCTGGCCAAGTTGGGACGACAAATGATGATCAGATTTCCCTTGGGCTTTACAAATGGTTTTCGACCGAGATGCGAAAGAGATTTTCAAAAATTAAATCTTACTATGTTGGAGCGGAAGCCTTGCGATTACTCGATAGTGGGGTAAGATTGACCCATAATCCAAAGGCTCCGCCTCTCTATGATCTTACTCGAACTTGAATTTAGCCAATCCAAGGGGGTTGAAGCCCAATTGGCCGGAAACGTACGCTAAGGGGGTAATCCCAACATTCGTGCAAGCAGCATATGAAGCCAGATTGACGGGGCAATTAAATCGAAACGGTTTGACTTCTCAAGGTATTTCAACTGTTAAGCAATCGGGGGTAAGGTAATGAAAAGCAATATCAAAAAGCATTTCACACTTTTTGCTCCGTCTACTTCAACTATATCAGGAGTTAAACTCATATTCCCTGGCAATATTTTGGAACTTCAATTTGATTATGACAAAGACGGAACAATTTATAAAACTGCTCTCCAATTCGAAAAAGTTCGGGCACACCGTCATGAAGCTGAAATCTATTGTCCTGCATGGAAGATCGAATCTAGCAGCCTGTCGGACATTTAATTTTAAAAAGGTCTTTAATTGATCCCCGGATTACCGATTTTGAGAAACCGGGATGTTACAAAGCCTGTAAATTATGGAATTTGGATTCTATTGGGCGTTTTGTTGCCTCAGTATCTCCTTTTATTGCCCCAATGCATATAGTTTTTTAATATTCCATGCCATGCAGACAAGGTTCCATTCACCTCTAACTGCTTTTAGACCTCGGAGTAGAAATTGTCGGAAACCCATAGCTGATTTTATAATGCCAAAGACGGGCTCGACCGTTTGTTTCCGTTTGGCGTAGAGGCTTTTCCCCTCGATTGTCTTCATTCGGTGCGTCATTTGAGTTACCGCATCGGCACATGGTTCAATTGGTTCCAGCTGTTTGGGAAATCTTTGTTCCAGAGTCAGGTTATGCTTGTCACGGTTTGTGCTGATATATGGTTGAATACCCTCTTTTGCACACAAGTCAATATTGTTCCTGCTGAAATACCCGGCATCTGCCAGCAGAATGTCAACCTTTCCAAGACTTGCTGGTAATGAATTTAAGGCATTCAGGGCCGGTTCGATTTCTTTTTTATCGTTGGCATTTTGAGTAATATGATTTGTTACAACCAGCATTGAATCAACATCAACACATGCCTGGGCATTATAACTTTGCTCAAAACCACCACCAGACAGTGGCATAATCCTCGATTCTCGATCTGTGAGATTAACCTGGTCTTTAGCATCAGGGCCCTGCTTGGGTTCTGCCGGTTTTTTGCCACCGGATTTCTTGCCGCTTTCTTTTTCTTTTGCTTCGCGAGCAGCAAGCTTTTCTTCATACTCGCGTTTTGCTTCTGCATCTTTTTCAGCAGCGCGACGTTCAATTTCAGCTTTGGCATCAGCTATGGCTTTCAGGCGTATTTCACGGCGATTTAATTCTTCTGGAATATCCATTCCGTCGGGAATGTCTTCTGTGTCTGCCTCTTCTGCAAGGCGGATCAGACGGGCAACCTCTTCCTTGATTTTCTTTTCGAGATCACAAGCATGTTGCCAACTCAGCGCCTGATGCTTGGAAGCATTGGCGTGCATTTTTGTGCCATCAAGAGAGATTTTTCCCAGCTTGAAAACCTTCATTTGCTGTGCAATCTGCAAGATCTGAACAAAGGTTGCCTCAAGCTCAACAAGAAAGCGTTTTCTGAACGCCGCGATAGTATCGTGGTCTGGGTGCTCATTTGCGCAAACGTAACGGAATGCAACGGAATCGTAAGTAGAACGCTCAAGTTTCCGACTGGAAAAAACACCGGTTGCATAACCGTAGAACAGCAGAGATAAAAGCACAGCAGGACTGTATGCTTTTGAACCTCTGCCTGAATAGGCATCCTTAAACGAAGTTAAGTTGAGCTGACCAACAACTTCAACTACAAAACGTGCAAGGTGTTTCTCTGGCAACCATTCATTAACAGAGGGGGGCAATAAATATGGGGTTAATCTATCTGCACTACGAAAATTATTACTCAAAATAATATTTCCTTGTTATATCGGCTTTGACAGGCTTATTATAACATTTTTAAGCTCGAAAAACAAGGCTGTCAAAGGGTTTTCTCTGATTTTTTGACTTAAGTCCGACAGGCTGCTAGAAAAAACAAAAAATGATATAATCATTATGACACTAAAGATGTATCGTCTGGAGCAAATATGAAAACAATCGTTGGTTATGTAAAAACGCTGAAAGGAAGATTTGTTGCTGAAGCCAAGGATGGGACTATCCGCATACTCGAAAACAATTCCCCTGTTTATGAAGGCGAAGCGGTTTATTGCAGCCCGGACCCCTCAATCGCCTTGGAAAATCCAGATGCCGGTGAATCAATAACTTTAGATATTGCTCTGAATAACGGTAAGATTTATTCACTTACTGAGACAGGTTATCAATTATTTGAATCAGCAGTAACAGGCCAGGATTCAGATTTTATCGATACTAATAATAATTCCTCAGATAAAAACAATGGTGATGCTGAGACTGAAAGAAGTGCTTCGCAACATGGGGATGATGATGACGGCAACCAAGATTCACCCA
>JAMIIA010000011.1:0-54307 GCA_035913795.1 Bacteroidales bacterium
AATACTGGCAAGGCAAGTAAGATGGTTGGCGTTACAGCTTTACAAAGAAAAATTCTATTATTGATTTACACACTTTGGAAAAACAATGAAACATTCAATGAAACAAAAAACAGAACATCCGGGAATCAGGAGGCTAAGTTCCTCCTTCGTCATAGGGACGAAGTCCCTAAAAAAGTAGGCAACCCAAGAGAGTTGCCTACAAAAGATGAACTTCCGTACAATCAATCGACTGAAGTCCTCCTTCGTCAATTACAAAGTACGTAATTTTTTTTATCAGAATATTTGCATTTTAAAACAGTACCTTTTTTGTGTATAATTAGGTACTATTTAAAACCTAAACCCAATGCGTAAACCCGAAGCTGAAGACAAACCCCTATTGGTTGTTTTGCCACCTGTTTGTACCACATCGCCATCGTATTTTGTGTCTTTTTCATTTAAAATACTGAAGCCGGGGTTAAATTCAACACCAATGTATAAGTTGTTGAGAAGGTAAAAATCGGCACCCAGTGCAGCAAATAATCCAAAGCCAAAATAGCCGCCATTCGGGTTAATTGTTTCTACAGATGTTCCGGCTGTGGTTTCGGTGAGCTTCGATGAGGCGCTTAGTATAGCCAGATCGGCACCCAGGTAGGGTTGGAAACGGCCTGTGCTGAAGTGTTTTGCGATACCCCCGCTGATCATGAAGTTCGATTCACGGTATTCGTCATACGTATCGGTGCTGGCGCCAGCGTATTCTTTTTCGCCATAAAAATTGTAGTCCAATCCGGCACGTAAGGCCAAATCGCCCTGCAAGAAATAACGCATTTTCAGCATGGGCATGTCAAACATGCTGCCTGCTGCCGCATCGAAAATAGCTGCGGGGTCGAAGGTGAGGTCGATGGTGAATTTGCCGGTGGGTTCTACCTGTGCTTGCGAGGGCAGGCTTAACAATAGTGCAAAAAGAACTGGAACAAGAATTTTCTTCATAGTTGTTGGTATTAGTTTTTTCCTACTCGTTTGGTTTTTCGGATCGCACCCCCTACTCTTTTATAGGATTTTCGGGAAAACTCCTGTTCAATTTTATCAGTATTTAACCAGTTTTTAATCGCCAAAAATTTTGATCCCCAATGTAAATTGCCACAGGCTGTTTTTGATTTCCTGGCCATTGTCCGTAGTTGGTGCAAGGTTACTCAGGCTCCAGTTGTAACTTAAACCCAACGACAGTTTGCTTAGCTCAATGCCTGCCCCCACCATATAATCCACTCCGCTGGGTTTAATGTCGCTATCGGCAGTATTGCCCCATTTTATTTTCTCTTCCACCAGTTTAGGCTCTTGTCCGGCCAGGGTAGAATCTACTGTATAAGTTCCTGATAATCCAAAAGCAAATACGGGCCCCGTAGTGGCATACACGCGCATACTGCCCAAACCTGCACTTAGCTTAAGTAACACAGGCACATCGAGGTAAAGTAGTGTGGTATTGCCGGCTATTTTATCGCCATTGTCCTCTGTCTGGTCGAAATTGTAACCCTTTGAAGAAAGTAGCATCCCGCCTTCGAAACCTACAAAGCCAAAGCGCATGCCACCAGTAAGTCCGGCGTGATAGCCAATGCGGCTGAGGTAATCGGTGCTATAAGTTTGTTGATTGTCTTGGATAGTCATATTACTGCTGTTTACTCCGCCTTTAAGCCAAAGGTACTGGGCAGAGGCCAGGGTAGGAAGAAGCAAGACCAGCAAGGGTAGAATGAAACGGATTTTTGTTTTCATAATATAGTTTTTGATGTGAGCTAATCAGAATATTTAGTAATTGGCTTCGTTGTAAGGATAAAACATGCTGAAGAAATAGCTTAGCGAGACAGAAAAAACACTGTTACGGATCACCTTGCCATTTTGGGTGTCGGCAGCAATGTTAGGGATGCTATACTGGTAACTTAGGTCAAGCACAAAATTTTCGTATTTACCACCCACTTTAATACCTGCCCCATAATCGATATGCACCAGGTCGTCGGTATCGGGATTGGTACCCCAGTACACATCTCCTTTTTCTGATTCTTCTTCGCCACCACCTTCGCGCTTCCAGGAGTATTTGCCCCAGTAACCGTACGAAACAAAAGGCCCCAGGCCGGCAATCAGATCCAAACCAAATACTTCAAATTCATACACCGCATACACCGGCAACTCAATGTAATAGAGTGTCAGGCGTTCGCGCGAATCGACAGTAACACCCTGAAATTCTTCCGAATAGCGTTTGCGGTATCCTTTGGTGGTAAGCACCAAACTTGCATTGAGTGTGAGTTCGGGCATGAGACGGTAATCCATGGTTCCGCCAAAATTAAATCCGGGAGAGAGGTTCAGGCCTTCGAGCTGGTCGCCGGTGTCATCTGTCCAGGTCATAGTAGAAAGGTTGAAGCCGGCTTTTACACCCAAGTATGGGTTTTGGGCATGTAAGAAGCCATTAAAGCCCGTTAAAAACGGAATCAGGAAGTAGAGGAGTTTATTTTTCATCGATGCAATTTAAAAAAATATTGTATCAACTAATCTTTCTTGCTTTGTTTTTAAGAACAATTGGTACTTGCCAGAACCGAAAACGTCTAATTGTTCATTTACGGTGTGAAGTGTTTTTATGTTTTAATCCACGCAAAGTCCGTAAAATTATGCGCGCAAATGGATGCAAAGTATATAATTGAAAATGAAGTACAGTAGATATTTAGAAGTTGGGTGGCATAGTAGGCCGAATTGCATCCCGACAAGTTTTTGCCTATATTTGAAAAAAAAAATTGCGATGCTTTCTGTAAGTGGAATATATGAAAATGGTGCGATAAGATTGGATAAACGAATTCAGTCAAGGCGTAGAATTAAGGTTATAGTTACTTTTCTTGAGGAATCACCAAACACAAAAGAAAAAAGGTTAAAAGTTGATGATTTTTCTTTTAGCTCCTCGAGAGAAAAGTCCAAACGATTTAAAGGTTCAATTTCTGACTCAATTATTGAAGATAGAAGAGAAGCAAGATGAAGATATTTCTTGATACTTCCTCGCTTATAAAGCTTTATCATTACGAACAAGGCACTGATCTGCTCGACCAGTTGTTTGAAGAGTATACGATTTCACAAATATTTTTATCGGAGGTTGCAAAAGTAGAATTTGATTCTGCGATATGGAAAAAGGTTAGAACTAGTGAATTAACACAAAGCGAAGCACAAGGTCTGATTGAATCCTTTGAAATTGATTTCGAGAAATATGACTTTGTTGATTTGGATAGTGAAGTTTTAAGCGTTGCTAGACAACTAATTTCAAAATATGGTTCAAAAGGATTGAGAACGCTGGATTCAATTCAGTTATCATCAGTTTTGAAAGTGAAACATGAATTGAGTTTGTTCTTAACCGATGACGATTTATTAAAACGAATTGCTGAGATGGAAGATTTGAAAACAAAATAATCTACCCACCCAACAAGCAGTATGAGCAAAGCGGATTGTTAGCATTTTGATAGTCGGATTTACAAAATTCTCTTACTGTGGAATCCGTTGGGCGTTAACAATCTTCAAACTTTGCGAACTTCGCGTTTATCCAATTTGCGCGGAACAGTTTTCTCCTGATATCAATCTAACAGTTAGCCCAGAAAGCAAGATAAAATGCCATACTTAGCCAATGATAGTATGTTATTGCCGTGTTAAAACCTTCTGGCAACCTACTATTTGATCTATCTTTGCCACTGTATGTCTGAAAATATATTTCAACTTATCGATTGGTTGCCCACCTCGGCCAAGGAAGTGGAACTTCGTGGATGGGATAAGCTCGATGTCATTCTCTTCACGGGCGATGCCTATGTCGATCATCCTGCTTTTGGTGCGGCGGTCATTGGTCGCATCATCGAAGCGCATGGCTTGCGGGTGGGCATAGTTCCTCAACCCAACTGGCAGGACGACCTGCGCGATTTTAAAAAACTCGGCACCCCCCGTTTGTTTTTTGGTGTTACCAGCGGCAGCATGGATTCCATGGTAAACCACTATACAGCCAACAAGCGTCTTCGTTCGAACGATGCCTATACAGCAGGTGGCGAGGCAGGACGGCGCCCCGATTATGCCCTCACTGTGTATTCACAAATACTTAAAAAACTATACCCCGAGGTTCCACTTGTAATTGGTGGTATCGAAGCTTCGCTGAGGCGAGTAACGCATTACGATTACTGGTCGGACAAATTAAAGCCCAGCATTCTTGCCGATACGGGTGCCGACTTACTTGTTTATGGCATGGGTGAGCAGGCCTTGAAAGAATTGTTGGCCAGGTTGAGGGAAGGTGAGCTATTTTCCTCCATCAAAACCATACCCCAGACCGCATTTTTGCAAAAAGTTGAAGATGAAATACCCTCGTTTTCGGGTTGGTCGGATATCGAAATTGCTTCGCATGAGCAGTGTTTAAAAGACAAGAAAAGCTATGCTTCCAATTTTAAAGTAATCGAAGAGGAGTCGAATAAGTGGGATTCCCGGCGAATTATTCAGCAATGGCAAGACAAGCGTGTGGTGATAAACCCTGCCTTTCCGCCCATGAGTACTGGCGAACTCGATGCCTCGTTCGATCTGCCGTATACCCGTTTGCCGCATCCGCGTTACCACAAAAAGCCTCCGATTCCGGCATTCGAAATGATCAAATTCTCGGTAAACCTTCACCGGGGCTGTTTTGGAGGTTGCAGTTTTTGTACCATTTCGGCACATCAAGGAAAGTTTATTGCTTCTCGTTCGAAGGAATCGATAATGAAAGAGGTAGAGCAGGTGACAAAAATGCCCGATTTCAAAGGGTATATTTCCGACCTTGGTGGACCTAGCGCCAACATGTACAAGATGGAAGGCAGAAATCTGAATATTTGCAAACGCTGCCGGCGCCCATCCTGCATTTTTCCTACCGTGTGCGAAAACCTGAACACAGACCATAGCGCACTGCTCGATATCTATAAAACAGTCGATCGCGTGCCGGGCATAAAAAAATCGTTTGTGGGAAGTGGAATCCGTTACGACATGCTTTTAAACGAACATGCCCCCGAAGCCGAAGCTGCCAGTCACCGGCAGTACACCTCGGAATTGATTAAAAACCATGTTTCAGGCCGATTGAAAGTTGCGCCTGAGCATACCACACAGCGTGTGCTGAACCTCATGCGCAAACCAGGGTTTGAATATTTCCACCGGTTTAAAAAGCAGTTCGACGAAATAAATAAAAAAGCCGGGCTTAAACAGCAGCTCATTCCTTATTTTATTTCGAGTCATCCGGGTAGTAGCGAAGAAGATATGGCATCGCTGGCGGTGGAAACACGCCAACTCGACTTTAGGTTGGAGCAGGTTCAGGATTTTACCCCCACCCCGATGACCGTGGCTACTGTAATTTATTATTCGGGGTATCACCCCTATACGCTGGAGAAAGTGTATACCGCGCGCAGCAAAGAAGAAAAGCAGAACCAGCAAATGTTTTTTTTCTGGTACAAGGGCGAGTTCAGAAGAAAAATTGAAGAGCGCCTGAAAAAACTCGATCGCTTCGATTTATTGGCCAAACTGTTTCCGGAGAAGGGAGAACAGAAAAAAACGACTGTTCCGCATCATGCCCGATGGAATAAGAAGAAATGAAACTCCCCTCAGCAAGCTGTTGGGGAAACTGTATAAGGTTTCTTTTACCTGCACACCCGCTATCGGATCTGATACTTATCGGGATTATTTCGTAAGCATATAAAATTTAATTCTCGCAAATAAAAAGAGGCTGTTCTTTGCAGTTCAGCCTCTTTATCTACCCCTCTATGCTGCTTCGTGTACCAGTGTTTCACCCACACTATGTTCAAACAAATTCCTCACATTCACCAGCTCGAGCAGCTCCATCGCCTCTTTCGTAAGGTTTTGCAATACCAGTTTTCTTCCCGATTTCTGGTACTTTTTTTTCAATTCAAGTAATAAGCGTATTCCTGCGCTATCGATAAGTTTAATTCCCGAAAGGTTTAATTGCATTTCTTTATGCATAATGCTTTGGCACCAATGTAATTCCTGGCTAATCTCATTCTGGTTCAGCACATAAAGTTTATTAGCGCCTTCGAGCTGTACAAAAAGGGTATTGGCTTTTTTTACAATTGTAAGTTCCATAGTTTTCAGATTTTGCATAAATAGTTTTAAGTTCTGAAACAAAGGTACGGCGAACAAACTACTGAAATACAGTGTAGAATTGCCTAAACAGCTACCAGAATGCACGCAATCTGGCTGGGTATAAACCGCCAGCAAGCCATCAAGGATTGCTAAGATATTTTTTTATCTTTAAGGCGAGCAAAAGATTCAAACTTATGAAAGCGAACGAAAATGCCCAAAGCTTGCGCCTTATGATTGAGAAAGCGATAGTAGACCATGTAATTACCCGATCAGAAATGGATAGAATTCTGAATCTTGCTTCGGCCGATTCTGTGATTGATGCACAGGAGCAAATTATGCTCGATCAGCTTTATGATATGATTGAAAACAAATTGGTGAAGCTGGTACCCTGAGGGCTCATTTTTGGAAGATGTTTGCTTTTAATTGCTACCCCAGTTTTCGCGGTCGAGGCTACGGTACTGAATGGCTTCGGCCAGATGTTCGGCACCAATATCCGGCTGGCCGGCCAAGTCGGCAATGGTTCGCGAAACTCTAAGAATCCGGTCGTAAGCTCGTGCCGATAGATGGAGTTTCTCCATGGCAATTTTTAAAAGTTGTGCAGAACTTGTATCGAGTTTGCAGTGTCCCCGAAGCAACGCACTGTCCATTTGAGCATTGCAATGTATTTTAGAGCTGGCACCAAAGCGTTGTTCCTGTATTTGCCGTGCCTGTTTCACACGGGAACGAATCTGTTCGCTTGGCTCGGAAGGGAGTTCTTCAGAAAGTTTTTTAAAGGGCACCGGTACCACTTCAACGTGCATGTCGATGCGGTCGAGCAGGGGACCTGAAATACGGTTGAGGTATTTTTGTACCAAGCCCGGGTTGCACACACAATCTTTCTCGGGGTGATTGTAATAGCCGCATGGACAAGGGTTCATCGAAGCAACCAGCATGAAACCAGCCGGGAAATCGACCGTATACTTCGACCGCGAAATGGTAATCTGCCTATCTTCCAAGGGCTGCCTCAACACCTCCAATACCGTACGCTTGAATTCAGGTAGCTCATCGAGAAAGAGCACTCCGTTGTGAGCAAGCGATATTTCGCCGGGTTGCGGAAAAGTGCCACCACCGACAAGGGCTATGTCGGAAATTGTATGGTGCGGGCTGCGGTAAGGCCTTTGGGTGACGAGGGCAGTATTTTTATCGAGTGTTCCGGCTACAGAATGTATTTTGGTTGTTTCCAATGCCTCATGCAGCGATAGCGGAGGGAGGATGGTAGAAAGGCGCTTGGCCAGCATGGTTTTACCTGCTCCCGGAGGACCAATCATCAGCAGGTTATGACCACCGGCAGCGGCAATTTCGAGTGCCCGCTTTACTCCTTCCTGGCCTTTTACATCGGCAAAATCAACAGAGTAGCCGTTAAGGTTCGAGAAAAAGTCGTTACGCGTATCTACAATGGTTTGTTCCAGCGTGGGTTCGCCATTCAAAAAGGCACATACTTCGGTTAACGAACCTGCTCCATAGATCTCAAGCCTGTCTACCACTGCAGCCTCGCGGGCATTGGCATGTGGCAGAATAAAGCCTTTATAGCCCTGCTTCCGGGCTTCGATGGCAATGGGCAGCGCTCCGTTGATGGCTTGTATGGTGCCATCGAGCGAGAGTTCTCCCATAATGAGGTAATCGCCCAGCAGACTATGGTCTATTTGCTTGCTTGCAGCCAGAATGCCAATGGCTAGCGGTAAATCGTAAGCCGATCCTTCTTTGCGTACATCGGCAGGGGCCATGTTCACAATCAGTTTCAGTCCTGGCCAACGGAAACCGGCTGTTTTGAGGGCAGATTCGATCCGGTGCTGACTTTCTTTTACGGCATTATCGGGCAGACCCACCAAAAAGAATTTCGAACCCTGCAAGGCATTCACTTCGATGGTTATGAGCTGGGCATCGATGCCATATACGGCACTTCCATAGGTTTTTACAAGCATACAGAACAAACTTAAGGGATTGAACCAACTAAGCTGAGAGACAAGTAAATATAAAGGTTTTAGGGTGAAAGCCAAAAAGTAGGATTAAAAAATTCTGCCTATGTGTTTGCGTATTCAGTTTTAGAGCTTTTTTGTTGGCTTATTCCCTTTTTGCTTTTCGTAGTTTTTCTGTATGCTTTTTTCGAGCCAATAACAATTGCCCTGCAGCGCTCCGTGCCCTGTGCGTTGTTCGATACGCTCGTTGCAGCCGAGGTTGATATTAAGTCCGAATCTTAAATTGATATTGCGGGTAGACAATGGCCAAATGAAACCGGCTGCATTGTCGGAAACAATGTAAAACTGAACCGGACTGCGGCCAAAAACAAACCCAAGGCCAAAATTTCGCAGCGTGCGGTACTGAATGGTGTAAGATGCCATGAGGTAACTAGAACCAAAAAAATTATAATTGGCGCTAAGGGAGAGCGAAGGAATTGTTTTTGTGCGGTAAACCAATAGCTCAAGCTGGGCTCCGGTGCTGAGTTTAGGCGAAGCAGCATAACTGGCTCCGGCAATGATGCGGGGAGGCAACACGGAGGTGTATTTTTCGGGGGAATGGGTCAGGTCCATCGAGTCGCTGAACGATTCGAACAAATTGTCGAAGTAAGTTTCACCTGCCAGAATACTATCCAGTGGAGGCCCTGTGTATTCAAAATTTCCACTGCCGCGGAAAGTATTCAGGTTCGAACGCCAGCGTATGAAACCCACATCGAGTACCGAAGCAGAAAGTTCTATCTTATCGGTGTAAGGATAAATAATGCCCGCATCCAAAGCAAACCCCGGGTTTTTTCTGTTGAATATCAGTGCCTGAATATCTGCATTTTCGTCTGCAGCGATGCCAGTGACATTGTCGTCGGTGGTTTCTACCACAAGCGGAAGGGAGGAATGCACCTTCACATTGCCCTCAAAATTGAGGTTAAAGGTATTACGGTCGGTAAATACTCCCACATCGGTTGACCGGGTGGCCACATTAAGTTTACCAAAAAGCATTTTGGCGCGCAGCCCATAATACAATCCTTTGCCGGCATGTTTCGATACCGACAGGGCATATTCACGATAGTGGGTAAAGTACAGGCCGGTACCACGAAAGTTCGCTTCTTCTCCTTCGAATGAACTGTTGCCATCCCAGGCCAGCTGAATCACTTCTTTCGGATAGATAAAAGGAAGGTTCGATTTTTCGGTAAGAGTAAACATAAAGCTATAATTGCCTTCACGATAGCCGATTGCAGCCAGCTGAATATGCGTTTCGGCCCCCACCAGGTTACGGTATCCTAATCTTTTTACAACCCCATCCACATCGGCCTGGTATGTACCTTCGCCGGTAGGCTTAAATACGTTATTGTAGGAGAAGCCGCTGTTGGCATAATTTACATGCAAGGATGATATAACTGGTAAACCTATGTACCATTTGCAGGTGATGGGCACTGCAGGGTTTAAAAGGTTGCTTTGCGGCAGATAATGCATCAGAAACAACGAATGGCTCTGTTGTGCATTTGCTTTCCAGAAAAGGCTGGTCAGCAGCAAGGCAATTGATATGGCAATTAGCTTATTCACCCAGGTTTTTTTCCAGTCCTATCCTTATTCCCATTTGCACATTCAGGTATTGCTCGGGCATATAAACTGTACCCGTGGTTTGATTTTGCAGCATTACCCGCACATAGGTTTGCACGTAACGGGCCGAAGGCAGACTTAGTATTTCTTCGCGGGTAAGTACTTCAGTGTCGTAAGGAGAAAGTACATACGGACCATCAGAAGTAGCTGGAAGTAGGGTGAGTCCGGGGGGTGTTAGAATGTTGAAAAGAACATTCCCATCAGCGTCTAAAAAAGAAGTCTGTATTAACATTTCAGAGGGAATACCATTTTCTATGTTTAGCCGAAACATCAGGTAGGTAGCATAATCGACCCATTGTTGCACGGTGCTGAAATCGAAGTAATAAAGCAGAAGTGTATCGAAATAGCCAAGAGCGGGAATCTGGTAAGGAGAGTTGTTATAGATAAATACCGAATCGGGTGGGGCGAGGGTGTCAGAGGCCAGAGAATCGAGGTTTTCCTTTTCCATCAACTCCTCAAAGGTAAAACCCTTTGTGCCGATAGGTATCGAATAGCTTGGTGTTATTACCAGATTTTGTTCGATCTGAGCAATATCGTCCTGGATGCATGCCGATACAAAGGAAAGCAGCAAAAGGAGCAGAATAAGAAGGTATTTCGAATCAGTTTTCATTCATTTTTTGTTCGATATAATGGATGAGGGAATGGATAATTTTAATATGTATCTCCTGTATCCTGTCCGAATATCCTTGGTGTGGAACCCTGAGTTCGATGTCGCAAAGCCCGGCTATTTTACCACCCGATTTGCCTGTAAGCCCAATTACTTTCATTCCTTTTCTCCGGGCAGCTTCGGCAGCAAGGATGCAGTTAGGGCTATTGCCGCTTGTGCTGATTGTCAGCAATATATCTCCGGAAACGCCAAGGCCTTCGACATAACGCGAGAACACATAATCGAAACCAAAATCATTGGCTACGCAGGTTATGTGGGTAGGATCTGAAATGGCTACGGCCGGCATCGATGGCCTGTTTTCGCGAAAGCGACCAGTAAGCTCTTCGGCAAAGTGCATGGCATCGCTCATCGAACCACCGTTTCCGCAACTGATTATTTTATTGCCTTTCTTCAATGCCAATACCATGGCATCGCCAGCAGCCTGAATGTTTTCAAAGTTCTTGTTATTCGAAATAAATTCTTCGAGTACCAGTGCTGCCTGCTTGAAATTTTGAATGATAGAATCCATTATGTTGCCAGAGGGTTAGAGTATAAACGTAATTTAGCCTTAAAATTATATTCAATTTTTCAGGATAAGGCTAATTTTTCTGAATATTTTGAAGGGCGATTGCGAAAGGATGCTGAAATTTTTTCGATTTTGAAAGGGGATAGCATTTTGTTTGGTTTTTTTAAAAGCATTGTACGATTGATTATTCAGTACTTTGGCTAAAAGATTACCTTTGCAAAAAAATGTCATGCGCGTTTCATTCTTTCGAACTTTTAAGCCCAAGCAATTTCAATATACCCCTAGATACTATAATCAGGAAAAAGAAGAAGCTGCAGAAAGGCAACGACGCATTGAGCGTGAGATGGGACTTTCAACTGGCCAGGCTGGATATCTGCCAGGTATCTCACGAGGTTATATGACTGAAAAGCTAAAGACACGTCGTAAAGGCAATCGCAGTTCAGTCATCAGGCTGTTGGTGATTGTTGCCATACTCATGTTGCTGGCAATTTATTTTCTGGGTGGATTTTCTTCTATAATTACCAAATAGTACATACAATTTATGGCCGATATCATCCGCTTACTTTCCGATGCTGTCGCGAACCAGATTGCTGCCGGTGAGGTGATACAGCGTCCGGCTTCGGTTGTAAAAGAGCTGGTCGAAAACGCTGTCGATGCCGGCGCCAGCGAGATTAAAGTATTGGTAAAAGAAGCGGGAAGAGCCCTAATTCAGGTAATCGATAACGGAATGGGAATGTCGGCCACCGATGCCCGTATGGCCTTCGAAAGGCATGCCACCTCTAAAATACGTTCAGCCGACGACCTGTTTGCCATTCGCACCAAAGGTTTTAGGGGCGAAGCCCTGGCATCGATTGCTTCGGTAGCGCAGGTTACCCTCAAAACAAGACTATCGAACAACGAGTTGGGCACAGAAATTAGCCTCGCTGCTTCGGTGGTAGAAAAACAGGAAACCGTTAGTTGTGGACAGGGCAGCAATTTTATTGTGAAAAACCTTTTTTACAATGTACCTGCCCGACGAAAATTTTTAAAGGCCAATCCAACCGAGTTCAAGCATGTTCTCACCGAATTTCAGCGCATTGCCCTGAGCCACCCCGAGATCGAGTTCAGCCTGAGTCATAACGACGAACTGATTATACATTTGCCAGTAACTAACCTTCGCCAGCGTATCATTCATCTGTTTGGCAAGCACATGAACACCAGCCTCACTCACATCGATAACAAAACCGACCTTGCCCTTATCAGTGGCTTTATTGGTAAACCTGAACAGGCACGCAAAACGGCTGGCGAGCAATATTTTTTTATCAACCAGCGCTATATGCGCCATCCCTACTTTCACAAAGCTGTGAGCCGGGCTTTCGAAAACATACTTCCTTCGGATTATTTCCCGAGTTATTTTATTTTTTTTGAAGCCGATCCACAAACCATCGATGTAAACATTCACCCGACCAAAACCGAAATAAAATTCGAAAATGAGCAGGCTCTTTACCAGATTTTAAATGCCGCAGTAAAAGAAGCTCTTGGTAAAAGCAGTTTTATGCCTTCCATCGATTTCGACACCTACGGCGTAGTCGATATCCCTTTGGTACGTCCGGAGACTGAAATCCGCATGCCTGAAATCCCTGTTGATTATTCATTTAATCCTTTCAACGATCTTCGAAAACCATCTGCAATGCAGTTACAGGGTCAACAGGCAAGGGGCAATAATCCGGTGCCTGAGCGCTGGCAGGATCTTTACCAGACTGGTACTGTAAATTATGAGCCCGCACCAGAGTCTAATCTTTTTAGTCAAAAGGAAGCTGCCGTGTCCGAATCGAAAGAGAACCACCAATACCTTCAGGTGAAGAACCGCTTCATTCTTACACCCGTTAAGTCCGGACTCATGCTTATCGATCAGAAGCGAGCCCATGAGCGCATACTTTTCGAAAAATTTCTTCGGAACATGGCCCACAACAAAGCCGTGTGCCAGCGTCTACTTTATCCAGAAAAAATTAACCTGAACCACGAAGACTACCTTCTAATGCTCGATATATTGGAAGAATTGCATACCATTGGTTTTGAGGTTGGCGATTTGGGGAGCAATACTTTGGTGGTAAGCGGTATTCCCGAAACAGCGGGTACCCATCCGGCAACCGAGTTGCTTGAGCAACTGCTCGAAGAATACAAGCAAAGCCAAAACAAACCAGCTGGCAACCAGAAGGAACGCATTGCCGTTTCCTTAGCTCAGGCATCTGCCATTTCAACCGACCGTCCGCTGAAAGTCATCGAAATGCAAACACTGGTCGATGAGCTTTTTGCATGCGAGAACCCCAACTATTCCCCAGGCGGGAAAAAAACCATGAGTATTGTGAGCCTGGGTGAGTTGGAAAAATATTTGCAATAAACACCTGCGAAGGCAGGCAATTTTAATTCTTTAAACCTTTAAACGATGTATCGTACTCAGGGAAATTTTTTATCGTCAATACCGCCAGTAACACGCATTTTGCTAATTATAAATGTGCTGTTGTTTTTTGCTAGTCTATTAATTGGCAGGGCTTTGCCTTTAGATTTAGGCTCGATCTTGTCGCTGCGTAACCTGCAATCCGATTTGTTTCAACCCTATCAGCTTATCAGCCATATGTTTATGCACGGAGGTTTGGGGCATCTGTTTTTTAATATGTTTGGACTTTACCTTTTTGGCCGGGTATTGGAAAGTGTACTGGGCAGCAAGAAATTTTTTATTCTGTATTTTGTATCAGGTTTTGCCGCTGCCTTTCTTCAGCTAGGTGTTAACTCACTGCAGATACATAACCTGGCGTCGGCTATTGCCGAGTTGAATATCCTTCCTACTGCGGAGGGCTTCTGGCAGTTAGCCCAAAAATACCATTTCGATACTGCCCCCGAGGTGAAAGGTCTGGCTCAGAGCTGGATGAACGATCCTGATAGTCAGGGTTATTTTCAGCAAGCTATGGTGATGTGCCAGCGCATGGTCTTTACCATGGAAAACGCCCAGATGGTAGGGGCTTCCGGTGCGGTTTTAGGCGTTTTAGCCGCTTTTGCTGTTTTATTCCCCAATGTGGAACTCATGATTATATTTTTCCCGGTTCCCATTAAGGCAAAATACCTGGTTCCCATTTATGCTGTGGCTGAATTGTTTTTCGGAATAGCCAACTTCCGGTTCGATAACATAGCTCACTTTGCCCATCTGGGTGGAGCCATTGCCGGATTTTTACTTGTCTGGTACTGGAAAAAGAATCATGTTCGTCCGGTTTATTAAATCAAACGGATTCGGGCGTTTGTATGTCGATATCTTAGGGAACTAAAACCTAGTTGCCTTAGGGTTTTTGTTTATTTTTGTGTAAAGCGAAATAATTCGAATTCATGGAAACGAATATCATGAACGAGTTACGCGAATCGTTTAAGAAAGGTAGCGTACTCACAAAACTTATTTATATTAACCTGGGCGTTTTTGTTTTGGTAAAGCTTGTTTATGTTTTCTATTTTCTTGCTACCCCAGCCGCTGAACATGGCATGAAAGCATTATATTTTCAGGCAAAATACCTCGGGTACCTTATGGTATCGTCCGAGCCATCTATGCTCTTGCTTCGACCCTGGACACTTTTTACCTACATGTTTCTGCACTTTGGTTTTTTGCATATTCTATTTAATATACTTGTGCTTTATTGGTTTGGGCGTATCTATCTGCAGTACCTTACACCCAAGCAATTGCTCACCACCTATTTGTTGGGTGGAATTTCCGGTGCAGCAGTGTTTATTCTAGCCTATAATCTCTTTCCGGGTTTAAGCGAAGGCCAGGCTTTGGGAGCTTCGGCATCCATCATGGCGATAGTAATTGGCATATCGTTTTACAATCCGCAATACGAGTTGTACATACCTTTTTTAGGACCGGTTAAGCTTATTTATATTGCGCTTGTTTATGTGGTACTCGATGTATTGCAAATTGCTTCTGAAAATGCAGGGGGGCATCTTGCCCATCTGGGCGGTGCTATGTATGGCTATTTTTTTGCACTACAGATGAAACGCGGAAAAGATATTGGAAAAGGTTTTTCACGCTTCTTCGATTGGGTTGCTTCGCTCTTTAAGCGCAAACCCAAAATGAGAGTGAGTTATAAGAACGAGGCCCGCCAGATGAACGACTTTGAGTACAACAAACGCAAAGTAGAGAATCAGAAAGAGATAGACCGAATACTGGATAAAATTGCTCAATCGGGCTACGAAAGCCTGAGTAAAAAGGAGAAGGACATTCTTTTTAAAATGGGAGGCCAGGGTTAGTATTAATTGCACTGAACCATTGAAAGAATTTATAAAACGGTTTTTTTTTCAGGTAAATATATTGTTTGCGCTTGCCCTCATTGGTGCTTACGCGGCAAACCATATATCGCCTGCGCGTTTTTGGCCAATTGCCTTTTTTGGACTTGCCTATCCATACCTCTTACTTAGCAATTTATTTTTTCTTGTATTTTGGGCCTGGCGCCGTAAAAAGCAGGCATGGCTAAGTCTGATTGTAATTCTGGCAGGATTTGGAAATATGGGTCGATACATTCAGGTTAACCTTTCTGAGGCTCCGGTGGCTGTTGATTCGGTAAGTCTTAAAATAATCAGTTACAATGTGCGCATTTTTAATACCTATCAATGGAGTGGAAAGGCAATTAACCGCGACAGCATTATTGCCTGGACAAATTCTGAGAAGCCAGATATAGTTTGTTTTCAGGAGTTTGCCACCTACAATAAAGTAATGGGCGAAACCGAAGGCTATACCAGTGGCTTGTTCACAGAAACCCCTTATAGTCATATTCGGTATACTACTGCCTCGGACCGGAACAAGCGAAAATTCGGCGTGGCTACTTATAGTCGTTTTCCCATTGTCACCAAGGGAAGCATTCAGTTCGACCGTTCGTTTAACACCTGCATCTATACCGACCTAATCTTTCATGGCGATACTATTCGGGTTTACAACCTGCACCTGCAAAGTATTCACCTGAATAAGAACTACACCGTAATCGACAGTTTGGTTTACCTCAATGCCAAACGTTTCGATGAGGTTAAAGATATTTCCGGAAGGGTACGCGATGCCTTTATTCGGCGTGCACAGCAAGTAGATGTGGTGCGCAGGCATATCGAGTCTTCTCCCTATCCGGTATTTCTGTGCGGCGATTTTAACGACACGCCGGTTTCTTATTCCTATCACCAATTAATAGGGGAAAAGGAAGATGCCTTTCGCGAGAGTGGAAGCGGAATTGGACTCACCTACCGCGGCAAGCTGCCTTCCTTTCGAATCGACTATGTGTTTCACGACCCCTCTTATGTGGCTACTCATTATTCTACCCCCAACGTAGCTTTTTCCGATCACTTGCCACTGGTATGTATATTGAAGCCTGTTTTTCCTTGAATTGGGGAACACATTAGAAAAAGAAAGAGAGCGCCGTTTTAAAAGGGTAACTTTTCTAAATCTGTATTACCCCCCGACAAAATAAGACCAATTTTTTTGTTTCTGAACCCATCAGGGTATTCGAGCACAGCTGCCAGCGGCACTGCAGCCGAAGGTTCGACTATTATTTTCATGTATTGCCAAATCATTTTCATTGCTTCAACAATGCTTTGTTCCGATACGGTTAAAATACCGTTTAAGTTTTTCGACAAAATGGCAAAGGTGAGCCCGCCTAAGGAGGTGAGCAGACCATCGGCAATAGTTTTTGGGTTTTGTTGAGGGATAATTCTCCCGGCTTGTAGCGACTGCCAGGCATCGTCGGCACCTTTCGGTTCGGCACCAAACACCTGTATGTTGTTTTTTAGACCTTTGGCAGCCAGCACAGTCCCGCTCATAAGCCCTCCTCCACCCACAGGCGCAATTACAATGTCGAGACCGGGTTGGTCGGTAAGTAGCTCAAGGGCAGCGGTGCCCTGGCCAGCAATAATGAAATAATTATTGTACGGATGGATCAGGCTTGCGCCGGTTTCTTCCATCACCAGACGGGTAGTGCTTTCGCGCGCTTCGAGGGTTGGGGCACAGAAGCGGATGGTAGCACCGTATTGTTGCACCGCGGCAATTTTTACCCGCGGGGCATTTTCAGGCATCACCACAATGCACTCAAGACCCAGAATGCCGGCTGCCTTGGCCAGTGCGCCGGCATGGTTGCCGGAAGAGTGCGTGGTAACAGCTTTTTTCCTCGAGGATTCGAGTTGATGAAGCAAGGCATTTGTGGCCCCCCGGAATTTAAAAGCCCCGGCTTTCTGAAAATTCTCGCATTTAAAAAACAACTGACTATGGGTAATCTGGTTAATAATCTGCGAGTGCATTATGGGTGTGCGGTGAATGTAGGGTTCAATTAACCGGGCTGCCGTTTGAATGGCCGAAAAATTAGGAAGGGAAGCCAGCTTGGGTATCATAACTCGATGTAATTTTTGTTTTCTCACTTCAGGATAAAGATACAAAATTGCAACCTTTCAATTGCCTTCTGGCTGAATTGCACCTGTTTTTGGCAGTTACGCGAACATTCCTTAATTTCATTTAAAAATAATTTTAAAATAGGGTCGGCTGAACCCTTTTTGGCTCACCGAAACTAAACTGGCATGATGAATTTTAGCTTCGTTGATTTTCAAATTATCAGTATTTGTGATGGAAGAATCATCCTCGCTATATGAAAAAACTACAAACCTATTCTATATGAAAAAATCAGTATTTACTCTGGCGGTACTTTTTACTGCAGCAATTTACCTTTCAGCGCAAGACTGTAAAGTATTTATTCCCTACACCGAGGGAGCAAAAATTGTAAGGGCCAATTACAATAAAAAGGATAAGCTTACCGGAAGGGTTAGCCAGGAGGTTACAAAGGTTCAGCAAACCGCAAATGGAGCCACTTATCATCTTAAGCAAATAGTTACCAACGAAAAGGGGAATGATCCGGTAGAAAGCGAATTAACTTTTCGCTGCGAAAACAGCAATTTTTATATTGACATGAATTCTATGATGGCTCCCGACCAGGCCGCAACCTATAACGATGCTTCCATGAAAATTACCATGGAAGACCTCGAGATTCCTGCCAACCTCAATCCTGGCGATAAGCTGAAAGACGGATTCATCAATTTTACTTCGGCCGAACCTTCTCCCATGCCAATATCCTTTAAGATTAAGGTGATAAACCGGATGGTTGAGTCTTATGAAACCATTACCACACCGGCAGGCAGTTTTGAATGCATCAAAATAAAGGAAGACGTGCTAACCGAAAGCATTATACGGTATACTGTAAAAACGATTTCGTGGTATGCCCAAGGAATTGGTGTGGTTCGGTCCGAAACCTATCAGAAAGATGATCTGATTGGTTATTCGATTCTCGAAAGCTGGTCGAAATAATTTTTCATTTTTGTTTTTATTCACTTTACGCATATATTTCAGAAAGCTGTTGTATATTTGGGCTGTCTTATTCCACACCTACAAACCCTGTTTCATATTACCGATTCAACGATGCGCGAGATGAATTCCTATTCATGGCGCTTAGTGTTGAAATATTTTCGGAATTAAGCGAAAATGTAAGACTTAACAGCTAAACGAAGTTTAAATATTCATTTATAAGTGTTTAAGACGATTATGATTGTCGAATCGAAAAAATTTATCAGTTACAAGGACATTAAAAAAGGCATTGTAGTAAACGGGTTTCTCGATGCCAAGAGCTTTTGTGGTAATTTCGAAATTCGTTTGACGAATGGACAGAAGGTAGCAAAAAGTGGTGTTTTCAAGCATGTCCAGGTTTTTCCTAGGGAGAATTTTATTATGGATTTTACGAAGTATATCTGATTTCTTTCGGAATTATCAGGGTCTTATCTCCCCATTTATTATCTCCTATTTTTATTGTAAAGCACAGATTGTTAATTGGATAGAGATTTTTCCTTGTGAGAACATGTGAATAAGTTTTTGTCCCTTCTTCCAATCTTAATCTTTGATTAATACTTACTTAATACTAGTTGAGTAGGTTTGCCATGTACCTAACCGAATCCATTATGGCAGATTTTACTATCCTTTTACGCGAAGATGAGCTGGTAAACGATTATGAATTTTCTGAAAGATTGTATACGAGTGGGTTAACCTACGAAATATCGGCTTATTATACCGAGAAAAATCTGATATGGGCAGACATTGTTTAAGCTACTTGTTGTCTTAAACCCCCTGGTTGGTCTATGGATTTGCACAGAAAGCAATGATGCCACTTCGAAATTCCTAAAAAGCTTATCGACTTCTCTAGTCTCATATAACCAGATTCCAAACCCGATCTACCTTCTTCCTTTCAAAAAAAAGCCCGGTCCATTTCTGAACCGGGCTTTTGCACAATATATAAACTTGATTTAGGTTTATCCAAAAAAGCTGAATGCCACTGTGAGTCCGGACATTACCACCGCCACCATTGTCATTAATTTGATAAGGATATTGAGCGAAGGCCCGGAAGTGTCCTTGAAGGGATCACCGACAGTATCGCCTACTACACCAGCTTTATGAGCTTCACTGCCCTTGCCGCCGAAGTTTCCTTTTTCGATGTATTTTTTGGCGTTGTCCCAGGCTCCTCCCGAGTTATTGAGCATACTGGCCAGAGTAAACCCGGTGGTTAAGCCACCTGCTAACAGGCCTACTACGCCCGCAACACCCAGCACAAGGCCTACTGTAACCGGCACAGCAATGGCCAGAAGCGAAGGAACAAGCATTTCGCGTTGAGCTCCTTTTGTAGAGATTGCTACACATTTGGCATATTCAGGTTTGCCGGTACCTTCCATAATGCCCGGAATTTCCCTGAACTGACGACGTACCTCGTCAACCATAGCGCCTGCAGCGCGTCCTACGGCTTTCATGGTCATGGCGCAGAATACAAAAGACATCATAGCCCCAAGGAACAAACCACCCAGCAACATGGGGTTAAAGATGGTCAGGTCATAGGCCTGAACAAAATCATTGATAGTAGCAGCTGAAAGCTGAACGAATTCCAAATCAGCCACTTTTTCGGTAGCCAGGCTCATTTTTTGTTGTACGGCTTCAGCGGCAGGCTGTATATCGCGGAAGAAAACCACATCTCCTTTAATAACCCAGCCACCAGTTTCGGCAGCCATTTTTCCTAACCAAAGACGAATTTCTTCCATGTATGCTGCTAAAAGTGCCATTGCAGTAAGCGCAGCCGAACCAATTGCAAAACCTTTTCCGGTTGCGGCAGTGGTGTTGCCAAGCATATCGAGGGCGTCGGTACGCTCACGCACTTCTTTGGGCAATTCGCTCATCTCAGCATTTCCACCTGCGTTATCGGCAATGGGTCCAAATGCATCGGTAGCCAGCGTTATTCCCAATGTTGAGAGCATACCCACTGCAGCAAAGCCGATACCATAAACTCCTTCAGAGAAATTTTCAAAACCTCCGGCAAAGCCATAGGCTGCGAGGATGCCAGCTACGATGGTTACCACAGGTATCCAGGTTGAATACATACCCACGGCAATACCATCGATGATGGTGGTGGCAGGGCCTTGGTTGGCCTGATTTGCAATACCTTTGGTGGGGGAGTATTCATCGGAAGTAAAATATTCGGTGCCTTGGCCAATAATTACTCCGGCTAGTAAACCGGAAATTACAGATCCAAATACACCCCAGGTAATCCAACCTGCAGCGGCCAGACCAGCCACGGCAAATAAAATAAGTACCGAGCTACCAAAAGTTCCAATAAACAAGGCTCTCAGCAAGTTCTTTTGCGTAGCAAACTCTTTGGTTCGTACCATAAAAATACCCACAATGGAAAGTATGACACCAATGGCGGATACAAGCAAAGGCGCTGTTACAGCTTGTATCTGGCTTATTTCTTTGGAGCCGATAAGGGCAGCACCAAGTGCAGAAGTAGCAAGAATGGAGCCAGCATAAGATTCGTAAAGGTCGGCACCCATACCGGCCACATCGCCTACGTTATCGCCTACGTTATCGGCAATGGTAGCAGGGTTCCGCGGATCATCTTCCGGAATTCCGGCTTCAACTTTACCAACAAGGTCGGCACCCACATCGGCAGCTTTTGTGTATATACCACCACCCACGCGTGCAAAAAGGGCTTGAGTAGAGGCACCCATGCCAAATGTAAGCATGGTAGCTGTTATCTCCACGTATTTTTGTGTATCAGTTGTACCGGCATGTACAAACTTCAGACCCAGGAATTCAAGACCATTGGCCATGTGTTCCGGAGTAAAAATTAATCTATCCAGCATAAGGAACCAAAGGGCTATATCAAGCAAGGCAAAGCCCACTACAACAAGTCCCATCACAGCGCCAGATCGAAATGCAATCTGTAACCCTTTATTGAGCGATTGCGAAGCGCCATGCGCGGTGCGGGCCGAAGCATTGGTGGCTGTTTTCATGCCCAGATAACCGCATAGTCCCGAGAAAAAACCACCGGTTAAAAAGGCTATCGGCACAAATGGGTTCTGGACACCCATATAGGCCAGAAAGGTCAACAAAATAACAAGAACAATAAACACAAGGCCTACAACTTTATATTGCCTGGTAAGGTATGCCATTGCACCTTCGCGCACGTGTTGGGCAATTTCTATCATCCGGGGAGTACCCTCGGAGTTTTTCATCATGTTTTTGAAGAAAAACATGGCAAATATCAGCGCCAGGATCGCTCCGGCAGCAGATAAGAGTGGAATGACCACAGAGATATTTTCCATAATTAGTAAGGGGTTTTTGTTAATATTGATTTTTTATTCCTTGCAGGTGGATTTTTTGTCGAAAACAAATTTAAAAAAATTGCCGACATGGCCTTATCCACACCATACCTTTAGTTGCCAGTCATATGGTCACACAATTTTATTTCTGTGTACTTACTTCTGAGGCGAAGTTTCTAAAGAACATATAATCAAATATTTATAGCTTGATTATACACTTATTTAGCATCATTTTAAATAGCACGACGACTTAAAATTTCTGATCGGAAGAGGGTTTTAGGACAAAAATGCAAGCTATTTCGTTTACTAGACAGATGTTTTAGGCCAAAAAAAACCCGGAGCATGGAATATGTCCGGGTTAAATTGGTATAAAGAAAGTTTCTTAAAAATGGAATAGGAGATAAATTCTGCCGCCGGTATTGGCCGCATCATAAACTCGGGTATTCAATGACGAGTATGATTCTTTTGGATCAACAGCTTGATCGTATTCCTGAACAACACCTTGCTGAACCACTTCGTAGGTGTAGCTTTGCTGTCCGTACCAGGTATAATTGTAATAAAGACCAAACTCACCACCAAGGCATATTTTAGGAAGGATAAAGTACTCCACACCACCAATAAGTCCAAGACCTACAGTTGTGTTTCCATAGAAACTCTCTGTAAGGTTTCGTTCACCAGGGTTACTACCTGCGCCATACCAGTTGGTAGAAGTGGGGTTGGTATTCGAAGGGGTCATCTGGTTTCCCCAGGTGTATTCGGTTGTATACCTTTCGAGGTAATAAGAAGCCAACACGCCATAAGTGCCTCTTAATTTGCCATAACCGCGGTATTTTTGATAACCAGCACCAAAACCTATGCTGTTGTTTTTTATCTGACGCAAATCTTCTACCTGTGCAGTAGGGTCAGCATTAAAAAGCGCATCGTCCTGAACATAATTCAGGTCGCTGGCAGTGTAATTATTTAGGTAAAGTTCAGCGCGAACGGCCGCATCAGGGCTCAGGTAATATTTACCATAAATAGTCGATTGACCAACATACAGCGAGTTTCGCTCATCGTGACCACTGAACATGTTGCCTATAAATTCGATGTATGGCATCGCATCTACTCCAATGGCAAAGTCTCCGGCAGCTGGTAAAAAGCTGCTTGCCTCTTTTTTTGGTTTTGGAGTTTCAGCAGGAGTTTCTTCCTGGGCAAGCACAAACAGGCTAATTCCCAGCAGAAAAAATATGGAACTAATTTTTTTCATTGTGTATATTTTTTTAAGACAACATCCAACAGGTATTTAAAACTTGCCTGGTACGTGTCTTTGGGTTATTAAATTAATTGGCAATCAATCACTGGATAAATTGTTGCGTGTGCCAGCAACTAAAGAGTTGCTTTTAATTAAGGATGTTAAGAACAGTAAAACTGGGGTAGATTACTTCAACATTGTTGCTTGCCGTAATAATTCCAAAGAAAACGCCATTGTATTCGTAAAATCTTTTTTGGGTAACTACTCCACCGTCGGTATAGTCCGATTCGAATCCAACCATATCTACATATACAGTTACTCCATCGGCATTAGCAGGAACATTGAACTCGATTACACCATTATTCGATTGAACAGTTGTACTCCAGCGGCCATCGCCGTAAAAATCGTCATTCAGGTCATTCAAGGGCACAGAAATATTAAAAACTGTATTGTTTGGAATATTGTCCAAACCAATGATGTTGTTCATGTCGGCTTTCACATAAAGCTTCATGGTAGCAGTTTGGGTTTCGTCCACTGCAACTGCCGAAGTGGTGATTTCTTTTTCACAGCTGCTGAAAAGAGCTACAGCCACAAATAAAAGAGCAGCGATTTTTGTTGTCATTTTCATAATGTTAAGAGTTTTTAGTTAGAATATGATTAAAATTTTTCCGAAAATAAACGAAAATTGCACCCAAGTTCACTGGATAAGCAAAAAGTTATTAAAGCAAAGAGATTTTTTTGATCGAAACCTTATCTGGCTATGGCAAAACACCTAAAAACTCCATTTAATTCTCAAAAAAGCAAAGATGGTGCGGGTTTTCAATTCTGAAGTTACAATGGTCTGGTTAATTCGGAAAAACTGAAAGTATAACGAGAGGTCAAGGTCTTCGAGTAGCGAAAAGTCGATAAAAGGGCCTACTATAGCTGCAAATTCTCCTTGTTCGAATTCGAGGTCGATTCCTCTGACCGCATGCGCGTTCACTACAGAATCGTTTTAGGTCTTGTCTACCTGTTTCAATTCTATTACTTTCATACGCTATTTTTTACTGGGCAATTTGGTTTAGTCGGTGCGAAGATCCTAGAAATTGTTTAAATTAAATGAAATTCGCGCTGGACATTTCGAAGCAATTATTACGGTGAACACTGCCAATATCGGAATAACGAGGTAATTGGTAGGCGTAATAAAAGGGTAAACCACTGCAAGGACCCGGGCTATAAAGCCTTCGGCCCACATGCCAAAGCTGATGCCTGTTTTCGAGGTGATGTGCAAAATGGTGCCACTAAAAATATTAAGAAGTTAAGGCTTGATATCAAATTTGCAGCATTGTAAGCTTAAAGCCAATTTTTCCCTTGCGAATGCTATTTTAAACCAAAATTGAGGTTAAGTCCACCGAGGAATGGTTTTTTTTAAATTTGTTAAATAAAACGTAAAATACAGAAATACAGATATATATGAGTTATTGGCCTGATTGTTGAAAAGAAATTAGGAAAAAAACGGCTTAGGCCGTTAAAATTTATTTCTGAGAACGAATACTTTGAACCATGGAAAACTTTTCAAAACAACCAGATAGCGGCGCGGGATTGGGCATTGCTGGATTGGTGCTGGGTATTATTGCATTGCCGCTGGCCATGATGGGTTGTACGTTTATGGCAGCCATGATGCTTGCCATTGTTGGAATTACTTTAAGTGCGCTGGCACTGACACAGGCACGTAGGGTTTCGGCTCCCACTTCGCTTATTACTGCGGCCTTGGTTTTGTGCATTATTGCCCTGGGCTTTTCGGTATTGCGCCTTTCTAATACATTTACCAAAATAAAACAATTACCCTGGGAACTGGTCAATAAGCAGCTCGAGAAAGTAGAAAAAAATTCAGACGAATTTGGTCGTGTGTTTGAAGAAGAGTTCGAAAGGGAAATAAATGGTAGTCTTGATGCAATGCTGGAGGATATGGAAAAAGAGCTTCAGCAACTGGAAGGTGAACTTGACAGCATGCAGCTGACAATCGATTTAAACGATAGCACTCTTACGGAGGCAGAGAAAGAAGCAGCTGCCCGAAAACTGGGCCGTGCTACAGGACGAGCCGTACGGGTGTTTGTCGAAGAAATGAACGATTCTCTTGAAGTGCAAATTCAGAAATAAAAAAAGTCTCGATCTCCCTGAGGCTAGCACATACCAGTGCATTAACCTGCTGTTATTCGGGGTTATTGTACTGGTTTTTATTTATTCAGCCATTTTTCATCCTGCCCGTGGAAACTATCTTTTTACTTCGGCACACGACCTTCTTACCGGAGAGCAAAGTTTAAGTACAGGGCTATCGCGAAGTTTCTCCGCTATCGTACGCTTAGAGTTCGAAATCGCACACTTTTATAATCCATACGGCATCCGGGTGTTTCTCTTTTTTCTGGAGCAATTCTTTTTAAGGGGAATCGTGTGGTTTCTACTCAAAAGAAATCCGGAAAGAATTACCACCATTGTTTGGAGTGACGGATTACTAAGCTCGGTTTTATTTCTGATCCATTTCTGGCCTTTTCTTCTCGAAAGTCTATCTCTTGGTTAAGACACAGAAGAGTCGATTGACAAGTCTTAACTCCAGTAGCGAGTTATTCAATTTCAAGATCTTCCTCCGTGAGTTCTTCAAGTTCTGAGGCATCTATTTCCTCAAGAGCCTCCTGTAGGTCTGTTCCTTGTTCAACTTCTTGCTGTATTTGTTCGGTTTTCGTTTTAAAATCTATGTCGCTAACCAATCTGGTGCGGGCAAAGAAAATATTGGCAATAGCCAGCGAAAATACAATAAGTGAAAAGAGTACCGAAACCGAGGCCAGTCGTTTTTTTAGCTTGTATCGTGCAGTTATATTCACCGCATATACGGCCAATGAAAGGGCAATTATTGCAGGAAAAAGTGCTGCCGGAAGGTGTAAAAACTTGAATGGCAGAAATGAGAAAATCAAGCCAATAAGGCAAAAAAACAAACTGACTAACGAGGTCAGTATTCGTTTCGAATTCCCCTGTTTTGTCATATCGGTGCAATTAATTCTTTAAACCACTCATTTCGGAAAGGCGCAACTGAATGCTTCCCACGGGAATTTCGGCCTTAATAAAAACCGGCACCCTGTTGGCATCAGCGGTGAGCCAAATGTTATTTGCGAGTTTGTTTTTTATTATCTTTTCATTCTTCACCGAAACACCAAGCTTATAACAACTAAAGCTTCCCAAGCCGGCTACCTTAATGGTTTCTTTGCCAAGGTACTTAATATTAATTGTTTCGAGCTTGTTGTCGATTAAGATAGTAGCCGAAACGGTTTTATTTACAGTAAAATTTTCATAATCAAGGCTTCGGGCATAGTACAGTACCGAAACTACATCGAAGGTATTGGCCAGAATTGGCACAATTTGTTCAGTCTCGCTCCCGTCTTTGTGTTTTTGTTTGCATACAGCAGTTTTCGATTTGTGCTTAAACACGTATTTCGAATCGTTAGTGTAGCCTCCCTCGTCCATGTCGCGCTTAAAAATGAGTGGCTGTCCGCTTGAGGGCAATACCCATGATTGGTAAACATCGCGCACTTTAAAATAGGTATCCCACGATTTGTAGGTGTTGGCGGTTCCCTGTAAATGAAGCAGAGGTTTTTCGCTTACTGTTACCTGGTTAACCTTGAGGGTAACTTCGGCTATGTCTGTCCAGAGCGATTTCATGTAAAAAGAGCCTACGTATTTTAGAACTTCGCCCGATCCATAGGCTTTTGTAACTGCTGTTTGGGAGAAAGCCGGGGAAGAAGTCCAGAAAAAAGCTGCAATTATAAACAAAGGGAAGCTATTTCTCATAAAGGTTAAATTTTGCTGTAAAAATAACAGCTTTCTGCGAGTTTTATTGTAAGAATGGCTCCTAGATTTTACAGAAATACCAGCTTTAAATCTCAATGTTTTTGGATTAATCGAAAAGATTGCTTAATGAAATAGGCTTGGGTTCTTTACATAAATCCAAGCTTCCTGTCCTGAAATGGTTCGAATTCTTTTTCGCAAATATTGGGTTCCTTCATATAGGTCCAGAAGTTCAAGTTCCCCTGGGGCGACATCAAAAAGCACACCCTGAATGACTTCTTTGTTTTTTGCATCGGGGATAAGGGCCGGATAACTCAGCACTCCATCACGCACTTCCGACAGGCAAAAGCCAGCTACCGCATCAGGAGGGCCTGTGGAAGTTCTGCCGGTTATTTGGGCACGCAAAGTCTGATCCATCAAGGTGCCATAGGCAAATACCAGTTCTTTCATTCTGTAGTGTAGAGATAAATTATTCGGGTTTGAATTAGAATCGACCTACCTTCTCCGTCCTCCTCCGCCAGCTCCAGTCGAAGGACGTGCTCCGCCAGTGTTTCTCGATGGACTGTAATTGCCTCCCATGTTACCACCCCGGTTCATCTGTTGGTAATTGTTATTCTGTTGTTGGCTTCGCTGGCGGTTTTCATAATCGCGATCCATATTGGAAGGTTGCTGGCTTTGTTTCCATTCGTTTCCCTGACGTTGATCCCATTCACCCTTTTCGTTCCGCTGGTAGACATTTCCATCGCGGTCTGAATACACATCGCGGTTCTGAGGTTTTGCAGGCTCTGCAGGTTGCTGACTTACTTGTTCCTGACGATTTTGAGGAGCTTGTCTGTCGCTGGTCGATACGCCAGTTCTTTGGTTGTTGCCTTCTCCACGTTGCACATCTCTGGTACTTACATCGTTTCGGTTATTATAAATATTGTTCGAACGATCAATGTTTATGTCTATATCGTTATGTACATACCTGGGTCCTTGTGGGCCATACATACCACCCCGATAAGGAGGGTAATAGGGTGGCCGATACATAGGGGGCCCCCAGTAACCGCCGCCACCATAGGCATGGAAGGAAAACCATCCGCGACTGTAATGAAATCCCATACTCCATCCTGTCCATGGGTTGTAGTGCATGCTAAAACCGTAGGTTGCTGGGCAGGGATAATAATAGGGGCCATACCAGGGCGAATAATAATACCCTGTACCATACACTACGGTGGGTCCGTAAACATAGCAACCCATGTAGCCGGGAGTATAACCCACATACACTACTTCGGGAGTCGATTCGTAGATGTAAACATATTTGGTATTGTAGGCCTCGGAACTTGGTGGAATCTGGTCGACCTCTTTTGGGCGCTCATCACTCACTTTCCATGGGCCTTTGGCATTTGTTGCCACGAACCAAACTCCGTTTTCGACGCAATAGAAGCTTTTGCCCGATTTGATGACCGTACTGCTTGTATTCATCGCTAGTTCAAGACTGGTACCTTCAATTTTTTCGAAATCAGGCTCTCCATCGTACGAGACGGTGCAACTGGCAGTGCTGCGATCAACTGCTGCGGTCTGTGGCACCTGAGCATCGCGAATGGCATCCTGGCTGGCTGAAGTACCCGCCACGCTTGAAAGTACATTGTCTTTTTCTGAACCCTCTGGTATTTTAGCAAAATCAGCTGGCAACTTGTCGCTGGCAAGGTATTCCCAATTACCTTCGAGTTTGGGTGCCGCAAACCAACGGCCCGAAATCAATACATAATATTTCTGTGTTTCGATGTGTTTAAAAATATCGTTTTCGGAGTTTGACATATAAAGCAGGTTGGTTCCCGAAATACTTGCAAAGTTAGCCTGTCCTTCAGATTGTATGAGCTCAGCGGGTATTGTACTCACGATTATTGAAGGTGCTGTGTCATTCTGACTAACTGTTTTCTCGCTTTGTTCTTTTTTTATTTGCTGGTCGAGACTGGCTATATTTTTAGGCAGATTCGAAACGGTTTGGTAGCCTTCCACCATCGACGACGATTGATACCAGAATTGCCCACCAAAAAGGTAAAATTTTTGGTTGTCGGGGTTCTGAACAATCAGAAAGGGACTGTTGATAATGCGTTTCATTTGGATATTCTCATCGTCTTGCAACCGGGGCTCACCGTCAATCAACACAAGCATCGATAAAGTGTTGGTATAGATTATTTTTGGGGGATTGTTTTTCAGTCCTTCACTTTTAAAAGATTCTTCCAATTCAATGGTTGAAACAACCTCGTCAATGGTAGAGGTCAGTTCCCAATTTCGAATTTCTGTTTCGAGCAGTTGGCTGAGCTTGCTAATTTTAGCGGTGTCGGTGATACCGGGCAGTTTGATTTCTTCTACCAGTATACTTTCAAGAGTGAGGATGCGCGTATCCCGGTTGGTATTCATGGTGGAGGTATACCAGAAAACACCAAAGATCAATTCTGAATCAGGGCTTTCCAATACAGAAAATGCCGCTCTTCCTTTAATTATATCTCCCTTCATCGATTCGGGTTGGGGTTGATAAATACTTATCTCGGCTCCCGATTTGGCTATAATCTCCTTTGGCCATTGGGCATTTGTGAGCAAGGTAAAAGCAGAAAATATGAGTACAAATAGAACTTTCATGGTATTCTTTTTTAGTGACAGGTTGAATTTTTTCTCGACCTTGTGCCTTGTTTTATTGTGGGGTTGTTTCCAGAATTTAAAATTAATTTATTTCGAATGGAAGACAAGGTATTTTTGGCACAAATAAATTTTCAACTTTGCAATTAATAGAAAGACAAGCGTTTTAAACATGAAAAAATTCTTCGGTTTTCTGCTTTTGTTTCAAGGAGGTCTTATAATAGCATATGCCCAGGATAGTTTTTATACCCGCCTTGCCGATTCAGCATTAACGCTAACAATGCAGGCTGTTCAATACGATCCTTCTTATTTCAGAATTGTGTATCCAAACGGCGATGTGCCGGCCGATAAGGGTGTTTGTACCGATGTAGTGATAAGGGCTTACCGAAAAATGGGGATCGACTTGCAGAAAGAAGTGCACGAGGACATGAAGTCCCATTTTGAAAAATATCCGAAAAACTGGGGGCTCGAAGGGCCCGACAAAAATATCGACCACAGGCGGGTACCCAACCTGATGACCTATTTTGCACGCCATGGAACGATGAAGCCTCTTACGCGAGAACCAAAGGATTATTTTCCGGGCGACATTGTTTGCTGGAATTTAGGCGGAGGGGTCACACACATTGGAATTATTGTCAATAAAAAATCGGCCGATGGTTTGAGGTATCTGGTCGTGCACAATATAGGGGCGGGACAGGTGCTCGAAGATTGCCTGCTGCGATTTCAGATTATCGGGCATTACCGCTATGGCGCGAAGTAGTTGGAAAGGCTCCCTTTTCACTCAGGAGTCTGAAAAAGAAACTCTTGCTTTGCCAGGAGTAGAAAAGTATAACAAAAAAAGTCCTTAGCTGTTTATTAATAAAAGATAAAAATATGCGTGTAACTGTTTGCCGGAAAGAACATTTTAATGCCGCTCATCGTTTGTATCGCCCCGATTGGAGCGAGGAAAAAAACAACCAGGTGTTTGGCTTGTGCAACAACCCCAACTTCCATGGGCACAACTACGAAATTGAAGTGAAAGTAACCGGAGCCATCGATCAGGAAACAGGTTATGTAATTGACATGAAGGTGTTGAAAGAATACATCCGCAGCGAAGTACTGGAGCGTTTCGACCATAAAAATCTCAACCTCGACACCCAGGAATTCCGACAACTAAACCCAACAGCCGAAAACATAGTGGTGGTTATCTGGAACCGTCTGCGCAAAGTAATCGACCCCTCCTTGGATTTGTCGGTAGTACTATCGGAAACCCCACGAAACATCGTTGAATACAATGGGAAATAAAATACTTAAGTTTTTATCGACAGCTTTTTCATGGTTGCTTATTATTCCTGTCAGGTTTTACCAGTATTCCATCAGCCCCTTGTTGCCGCGTAGTTGTCGACATGAGCCCAGCTGTTCGCAATATACCATAGAGGCACTAAAAATTCATGGGCCGGTGAAAGGATTGTATATGGGCATACATCGGATTTTACGCTGTCATCCCTGGGGTACCAGCGGATACGATCCGGTTCCTCCGAAAAAGAATCTCAGGCAGAAAAAAACAATATAAATCTTCTCAAAATAGCTATTTCCTGGTTTATTTCACCTTGGGCTTATAAAGTTCACGGTGAGTTTCGCGGAGCAACTCCAGAAGCGGAATATTTTTCGGGCAACGGCTTAAGTCCACTTTAGCGAGGTTTTCTTCCGTAGGAAACACCCCCGGGAACCAGTGGTCGTTATCCTTAAACATGTTATAGCGGTATTGTCCAAAACCTTTCATGTCGTAGCATTTTAGTAGGGTGCGAAACCGCAGTACCTCGGGTATGTTTATGCCCGAAGGGTCGTTGGACAGACCATGGGCATCGAACCCGGCATAGGGGTCGAGTAGGAGTTGGCTGTCGAGGCGGTGTTTAATTTGCGCATCCTCTGGCGAGAGGGGAATGCTGGTGGGGAATATCCCTGGCAGGTCGGAAAAATGCGAAGTGGCAGGCAAGCCAAAAGTGAGGGTATGAATGGCTTGGTGGCCAAGGCAAAAACGCGCATTGAACTGCACCGGGTTAAGCGGCGCTGTGAGGCCTTTCAGCTTCTGGGGTGGGGTGCTAAGCTGGCCACCTTTGTCGTTGGGCGAGATAATGAACACTCCCATATCTTTGGTTTGGGCCAGTTCGATGGCGGCCTTATTTCGCTGAAAGAAATAATAGTAGTGCAGGTTGATAAATTCAAACAAATCGGTTTCGATGGCTTTGATGATGACCTCCAGCGGGGCATGTGTACTGAAACCAACATGTTTAATAATCCCTTCCTCTTTCATTCGAAGCAATTCCTTCACCGGACCTCCGGGGGCACAAGCCGTTTGATAGTGCTCCAGAGTATTCATACCATGCCAGGCATAAAAATCGAAATAATCCGTTTTCAGTGCTTTCAGCTGTTTTTCAACCAGTTCGCGCGTCTCTAAAGCTGTTTGCGGAGCTCCTTTGGTCATCAGGTAATAGCTGTCGCGTTTTACCTTCAACATGTCGTTAAGCACAATACCGTAAACTGTTTCGCTTTTTTTATAGCCCCAGGCCGTTTCGATGTGGTTTATTCCTGCCGCAAGTGCCTGTTGAACAGTATCGAGGCATTGTTCAAGGGTGTCTGGTGGAATCACCTCACGAGGATCGTCCCAGCCATGTTTAAACCGCATACCTCCCAGCGTAATGACACTGATTTTCTTGTTGGTCTTGCCAAAACGACGATATTCCATGGGAGTTTTATAGAAAGAGAGAGAAGTAAAATCCATTCTAAAAAGTAGTTAAAACGGTTAACAATAGTTATACATGCTCGAGGTTCAAAGTAATAACTGAGCATTTTAAAATGCTTTTGTTTACGGGCCATCCCGGTGTGCATCGGAGCAACCCTCTGATCCGACTGAATCCGTTTACGGTTCGACGAAGTCAACTGAGCTTAGCGAAGCTAAATCCGCATGCTCGCTATTGTGTGTTGTACAAGGCATTGCTATATTTTCACAAATTCTCTAAAGTTATTTCGGCCAATCACATGTCCTTCAGCTTTGTATGTTTCTAAAAATTTTTGTGGAAATTTAGTTTTTTTATTATTCCATTTAAATTCAAATCCTGTAATTTGTCCATTATACTCTTCTACAAAATCAATTTCCTGTTGTTGTTTTGTTCTCCAAAAAAACATTTTAGCAAAGGTATCTTTATATAGATTTTGTTTCCGTCTTTCAGATACCAAAAAGTTTTCCCATAGCGCGCCTTTATCAACTCTCAAATCTAATTGATTGAAGTTTCCGATAATCATATTTCTTACTCCATTATCATAAAAGTAGATTTTTCTGTTTTGCTTTATTTCGTTTCTTATATTTCGACTAAAACTATTCAGTCTAAAAACAATATATCCTTTTTCTAAAATTTCAATATACTTTTGAACTGTAATCTTATTAATACCAATTAGTTGTGATAATTCATTGTAATTCACTTCGCTTCCCATTTGCAGAGCCAATGCTTGCATTAATTTTTCAAGCACTTCCGGTTTTCTAATGTCTGAAAATGCTAAAATATCACGATACAAATAACTATTTACAAGATTTTTTAGAGTTTCTCGTTCTTTTCCTTGATTGGTAATGACCTCAGGATAAAATCCATACAACAATCTGTTTTCTAGTTGCTGTTCAGATTTTATAATTCCGATTTTATTTTCGTATTCTTCCCAGGAAATAGGGAACAATTCATATTCCCATTTTCTGCCAGTCAATGGCTCGTTTAATTCGTTACCCAAATCAAACGAAGAAGAACCACTTACTAACAATTGAACTTTCTTGAATTGGTCAGTTATGATTTTTAAAGTCAGGCCGATTCCTGAAATTCTCTGAGCCTCATCAAGAAAAATATATTGATGGTCGCCAATAAATGTTCTAATTTGTTCTGTTGTTGGGCCCTGCAAGAGATTTCTTGTTGCTGGGTCGTCAGCATCAAGGAATAAGTAGTTTTTGTCTTTAAGAATCTCTTTTAGCAGGGTAGTTTTTCCAACTTGTCGTGCGCCAACAACAACGATAGCTTTTCCTCCGTCAATCTTTTCTTTTATGGTATTTTCTAATGTTCTGGTAAACATTTTTTTATTTCAAAGATGCAAATAAATATTATAATGACCAATAGTTATGCTTATTTGTCATTTAAATGACGTAGTGTCGTTTATTTTGCTTGTGAAATACCGCGAAACAGTATTAATGTTCATCGGATAATCTGAAAACGTCCGGCTGCATCGATTTTTATAATGCTGGAGGCCGGTCTGCGGGTGCGGTCGTTTTGTCGCCAGTTGATCGCATAATCGACACCCGAAATAACTTCCGGTGAGACTTCTTCGAAAGTAACAGGTGCTATGGCTCCGCTGATATTGGCAGAGGTCGATACGAGGGGTTTGCGCAGGCGGCCGATCAGCTTTTCGCAAAATTCATCATGGGTAATTCGGATACCTATGCTGCCATCTGGGGCGATAAGATTGCTTGCCAGGTTTTTGGCTTTGGGATAAATAAGTGTAAGAGGCTTGTCTGCCACTTCAATTAACTCATAGGCAATTTCCGGAACTTCTTGCACATATTGGGTAAGCCGGTTTGCACTGTCGAGCAGCACCAGCATGGGCTTTGATTTGCTTCGTTGCTTTAGAGCATAAATTTTTTGTACAGCTTCATCATTCGTAGCATCACAGCCTATAGCCCATATGGTGTCGGTAGGGTAAAGAATCAACCCGCCAGCTTGCAACACCTCCACCGCTCGCTTTATTTCTTCAATCATTGAGGCAGGTATTTTAACATGTCTATTTTATAGGCGCAGTCGAAATGGTTTTGTGGGCAGGCTTTTTTTCCATGCACCCCGCATGGCCTGCAGGTAAGTTTTTCGGTGGTTTCGGCAATTACCGATAAGTATGAAAGCGGACCGAAGCCAAATTCCGGTATGGTGCTGCAGAAAAATGCGGTTACAGGGGCATTCATGGCCGAGGCAAAATGCAGGGGAGCCGAATCGTTCACGTAATTCATCTGCGCCTTGCTCATGAGGGCAGCCGATTGCAGAAAGCTTAGTTTTCCACAGAAATTGGTGGCCGATCTTGGTCCGCAGGCAGACAGAATACGCTCGCAAAGTGCTGCATCGGAAGGAGCCCCTAAAAAATAGAGATGAATATTTTCCGGAATTTTCTGGCAAAGCGCCACCCATTGTTCCCACGGCAGTTGTTTGGTGAACCACACCGACGAGGGCGCCAGACAAACAAAAGCGTTTGCAAAGGCTGGGCTTACCTTATCATAGTCGGCTACAGCAGGATAAAGTCTGGGTTGTCGGATGGGTTTTTCTATCAGGGTTTTTATCAGGCTTAAGTTACGATCGACTTCGTGCACACCCTGCTCGAAAAGATGCTTCACCTTCAGATCAAAAAAAATTGAAAGGGGATTTTTTTTAAACCCGATTTTCGTTTTCCCCCTCGAAAAGGCTGTAAGAAAACCGGTACTGGCAAAGCGCTGCAGGTTGATGACATAATCGTACCGCTCTTTTCTGATTTGACTGAGCAGGTGCAACAGAGCCTTGTATTTGTGTTCTTTTTTCTTCCACACATACAATTTCCCGAGTTTAGGATGTCCCTGCAGTAAATTCTCGTTGCCCTTTCTTAATATAAAATCAATCTCCGAGTCAGGATAGGCTTCCGATAGGCTTTCGATCAGCGGGGTGGCCAGCACCACATCGCCAATAAAAGCTGTTTGTATGAGTAGGAATCGGGGCATTTATAGGCTATTTATTCCTTAGAAAGCGATATCGTATTCGCGCAGGGCATTGTTAAGCGATGTTTTCAGGTCGGTCGATTCTTTGCGCTCTCCGATAATCAGGGCGCAGGGCGTGCCATATTCACCGGCAGGGAACTTTTTCGGCACCGTACCGGGAATTACCACCGAGCGGGCAGGCACAAAACCGCGGTATTCCTTTGGTTCACTTCCCGAAACATCAATTACCTTAGTCGATTTGGTGATAACCACATTGGCACCCAATACAGCTTCGCGGCCAATCCGGGCCCCTTCTACTATGATGCAGCGCGAACCGATGAAACAATTGTCTTCGACAATCACAGGGGCAGCCTGCACAGGTTCGAGCACACCACCAATGCCCACGCCACCGCTCAGGTGTACGTTTTTACCTACTTGTGCGCAGGAGCCTACGGTAGCCCATGTGTCTACCATGGTTCCGCTATCGACATAGGCTCCGATATTCACATACGAAGGCATCAGAATGACTCCGGGTGCCAGGTAAGAACCATATCTTGCAATGGCATGGGGTACCACACGTACTTCGAGCTCTTTAAAACCTTGTTTCAGGGCTATCTTATCATGAAATTCGAAGGGCTTCGCTTCGATCACTTCCATCTTTTGTATGGGGAAATACATGAGCACGGCTTTTTTTACCCATTGGTTCACCTGCCAGTCGTCTTCTTTTGGCTCGGCCACGCGAAGCTTACCCTTGTCCAGCAGCTCAATAATTTCGCGAATAATTTTTTGGGTTGAAACCTCTTTTAGCAAGTCGCGGTTTTCCCAGGCCGCTTCAATCACTTGTATTTTTTCTGAATGCATTTTTATTAGATTATGAATGGCTGCAAAAGTACACTTTCTTGTTAAGAGCAAAAACAATTTTTAGTGCAAGTGCCTTTGGCTTACGAATCCTGATAATTCACCCTTGCAAGATCCCTGATATCTTGAAGGATATCCATGAGTTTCGATTGAATTTAAATGTTACTTTTGTCGCAAAATCCTACTAAATGAAGCTGTTGTTATATTTTCTGCTATTTCTTACTCCCCTGATACAGGCACAACAAATGCCATTGGGTTATACCCGGTATTTCGACCTGAAAACTTCTGGCAGCAAGCTGAACGAGGTATTTATTTCCGGAACTAACACCGCAAAAACATACACCGGGAGTGTTTTCAAGCTTCAGGAAGGAGGCGATTCATCCAATAATTTTGTTCCTCCGGCTCTGGCCCTGCTCGACAACCATATTTTTGGCGATTTTATTGCCCTCATCCGGCTTCAGGCAAAGGTGTTAGTAGCTGACAGTTTGAGCGGCATCTACCTGCTAGCCGGTCTGCGCGACAGTAGTAATTACTATTTCATAAGGCTTAACCAGAATGGGGCTGGCTTTTTTAAAATGTACAAGGGAAAATTGAGTTGCATTGCTTTCGATTCTGCTTTTAAACCCCTCTGGCAAAACTGGCAGGACATGCGTCTTACCCGCGATATTCTTACCCGCAGCCTTAAGATAGAATGTAAAGGGTTTAGCACTACTTTTAGCGATCCGAATCTGGTAATGGGTTATATAGGAATAGGTGTAGATGGATACATTCTTCAAAGTCAGCGATTCGAGGTGTGGGCACCCACATCCATTCAGAAACCCTTCAAGCCCTGAGGCAATAAAAATTGTGAATAACTGTTCTTTTATTGTTTGCATATTTTGCAAAGTCTTTTCAATTTGCAGGCAATACATACTATTTTAAATGAGAAAGCTTCTTTTATTTTCTGTTCTGTCGATTTTCTTGCTGCTCTTTATCCGGGGTATTGTGCATTCAGACGAGCCAGCCTCTGACAATAAACACTACCCTAATACCGAACCTCTGGCATGGTGCAATGTAGTTGCCGACTCAATACTTCTATCTAAAGAGGCTCTTATTTCAGCATACGAAAACTTTTTACTGGCTCGCGCCGACAGCCTGATTCAAAACGACAGCCTTATGAGTGTGATCGATTTTAGTAAGCCTTCTTCCGAACCAAGACTGTTTATTCTCGATGTAAAAAACAAGCGTTTGCTATACCAATCGCTGGTAGCACATGGCCAAAACTCGGGGGAGCTTTTTGCCCAGAATTTTTCGAACAAGCCCCAATCGCATATGAGTAGCCTTGGCATGTACCGCACTTTAAACACTTATCAGGGCAGGCATGGCTATTCGCTTCGTCTCGATGGTTTGCAAAAGGGAGTTAACGACAAAGCGGTGGAAAGGGCCATTGTTATTCATGGGGCAGCGTATGTTAGCCCTAGCTACATCGAACAATATGGGCGCATAGGGCGTAGCTTTGGTTGTCCGGCTCTTCCTCCCGATTTAAATGCTCCGATTATCGACCTGATAAAAGATGGAAGTTTTCTGTTTATTTATCACCCCTCGCTCAGATGCTAACTTCTTTTTTGCCAAACAAACGGAGCAAGGCTTCCTGGTCGAGATTATAAACGTCGGGCAACATAGCGATCCTTCCTGTCGAGTCGACCTGGCAGGTAAGGTATTGAATATGTACATCGACCTTGCGGTTGAAATGAAACACTTCCTGTTTTTCGCTTTTAATTCCTGCTTCAATGTTTACCGGCTGGTTCCCTTTGGCAAAGAGGTATTCGCTCAGCGATTGTGCCAGCTTATCCGGATTTTGTACCCTGATACATCCGTGCGAAAACGCCCGATGCGTTTTGTTGAAAAGCGATTTAGAAGGGGTATCGTGCATAAAAACGCTGTGCTCATTCGGAAATAGGAATTTTATCTTCCCAAGGGCATTGTTCGCGCTGTTCTGCTGGCGGATATAGTACTTGTTGCTTAAGGGGTTATCAAGGGTCCAGTCGATCTGTTTATGATTTACCATTTGCCCGCTTCTGTTTACTACAATATAACCATGACTTTCGAGGTAGGTGCTGTCTTTTCTGATTTTTTCAAGCATTTCGTCATTGGCAATGCTGGTTGGCACTGTCCAATGCGGATTGGTGATAAAGCATGCCAGACTGCTTGAAAATACAGGAGTAGGGGTTTCCAATCTGCCTACTATTACCTTGAAGGTTTTTTCGACAGTGTTTTCTTTTATCAGCGAAAGCTGATAGGCTGGAATATTTACGAAAACATAAGATTCCGAATCGAGGTTCAACTTTCTTAAGCGGTCGATGTTTAGTGCAATCAGATCATAAGATCTTTCCAGATCGGTTATAAGTTGGGTTATTACTAAATTATTTAAAGTGCCGGTGATTTCCATGCGATTCTCTTGCTGATATTCCGACACAACTTTTTGAAGCGTTTGGGCCTTGTCGAAAGCCGGGGAGGAGAGATAACCAAGGTAAAAAAAAGCGCTGGCAAGATCCGCTTGTGCAATTTCGTCTTTGGCTTTGCTCACAATTTCCAGAGTTTTTTGGTATTCGTATAGCACACCAATGAGCTCGTTGTAGAATTGTATATCGGGTTGTAGCCCGAGGATGCTGGCTTCCAGTTCGTCATTTTCCATCGAATGGACTAAAAACTCAGGTAAGCTTGCGATGTAATTCTTAAACCTTGCGCTGGAGTCGTTATCAACAATTCCTTGTTTAAGGTAGATCATAAGCAGAAAGGCCGATTTGGTAGCTTCCATTTCGAGGTCGATACGCTGAATACTTTTTTCTTTCGAATATACTGCGCTTTCGAGCTCGGTGCTTAGGCTTTTTAATTTTGTGGAGTTAATCACTTCAACTGGAAGTCCAAAATATACTGCGCTGTCGACAAGATGAATCAGTTCGTTCAGCTTTTCTGTACCCGCATGGTTGATTGTCCAAACCGGTGTATAATCGACTGTTTGGTAAAAATCCGAAATCAATTGGTTTACATGATGGTGCAAACCACCTGTTGCTGCAGGATTAAGCTGATAAGCGAGTGACTGGATTTGAAGAAGTCTTTTGCTCTCTGAAAGGGAGAAATCGATATAGCTATCGTTTTTTCGCGGGTTGATGTTCTCGTGGCTGGCCAGTAGCAAGAAAAGGCCAATCAACACAAAGTAATGCAAGAACCTATTTAGAATTCTTCTTGAGTTATGGAGGGTTGGATAGGTAGGTTTGGTAGTGAAATTGCCCGTTTCCATAATAAGCAGTTATTAACTGTTTACCTATACGGAAAGTTTTAAAAGCTGGCGAGGACTTTTAGACCAACGTCACAGAATAATTGATAAACGAAACGCCAGTGATAAAGCGGTCATGTTCTTATCCAATCTGGACATGAATATTTTCTCATGGCAGGTTTTTCCTGACCAGGGAAAATAAATAAAATCTGATGAATGATTTTCGAAATGCTGAAAAAATCAACTTCTTTCCAATAACTCTCTAACCTAACAGTACCAATAAAATGGTGCCTACGAAAACTAAAGCAATTGCTTAAAATGCTTTATTTAAGTCGCTCAATCTTTTCCAGATTTCAGCTAACTCGTTAGGATTTACCTCTTCGATAATAATCCTGTTTCGTTTTTCGGTCTTTAAACTTTGTTTTTGCTTGAACTTCACGGTGATGTATTTTGGTGCAAATTTATAATGCTTTATTCTTTAAATCAAATAATTTTCGGCAAATGTGGTTAAAAATCAGGTAAAAGCAGTTTTTAACCCTCATGGTTTATTAACTAAATAAAAATGTGACTTTAAAATAACAATATTTTTTCAATAAGAACTGACCTAAAGACTATTTATTGTTGCTTAGGTTGCGTGTAAGAGCATTTTTTTTCAATCTTAAGCGGAAACACTATACGTACAAGTGTATGCTTTTGTTTCATAGATAAGCATGATTTAATTCATCGACCTATGCCAGCTTTGTGTCAGAAGGCAAAAACAGACATGCTTATTATGTAAAAGCCTTCGGGGATTGATAAGATTTCGTTATTCGAGTTTTCTGGCAGGATATTTCGAAATATTGGACAAAGCGCAAGCGCATTAGATTTTTAATTTCATTATATTTAGCCCCAATCGATTCTAATCTCTTATAAGCATTATAGTGAATACCGGCAGTTTAAATACCATCCAGAAATCCATTTTCTTGCTTGCATTGCTGCTTTTATTGCTATCTGCCGTGCATTTGTTTCAAGTGGGTACCTTCCTGGCTGCATTAATGATTTGTGCAGCAATTTTTTTATTAATTGTAACTGGCTATTGGGTTGTTGTACAAAGAAGCAAACTTGTCGATAAATACTATGGGCAGCTTACTTCTCTCATTGGTTCACTTAGTCTCGAATTCGACCAGACTCCTTTTACACAAAAAAAAACCTACCGTGCACTTACCGAACTCGAAGACCTGATAGGCGCGCTCAATCAATCGATAAGCCGGAAAACCAGCGAGTTGCGCAACCGAAATAACGAGTTAAGGAATAAACAAACCGAGGCCTTAAAACAAAATAAAGAACTGACCGAAGCCTATAAAGCCCTTACTCAAAGTAGGGAGCGCTACAACAAACTGGTTTCTAGCCTCGAGGAAGAATATTTTCTTTATGGCATGAACTTGAACGATGAAGTGGAGTATGTCAGTCACAGCGTGGAAAAGATCCTGGGTTATTCCATCGATGAGTTTAAGCTCAAACGTAGGGATATTCTTACCGCAAACCCAATAAACCGGGCAGCCAGGGAGATGATGATGGAAGTTAAGAAAGGCCGTTTACAGAGCCGGTTTTTGCTGGAAGTATTTCATAAAGATTGTTCGGCACGTATGCTCGAAATTGCCGAGGTGCCTGTATTTGATGCCCAGAATGTACTCACTGTAATTGAGGGTATTGCACATGACATCACAGAAAAGCACAATGCCGAAGAACTTATTCGTGAACAGGAAGAAAAGTACCGGCAGGTGTTTAACAGCGCTTCTGATTTTATATTTCTCTTCTACCTTCAGAAAGACAATAGCCCGGGCAAATTTATCGAAGTCAACAATTATACTCAGCGCATACTGGGTTATACCCAACAGGAATTGTTGCAATTGACACCCGACGACCTCATTGCTGCCGAAATATGGAATGGCGCACATGACCGCAATCGCACCGACAAATACGAGCGCATATGGGAATCGAAAGACGGCAATATAATCAATGTCGAAATCAGCGAGCACATTTTCAAGATAAAAGGCAAAAAAGCCTGTATTGCCATCGCCCGCGATATTACCGAACGCAAGCGGGCAGTAGAAGAGATTAAATACATGAACGAGGAGCTCGTCAATCAGAAAGAGAACCTCGAAGCTCTCCTCGATAACCTGACACAAACGCAGGAGCAATTGGTACAGTCGGAAAAGATGGCTGCGCTGGGGCAGCTCATTGCCGGTGTTGCGCACGAGATAAACACTCCCCTAGGAGCCATCAAGGCATCGGTAGGTAACCTGAGCGATTCGCTCGATTCGGCCCTGCGCGATTTACCCGAGCTGTTTCAGAACCAAAGTGAGAACAATCTTAATCTTTTTTTACTGGTATTTAAGCTCAGCCGCACCAGGAAAACAGAACTCACCTCGCGCGAAAAACGCGAGCATAAACGCCGAATACGCGATGAATTGACCGACAACCAGGTATCCTCTGCCGACTTATTGGCCGATGTGCTTGTTTACCTCGATATTTACGAGGGTTATCAGGAGCACATGCATCTGCTCAAACAACCCGATGCCCTTACAGTTTTGCGCAATGCACGCGATTTTATTTCGCTGCTGAAAAATACTAAAACCATCTCCATTGCAGCCGATAAGGCCTCGAAAGTGGTTTTTGCCCTTAAGAAATACGCACACCGCGATTCGCTGGGCGAGAAAGTACCTACCGATATTATCGATGGAATTGAGACAGTACTGACTCTTTACGACAACCAGCTTAAGCAGGGAATTAATGTCGAAAGGCATTTTAAAGAAATACCCATGGCCATGTGCTACCAGGACGAGATTAACCAGGTGTGGACCAACCTGATTCAGAATTCCATTCAGGCTATGGGAACACAAGGAACGCTTATCATTACTGCAAATTCCGACGAAAAGAATATATTTGTGGGCGTAAAGGATACCGGCGAAGGCATCTCCCCGGACATTATCGATAAAATTTTCGAACCTTTTTTCACTACCAAAAAGCAGGGCGAAGGAAGTGGTTTAGGCCTCGATATAGTCCGGAAAATAATCGACAAGCATCGAGGTAGCATCGATCTAACAAGCGAACCCGGAAAAGGAACCCAATTCATTGTAAGTCTGCCAATAGCCTAAAGCATGGAAAGAAAAGCCATTATTTGCATAGACGACGAACCCATCATCCTGAATAGCCTGGTGGAACAGCTCGAAAAGAGCTTTGGCGACACATACCTTTACGAGGCAGCCGAGAGCGCCGAGGAAGCCCTTGAGCTGATTGAAGACCTCGAAGACGATGACATAGACATGCAGATAATTGTGTGCGATTGGCTGATGCCCGGTATGAAGGGAGACGAATTTCTTTTGCGCATTGACCTCAAATACCCCAAAGTAGTAAAGATATTACTCACCGGGCAAGCCAACGAAGAGCTGGTTTACAACTTAAAGCAAGAAGCCGATCGCTTTGCTGTATTACAAAAACCCTGGGAGAAAGATGAATTGGTGCACACCATCAAAAAAAGAATGCCTAAATGAATAAACAGGTAATTATTTGTGTCGACGACGAGTTGATAGTTCTGGATGCACTTAGAGAACAGCTGCAGAAAGAGTTTAAAGATGAGCTTCTGATTGAGGTAGCTGAATCGGGCGATGAGGCACTTGAAATTTTCGACGAGTACCTGGCCGATGGCTATGAAATACCCCTGGTAGTGGCCGATTTTATTATGCCACACATGAAGGGCGACGACTTATTGGCTGCTATTCACATTAAAGATCCGGGAACAAAAAAGATTATGCTTACGGGTCAGGCAACCATCGAAGGGGTGGGCAATGCTGTGAACAAGGCCAACCTTTACCGCTATATATCTAAACCCTGGGATAAGGCCGATTTATTTCTTACCATTCGCGAGGCCATTAAAAGTTACAACCAGGCGAAAACCATTGTAGCACAAAATGCCGAGTTGAAAGAATTGAATGCCGGACTTGAAGAAAAAGTGGCCGTTCGTACCCAGGAACTTGCTGAACTGAACCGCACCAAAGACAAGTTTTTTTCCATCATTGCCCACGACCTGAAGAATCCTTTCAATACCCTTCTTGGGTTTTCCGAGCTCCTGCTTGAGAACATGAGCATGTTTAGTGCGGCCCAGATCGAAGAATATATTTCTATTATTTTCGAAACATCCCGGTCGAGTTATTCGCTGCTCGAAAACCTGCTCGACTGGTCGCGATCGCAAACAGGCCGTATTCAGATTCTACCGCAGGAGATAGATTTACACCGGTTGGCATCGGATAATCTGCGTTTACTTGAAAGTCTGGCCTTCAAAAAAGACATTGTTCTGCACAACGATGTGTATCCGGGTACCAAGGCCTGGGGCGATTTTAACATGGTAAATACCGTGGTGCGCAACCTCCTATCGAATGCCGTGAAGTATACCAGCCAGGGGGGTAAAATTATTGTCGATTGCGAATTTGTCGAGGAAGGAATAAAAATGGGTATCAGTGATACGGGCATTGGCATTAAACCCGAAAATGCCGCCAAACTATTCCGCATAGACCAGAACTACAGTACCAAGGGCACAGCCGATGAAACAGGAACAGGCCTCGGGCTCATTCTTTGTAAGGAGTTTATTGAAAAAAACCTCGGAAGCATTGGTGTTACAAGTGAGTTTGGCAAAGGTTCGAACTTTTATTTTACCTTGCCCCTTTCGGCACCTGCAGCAACAGTAGAATAAATAGTGATTTCAGAAAGCTTTGGTAGCAATAATTGTATTGGCCATTGCCCTTGTAGAGAAATACCAAAGAAGATATTCGGCCTAAGACTTAGGCAGCTAGTTCGATAATTCTGAAACTACAACTGGTTTCTTCGAGCAGATCAACCCCTAGTTCCTTCATGTCCCTGTCGCCCGAGGCATAATACCAGGTGATCTGTATGTTTCCTTTTTGCTTTAGTTCCTGCAAGGATTCAATCAACTTCGAAACCATTTTGGTAGAAGAAGTATTCAGGTATTCAAAATTGAATTCAACCCGGGTGGTATTTTGCACCTGGCTCTTGTATTCGTTTACCCACTGAAGTATAGGATTGAAAACTTCCAGCACATTTGCGGGCAGAGAAGAACCTCCCATAAAAAGCATTCCTTTTTGTCCGTCGAAAAGCACTTCCGGGGTGTCCTGGGTTCCGCACTGATAAAATTTTTCCATGGTAGTTGTGGATTTAGGTGGTTTGGATTAAGCCTTCTCAGGCTGCTTCGAGAAAATAAAAGCGGGTAGAAAGAGTCGATTCTTCTATAATCTGACCCGTTTCCAGAATGTCTTCATCATCCTCATCGAAATACCATTTGATTTCCTTCTCTGTAATATGGGTGTTGGCATCGATGGTTTTAAACATTTCTACAAGCATTTTTGAAGAAGCCGTATTCATGTAATCAATTTTAACTTCAAATTCTACTTTTTCAAAACTGGCCTGTTTGCACCATTGAATAAGCGGTTCAAAGAATTTTCTTGGGTCCTCGCAATACGCCCTGCCCTCGAGAGTGAGTTTTCCTGTATCCGAAAAATTCACCTCGGGTGTGTCGGTTGTTTTTTGAATTATAAGTGTGTTCATCTTTCAGTGATTTTGGTTATTGTTGGTTTCTGTAGGTTTATACAGGTATTCGATTCCCTACGTTGTTTATTCTCCAAAACCAATGACCAACGGTCTGTTTTTTTTGATGATTGTGCGTTGCTTTTCGTTCAAGCAGTTTTTTCAAGTGGTATTTACTTTGTACATTTATTACCCTAAAGAGCGATAGATTAATTAGAGTATACCCTTTTCGGGTTAGTGTAAATTTTTATTTATGGTGCGGGTTGATTTTTTTATTCGAAAAACAAGCGGAAGAAGGAGGTTGAAAGCCTTTAAAAAAAATATCAAACTCACCTTTTCAAGAGGAGGGCAAAACAAATCGAGGGCACATTAAAAATTGTAGAAAGATGCCGGAAAAAATTTCAGTGTTGGTTGTCGACGATTACGAGCTTTCGCGTGTAGGCCTTAGGTTTATGCTCAAGCGCATTGCGTGCGTAGAATCGGTAGGTGAGGCTTCGAATGGCAAAGAGCTGTTTGAAAGGCTGAAGGCTCAGGAGCCCGACCTGGTGTTAATGGACATACAGCTTGCCTCAGAAAACGGTATCGACCTCACACGCCAATTGTTGCGCCAGCTGCCCGACACCCTGGTCATTGCCGTCACCGCATCGAAAGACATCGAGCACTTTACCGACATGATCGAAGCCGGCGCCTCGGGGTTTATTCTTAAAAACATTTCTCAGGCCGACCTTGAAAAAGCCATTGACGAAGTGCTCAACGGCCGTATGTATTTTTCGTCGGAGTTTTTATCGGCCGCCAAAAAGCTGCTTCCTGGCAAAAGCAAAAAACTCAATATAAAACTAAGCGACCGCGAGAAAGAAGTACTGAAACACATCTGCCTGGGGCAATCGAACCAGGAAATAGCCGATAGCCTTGAGCTCAGCAGCCATACCGTCGATGCACACCGCAAACACCTGCTTAGTAAAATTGGTGCCCGGAACACCGCCAGCATGATTACCATCTCCATTCAGGAAGGATTGGTGGATTTAGATTGATGCGATTTGGCATGTTTTTCTTTCAACTTCCCGAAGCAAATTCTATTGCCCTATTTTTTATCCGAGCATTCTGTTGGCCAGCCAGCGTGTGCCAAAAGTGGTAAAAGCCACTACGGTGAGCGAACTCAGGGGCATGAGGATGGCCGCCACTACCGGCGAAAGATTTCCGCTTAGCGCAAAGCTCAGGCCAGCCAGGTTGTACAGAATGGAAATGACAAAACTAATTTTTACCACTACCAGTGTTTTACGGGCATAAGCGATGTAGCGCGACAGTGCGCCAAACTTTTTGGCATCCAGAATGGCATCGGCTGCAGGGGAGAAATGAAATACATTGTCGGCCACCGAAAGTGCAAGGTCACTCTTCATAAAGGCCCCGGCATCGTTAAGTCCATCGCCAGTCATAAGCACTTTTTTGCCTTTATCTTGCAGGGCTTCTATGAAGGCCATTTTATCCGAAGGCTGCTGGTTAAAATGCAAATGAGTGGCATCAAAATATCTTTCTAGGTTTTTCTTCTCTGCGGCATTGTCGCCCGAAAGCAAATACAGGTCGAACTGTTTCTGCAGCGAACCGAACAATTCGGCCATGCCTTCGCGGTAGCGGTTGCTGACCTTAAAAAAGCCTTTTACCTCTTGGTCGATGCTTACATGAATGGCAGCCTGATGGCCGGATGTTTTTTCGTCTGCACCCACAAAGGCGGGCGAGCCAATGCGCAGCTCATGACCTGCTACATGCCCGAAAACCCCTCTGCCGGGCATCTCCACAAAACCCTCTACCGGCAAGGGATGAATGGCTTCGTATTGCTTGCTGAGCGACTGGCTCAGGGGGTGTGTCGATTGCCGGCTGAGCGATACCACTGCCTGCAGCATTTCGGGTTCGAGGGCTTCGCCCTCATAACTTATCGTACTCTGGTCGGGTTGGGTAAGAGTGCCTGTTTTGTCGAACACCAGGGTATCGATTTGCAGCAACCGTTCCAGCACACCAGTGTTTTTAAGGTACAAACCCTTACTGCCCAGCAGGCGCATGGCATTGCCAAAACTAAAGGGTAATGTAAGAGCCAGCGCACAAGGGCAGGCCAAAATCAGCACCGAAGTAAAAACCATAATGGCTTTCCCTGCATCGTATCGTACCCACCACCACACCAGTCCACCGAGGGCTATAAAAATCACGGCAAGGGTAAACCACACACTAATCCGGTCGATTAAGGGCACGAACGAATCCTTTTTCTTGTCTTTGTTTTCACCCTGGTTCCACAGGCGGGTCAGGTGGCTTTGTTTCACTTCCTTTTCGACCCTGATAGAGATAGCCCCTGTAGTTTGAATGCCACCGGCATAGAGAAAGTCGCCCGCTTTTTTTTGCACCGCCACCGATTCGCCGCTCACAAAACTGTAATCGATCATGGCAGGGCCTTCGAGCAGGATCGAATCGGCCGGAATAAGCTCGCGGTTGCGGATGAGCAGGCGATCGCCTACCTGAATTTCTTCCAGCAGAATGCTTTCTTCGTTTTCGGTGTCGGGGTTCATTCGTGTTACGGCTACCGGAAAGTACGAGGTATAATCGCGGTCGAAGGCCATGGCCTGGTAAGTGCGGCTCTGGAACCACCGGCCAACAAGCATAAAAAACAAAAAACCCGACAAGCTGTCGCTATAACCCTGCCCGCTTTGCGAAATTACTTGCCAGGCGGTTTCTGAAAACAGGGCAAGAATGCCCAGGGCAATAGGCAGGTCAATGTTGATAATTCCCCTGCGAATGTTTTTCCAGGCCGATACGAGGTAATCGCTTCCGCTGAAAAACACTACAGGAATGGCCAGCAAAAAACTCATGTAGCTGAGAAAAAGGTTGAGGTTTCCCTCGAGGGGTTTGCCGCTGAAATACTCGGGCAGACTATAAAGCATGACGTTACCAAACACAAAACCTGCCACACCAATTTTAAACACCAGTTTACGGTTGGTGGAGGTGAGGTCTTTTTTGCCAAGGGTTTTAAGCGAAATATCAGGAATATAATGGATCGACACCAGCAACTCCACAACCTTCCGCAGGCTGATCTCTGAGGTGTTGAAAGTGATGGTGATTTCTTTTTTCACAAAATTAACCATGGAATACACAATTCCCTTGTGCAACTTATTCAGGTGCTCGAGCAGCCAGATGCACGAGGCACAGTGGATGGAGGGGATGTAAAAACTTACCCGTGACAGGTCGTTTTCGCGGAATTCGAACAGTTTTTCCTGCACATCGGGGCGGTCGAGAAAGGCATATTTACTTTGGTGCGCTGGCTCTTCGAGGCGGATACCGGGACTGTTGTAATACGAATAATATTGCCCCATTTTATGGTCGTGCAGCAGCTGGTAAACCTGCTGGCAGCCCTGGCAACAAAAATAATGCTTGTTCCAGGTCACAACTTGTTTGCCGCAATCGGCACCGCAGTGTATACAGGTTTCTGAGAGAGGCATTTTATAAAGTAATAATTACATCGGGCAACACATCCATTTTGTCATTCGGCGATCAAAGGTATCTGTAATCATTGAACCTTAAAAGCGCACCGCAAAGAAATATTACTCACATTCCTCTATTCAATCATTCATTCACTTATTCTCTCATTCCTTCATTCCTCATTTTCAAATCTTCAAATCTTCAAATCTTCAAATTATCACATTAACCCATTATCTCATTTCTTTTTCCCATTTTTGCCCCATGCAAACCAACCGTAAAATAGTGTTCGATTTTGGCGAAGTGTTTTTCCGGCCCAGTCCCCGTTCGCGCAACCTGCGCATCAGGGTACATCCGGCAAAGGGCGTGCTGGTATCGGTACCGCACAAGTGCACCGAAGAGCGGGCTATCAACTTTGTAATCGAAAAAGAGCTTTGGATACGCAGCAGCCTTAAGCGCATGGCACACACCCGCCAGGCACTCACCCTGTTTACGCCTGAAACAGTATTTAAAACCTATTCGCATACTCTTGTGATGCGCACCCACGAGCGGCAGAGCCTGCGCATGGAAGCTACAGGCCCATGGCTGGCAGTGTATTATCCTGCCGGGGTGGAAGCCACACACCCGCGTGTACAGGAATTTGTGCGTACGGCCATACTCAAAACCCTACGGTTTGAAGCCCAGAAATACCTGCCGGCGCATACCCGCGAGCTGGCTTTGCAGCATGGCTTTGCTTTGGGTGAGGTAAAGGTGCGCAACAATACCAGCCGCTGGGGCAGCTGCTCGGGCACGAACAACATCAACCTGAACATACATCTGATGCGTTTGCCGCAGCCACTTATCGACTATGTGGTGCTGCACGAGCTGGCACATACCCGCGAGAAGAACCATGGCCCTGCCTTTTGGGCACTGCTCGAAAAAATCCTGCCCGGCGCGCGCCGCCTCGACAAGCAGCTAAACAAGTATCATTTGTTGTATTGGTAGGTTTTTTAGCTGTGATTGTAATGACGGGCATCAATTGCCTATGGATTTAGTAGCTATCATAACTTGCCCTTGGCTTAAGCCAAGGGCAATGTATAGCGTACAATCCCCTTCCACTAGCCTTTTGCCCTTGCGCTAAGTATTTGTGAGCATAGCATAATTGATTAACTTTACAAAAATTTGCAGATGACTAATCGGGAAAAGCATATTATAAAATTGATTTCAAATCGAATTAAGCTATTAGATTCGGATGCAGAAGTTATTTTATATGGTTCTCATGCTAGGGGCCAGGCCAATAAGTATTCCGATTGGGATATCTTAATCCTACTCAACGAGGATGATGTTACTTTACAAACAGAGCAAAAGTTTCGGCATCACCTAATAGATATTGAACTTTATATTGAAGAGCCTATATCTGTATTTGTGAAGTCGAGAAGAATTTGGGAGTCAAAATACAGGATAACTCCTTTCCATGAAAATATAAAAAGGGAAGGGCTAAAGGTATCATGACCGGTGACCTGAAAGATTATATAGCATATCGAATCGCCCGGTCCGATAGCACTTTTAAAGACGCTCTTATAATGGCTGAAAATAAAAGCTGGAATTCTTGTGTGAATCGACTTTATTATTCTTGTTTTTATTTTGTTTCTGCATTGCTTATTCAGAAAGGGCATTTGATAAAAATGCCATAATGGCGTAAGAACATTATTTTTAATGAATAGACATTATCATACCAGTACGATAGAAAAAGCCTGTATTAATATTAATTTAAAGCATTTGTTCTTTATTTGCTAACAGGCACTTTTTACCTCCCTACTGGGAAAGGCGCGGGGGTCATCCCCTTTAGGGGAAAGAGGGGTGAGCGTGGGCAAGATTTAAAATATGGTTGTAACTGGCATAATAGAGGCTAATCATATTATTTTTTAAAGAGTTTATTGTTTCCGGATTAATTGATAAAGAATTCAGTAAGCTTTATTCGGATTTAGCAGACTGGAGAAGTGAGGGAGATTATACCGATTTTGTTGATTTTGATGAACAAACTGTAATGCCAATTATAAACAAGGTCGAAGAATTCATAAAAGTTTTAAAAGCAAATCTTTCTACTACCTGACCTTGACAAATACTATGATGGGCATAACTAGCCTATGATTGTAATGGCGGCATCAATTGCCTATGGATTTAGTAGCTATCATCACTTGCCCTTGGCTTAAGCCAAGGGCAAGTGATAGCACAATGTACTTCCAATCAAGCAGCAAAAGGTTCGGTTAATATAAAAAGTGATTTCTGCAAACAGAACCTGCCGACGATGCGATAGGCATTAATTGCCCTTGGCTTAAGCCAAGGGCAACGTATACAGCTTGTTGCCTGCTGTAGCTTTTTTATCCAATTGAGATATTCAAATGCTTTCCTAATCCAGTTTCAATTAGTTTATAATAAGTTGAAATCTGAATATCACTTTGTCCACGTTCAATTCTTGAAATATAGCTTTTTTTTGTTCCAGTCTTTTCGGCAAGTTCTTCCTGAGTCACATTAGATTCTTTCCTTGCTTCTTTTAACATTATTCCTAATCTGAATGCAAGTGAATCAGCATCGAACTTATCTCTCGATGGAGTGCCTTTTTCTCCATAATTTTCTTTTAATAAGTCTTCGAAATCAGTTACATTTTTCATCTTATTGTCCTCCATATTTTTCTTTCAAATACTCTTTTTTCAACTTCTCAGCCATGTTTATCTCCCTTTGCGGGGTTTTCTGGGTTTTCTTAAGAAAGCAATTTGTCAGTACAACAAGGTCTCCTTTGTCTTGAAAGCATAAAATCCGAATACTTTTAAAAGTCGTAATAACACGAACTTCCCAAATCCCATTGGTGTTTTCAAGCAATTTGTAGAATTTCTTTGGCACTTGTCTTTCAAATCTTACTAAATCCAGAACATATCCAATTTTCTCTTGAATCTTCGAATCTTGACTATTGTAAAATTCCACAAAGTTATCCTTGTATGCAATTACTTTTCTAATCACGGCACAAAGTTAACTAATCGGTTTACTTATTCAATATCAAATCAAGATTATTTTTGCAGTTATTGTCTCCCGCTATAGCAGGCAACGGCAATGTATCAGGCATAGTTTGCCTTCGAATTTATTGGCAAGCATAACCTGCCTTTGGGTTGTATTAGCCAACATCACTTGCCCTTGGCTTAAGCCATAGGCAAGTGATAGCACAATGTACTTCCAATCATGCTGCAAAAGCTTCGATGAATATAAATAGTGATTTCTGCAAACAGAACCTGCCGACGATGCAAAAAGCATTAATTGCCCTTGGCTTAAGCCAAGGGCAATTGAGAGCACTTCAATCTTTTTTAGGTTTAAAATTCAGGAAAAACCAAGCTTATTTAGAATCATTCTAAGTATATTTACCCGATTTCGAATAGCTGGTGAATAAAATGCCTGCCACTTTTTCGGATATAGCAAATTAAATGCTGTAAATTAGAACTTTGGCCATAAAAAAACCGTAGAAAACAAAACTTGTACACGGCAAAAGCCAAAGGCATTTTGTAAATTTGCAAAGCCTGAAATAGGCCTTGTGAAAGGCTGCTTTTAGCTGTTAAAACCATTTTACTGGACCGCAACACTACATACCCGCGCCCCGCGCATGCCCCAAAGGCTCCCGCAACGCAAAACCAGCGTTGGGTAAGGGGAGTTTTTGTGTGGGTGTGTTTTTTAGTGTTCACCTCTAATACTTTTTCGCAAATACTCTCGAATGGCACCGGTGGGGGTAATTGGATTAGTGGCACTTCGTGGGTTGGAGGTGTGGTTCCAACTGCCGCAAACGATGTAATCATACAGCCAGGAGACAACATTACATTTATTTTCGGTGGAGGAGGAAATGGAAATTGTCGATCTTTGGTTGTTAATGGCACTATCACTTTTTCTTGGTTTCGGGACTTAACAATAGATGGCGGCAATTTAACAGTTAACCCGGTAGGAGCAATAAACGGTGGGGCTCTTGGTGATATCAATTTAGGTGGTATAGGAGCCACTATAAATGTGACCAATAACGGAACTTTCACAGCGCGCTCCCTGGATATTACCTCGGCCAATATGGTAGTGAATATGCTTGGAGGTTCTGCCATTACTGTGAACCAAAATATTAATATTAATAATCCCGGCACAAGCCTTACAAACAACAATATTGACCTTAGGTGCCAAAGCATTTTCATTAACAACAATATTACAATTACGAACAATGCAAAGCTTACTGTCAATAACGACCTCGATTTTACCAATAACACATGCCTTATAAGTAACAATGGCACAATTGATTTAAACGATGATTTTTTAAATATCCAATCAGGAGAAGTAAGACTATACAATTATTCCGGTTCCACTTTTGAGTGGGCAGGCAACAGCTTCGACCCCGATTTAGAATTGTTTTGTGATTACGATGCCAACACCTTTACTTACGATCGGGGGGGTAATCAATCTATTATTCCGCCCCAGGATGCCTATTGGAATTTGAACCTGTATGGCAGTGCTACCAAAACCCAACCCTCTGCTGTTGACCTTTCAGTGCGTGGGGCCATCGATATTGGTTCTAATGTAAACTTTGACCTTAACGGCAAAAATCTTTATCTGGGTGGCGACTGGTCGAACAATGGAACCAACAACACTGCTGATGGTACCGTTTTTTTCGAAGGAACTGCACCTCAAAGTATAAGTTGCAACATTGCAGGCGGGCAGCTTTTTCGTGATGCAGTATTTGACAAGCCCACAGGTTTTCTCTATTTAAACACCAATGTGGAGGTGTATACATCAATCGATTTTCAGCAAGGCATTGTCAATACCAATGCCAATACCCTCTTCCTATCAAGCAACAATGTGGCCAGTCTGCTCTATACAGGTGGCCACGTTGTAGGAAATTTCGAACGAAGGGTAGATTTTATCGCCAATGATTATTTATTTCCGGTAGGCAATACAAGCAGCCAGATGCTGGTGTTTCATGTGAATACAACTATTAACCCTGGTTCTGTGGTTGCTCGTTTTATTCCAAACAACCCGGGGTCAGGTGGCCTGTCTGTAATAGATGGAGCAAGTACAGTCTATCACCAGTATACCGAAGGTTATTGGTCACTGCTGGGTAAAAACAGTTTTTTGGCTACCGATTACAACATCAGCCTTGATGCCACGGGCTTTACCACCCATACCCTTGATGCCAACACCCGTTTGATAACCCGTTCCGCTTCTGGCAATTGGGACGATCCGGTGCCTGGTACTCATCTGGCTGCTGTGCCGCCGGTAGTAAACCGCTCTCTTATCGTGGGGCGCGATATCAATACTGCTACCGCAGTTGAATTTGGACTTGGGCATCCGGTATGTGTGCCTCCCGTTATTGGCACCCAGCCGATAAGTTTAAGCGATCAATGCCCGGGCAGCAATGTAAGTTTCACACTCGTTGCTACAGGTGGAGGAACACTAAATTATGATTGGTATAAAGTTGGTTCGCCCGATGTTGAAGTAAACGATGGCGGAGATATTTCAGGAGCAGAAACAAATACCGTTAGTATAGCGAATATTGATGCTGGGGATGCAGGAAATTATTATTGTGTGGTGGATAATATTTGTGCCGGCGTTGCAACCTCCAGCAGTGCCAGCTTGTCTGTACTTGTGGCACCCTCTATTTCTACATCACCCACAGGGGCAACAATTTGCTCAGGAGGCAACCATGCAATGAGTGTAGTTGCAGCAGGTGGAGATGGTACTTATAGCTATCAGTGGCAGGAATCGGATGATAACGGAGGAACAGATACATGGGCAAATGTTACAGATGGCACAGGTGGCACTGCAGCAGGATACACTACTGCAGCACTTACAGCAACACGATATTTTAGAGTAATTGTAACACCTGGAGGAACTGGATGTAATCCTATCACAAGCACTTCGGCCCAAGTAACGGTAGTACCCGACCCGAGTATCAGTGTTAACCCTACGGGTGCTACAATTTGTAATGGCGGAACACATACCATGAGCGTTACTGCTTCGAATGGTACTCCCTCGCTGAACTATCAATGGGAAGAATCTGACGATAATGGTGGAACAGACGCCTGGGCTAATGCGGTTGGAGGTTCCGGATCTACCACTTCAAGCTATACTACACCTGCACTGGCATCGACAATCTATTACCGTGTGGTAGTAAGTGCTAGCGGCAATGGATGTACCAATGCTACAAGTGCTTCGGCCCAAGTA
>JAMIIA010000012.1:0-3166 GCA_035913795.1 Bacteroidales bacterium
GATAGGCAGATTTGGACTGGATCGTTGTATAATTGTTTACCGGATGGCAATTTTCCTCAGTGATGGAGCCGACAGAGGCCCAGCGGGTATGTGTCAGTGCTGTTTCAAAATCCGAAGCTTTCGTGGCAAAGCATTGCAGAATGCGATCATTTTGAATGGAATGTCTCAAATCGGCTACATTGCGCCCCAGTTCACCGACAATGGAATGGGTTTTATAACAGAAAGTCGCGATGATGCCGCCTGTATTTTCAGCTATTGAAATACAAATGCTGAGGTTAATAAGATCGCCCGGTTGTGTTCGCTGTTGATAGGCTTCATCCCAACCATTTTCCTTGATTGTCCGGAGGATGTCTTCCATTTCTTTTTTGTTTTCCAGGACGAATGTCAATTGAATGCCTGCTGAATCACGTCCCCGGACTTCGAGGCGATCCAGCGCGTTTAACAGCAGATTTAGTTTCCGGTATTTGCGAAAGGTGGCGGGATTCATCGCAGAGGATTTCTCCGCGCCGTAAAGCGTAAGGACTTTTTGCAGATTGCCTAGAATATCTTTTTCCAGAATCCAACAGATATCCTTGAGCGAAAGAAGTCGGCTATTGATGATTTCCAGATCAACGGAATTCAAAACGGTTTCCTGATGTTCCAACTTTTTCTCTTCGTTGCTCAGAAACGCTGTCATTTCCTGAGCGACGTGAAACAAATCAGACGCCCTGTCTGTCTGAAAAAAAAGAAATTGCTGCGCCTCCTCACGTTTGAGTTTCGAAACGGCCATATCCATGGCCTGTAACGTTTCTCTTCCGTTTAAATAATTCATTGCGGTATTTGTTCCCGCAAAAACGGTCTGTAAGTCGGCGCTTTTTATTTTTTGCCATATTGCAGCGATTCTAAGGTCTGCTGTTTTGTCTGAAGGATTTTCTTGCAACCGGCAGGTCATTAAACCGGCAAAACCGCAATTAAGCTGACCGCAAAGAAGGGGGCAGAAGATGATTGCCGGTGCAGGAACAGTATCTGGAAGAGCGCCAACAAAAATACGGCAATGTGCGATAAAAAATAGGATTTTTTTTAGAATAGCGAACATTTTTGTATAAATCATTATATCCTTTGTGTCCTGCAGTCTGGCGATTTTTTGCTACACTATGGGATCTTTTATTCAACAATTTTGTTTAACTTGAATCTACCGGTGTCAACCTGAATATACGAAGAAACGGACAGGATAGATATATGAAAATCATGCATCAGCGTGATTATTCTTGGTGTTGGCAAATCATTTTGAATAATTCATCAGGACACGCACGTTCCATACCGCTTCGTTGCTCCGGTTATTGACCATGGGTCTGCAATAACCGTTCCTAAGGTTAATGGATTTTTTTCAGCAAGGTATCTAAATTTTTTAACGATGAAGGATTTAGATATTTTTAGGAAAGCTATTTGATTTTCTCACAGTCGATGCCCAACTTGGCCATTTTATCGGTAAACGTGTTGCGATTGATACCCAGAAACGTTGCTGCCGTGCTTTTGATGTAACCGGAGCGTCTCAGGGCGATCTTGAAGAGCCCTTTTTCCACCATCGCCATGACTTCCGCATGAAGTTTGCTTTTGCCGTTGCCGTTGTCCGAAACTGATAAGACCGTTGCCAGATCGTCCAGCTTTTTTTCCAATATTTCTTCGACCGCCGCGTAAAGTTTTTCTTGAACACCAATTACCGCTGCTGGTTTATTCTGTTTTTTTTCTCTCATGGTCATAAAACTCCTGCATTTGAATCCATATTTATAATGAAGCTATTCACTTAAATATTTTTGATATTCTCAACGACGAACGGAACCTATAATATAACCAACTTGGTCAGGATAATCGCGACAATTATCATCAGGGCAATCCAGGTTAAAACAATCAGAGATGTTCGTTCGATGGGATTTCCCAAATAATTTTTGATTTCCACTTCCGCTTTTTCATCTCCGAGCTTTTCCGCCAAATGGCGGATCAAGCGAGTATGATCCTGAAGAAGGTTGGAAAACATATAAAATCCTTTGGTTGTGGTCAGAAGAAAGTAAGCTTTATTTCGCATGATGACAACACCCAGATGCGTGATTTCCGCCCAGGTGAAATTTTTTATGCGAAAAAATTTTTTAATGCGCAATCCGTCTTCAGAAGCCGTAACCTCTCTTTCGTATGCCTCAATGGCAATGACCATTGTTGTTACGCATAAAACTGCAAGAATGATTTTTTCCCAGGTTTGCCCGCTACAAAGACTCAACGCCCAAAGTACAAATAAAAGGGCAACCGCGATCATAAAAGGAACAATAAATTGTTTTTTAATTTTATAAATCTGATTCACGTGTTGTCTCCGAACTTTTTCAGCGCTTTTCTGATGAGGGTGCCGCTTTTACCGCCGCTTTTTTCCAGCAGTAAAATATCACTGAGAATCATTTCCTTATCCACTGCTTTGCACATGTCATAAATAGTCAGCGCGGCAACACTGACGGCTGTCAGTGCTTCCATTTCTACACCTGTTTGTCCAACCGTCTGAACCTGTGCTTCAATGACCACCTGTGAGTTTTCCCGGTCAATTGTAAAATCGATGTCAATACCGGTCAGGCCCAGTGGATGACACAGCGGAATAAACTCGCCGGTTTTTTTTGCCGCCATGATGCCTGCGATTTTGGCGGTCGTTAGCACGTTGCCTTTAGCCATCCGGCCTTCTGCAAGAAGTTTCAGGGTGCCGCTTTTCATTTGCACTTGGCCTCGGGCTTTAGCCCTTCGGACGGTCTTTGCTTTACCGGTCACGTCCACCATCTGAACCTGGCCTGCATCGTTAATATGGGATAGCTTTTTCATGGCGGCAACTGACTTTAGTATGTTTGAATTTATATGAGCCGAAACAATTTGAGCAGAACCTAGCACAGCGTCTTTTATGAGTCAAGGAAGTCGAAAACATTTTTGGAGTAAATTAAAAACTTGATATAAATACCGTGATTAGCTAGTATTTTTTATCGTAAAATCTTCCTCGGAGAGAAAAAGTGTTCATAAAAGTGTTCAGTATGAGTGTTATCGGTATGGAATCATACCCCGTATCGGTGGAAGTGGATGTTTCCCAGGGACTGCCACAATTTGCCACGGTCGGCCTACCGGATGCCTCCGTGAAAGAAAGCCGGGACCGGATCAAAGCCGC
>JAMIIA010000013.1:0-27333 GCA_035913795.1 Bacteroidales bacterium
GTTTTGCTTATTTTTAATTAAGCAAAAGGCAACTTGAATCTTATAGGCCGGGTTCTTGAAGCCTGAGTCAAATGGCCTTCAAAAAAATAAATTATGGAAACATCCAGTTTCCATAATTTATGCCATGTAAGTTGCTGTATATGTGGATTATACAGGAAACCCCCTTCTTAAACTGACGGCTATGAGTGAAAACTACGCTGAGAGGGGGATTAAATTTGTTTTAACCACAAGTCGCAACCGTTTCCGATGTTCATCGGAAGAGCTCAGCGAATCGAGCGAAGTGAGCTCACAGCCTGCCCCGATTTTTTTTCGGGGACCGCAGGGAGTAACAATGCTAAACTTGCGGCAGTGGGAAGAGCTCAGCAAACCTAAACCCAAGCTAGCAAGGTGAAGCCAAAGAAAAAACACTTTACTATTGTTAAAACACTTTGCTTTTTTTATGGTTTAACTGAAAAAATTTACCTTTGCTTTTAACGCCATGAGAAAAGAACTTGCAGAATATTTTATCGATATATCAAAACTAACCTTTGGAGGAGTAGTTTTGAGCGTGATATTAGAAATAAGTGCCAATAAAGCTTATGTTCTTATTGCAGGTGGGTTGGCCACTTTTATTTTTGCAGTTTGGGGCTTTATATTATTAAAGAAAAGTAGGAGGAAATAGATATGGACTTAGCAGTTTATTTTTTCGTAGTATTATCAGTTATAGGTCTTTTAGGAATCGCTATTACACTTATTTATGATAAGTGGCATAAGGTGAAACACCATAATAATTAATTACCGGTAATCCCTAACTAAGCTTAGCTTGTCTGAATAACAAGCACAATAAATAAACGAAGAGACGAAGCGTAATCCCGATGTCCATCGGGATTACGCTTTTTTATTTTTGTTGCATTTGCTACAGAATTATTGCGGTAAAGAAATCTTACAGCGTAGTGAAGGATTAATAGATGTTGAATTATTGTCTTGAACGGATGATAAGGCACAAGCGTACCTTGCGCCAGTTGGGGGAAAACACAGCCATCAGACAAAAACGATTTTAAAGGTATTATTAGGTGTTTTTGGCAGAAAGGGGGTATATATAAAAGCCTGCAATTAGTCATGCAATAAAAAGCCTTAAAAAGATAAATTGCAGCAACAATATTATATCACATAAACCCTAATATGCTATGAAGACAAGACGTGTAATTATTTGCGGCGCAGCCGGCCGTGATTTTCACAATTTCAATGTGCTCTACCGCAACAACCCGAACGTAGAGGTTGTGGCTTTTACCGCCACACAAATTCCAAACATCGATGGCCGTAAATATCCGGCAGAACTGGCCGGCACCCAATATCCTAAGGGCATCCAAATTTATCCCGAATCGGAGCTTTCCGACCTGATAAAGAAGTTGCAGGCCGATGAGGTACTCTTTTCTTATTCTGATGTAACCTACACACATCTGATGCAGATTGGCGCTATTGCCCAGGCTGCAGGAACCAAGTTTTCGGTTGCATCGCCCACCCGCACCATGGTAGAATCGGTAAAGCCTGTGGTTTCGGTATGTGCTATCCGCACCGGATGCGGAAAATCACAAACCTCGCGTATTGTAAGCGACGTGCTCACCAGCATGGGTAAGAAAGTAGTGGCTATCCGCCACCCCATGCCCTATGGCGACCTGGTAGCGCAAAAGGTACAACGCTTTGCTTCAGTAGAAGACCTAAAAAAACATAAGTGCACCATCGAAGAGATGGAAGAATACGAACCACATATCGACCGCGGAAGGGTGATATATGCGGGAGTAGATTATGAGGCTATTGTGCGCGAAGCCGAAAAGGAAGCCGACATTATTCTATGGGATGGTGGCAACAACGATACCCCTTTCTATAAATCAGACCTCGAAATTGTAGTGGTAGATCCGCACCGGGTGGGCCACGAATTACTCTATTACCCCGGACAGGTGAATTTTCTCCGCGCCGATGTAATTGTAATTAACAAAGTAGACAGTGCTCCCGCAGAGAATATCAAACAGCTGGAAGAAAACATTAAAAAGCATAATCCGAAGGCCATAGTAATAAAAGCCAATTCAAAGCTTATTCTCGATGCGCCGGAAAAAATAAAAGGCAAGCGTGTACTGGTTGTCGAAGATGGCCCCACCCTTACGCATGGCGAAATGAAATATGGTGCCGGTGTGGTGGCTGCCCGTCAGTTTGGTGCCAGCGAAATTATTGACCCGCGACCCTGGACAAAAGGCACCATTACCGAAACCTTTAAAAAATACCCCGAAATTGGAGCCCTGCTCCCTGCAATGGGTTATGGTGACGAACAAATTAAAGACCTCGAGGATACCATCAATAAAGTCGATTGCGAAGCAGTAATAATCGGAACGCCTATTGACCTGAACCGGATTGTAAAAATCAATAAACCAACCGTTCGGGTTCAATACGAATTAGACGAAATTACTTCCCCTACCCTTAAAACCATTCTCGCACAAAAGTTTGCCTGATTGTAAGGGATAAAAGCAAAGCGCTCCATCGAAATCGATGGAGCGCTTTTTTATTGGCCTTTGGCGTTTATTTTTCTTGTCCTGTAGATTCTTTAAGTCGGTTAAGTTGCTGGCAATATTCATACTCTTCCTTCTGCAAATAAAAATGAATCAGCTTCTCTATAAAGGCGGGCGACTGGTAAAAAGGATGTTCTTCGTTAAAATTGAGTTTTCCTTTTATTGTAAGAGCAAAAACTTCCTGCTCATCGGTAACTGAATAAATATCGATCAGAGGAATATCCTGGCGCAAAATAGCAGTGTCTTTGTATTTACCCAAAAAATTCACCAAGGTAAGCTGCACATTAATCAGGTCGTTATTCTGGGCTAGCAGTTCACGGTTTTGTTCGCTTATCAGCTCAAACTGCCCCGCGTAATCGGCATTCATCTTATGCTTAAGCATAGCCTGAATAGAGCTTTGATTTTGGGTAATGGTTTCGACATTATTCTTAATTTGCTGCTTTAGTTCTTCGATGGTGCGCATGATAGTTTCAACCATGAGTAGTTCAGTTTAAGTTTAAACTTCTTACGCAGAAACAAAGGAATATGTCTATTTTTTTTGACAAATGTATATGATTTTTACACTTCCGATTAATCCGGCCGGGGCAATGGTATAGGGTATCATGAACTGGTATTTATCTTTTGCGTTTCGAATAAACGAAAGGATTGCGGCAAAAAAAACCCGGACTCAAAACTGAACCCGGGTTTCTATATTCAATAAACCAACTATTCTATTTTAAAACGCCCGAGGTCGTTGATATTAGAAAAGCGAATGACTTCTGCATTCGATTTATTCTCGGCTCTGGCTATTTTCAGGAATACCTCAAGCGAGCGCCAGTATTTGCTATCGCGGTTGGTATCGAGCACCAATAAGTAACCCATTATAATGTTACCAGCTATCTCCACCATGCGACGTGCATGAAAATCGACATATTCGTTGTCGTTGAAAGAAGTAACCCGTTCGACAGCTTCCTCAAACTCTTCGGTCATTTGAATAAGATTCCGGCGATAGGTGTGTAACTCAGGTTTAATTTCAGTTAGCTCGTATTCACGAATTTGTTTGATGTAAGCACCTGTTGTTACCCCGCGAATGGCAGCTACTACCTGCAACTGAGTAGTACCCTCGTAAATAGAAGTAATGCGGGCATCGCGGTAGATGCGTTCGATGGGATAATCTTTCATAAAACCAGAACCGCCATGAATCTGAAGCGAATCGTATGCAAGCTGGTTGCATACCTCCGACGACAAACCTTTTACCAGGGGAGTATAAAAGTCGGCCAGCTTTTGGTAATGTTTCATCTCCTCGCGTTCTTCTTTTTCAAGAGTACGGTCTTTGGCAATGTGCTCATAAGCTTTGTAAACATCAACAAAACGGGCTGTTTCATAAAGAAGGGTGCGGGTAGCATCGAGTTTGGCTTTAGAACGCGAAATCAGTTCGTACACTGCCGGGAATTTGATAATTGGTTTGCCAAACTGCTCGCGCTCTTTGGCATAGTTTAATCCTTCGCGGTAAGCTGCCTCGGCAATTCCTACCGACTGGGCAGCAATTCCCAGGCGGGCGCCATTCATCAGCGACATTACATATTTAATAAGCCCAAGTTTACGCTGACCAACCAATTCGGCAGGTGCATTTTTAAAGACAAGTTCGCAAGTGGGTGAACCAATAATACCCAATTTATGCTCAATACGACGTACTGTAACACCCCCACTCTTGCGGTCGTATATAAACATCGAAAGTCCGCGACCATCGTGGGTTCCTTCTTCAGAACGGGCAAGTACCAGCGAAATATGGCCATCGCCGTTGGTAATAAAACGTTTCACTCCGTTTAAGTACCATTTGCCATCTTTTTCGTTAAAAGTGGCTTTCAGCTGCACAGCTTGCAAGTCCGATCCGGCATCGGGTTCGGTCAAGTCCATGGCCATGGTCTCTCCTGCCGATACACGGGTCAGGTATTCCTTTTTTTGTAAATCGTCGGCAAATTCATGAATGGTTTCGGCGCAATCCTGCAAACCCCATACATTCACAAAGCTGGCATCGGCACGCGAAACCATATCGGCTGCCATGGTATAGGGTACAATTGAAAAATTAAGTCCGTTGTATTCACGCGGAAGGGTAATGCCCATTAATCCTGCTTTGATGAGGGCATCGAGATTTTCCTGCGTGCCTCTGGCATAGATTACTTCACCATTTACCAGCTGAGGACCTTCTGCATCGACGCTTTCAGCATTAGGCGCAACAATGTTGGAACAAATATCCCCAACTATTTCCAACACCTTGTCGTAGCTGTCCATGGCATCTTCGAAATCGATGGGAGCATAATCGAATTTTTCTTTGTCCACATAATTGCGCTCTTTGAGGGCTACAATTTTTTTCATCAATGGATGCGTCAGGTGAAACTTTAAATCGGGGTTATCTAGATAGAAATTATCCATTTTTTTATTCTTTTAAGATTTTACTTTTTTGCCGAATACTTATTTGCTGTTTTTCTTGTAGTATTTGATCATTTTGGGCACAACCTCATCGATGCTCCCAGTAATGATGTAATCAGCAATTTTGTTGATAGGTGCTTCCGGATCGTTGTTGATGGAAATAATCATCGACGATTCCTGCATACCTGCAAGGTGTTGCACCTGGCCGGAGATTCCGCAGGCGATGTACAACTTCGGACGTACAGTAACACCAGTCTGGCCAATTTGGCGATCGTGGCCTGCAAAACCGGCATCGACTGCAGCACGCGAGGCACCAACTTCGGCATTGATCAGGTGGGCAAGTTCAAAAAGAAGGTTGAAGTTCTCTTTCGAACCAACACCATAGCCTCCAGCCACAATGATAGACGAGTTTTTAATGTTTACTTTAGAACTTTCCATGTGGCGCTCAATTACTTTCACCACGTAGTCGGCCTCTGATGTATACTTATTCACATCGAGCTTAACCAACTCACCTTTGTAACTGGGGTCGAATATTTCCTTTTTCATTACACCCTCGCGCACCGTGGCCATCTGTGGCCTGTTATCGGGGTTAATAATGGTGGCTATGATATTACCACCAAAGGCTGGACGTATCTGATAAAGCAGGTTTTTATAATCCTTGCCGGCTTTTTTATCTTCGTGATCGCCAATTTCAAGCGAAGTACAATCGGCAGTTAATCCGCTTACCAGTTGTGACGATACACGGGGCCCCAGGTCGCGGCCAAAAGTGCTGGCGCCTAAAAGGGCAATCTGAGGCTTTTCTTCCTTAAAAAGCTTTACTGCAATGGAATTGTATGGCAGGGTGGTATACACTTCCAAACGAGGATCGTCGGCTACCCATACCTTATCGGCACCAAAGGGATACAATTCTTTCTCAATGTCCGAAAGCTTATGACCGATTACGAGTGCTTCCAATTTGCATTTAAGCTCGTTGGCCAATGAGCGGCCTTTGGTCATCAGCTCAAGGCTGACGTCGGCAATTTTGCCTTTTTCTATTTCGCAGATGACAAATATACTATTCACAATTTTCTGTTTTATTGTTTACACTTGGTTTGATCAATGACCCCGCCATTAACCCAGGGTATGGTTGCTGATAAGTTCTTTCATCAAGGAGTCGATCTGGTCGTCGGCAGCGGTGATTACCTTCGATTCTTTAGCCTGAAAAACAACATTCTCAATTTTCTTTACTTTCGTTGGCGAACCGCTAAGCCCCAACTGGTTAATATCTGTTTCGATATCATTTACACTCAGCTCGCGAAGGTTGAGGTAGGGTCTTTCAGTTACCATATCGATATAGTCTTCTGAAGCCTCCTGCCTTTCGGTGGAAGTGCGGGCATGTTTAAATTTCATGAGCGATTTCGCATTGCGCGGGCGGCATTCGGGTGCAGAAGCATTCACAGTAATGACGCAAGGCACAGGACATTCAACTATTTCGATTCCGTTTTCAAGGCGGCGTTTGATAATCAGGGACTTCTTTTTTACTTCAATAATTTCCTCGGCATAGGTAACCTGGGGCAATCCAAGCTTTTCGGCTACCTGTGGACCTACCTGTGCGGTATCGCCATCAATAGCCTGCCGGCCGGCAATAATTACATCAAATTCTTTTATTTTACGAATGGCGCAAGAAAGGGCATAAGAAGTAGCCAGGGTGTCGGCACCAGCAAAAGCCCTGTCGGTTAACAAATACCCATTATCAGCACCTCGATACAATCCTTCACGAATGATTTCTGCGGCGCGACCTGGTCCCATGGTAAGCAAGGTCACCGTGCTTTCTTCTACCTTATCTTTTAGTCGAAGAGCCTGCTCGAGCGCATTCAAATCTTCAGGATTAAAAATAGCTGGCAGGGCTGCCCTGTTTACCGTTCCATCGGCTTTCATGGCATCTTTTCCTACATTACGTGTATCCGGAACCTGCTTGGCTAGTACAATGATCTTTAAACCCTTCATCATAATATGTATATTGTGTTTAAAATTACGGGGAGCAAATATAAGAGAAATTAGCTTTTACCAAAGGCAATACGCTAATATAGAAAGATTTTAAAGAAGCATGGCAGACAATAAAAAAAGGGTGCTTCTCACGAAGCACCCTTACTTAATTATGCCTGGGCTGTAGGTCCGCCAAAATTAAGTGGTAGCGCGGTTCCACCGCCTTCAAGGTCTTTAATGCGGCCATGCACCGCCTCGTATTTCGCAAGATTATCCTGAAGGGCCATTAAGAGTCGCTTGGCATGCTCGGGGGTAAGAATTATCCTCGATTTTACCTCGGCTTTTGGCACTCCTGGCATTACACGCACAAAGTCAAGTACAAACTCCGAAGCCGAATGGGTAATAATAGCCAGATTCGAATAAATGCCCTGTGCTATATCTTCCTTCAACTCAATGTTTATCTTTCCTTTGTTTTTCTGGTCGTCCATAGTATGCTAATTCTATTTGCTTAATATTATTCAGGGAGCTCGAGTTTTTCATAATCTTCAACCGGAGCAACCGTTATTTTATGGTATTTACGAAGACCTGTTCCTGCAGGAATAAGGTGACCAACAATCACATTTTCTTTCAAGCCTTCGAGCAAATCAATTTTACCTGAAATAGCAGCTTCGTTAAGAACTTTAGTAGTCTCCTGAAACGAAGCAGCTGACATAAAGCTCTTAGTTTGAAGGGCTGCTTTTGTAATACCTTGCAGAATCTGGGCTGAGGTAGCAGGTATGGCATCGCGAGCTTCTACCAGCTTCATATCCTTGCGTTTAAGCATCGAGTTCTCGTCGCGAAGTTTGCGTGCGGTAATAATCTGACCGGGGCGCAGGTTTTGCGATTCTCCCTCATCCATTATCACTTTTTTGCCATAAATCCAGTCATTCTCGTCCATGAATACCCATTTGTCCACGATTTGTTTCTCGAGAAATTTGGTATCACCCGGATCCACAATTTCGACTTTGCGCATCATTTGGCGCACGATAATCTCGAAGTGTTTGTCGTTGATTTTTACACCTTGCATACGGTAAACTTCCTGGACTTCGTTCACGATATACTCCTGAACTTTTGTTGGTCCTTTGATATTAAGAATATCGGATGGGGTGATAGCACCATCAGATAAAGGAATTCCTGCGCGTACATAATCGCTTTCCTGCACAAGTATTTGTTTCGAAAGCTGTACAAGGTATTTCTTCACCTGGCCTGTTTTGGATGTAATCACAATTTCGCGGTTACCTCTTTTTATTTTACCAAACGATACCTCGCCGTCGATTTCCGATACCACAGCAGGGTTCGAAGGGTTACGGGCCTCGAATAACTCGGTTACACGTGGCAAACCACCAGTTATATCGCCCGATTTACCAACTGCACGGGGTATCTTCACAAGAATATCGCCTGTATTGATGTTTTCTCCTTCGGTAACGGTAATGTGGGCACCCACCGGAAGGTTATAAACTTTTAATACATCGCCTTCAACCGAAAGTACTTTGATGGTGGGGTTTTTTGTTTTATCGCGAGTTTCGATAATTACCTTTTCGCGATAACCGGTTTGTTCGTCACTTTCTTCTTTAAAAGTAACGCCTTCAATTACGCTATCAAAAGCCACACTACCGGCCATTTCGGAAATAATAACGGCATTGTAGGGATCCCAGTCGCACACGACTGTTCCTTTTTTAACTTCCGATTTATCCTTTACATATAGGCGCGCACCGTAAGGTATGCTATGTGTAGTAAGAGTAATTCCGGTGTTTTTATCGATTATCCTCAATTCGGCCAAACGACCAATTACAACATCTATTTTCTGGCCCGATTCTTCTTTACGGGTTACTGTGCGCAATTCTTCAAATTCCGCTACACCATCGTATTTTGTAACCACGCTGGAGTCGGCAGTGATATTCGAAGCTGTACCCCCTACGTGGAAAGTACGAAGTGTAAGCTGTGTACCAGGCTCACCGATTGACTGGGCAGCAATTACACCCACGGCCTCACCGTTCTGAACCATGCGGTTTGTCGCCAGGTTGCGGCCATAACATTTGGCGCATATACCTTTTTTCGATTCGCAGGTTAATACTGAACGAATTTCGAGTTGTTCGATAGGCGAATCTTCAATTACTCTGGCTACTTCTTCGGTAATCTCTTCGCCGGAGTGAATGATAAGCTTGCCTGTAAGCGGATGATATACATCGTGCACCGCTGTGCGGCCAAGTATACGCTCGAAGAGCGATTCAACAACCTCTTCGTTATTTTTAATGGCATTGGCTACCAGACCTCTTAAAGTACCACAGTCTTCTTCCGATACAATCACATCTTGCGATACGTCTACCAACCTACGGGTTAGATAACCCGCATCAGCCGTTTTAAGGGCTGTATCGGCAAGACCCTTACGGGCACCGTGAGTAGAGATAAAGTATTCCAAAACCGAAAGACCTTCTTTAAAGTTCGAAAGAATTGGGTTCTCAATAATTTCGGAGCCGACAGAACCTGATTTTTGTGGTTTTGCCATAAGACCCCTCATACCCGAAAGCTGGCGAATTTGCTCTTTCGAACCCCTCGCACCTGAATCAAGCATCATGTACACGGCATTGAAACCTTGTCTGTCATTGATCAGCTTGGTCATGAGTGTTTGAGTCAAACGGGCATTGGTATGCGTCCAGATATCAATAATCTGGTTGTAACGTTCGTTGTTGGTAATGAAACCCATGTTGTAGTTGTTCATTACTTCATCTACCTGGGCGTAACCATCGGCCACAAGTTGCTCCTTATCGTCGGGGACGATAACATCGTCGAGGTTAAAGGACAAGCCACCTTTAAAGGCCATGTAATAGCCAAGGTCTTTGATGTCATCAAGGAATTTGGCTGTTTTGGCCACACCAGTGATTTTTAATACACGACCGATAATCTCGCGAAGCGATTTCTTGGTAAGTACTTCGTTGATGTAACCTACTTCTTCGGGAACAGTTTCGTTGAATAGAACCCTACCTACTGTTGATTCAATGATATGAACAACAGGATTTCCCGCTACTCTGTCTTTTACCCTTACCTTTATCTCAGCATGCAGATCGACCCTTTTTTCGTTAAAGGCTATCTGAACCTCTTCGGGTGAGTAGAAAGTCATTCCTTCGCCACGAACGGGGAATTCTTTGGTGCTTTTACGCGCCTTGGTAGTATAATACAGACCCAATACCATATCCTGTGAGGGAACGTTAATTGGAGCACCGTTAGCTGGGTTCAGAATGTTATGGGCTGCCAGCATCAGAATCTGTGCTTCTAATACTGCTGCATGTCCTAGGGGAAGGTGAACCGCCATCTGGTCACCATCAAAGTCGGCGTTAAATGCCGTACAAACCAGAGGGTGAAGCTGAATAGCCTTACCTTCGATTAATTTTGGTTGAAAAGCCTGTATACCCAATCTATGCAGCGTGGGGGCACGGTTAAGCAATACCGGGTGTCCTTTAAGCACATTTTCCAGAATATCCCATACGACGGGATCTTTACGGTCGACAATTTTTTTAGCCGATTTTACGGTTTTTACAATACCTCTTTCGATAAGCTTGCGAATAACAAAAGGTTTGTAAAGTTCGGCAGCCATGTCTTTTGGCAAACCACACTCATGCAATTTCAATTCAGGACCCACCACAATTACCGAACGCGCTGAATAGTCAACACGTTTACCGAGCAAGTTTTGACGAAAACGTCCCTGCTTTCCTTTCAAACTGTCTGAAAGAGATTTCAGCGGTCTGTTGGCATCGGTTTTTACGGCATTCGATTTACGTGAGTTATCGAATAAAGAATCAACTGCTTCCTGAAGCATACGTTTTTCGTTACGCAAAATAACTTCAGGAGCCTTTATTTCAATCAGTCTTTTCAGACGGTTGTTGCGAATAATTACCCGACGGTAAAGATCATTCAGGTCGGAAGTGGCAAAACGGCCACCATCCAGCGGAACAAGCGGGCGTAACTCGGGGGGAATAACCGGAACGGTTTTCACAATCATCCATTCTGGTTTATTCACACCTTTTGATGCCCTAAAGGCTTCTACCACCTGCAAACGCTTGAGGGCTTCGCTCTTACGCTGTTGCGATGTTTCGGTGCTGGCTTTGTAACGCAACTGGAACGATAATTCATCCAGTTCGAGGCGCCCGAGCAATTTATAAAGAGCGTCGGCACCCATATCCGCGATAAATTTATCCGGATCGTTTTCATCGAGAAACTGGTTTTCTTTTGGAAGGGTATCGAGAATATCGAGGTACTCTTCTTCAGTCAGAAAATCGAGGTATTTTACGCCATCTCCTGCCTTCACGCCTGGGTTAATAACCACATAGCGTTCGTAATAAATAATTGAATCGAGCTTTTTCGAAGGCAAACCTAGCAGGTAACCTATTTTGTTCGGAAGCGATTTAAAATACCAGATATGCGCCACAGGAACCACAAGCGATATGTGGCCCATGCGCTCACGACGTACTTTTTTCTCGGTTACTTCCACACCACAACGGTCGCAAACAATACCCTTGTAACGGATACGTTTGTACTTTCCACAGTGGCATTCATAATCCTTTACAGGTCCGAAAATACGTTCGCAAAACAAACCATCGCGTTCGGGTTTGTAGGTGCGGTAATTAATTGTTTCAGGTTTTAACACCTCCCCACTCGAATTCTCCAGAACCTCTTCGGGAGAAGCAAGACCAATGGCAATTTTGGTAAAATTGCTTTTTTGTTTTGTGTCTTTTCTGAATGACATATGCCGAATATATTTCTATCGTTAAGAAAATAATAATAACTATTAAATCAGGTTCACGCTTAGTCCAAGACCTCTTAATTCGTGAAGCAATACGTTGAGTGATTCAGGAATACCCGGTTCGGGCATCGGTTCACCTTTCACAATTGCCTCATAAGTTTTGGCACGACCATTTACATCGTCTGATTTAACCGTGAGTATCTCCTGCAAGATGTGTGCAGCACCAAAGGCTTCAAGCGCCCAAACTTCCATCTCACCAAAACGCTGACCACCAAACTGGGCTTTACCACCAAGGGGTTGTTGTGTAATGAGTGAATAAGGTCCAATTGAACGGGCATGCATCTTGTCGTCGACCATGTGGCCCAGTTTAAGCATATAAATAATGCCTACTGTAGCGGGCTGATCAAAGCGATCGCCTGTACCACCATCGTAAAGGTATGTTTTACCAAAACGGGGTATGCCTGCTTTTCCAGTATATTCATTGATTTCGTCAATTGTAGCACCATCGAAAATTGGGGTGGCAAACTTAATTCCCAATTCTTTACCTGCCCAACCCAACACGGTTTCATATATCTGTCCAAGGTTCATCCTTGAAGGCACACCAAGCGGGTTCAGCACAATGTCAACAGGAGTTCCATCTTCAAGGAAAGGCATGTCTTCCTGACGCACGATTTTAGCCACAATACCTTTGTTACCATGACGTCCGGCCATTTTATCACCTACCTTAAGTTTACGTTTTTGTGCAATATACACTTTAGCCAACTGCACAATTCCAGCTGGGAGTTCATCGCCAATGGTAACGTTGTATTTCTTCCGCTTGTAAATGGCATCCACTTCTTTGTATTTCAAAATGAAATTATTGATCAATTGCTTGATCATGTCATTCTTCGGTTTCTCGGTGGTCCAGCGCAAGGGATTCACATTCATGTAATCGATATCTTGCAGCACACGAAGCGAAAACTTGGCTCCTTTGGGTATCACATCGATATTCAGGTAGTCTTTTACTCCCTGCGATGTTTTGCCGTTGGTGAGGATAAAGAGCTTATCAACCAGTTTGACTTTAAGCTGTGCTGAGTTGCGTTCAAATTCTTCTTCGATTTTATCGAGAATAGGTTTTGTAGCGGCTTTTAATTTCCGGTCTTTCACCGAACGCGAGAAAAGCTTCTTGTCAATGACAGTACCAAACAGTGAGGGAGAAGCCTTTAGCGAGGCATCTTTCACATCGCCGGCTTTATCGCCGAAAATAGCACGAAGAAGTTTTTCTTCGGGCGATGGATCCGATTCTCCCTTCGGAGTAATCTTACCAATTAAAATATCACCCGGAACAATGGTGGCACCAATGCGAATCAGTCCGTTTTCGTCGAGGTTTTTGGTAGCTTCTTCACTTACGTTTGGAATATCAGATGTAAGTTCTTCGAGCCCGCGTTTGGTATCACGTACTTCAAGCATATGCTCGTCGATATGAATAGAAGTAAACACATCTTCGCGTACTACTTTGTCTGAGATCACAATCGCATCCTCAAAGTTGTAACCTTTCCAGGGCATAAATGCCACCATCAGGTTGCGACCAAGAGCTAATTCTCCACTTTCGGTCCCGTAACCTTCAGTGAGTATCTGACCTTTTATAACTTTTTGTCCTTTGCGAACAATAGGCTGCAGGTTGATACAGGTACCCTGGTTTGTTTTACGGTATTTTGGCAGCTTATAGCGTTTAGATTCTCCTTCGAAGCTCACAAATTTTTCGTCTTCTGTAAGCTCGTAGTGAACCACAATTTCGTTGCTGTCTACATATTCTATTACACCATCTCCTTCTGCAACAACCAGAAGTCGAGAATGCTGAACCACTCTTTGTTCTATTCCTGTACCCACAATCGGAGCCTCAGGTTTCATAAGCGGAACAGCCTGGCGCATCATGTTCGAACCCATAAGGGCCCGGTTAGCATCGTCGTGCTCCAAAAAGGGAATAAGCGATGCTGCAATAGAGGCTATCTGGTTCGGAGCAACGTCCATCAGATGAACTTCTTTTGGACCCACTACCGGATAATCGGCTTCGAGACGTGTTTTTACCCGTGTACGTATAAACTTACCATTTTCATCAAGAGGGGCATTGGCCTGGGCTATGATTACACCCTCTTCTTCTTCAGCAGAAAGGTATTTAATTCCCTCTAAAGTGAGATCAACCACACCATCAGCCGCCTGGCGATAGGGGGTTTCAATAAATCCGAGTTCATTGATTTTAGCAAATACGCAAAGCGAGGAGATAAGACCAATGTTTGGTCCCTCGGGGGTTTCTATGGGGCAAAGACGACCATAGTGGGTATAGTGTACGTCGCGCACCTCAAATCCGGCGCGTTCACGCGATAATCCGCCAGGTCCGAGAGCCGAAAGGCGACGTTTATGTGTCATCTCCGACAATGGATTGGTCTGATCCATAAATTGCGACAGCTGGTTAGTCCCAAAAAATGAATTGATAACCGATGAAAGCGTTTTTGAATTAATCAGGTCAATGGGTGTGAAAACCTCATTGTCGCGCACATTCATACGCTCACGAATGGTACGGGCCATACGAGCCAAACCCACGCCAAACTGGTTGTAGAGTTGCTCGCCCACGGTACGCACACGGCGGTTACTAAGGTGATCGATATCGTCAACATCGGTCTTGGAGTTGATAAGTTCGATCAGGTATTTTATAATCTCAATGATGTCTTCTTTGGTAAGAACTTTCACATCCTTTAAGGTATTGAGCTTCAATTTCTTGTTAATCCTGTACCGTCCAACTTCGCCCAGGTCGTAACGTTTATCGGAGAAGAATAGTTTGTCGATCACATCGCGTGCTGTAGCCTCATCAGGTGGTTCTGAATTCCTCAATTGACGATAGATGTACAATACCGCCTCTTTCTCTGAGTTACAAGGATCTTTTTGAAGGGTGTTGTAGATGATTTCGTGATCGATCTGGTTAAGGTTCTCTTTGTGGAGAAGAATGGTTTTCGCACCGGCATCGACAATTTCGTCGACGTGGTCTTTTTCTAGAATGGTTTCGCGGTCGATAATTACTTCGTTCCGTTCGATCGAAACTACCTCTCCGGTATCTTCGTCGACGAAGTCTTCTACCCATGTTTTTAACACGCGGGCGGCGAGCCTGCGGCCAATTAATTTTTTAAGTACTGCTTTCGATACTTTAATCTCGTCAGCCAGATCAAAAATCTCGAGAATATCTTTATCGCTCTCGTAACCGATTGAACGCAACAGTGTGGTTACGGGTAATTTCTTTTTACGGTCGATGTATGCATACATCACATTGTTGATATCCGTAGCAAACTCAATCCACGATCCGCGGAAAGGAATAATCCTTGCCGAATAGAGTTTTGTGCCATTGGCATGAAGGCTCTGACCAAAGAAAACTCCGGGAGACCTGTGTAATTGGGAGACCACTACCCTTTCGGCACCATTGATGACGAATAAACCACGATCAGTCATGTAGGGAATAGTTCCCAGGTACACATCCTGAATTACGGTATCGAAATCTTCGTGTTCCGGGTCGGTGCAATAAAGCTTTAACTTGGCTTTAAGCGGCACGCTGTAGGTAAGGCCACGCTCAATACACTCGTCGATGGAATAACGTGGTGGATCGATGAAGTAGTCGATAAATTCCAATACAAAATTGTTGCGTGTATCGGAAATGGGGAAATTCTCATGAAATACTTTGCACAAACCTTCATTCCCGCGATCTTCGGGGGTAGTATCGAGTTGAAAAAACTCTTTAAAGGATTTTAACTGTATTTCGAGAAAATCGGGGTATTCGAGTTGACTTTTGAGTGAAGCGAAAGATATCCTTTCGTTTACTGAATTTTTCGCTGACATTATCTGAAGAATAAAATTTCGGAACTTAAGTTACTTTAAATGACAAAAAGGCTTAATCCCGATGGTAACCATCGGGACTAAACCACTAAGAGCTATATGTATATCTTAATGTCTTATTTAAGTTCAACTTCAGCTCCTGCTTCTTCTAATTGTGCTTTTAATGCGTTAGCTTCATCCTTAGTAACACCTTCTTTAATCGGTGCAGGGGCTTTGTCAACTACTTCTTTAGCCTCTTTTAAGCCAAGGCCGGTAAGTTCTTTTACCAGTTTAACAATTTGTAATTTGGCTCCACCTGGTGATTTCAGAATTACATCAAAAGATGTTTTTTCTTCCACAGCAGCAGCGCCACCGCCTGCCGCAGGTGCAGCAACAGCTACAGCAGCAGCTGCAGGTTCAATACCGTACTCTTTTTTAAGAATTTCAGCTAGTTCGTTAACTTCTTTAACAGTAAGATTTACGAGCTGTTCAGCAAAAGCTTTCAAATCTGCCATTTTCGTATTATTTTTTACTATTTAAATTATGATTCTTTTTCTTGTAAAGTTTTTACAATTCCAGCGAGTTTATTACCACCCGACTGTAGAGCAGAAATAACATTTTTGGCGGGCGATTGCAGCAGAGCTACAATGTCACCAACAAGTTCTTCCTTAGATTTAATGCTAGCAAGAGCATCCAATTGATTGTCGCCAATATATACCGATTCTTCTACAAAAGCTCCTTTGAGAATGGGTTTCTCCCATTCGCGGCGTAGCTCTTTAATAAGCTTGGCAGGTATGCTGCTTTGTTGGGTCAGCAAAATTGAAGTATTCTTTTTCAGAATTGGAAACAATTCATCATACTTTCCTTCAGTTTTCTCCAGAGCTTTTTTAAGAAGGGTATTTTTAACAACGATCAATTTAATCTCTTTCTCAAAACATTTTCTCCTTAGCCTGCTTGATTGCTCAGCATTGAGCGCCTCAATATCGGCAAGATAAAAGTGTTTCGACTCAGATAATTGTTGAGCAAGGTTATCGATTATCTGTTGTTTTTCGTCCCGTGTCATAAAAGTCTTCGATTTTTAAAATTAATCATCTATTCTTTTTGCATCGACTCGAACACCAGGACTCATGGTACTTGAAAGAGCAATGCTCTTGATATAAGTACCTTTTGCCGATGTGGGTTTAAGTTTTACGATTGTATGAATAAATTCGCGGGCATTTTCGGTAAGTTTTTCCGGGGTAAACGACACCTTGCCAATAGTGGTATGAACAATTCCGTATTTATCAACTTTGAAATCGATTTTACCGGCTTTAACTTCTTTCACGGCTTTACCAATTTCTACGGTAACAGTTCCACTTTTGGGGTTGGGCATCAAACCACGTGGACCTAATATACGTCCGAGTTTACCTACTTTTCCCATAACAGAGGGCATAGTGATGATTACATCCACATCTGTCCATCCTTTTTCGATTTTTTCAATAAAATCATCTAAACCTACATGGTCGGCACCAGCGTCTTTAGCCTCAGATTCCTTATCTGGCGTGCACAATACCAATACCCGGGTGTCTTTACCGGTTCCGTGGGGAAGTGTTACAACTCCACGTACCATCTGGTTTGCTTTGCGGGGGTCAACACCCAAACGGATGTCGATGTCTACCGAAGCGTCAAACTTAGTAAAGGTAACATCCTTCACCAGAGTGGCAGCTTCCATTAGATGGTATTGCTTACCAGGCTCAATTTTCTCTAATGCAATCTTTTGATTTTTAGTCAATCTAGCCATTGTTGTTCCGACGTATTAAGTTTTAAAGTGTTGGAAATTGACCTTTCACGGTGATTCCCATACTTCTCGCAGTGCCTGCTACCATTTGCATAGCCGATTTGACAGTAAATGCATTTAAATCAGGCATTTTGTCTTCAGCTATTGACTTCACCTGATCCCAGGTTACCGATGCTACTTTAATCCGGTTTGGTTCGGCTGAACCACTCTTGATTTTAGCAACTTCAAGCAACTGAACAGCTACCGGAGGGGTTTTTACAATAAAGTCGAATGATTTATCCGCATATACTGTAATCACCACGGGCAGCAGTTTGCCAGCTTTATCTTGGGTCCGGGCGTTGAACTGTTTACAGAACTCCATAATGTTCACGCCTTTAGAACCTAAGGCTGGTCCTACCGGGGGCGAAGGATTGGCAGCACCTCCACGAATCTGTAATTTGATTAATGCAGCAATTTCTTTTGCCATTTTACAGGTATTTCCGATTTATATATATTAATTACAAGATGTCGCCCAGGAAGCATTATTGGTTGTCGCGTACATCTTATCGCGTAACTACTCTTTTTCTACTTGCATAAAACTTAATTCCAAAGGTGTTTTTCTACCGAAAATTTTCACCATTACTTTAAGCTTTTTCTTTTCTTCGTTTATTTCTTCAATCACACCGGTAAAACTATTAAACGGCCCATCGATTACTTTTACCGATTCACCTACATAAAAAGGTGTATTTAACTCCTCGTCACTGGCCACAAGTTCATCGACTTTACCAAGTATCCGGTTCACTTCTGTAAGGCGCAGAGGTGTTGGTTCTTCTTCTCCTTGTTGACCCAGAAAACCTATTACGTTTGGGATATTTTTTAAAATATGAGGTATCTCCCCAACCAGAGAAGCTTCAATAAGAACATATCCGGGGAAATAGCTACGTTCTTTGCTAATCTTTTTCCCGTTTCGAATTTGGTAAACTTTTTCAGTCGGAATCAGTACCTGCGAAATGTAATCTTGCAGGTTTAACCTGGCTACTTCATTTTCGATGTACTCCTGTGCTTTTTTTTCTTTACCACCAATTGCTCTAAGCACATACCACTTTTTTTCCTGCTCCATTGTGACTTCTCCTTTGCTTATGCGTTATAAAAAAGTCCGTAAATTCCTTCCATAAGGTTTTTGAAAGAAACATCCATCAATGCTATAACCAAAGCAAATATTAAAGAGGCTATCATTACAACAATTGCACTTTCCTGAAGTTCTTCCCAGGAAGGCCAGCTTACTTTGTTGATCAGCTCGTTGTAAGTATCTTTTAAGTAGGCTATAAATTTCATACGTACGTTGTTTGCACGGGAGGAGCGACTCGAACGCCCGACACCTGGTTTTGGAGACCAGTGCTCTACCAACTGAGCTACACCCGTATTTTAATTGAGCTCTCCTTTATTGTATAAGAGAATACCCCTATTAATGCCAGAAAAAAGGTAAGCCCTTGAGAGCTTACCTTTTTATCTTATTTTTATTTTAATTATGCAACAATTTCAGTTACCTGACCGGCTCCTACTGTACGGCCACCTTCGCGGATAGCGAAGCGAAGACCTTTATCCATAGCTACCGGAGTAATCAACTGAACAGTGATGGTAATGTTATCACCTGGCATAATCATTTCTGTACCTTCAGGTAAAGTAATCTCGCCAGTTACATCCAATGTTCTGAGGTAAAACTGCGGACGGTATTTATTGTGAAATGGAGTGTGACGTCCACCTTCTTCTTTTTTCAGAATATATACCTCGGCTTTGAATGTAGTATGCGGAGTAATTGAACCTGGTTTAGCCAATACCATTCCCCTTTTAATCTCATTTTTATCTACTCCACGAAGCAGCAAACCTACGTTATCGCCAGCTTCACCTCTATCAAGAATTTTGCGAAACATTTCAACCCCTGTACAAACAGTTTTGCGGGCAGCATCGCCAAGACCAATAATAGAAAGTTCATCGCCAGTATTTACAACACCTGTTTCGATACGGCCTGTTGCTACAGTACCACGTCCTGTGATTGAAAACACATCTTCAACTGGCATCAGGAATGGCTTTTCCCTTTCGCGTGGAGGAATCGGAATCCAGCTATCTACAGCGTTCATCAGATCCATAATTTTATCGGTCCAATTTGGATCGCCATTCAGACCACCCAAAGCAGAACCATGAATAACAGGAGTGTTGCTGCCATCGAATTCGTAGAAGTCGAGTAATTCGCGTACTTCCATTTCAACGAGTTCGAGAAGCTCGGCATCATCTACCATGTCAACTTTGTTCATGAAAACAACAATTTTAGGTACGTTTACCTGACGTGCCAATAGAATGTGCTCGCGAGTCTGGGGCATAGGGCCATCGGTAGCAGCAACTACCAGAATAGCACCGTCCATCTGAGCAGCACCTGTGATCATGTTCTTCACATAATCCGCGTGACCTGGGCAGTCAACGTGTGCATAGTGACGACTTTCTGTTTGATATTCAACGTGGGCAGTATTAATTGTTATACCACGTTCTTTTTCTTCTGGTGCATTATCGATAGAATCAAAGTCTCTGATTTCAGATAGACCTTTTTCTGCCAATACTTTTGTGATTGCAGCAGTTAATGTAGTTTTACCGTGGTCAACATGGCCAATTGTACCAATGTTAACGTGTGGTTTCGACCTGTCAAATTTTTCCTTAGCCATAGTTAACTATTAATTAAATATTTACTTGTAATATACTATCTTCTATTTTGAGCCAATGATGGGAATTGAACCCATGACCTCTTCCTTACCAAGGAAACGCTCTACCCCTGAGCTACATCGGCTTTTGAGCGGGAGACGAGGCTCGAACTCGCGACCCTAACCTTGGAAGGGTTATGCTCTACCAACTGAGCTACTCCCGCTTTTAATTGAGATGGCTTCCAGATAAATCTTTAAGGTAGAGTTATGCTCTACTCCCGATATTCATCGGGAAGCTACTCCCGCTTGTTGCGCATGCCTCTGATTGTTTTGTGCAGATAAAAAAATCTGCCACAAACTAAAAAGAAGCTGCTTCCCAAATTTCTAAGCCTAAGCAACGAAAGAACCTTTTAATCGATATCATCTTATAAATGATATTCCACAAGCTACTGCGATAAACTCATTTTCTCAGAGCAATCTTGATTGTGGACCGATGTTTCGTTGTTCTTTTTCAATAAGTAATGAGCGTGGTAAAAACTACTCAAACAAAAAAAGTGGGGAGAGCAGGATTCGAACCTACGAAGTCATTCGACAGCAGATTTACAGTCTGCCCCAGTTGGCCGCTTTGGTATCTCCCCGATTTTTTGGAGCCGATGGAGGGATTCGAACCCCCGACCAGCTGATTACAAATCAGCTGCTCTGGCCAACTGAGCTACATCGGCATACTTAAGAAAGAACAACCGATTTCGTAGGGTAATTTACCTTTCGAAATCGGTTCGCAAATGTATAAATATTTTATTTACCACAAAACAAATTTTACATTTTTTTTATAGTAGTGATAATCATTGTCCCCGGCGCTTTTCCTTGAATTTTGTAAGCTGTCTTTTTAAGGAGTCAACTGCCTGATCGGTGGCTTCTTCAAAGGTTTTACTCTGCTTTTTGATAAAAAGGTCGTTGCCTGGTATGTCCATCCGTATTTCTACTACCTTATTATCCAAGTCCTGTGCATTCTCAATTTTAAGAAAAACTTCAGCCCCGATGATTTCATCGGAGAATTGACCTAGTTTCTTCACCTTTTCTTGCACAAAAGCTTCGAGTTTGCTGGTGGGAGAAACCCTGACCGAGTTAATTTTAATGTTCATAACATTTCCTCCTAGTTTAATTAAGCCCTCGGATGGGCCTGGTTATAGATACTCTTCAATTTTTCGTAAGTATTGTGTGTGTAAATCTCAGTGGCAGCCAAATTGGCATGCCCCAGAAGTTCTTTTACTGCATTCAGATCAGCCCCATGGTTGAGCATATGTGTAGCAAAACTGTGACGCAATTTATGCGGATGCTTCTTGTCTGCAGTAGTAACCTGTTCGAAATATTTGGTTACTATTCGTTGCACCATTCGGGCATATACGGGTGTACCTTTACTTGTGAGCAGCAGATAGCCCAGAGGATTGCCAGGTGAAAAGGTATCGCGAACAATTAGATAGTGTTGAAGTTCTGCTAAAAAATTGTCGCTGAGCGGAATTTGCCGCTGTTTATTTCGTTTGCCTGTTACTTTTATTTGTTTAAGACCAAAATCGATATCGACTATGCGCAGGTTGACCAATTCAGACAACCTCATTCCTGTATAATAAAACAGATTGAGAATAATTTTATCCCGATTCCCTTCGTAGGTATTGTCAAATGGTACAAAATCGAGGAGGTTGGTTAAATCGCGCTCTGTAAAGAAATCGGGGAGTGAGTGCCGCGATTTGGGCGCAATAACACCCTCCACAGGATTCTTCCTCAGGTTGCGCTCGCGCTGTAAAAACTTATAAAAGGCTTTAAGCGATGAAACTTTTCGTTTGATGGAACGCGCACTAAGCTTATTGTTTGCAAGGCTATGCATCCACTTTCTGACATCCTCAGAGCTTGCTGAAAAAACAGCTTCGTCAGTATCAATTTCGCGAAAAATATAAAACGAACGAATATCGTCTCTGTATGCACGTTGGGTGTGAACAGAAAAACGCTTTTCGTTCGTTATATATTCAATAAAGAGTTGAAATGCATCCATGCAACAGGGATTGATTGTTGAACAGGTTGGCACCTAAATATATTTCAGACAATCCCTGATTAAGATTTACTCGTCGTCTAGCTGCATCTTTTGAACGTAAATAGCTTTCTTAACTTCCTCGCGGCGCACTACCGAAGGTTTTTCAAAAGCCTGACGCCCACGGAGTTCTTTTACAACTCCAGTTTTTTCAAATTTTCTCTTAAATTTTTTAAGAGCTCTTTCAATGTTTTCGCCTTCTTTTACAGGTACTATAATCATTATCCGTTTGAGTTAAATGAAACGAGGCGCAAATTTATTACTATAAATCTAAAACGCAAAAAATTAGTTGATAAAATCTCAATAAGTCCAAAATATATTTATGAAGTGCCAATTATTAACCAAATAAGTGCTTAAACTGTGTAAATTAAATATAGGTTTTTTATTCTAAAGATTTAAGCATTTTCTCTTCTTATTTTTAAAATATTACCAAATTAGGTATGCCCTCAATTTATCAAGCTGGCGCGAACTAAGGATGCGGTTGTCGACAAGGGTTTCAGGTCTTTTTATCGGCCCTTCCAATTCGCGGTATTTAACAATTCCCTTTGCCTGGTAGGAAGTAATGTAGGGATGAAGGTTGAGTTCCTTTTCTGTGCTGGAGTTTATGTTTAGTTTTTTAATAAAACTGGTATCGACCGTGATATATTCTTTAAGCTTGCTGTAACAACTCGAATCGATGCCATATACTTCTTTCAATTGATCTTGAGCATAAAATCCACCAAGATTATCGCGGTAAAGAAGGATACGCTCGCTTAAAGACGGTCCAATGCAGGGTATTATTTCCAGCTCTATTGACAAGGCATTGTTGATTTCTATTTTTGAAATTGAAGCAGCTTTTTTTGTCTGGATCATTTCAGGTGCGGGGTATTCCAGGTAATCACGAAGCAAAACCACTAAGCTGGAATCAACGCCATATATTTTCATCAAATCAGCTTCTGATTCAAACCTTCCTCCTTTTTTGCTGTATTTTTCGATGTTTCTTGCAGAAAATTCAGAAAAACCTAATTGCATGAGCTGTGCCATTGAGGCCCTATTTGGATCGAGTGTGCCTTCAAAATGAATATTTGGTGGTAGAGATTCTTTTACCCATTTGCTCTTTTTCTGTTTCTTGCTTAGTGGTGTTTGCAGCTCAGAAGCAGTTTCAATCTGTTCTATTTCAACCAATAGGTTATTGTTTTTGTTCTGAAAAACAGGCCAAACCATACGAAGTAATACACTTATAAACATAAGAATTATAAGTGCAACAAGCCCTCGTTGCTCAAGGGGAGTAAATTCGAAATAGGGTTTGAGTTTACTGAAAATTGACATGCCAACAAGTTAATAAAAAAAGAGGTGGATAAATTACCCACCTCTTAATTGTATCCGAAATCTTATTATTAGTTAATGCAGTTCAGGTCTTCATAGGCTTCTTTAAGCCTGGCAATCATCGATTCTTCTGCTTTTCTGAGCCATACCCGCGGATCGTACTTTTTCTTGTTTGGTTTGTCGTCACCCTCTGGGTTACCAATCTGTCCTTGCAGGTAACCACGGTTAGCAGCCTCGTATTTGCGAATACCATCCCAGAACGCCCATTGCGTATCGGTATCGATGTTCATTTTAATTACACCATAAGAAATGGCTTCGCGAATTTCCTCGCGCGATGATCCCGAGCCACCATGGAAAACAAAGTAAACGGGTTGTGGTCCGGTTTTGTATTTTTCCTGAATATATTTCTGGCTGTTTTCCAGAATTTTCGGGGTTAATTTCACGTTACCTGGTTTGTACACACCATGTACGTTACCAAAAGAAGCAGCGATAGTAAAGCGGTGACTAACTTTTGAAAGTTCCTCGTAGGCATAGGCTACTTCTGCGGGTTGTGTATAGAGAAGGGCATTGTCGACATCGGAGTTATCTACACCATCTTCTTCGCCGCCAGTCACTCCAAGTTCGATTTCGAGCGTCATTTTCATTTTGCTCATACGCTCGAGGTATTTTTTGCAAATTTCGATGTTCTCTTTGAGCGGCTCTTCGGACAGGTCGAGCATGTGTGAACTAAAAAGAGGTTTTCCATGGATCTTAAAGAATTTTTCACCTGCATCGAGCAAACCATCGATCCATGGAAGAAGACTTTTTGCAGCATGGTCGGTATGCAATACCACGCGCACACCATAGAGCTCGGCCAGTTTATGAATGCCTTCAGCACCAATTACAGCACCAACAATGGCAGAAGCCTGGTTGGCAGAAGGAGCACCCTTTCCGGCGTTAAACAATGCACCACCGTTCGAAAACTGAATAATGATTGGGTAATTCTGATTTTTAGCCGCTTCGAGCACACCATTGATCGAGTTCGATCCCACCACGTTCACGGCTGGGATTGCAAAATGGTTCTTTTTTGCGATATCAAATAGTAACTGAAGGTCATCTCCGGTTACAACACCTGGTTTAATTTGATCGAAATTCATTCTATAAAGTTTAAGTTAATCAATCTGAACTATCGTCTTTGCTCCCTCTTTATATAATAGCAGGGATGAAAAAAAACAAATGCAAAACTGTTTTGAAAATTAAATGCAAAAAAACAAAAAAAATAGATCAGCGCCTAATGAAGCAAATAGAAAAGTGAATTTTTCGATAGAAATAACCCAGAAAAAAATTGAATGACAGAAAACCAATCTAGCTCTTAGGCAATAGTTAATTTAAAAAGGATAGCCAATACCAAACTGAAAGGTACTTTGCCAGAAATTTCGTTCGGGATTACGTATCACCCATCGGGTGCCGGAAGTAATGGATGGATCGTACATTTTAAAACCAATATCGACCCGAAGCAATACAAACGAAAAATCGAAGCGGGTTCCAAATCCAACACCCAGGGCAATATCCTTATAAAAAGTATCGATATGAAATCCCGAACCAGGCAGTTCCGGATCATCGGTAAGCAGCCAGATATTGCCAGCATCGGCAAATAAGCCTCCCTCCAGCTTCCAGAACAGCTTAAAACGATACTCGATGTTTCCTTCGAGTTTTATATCGCCCAATTGGTTAATATCCGGAGAACTAGAATAAGGTCCCGGCCCCAGTGTGCGCTCGCCCCAGGCACGAATGCCGTAAGGACCACCTGCCCAATACATTTTTTCGTAAGGCATAGACTGGGAGTTTCCATACGGAAGCCCAATTCCCGCAAAAATTCGATATATTACCCGGTTTCGGGGAGTAATTATGTTGTAGTTTCTGAAGTCGATGTCTGTTTTGATATATTGAAAATAATCTACTCCAAAAAATAATGAGTCGATACTCCAGTTACCCAATTGGTTTGCTGCATTCAGCAACAGCCCTGCCGATTCAATATTGTATCGCAGGTAAACAAAACTATTGCCTCGTTTTAGCTGCTGATTATTAAATTCGAAGCTGTAATTAATACCCAAAATGGTATGGTTAATAAAGCTGTTCTCCAGCCTGGTGTTGTCATAAACAGAGTCGATGTATTCCTGATTAATACGCGGTAACTTCACCAGGTAAAAGTCCAAGGGCTTTAATACATGACGGTTGTACACATTCCCTTTCCAGTTGTAACCAAAAGAAGCATTTACGATGGTGCGAATGTAATTAGGTTGATTCTGGTAATTGTAAGAAGCCTGCAATTGTGTGCGGGGTTTGTATTTGCGCTCGAAGCTTTCGGCATTAAAAGGAAGCAAAAACCGGGGTGTCTCGAATAAGCCGGCAAGACCTATTTCGCGCATGGGTTCTGTTACATTCTGCCGGTTTTCTAGCGATTCAACCGAACCCGTAGTGCGTAACTGAAGATGCTCTCCATTTCTGAAGAGATTATAGTTGTTGTAAGTAATACCTCCACTAATACCAAAGTCGTACGAAGAATTTGTCACATTAAATTCTATGGCATACGACTGTTTTTTTCGCATATCGAGGTCGATACGGCAATCGAGAAGACCATATTGCCCTTTGGCATCCAATTCTTCCAGACCAATATTCATATAGCGAAACAAGCCCAGGAAAGTTAGATCGTTGTAGGTGCGTTCTACATTTTTCAGGCTATAAATACTGCCTGGTAAAATATTATTGGCCGCCACTAGGGTTGGTGCCCGGAGCACAGGATGGTTAAAATAAACAATCTGATGCTGCTGGTATAGAAGAGTATCAGTGCTAACCGAAGTTGCGGACAAAGAATGCGAAGGGTAAATACTTACAGACTTTACTTTGAATTGCCGGTGCTTTCTTATTTTACTTATCGGATCGAAAGGGCTGTCAACATCTTGCTTCACTACAAGAATTAAAGAAATTTCTTTCGGATTCGACAAGGGTTTAACTTCGAAGTAAACATGCTCGCGGGTAAACCGATAATAACCCAGGTTTTTCATTTGGGTTTCTATCCTTAGCCTTTCCTGCATCAGCTTAATCTTATCAAAGGGTTCATTCAGCCTGATGAGTGTATTAAGGGTATCGGAAAAAAAATGCTTTGCAATAGAGGTATCTTCGAGCCGATATTGCAGCGATTTTATACGAGTAGGCTCACCAGGTTCAATGTGGTATATTGCCTTCACTTTCTTTTTCCGGCTTTTCATTTCACTCTCCACATCTACCTGACTATATCCTTTGTCGCTAAGATAACTGGTAAAGTTTTTACGAGTACTTGCTACCAGAGCCGAATCGAACAATACCGGAGGCTCTCCGATTTTTCTTAACCAACCGTGAGGCCAGGTTTCCTTATCGGGTTTTGCTAAACTGTATAGGTAAAGGTGAAACCTCACACCCAGCACAGTTTTATTGGGCAACATACGTTCGTATTTCCGTAAGGTGGTTACATCAGTTACCTCCTTGTCTACTAAAATCCTGCTCCTGACAAAAAGTTGCTCATCCTTTGCCAGCCGTCGGGTTGGGGCGCAAGAAAAACAAAGAAGAATACAGCAGAGTATGGCTGTATGAGGAAAGGATGATTTTCTATTTCTGCGGAAGATGTTCAACAATATGGTATATTTGAATTTTTTCGATAGAAAGGCATGCCATTGTACCTTTCTGACAGATTCTTCAGGTGTGCTCAAAAATAATACAGTGGGTTTGATTTATTGCTTTAAGTATGAAAAATAATTTGATTATCCATTTTTATACCAGTAATTATCAGACATTGCAACTACAAGTCTATCAAAGAGCCTGTCGCCGTAGTATCTGCGGTTTAGTTTATAGCAAAATTCATCAAGATATAACTGTAAATATTTCCCTTTGATTTTATGATAAATGCCTAATAAAGTTCTTTTTGCATTGCTAATTGCTATATGCACCCAAGGGAG
>JAMIIA010000014.1:0-43312 GCA_035913795.1 Bacteroidales bacterium
CTAAGTACATGACAAAAATTTACAATATTTTCTAAACTCATTAATATTATCTGAGAATAATATTTTAGCAAGACTTGTCAACCCATATTTAAAAAGACTTTTAGCCCTTCTGCCATGGTTTTTTATGACAATTGGAAGCATTTCGTTTAAATATATGCCGATCTTATAAGCCCAAACAAATGCCACCAGTATCAGTGCAAACAGTTTTTCAATCCTATCTATATCGGTCAAATGTGTATCTTCTATGTTGAACCCGCTGGTTTTTAAAGCTTTGAATGCTGATTCTATTTGCCATCTGTCTTTGTAAGTGATTTGTGCCTGGTCGGGTTTATTGAACGAAACTATAACCTGTAATTCAGGAATACCAAGTTTGTTTTTGACCTTTGATGCTGATAGATAACACAACTGTCCGTTTACCTCAACTATTCTATGGCAAGCAGTATGCTGGTTTTCCTTCAAATGGCTAAAAAGCCAGGATGCCTTGGCTTTTTTCCCATTTCGGGGAATGGTCACCCAGAAGTTTTCCCGTATCCTAATATGGTACCGGATTTTATTAAGGTTCAGATATGCCAGCCAGAAATCCCCGACAAATTCCCTATCAGCAAGCAAACAATCTATTGTATGCCCTCCAAAAAGGTTTCTAAAGCGTTCTAAAAGCTCTATGCGTTCTTTTGTGGAGGAATTTCCAAATTTTGGCATTAACCGGTACAATATAGGAAAGGCCACGCCTTGGTATACAACCGCCAATACAAGTATATTAATATTGGTTAAGCCAAACTTCCAGTTTGTCCTATCTAATGCCAGCCTATAGGGTGGATTATGTGGTAATAAGGCCATAACAAAACGCGCTATAATATCTGTATCTAAAACATACAGAGCCATAAACCTTTGTATCCTGCGCAATGCAGAACCAGTCTGTACATTACTATCAAAAGCTGCTGCCAGTTTTTCGAAGCATACTGTTTGTACTTTGCATAAAGCACTGATAAATAAGCCAAAGAACTTGATACGTGACAGGTTCATGTTTTCACCAAAGAACTCTTCCAACGTATTAGTTAAAATGATACTTTTGTTATTACTCCTGATATTCATGGTTGATAATTGTATTGGTAAAACAATATCAACTAATTGAATATCAGGATATTAACCTAATTTTTTGATGTGTTTTTACTAACTTTTAACTATAAGTTATTAACTATCAATATATTATGTGTTTTTTGTCATGTACTTAGCAAATTCAGTTAAAAATAATCTATTCGTCTTCGAGAAACAAGAGTTTTGTATCGTCCGCATTAACTTTCCGATAAAAACACGATTTTCGGTATTGCCCCGAATTGTTCTTGGTATGGCAGGCACCTCCCTGTGTGCGGGTAACAAGGTAAATGACACAATCCTGATCGCAATCGACACGTACCTCTAAAACCTTCATTCTGTTGCCAGAGGTTTCGCCTTTTTTCCAGAGTTCCTCTCGCGACCGGCTCCAGAATGTAGCAAATCCAGATCGTATGGTTTCCTGAAAAGCCTCCTGGTTGATATATGCCATCATCAGAATTTGCAGGGTTTCTGCCTCCTGCACAATGGCAGGGAGGAGCCCGTTTTTATCAAAACGAAGCGAGAGTAACTTATTATCTTCCATATTAGTCTTTTCCATAACAGCAAATTAAGGCATTAAATCAATCTAAGTCAACATGATTACAGAGGCAAATCGTCCGCAGGCGAATCCATCGCGCCGGGCAGAGAAAAAAAGATGTGGATTGTCGAAAGTGCACAGGGAGATGGTATTGATGTGGTCTTCCCGAACACCAGAAGCCATTGCCTGAAGCCTGTTTAGGGCCTGCAAATCGAGGGTTCCATGCCCGGGCTTTTCAGAAGGCTTATAGCACACCGACATAGCCTCCGGGTTGGATTGAGCCACAGCATCGCGCACTTCTATTCCAACTTCATAATTTCGGGCACTAATTGCCGGACCGATTCCTACCCATATCTGTTCTGGTTTCGAATGAAACTTTGCTACCATCGCCTCAATTACTTTCGGAACAATTTTTTGAACCGTTCCTTTCCAGCCTGCATGTGCAGCCGCAATCACCCCATTCGCTTCGTCGTAAAACAACACAGGTACACAATCGGCAGCCAGCACTCCAATGGCTAGCTTGCGTTGGTTGGTTATGATGGCATCCGTTTCTTTCAGATTGGGCAATTCATGGTTTGTAACAATAGAAACATTGGCCGTATGGCATTGGTCTGGAAACAGAACCGAATCACTTTCCACATTAAGCCATTTTGCCAGCAGCAAACGGTTTTTTATTACTGCATTTATATCGTCGCCGCACTTGCTGCTGAGGTTAAGCGATTGATACAAATTGCTACTGTATCCACCCATCCGCAATACCACCCCATGTTTTACGGATGCAGAACCAACTAATGAATAGAATTGAAGGGTATTTATTTCCTGCTTTTCCATGCCTTGTAATAAAAAAAAAGCTGCCATCATGGGAAATTCCGGCAGCCTTTAAAATAAAATAATTCCTTTTTATTCGGTTGCTACAATGAAACTTCGAATACTTTTTAACTCCTTGTACATTGCTGCAAATTGTTCATTCTCAAATACCATGGCTGGAGTTAATTTTTCAGCCTCTTCGGCAGAAATGTGGCTTGCAATATGCAATTCGTTTAGTTTCTTTAATTCCTCCAAAAGGTATGCAGGATCTTGCTTCTTGTATTGTTCAACCAAGGCAATGGCTTTTGGCAGCAAGTCTAATTCCACCTGAGTAACTTTTAACATATCGCGAAGAATAAGCATCTTCGACTCTTCTGGCAAATCGACAGGGTATTCGAGTATGGTGGCAGACAAATGATACAGCTTTTCGATGTAATTGCCTACCAGAATGGCAGCAAAAATTTCTTGCTCGTTTTTGGCGGTAAGGGTAGTCTCACTGCGTAACAGTGCATCTTTAAGCACTGCAAGAACGGTGTCGGCAGTATTTTCGCTAACAGCATAACGGCCAATCAGAATTTCATCCAATACTTCGCCAATACCTAATTCAATGGCTAATTGTTTGGCCGCAGCTATGCTCATGTACCCTTCGTAGTCCTTGTCGAGAGAAATCTGGTACAATCCATCGGCCATGTAAACACCAATATTGACGGCAGCTTTTACCTTATTTCCTTTGTAGAACTCGTAATTCATGGGGTCGTTTACAAGAGCTGGCATAAAGCTTGTGCCCGTAAGCGCAATAAAGTTGGCAACAGATTCGGTGTTTCTTATATCGCCACCTGCTTTAATATAGTTCTGTGCAAAATCTGATAATGGACTGGCTTCGGCAACTTCCTCTGTAGGTTTTCCGGTGTTTTTACAAGATAAAAGTAAGCCTGCAAGTGCAAAAGCATAAAGTAATTTTTTCATTTGTTTTTATTTTAATTTTTAATGTTCAGGGATAACGATGCATGGGTGAAAAATTATTTTCGCGTGTGGTGTATGCTTTCAAGCATGCTACGTATTTATTATAAATTGATTTTACTGTATATTTTAAACTCTCCGAAATTAAAAAGAATCGATCGATTAAGAAACAGAAAAGCAACATTTTTAATTATAAACCCTGAGCCATCCGGTGGAGGGGTTATACTGGGTGCGGTACTCTTTAAGTGGGTGCCTCGAAAGACTACCTTGCGCGGGAAATGCCATAGAAGGTAACACATACACCGATCCACACTCCGGGCATTTTGCACTGCTACCCGTAGCCTCAACACGCACATTGACAGGAAACTCATAGGTGCAGGTTCGGTCGAAAGCATAATAACGGTCGCCCCCATTAAAAATGATTACACCATTATTGTTATAACCTAAGCTTACCTCGCCTACCGATTGTGCAGTAATATTTGCCGAACTGCCAGCTGCCTGAAGGTCGAAAAACTCCACGTCGGTCAATGGGTTGATAGAGAAATCGAGGTATACACCAGGAATTTCAAAAGGATCAGGCTTGTCGCAGGTCGTAAGTAACAAAAAAACAAGGCTTGAATAAAAAAAAACTATCTTTGATTTTTGTAGCAACATCGCATATAAAATATGGTGCAAAAGTAATCATTTGAGAATTATTCAACTTATTTTTGAATTGCAATCTGTGCTGAATACAAAATCGTTTTCCAAATGGATGATTATATAGAAATATTAATTTATGTCTTGTTTATCGCGGTAAGCATTATCGGCGGACTGTATAAGAATTATGCCAAGAAAAAGGAAGAGCAAATGCGAAGGACTGTAGCCCGAGAAAGGGAAATGCAGCCTGAATATCCAACACCCAAGGCATCCCCTTCCGGCAGGCCAACTATTCCTACCACACTCGAAGAGTTCCTGGCTCAGCATTTCGACATTGAAACCGAAGAAGAGGAAGAAACACCTGAATTGGTAGAAAGTAAATATGAAAAACCTTTAAAAGATCTTCCTCTCGACAGCATTGAAACCCCTGAGGGCACTCCTGCTTTCGAGACTACACGCAAAACACTCCTTTCTGATATAAACAACGAATCGGACTATTCGAGAAAAGGCATGCTCGAAAGCCAAGTGATGGACGAGCTCGACGAGGATTTCATCAAAACCAGCGAAAAAGAACTTTACAATCAGAAAGAGGAAGTATTTCATTTCGATGCCATGCAAGCAGTGATCTACTCCGAAATTTTAAAGCGTCAGGAATATTAACTTCAGAACCCAGCAATAAGAGCAGAAGGTTATCACTCATGCAAGCCTGATGCACTCAAAAATCTTGCACAAGTCTAACCGTATACTTTCAGGATACAGAAAAATTATTACATTTGCTTTAAGAAGAGTTCCCCAACAAGTGGAATTCTTCTTTGTTTTTATTAGCAGCCAAACATAAGCGGAGGATTGGTTATGTCGAAAATATCATATGTTACAGAAGAGGGATTAATCAAGCTCAAAAATGAATTGCATCAATTAATGAACGTGGAAAGGCCTGCTATCTCGAAACAGATTGCAGAGGCCCGCGACAAAGGCGACTTATCGGAAAATGCCGAATACGATGCAGCAAAGGAAGCACAAGGAATGCTAGAGTTACGCATTTCGCGCCTTCAGGAAACGATCATGAATTCCCGTTTACTCGACGAATCGAAACTCGATGCTACTAAAGTTCAGATTTTTAGTCGCGTTACTATCCGCAACAAAAGTAACAATGCCACCATGGTGTATACCATTGTGTCGGAAAGCGAAGCCGACCTGAAAGCTGGTAAAATCTCTATCAGTACTCCTATTGCAAAAGGACTTTTTGGAAAAAAGGTAGGCGATTTGGTTGAAATCACTGTTCCATCAGGCACCATACCTTTCGAAATTGTCGAAATTACCCGTTAAGGAGAGCTTAGTTATGGCTACTTTGTTTACACGAATTGTTGAGGGCGAGATTGCTTGTCATAAAATTGCTGAAACCGCCCATTACTTTGCTTTTTTGGATATCAATCCACTGGCCAAAGGCCATACATTGGTTATTCCGAAAAAAGAAAACGATTACATTTTCGAACTCGATGACGAAACCCTTGCAGGGCTTATGCTTTTCTCGAAAAAAATTGCCGTAGCCATAGAAAAAACAATTCCCTGTAAACGAATCGGAATAGCGGTGATCGGCCTTGAAGTGCCCCACACACATATTCATCTGGTTCCCATTAACCACATAAGCGATCTAAGCTTTTCGAACCCCAAACTTCGCCTCACCAAAGAGGAACTCGATGACATAGCCATTCAAATACGGTCGAACCTGTAAATCACAATTTTCTTGCCGGATTTTTCTTTACAAAATCTCCCCATCCTCTGTAATTGCCCGTTTCCGGTAATTGGCGCTGATAATAATGACACATAGCAGCGGCCAGCGCATCGGTAGCATCAAGGGCATCAGGCGCTTCTTTAAAACCCAATATACTCTTTAGCATACCAGCCACCTGCTCTTTCGAGGCACTTCCCTGTCCTGTAATAGCTAGCTTTATTTTTCGGGGAGCATATTCAAAAATCGGAATATTCCGCTGAAGGGCAGCGGCAATTGCTGCTCCCTGAGCCCGACCAAGTTTAAGCATCGACTGTACATTCTTTCCGAAAAAAGGAGCTTCGATGGCCAATTCATCAGGGTGATAGGTGTCGATAAGTGAAGTGGTCTGACTGAATATCTCTTTCAACTTAAGGTAGGGATCCTGAATGTGTTTCATCTTCACCAGCCCCATGTCTATGAGAAAAGCCTTGCCGGAATCGATCCGGATTAAACTATATCCCATGATAGTGGTACCGGGATCAATTCCCATGATAATTCTCTCTTTCAATACGCTGAATTTTGGACTAATTTACGCTCAATACCAATACCGGCAAAAATACCTGCAGTTAATTTGTTTTAATCAGGCAGGTTCCTTCTCCCTTTTAAAGCTTTGAATGTACACTCCTGCAACAATAAGCAGCAAGCCTAAATAGGTAGAACCTTTTATTGGTTCATGCAATACGATCTTAATAAAAAAAAGCGACAATACTGGTATCAGGTAAAGGAGATTACTAATTAGTGCTTTGTTTTGGGTTTTTTCGAGGGCTTTCACCCAAATAAAAAAGGTGATACTCATTTCGAACAAACCAATGTAAATTGGGTAAATGAGGTACTCGCCATGCCATGGTTCGGAAAAACTATCACTCAACCAGCCATAAAGTCCAAGAAACAGCACAGCCCAGCAAAACCCTGTAAAAAGTCTTGTAAGTGCTGGTCTTTTATCCTTTAGACTAATAATCCAATAAACAGCCCAAATAAGTGCGCTTAATAATCCCAAAAGCAAACCAGCAGCAAACTGCATGCCCGGCAAATTGAACGAACTTGTTGCCTGAACAGATAGTACTACTACACCGGCAAAACTAATCAACAGTGCTGGGAAAGTTCGAAGACTAACTTTTTCGTGAAGAAAAATTGCTGCCAGAAGGGTTAAGAAAATGGGCCAGGTAAAATTTATTGGTTGAGCAATCTGGGCAGGTAACCTCTGGTAGGCTTCAAACAAAACAAGGTAATACAAAAACGGATTCAGAAAACCCAGAAGCAGCGATTGGATAATATCCTTTCCCTTCCACGAAATTCTGTATTGCATTTTTTTTTGAAAAATTATTATCAACAAACCTAAAACCAGGGTAGAGCAAATGCTGGCAGAAAAAACAAGCTGAAAGGGAGAAAAATGCTGCAGGGCCAGCTTAAAGGCCGAGGCTACTGTCGACCATAATATGATTGCCATACCCGCCAGCATAAGGGGTCGTTTTTCTGTTTGTTTCATGAAAAGCCTTTTTCGTCAAGAATTTTGCTAAAAATATGAAGAAATGATTAACCCGGCAATCGAATTCACGTAAGCGCGGATAGTTGTTTTAGCAATCAATATTTTTGTTTATATTGAACCAAAATTCACCATTCTATGAAAAAGATTTTCTTTGTCGTTATCACTTTTCTTCTTACCTCGTTAGCAATACATGCACAGGAGCAGCTGCCTGCCGAACAAAAAGTTGTCTTTGGCCAGAATGGCGAGATGTATGTCAATAAAGATTTAGGGGTTTATTTCTGGTTGTCATCCTCGCCCGACGAAAATGCTCCCAAACATCTCTTGCAAAGCGACTCCTCTAAAAAATATGCCAACCCTATGTACCTCGACACCGAAGGTTACAACACATTTCGGTCTCCTTCCTGCGTAGATCCGGTAACAAAAAAAACAGTACTTCCACAACGTGATGTGATATTCGAAATTTACGCCGATGGCCTGACTCCGCATACCGAGTATAAACTTGTGAATGGAAAAACCATTACACGGGCCGGAAAACTTTTTCTGGGCAGCAACCCCACAGTGCGGCTTCTTGCAACAGATGCTGTTTCTGGTGTGGAAAAAACCTATTATTCCATCAATGGAAAGCCTTATAGCGAATACAAAGACAGTTTGAAACTGGATGCAGAGGGAGAAACCGTGTTGCGTTTTTACAGTACCGACAGGGTAGGCAACCGCGAAGTGCCTGGTGAGAAAACATTCAATATCGACAACAGCGCCCCGGTGACCAGCTATGAAATTTTAGGCAATACCAACGAGAGATTCGTTTCGCCAAACGCCTCCATCAAGTTAAGCAGCAGCGATAAAATTGCAGGTGTAAAGGCCATTTACTATCAGATTAACAATGGAGCACGTCAGTTGTATGCCTCTCCGATTCCTGTAAAGCTTCTGGCCGATAGTGGCAGTATGAGTTTTTATGCCGTCGATTACCTCGATAACAAAGAAAAACTTCAGGTGATTGGAGGCAAAGGCAACGAGCTAAACATACAAACGGAGGGAACATTCGAATTTTATGTCGACAACGATGCTCCCAGCTTTGAACTCGAATTTCTGGGCTCAAACTCGAAAGGAACTTATCAATATATCTCCGGAAAAACAAAGCTAAAAGTTTTAGCAGAAGACAAAAAATCGGGGGTTGACAAGGTGCTTTACAGCATTAACAGCACAAAAGTAGAAACCCTATACACAGACGGAATACAATTCGATACAGAAGGTATTGCTTATGTGCGCATTAATGCTGTCGATAACGTCGGTAACCAGTCAACTACAATTACCAATGCCTATTTCGTCGATAGCAAAGCACCCGTTACCAAAGCCACCCTCTCTTCACCTAAAAAACAGGCGAAGGATTCTATTTTTGTTACTGCCAACACAAAAATCAGCCTGGCAGCTACAGACAATGCCTCAGGGGTAAACCAAATCAGTTATGCCATTGGCAATCAACCTGCTCAGGCATACACCCAGGCTTTTACACTCAAAGAGATTGGGATTGTAACCATTCAATTCTTTTCTACCGATAAAGTAGACAACCAGGAAACACCTAATACCTTGAAAGTATTTGTGGACAATAACCCTCCATCAATTTACCAACACTTTAGCAGCCCCCCAATTGGATCAAAAACTGTGAGGGAGGAAGGTTTAACGATCTACCCTGCTAATGTACAACTTTATGTAGCAGCCACTGACCAGGAGTCGGGAGGAGAAAAGGTCGAATACACTATCAATGGAGGTGCTGTGAAAACTATTAACCCTATTAAAGATTTGCTGCCAGGCAATTACGAAGTTATTATCAAGGCCTACGATGTACTTGGAAATGTAAGTGCCGAAACCGTTAAATTTGCGATTGAAAAATAAGATGAAAAAGATTTTTCTCATTCTCTTTCTGGCCATGGCTGTTCAATATTCCGCCCATAGCCAGGAAGAAAAATACATTGGCCTGTTCGTGTATAATTTTACCAAGTATTTCGACTGGCCGGCATCAGCTAAAACAGACGATTTCAAGATTCAGGTATTGGGGCATAAATCGGTATACGATGAACTGGTAAAGCTTACTACTGGTAAAATGGTTGGCACCCAAAAAATTGTATGCGAATACATCGAAACTCCCGATCTGATTAATCCCTCTACGAATATTTTATTTCTGGGCCATTGGCATGTCAAGCATCTCGAAGCTACCAAATCAAAAATAGATAGCAAACCTATCTTACTTTTAACCGAGTACGAAGGTCTAATCAACAAAGGCGCGATGATTAACTTTATTGTGCGCGATGGAACCATCAAGTTCGAGTTGAACAAGGGAAATACCAGCAGGGTCGGGCTTCAAACCGATGCGAGGCTTACCCAGCTTGCTACTTCGGTTGTCGAATAAAGATTCTCAAATAGTAGTAAAGCCTGTATAGGGCACCAGCACCTCGGGTATCGAAATTCCCTTTTCTGTCTGGTTGTTTTCGAGAAGCGAAGCTACAATGCGGGGCAAGGCCAAAGCACTTCCATTTAAGGTGTGCGCCAGTTGTGTCTTTTTGGTTTGCGCATCTTTGTATCTCAGCTTTAACCGGTTAGCCTGAAATGATTCGAAATTCGACACCGAGCTAACTTCGAGCCAGCGATTTTGTGCGGCAGAAAAAACCTCAAAATCGTAAGTAAGAGCCGAAGTAAAACTCATATCTCCCCCACAAAGCTTTAAAATCCGATAAGGAAGACCCAGTTTTTGAACCAGCGTTTCTACATGTGCAACCATCTCCTCTAAAGCCTGATAAGAGTTTTCGGGTTTCTGGATCTGAACTATCTCAACCTTATCAAACTGGTGCAGCCGGTTCAAACCCCTTACATCTTTTCCATAAGAACCCGCTTCGCGCCGAAAACAAGGCGTATAGGCAGTGCACTTTACCGGAAAGTCAGAATCGTTTAAAATCACATCGCGAAAGATGTTGGTTACTGGTACCTCGGCAGTAGGAATAAGGTAAAAATTATCGATGCCAACGTGATACATCTGACCTTCTTTGTCGGGCAACTGGCCTGTACCAAAGCCAGAATCCTCATTGACCATAAAGGGAGGGAGGTATTCGTGGTATCCAGCACGGGTATTCTCGTCGAGAAAAAAGTTAATCAGCGCCCTTTGCAAGCGGGCCCCTTTTCCTTTATACACCGGAAATCCGGCTCCGGTAATTTTGTTTCCCAGTTCAAAGTCGATAAGGTCGAATTTTTGTGCAAGGTCCCAATGCGGTACTGCTTTCGCTGGCAAAACAGGACTAGTGCCTCCTTGGCGGACAATCACATTGTCTTCCGCTTTGTTGCCTTTTGGTACATGAGGCGAAGGCAGATTGGGGAGCTGTACCAGCGATGCATTCAGATCGTCCTGAACCTGGTTCAGTTCGGTAGACAATTCTTTAATTATTTCCTTCAGCTGAACTGTGCGAGATTTGGCAATATTGGCCTCAGCCTGCTTCCCTTCTTTGAACATCTCACCGATTTGTTTCGAAAGGTTGTTCATCTCAGCCAAGGAGGCTTCGTTTTTTTGCTGCAAGTCGCGACGGCGCTTGTCCAGTTCTAAAATCCGGCCCACAATTTCGTTGGCATTGTAGTTTTTTATAAGCAGGCGCTCAATAACCTCGTGGGTGTTTTCTCGGATCAAATTCAGGGTAAGCATAAAGGAAAAGATTTAATAAAAAAATCTCCTGCGATACCTATCACAGGAGATTCAAATATATCGATTATTTTTTACTACTCGTTGCTGGGTACTATAGAAACGAAACTGCGGTTATTTTCCTTTTTTCTGAACTCCACAGTTCCATCAATCAGGGCAAAAATAGTGTGGTCTTTACCAAGACCTACATTCAGACCAGGGTGATGTTTTGTTCCACGCTGACGTACAATGATGTTGCCTGCTTTTGCAACCTGGCCACCGTATATTTTTACTCCTAGTCGATTACTTTCTGAATCTCTACCGTTTCTGGAACTACCGGCTCCTTTCTTATGTGCCATGGTTATCTTATTTTATATAGTTATTCTGCTTTATCTACTTTTTTGGCAGCTTTCGGTGCAGCGGCTTTTTTAGGAGCTGCTTTTTTCTCTACCTCTACCGATTCGGCTTTTACTTCAGCTTTCGCTTCAGTTTTCACCTCAGCTTTTGCAGCTGGCTTGGCAGCCACTTTTCCGGCACCAATTTCTTCAATCATCAGTTCAGTTAAATACTGACGGTGACCGTTCATCTTTTGGTAGCCTTTTCTGCGTTTTTTCTTGAAAACAAGAACCTTGTCGCCTTTTAAATGGCCTACCACTTTGGCTGATACAATTGTGTTGGACACCAGGGGTGCACCCACAGTTATCTTGCCATCGTTGTCAATAAGTAACACCTTGTCGAAAGTAATCTGGCTACCTTCTTCGGCATCTAATCTGTGGACATAAACCTTTTGGTTTTTTTCAACTTTGAGCTGTTGTCCGGCTATATCAACTATTGCGTACATTTAATTTGTATTTACCTGTTCGAAATTCGGACTGCAAAGATATAAAAATTGTTATATTGCCAAATAAATGGCAGGAATTATTTTCAGAAAAAGAGTTTTTTACCCTCGTCTGCGACAATAAGTCTCTTGCTTTAGAAGCTATCTATCAATATAGATAGGTCAATGCAGGGGAATTTGCAGTGGAAAAAATGAATTCTATTTCCCTGGTTAAAAGGAATATTTATGCCAGACCGATGTGAATGCGAAATTATTCTGGATGCCCCTTTTCCCTTCGCTATTTTCCAGAAAAACTGTCTCGCCAGTTGATCGGGATTTTTTTTAATCAAGTGTTTGTATATTGCCAAAAAAAATTGCAGGTTTGTACCTTATGAGATAGACCACCTAAGAATTTTTGATGTGGATTGCCAAGCATGAGTAATAAGGTTAAATTAAACGTTTTAGGTATATCATATAGCCAGACCCAAACAGGTGCTTATGCCCTTGTTCTAGCAGAAGATAATGGCTCGCGCCGTATTCCGATAATTGTTGGTGGCTTTGAAGCACAGGCTATTGCTATACAACTCGAAGGGCTGAAACCTGCCAGACCTCTTACGCACGACCTTTTCTATAACTTTGCTCATTCTTTTGCTATCCGCTTAATTGAGGTTAATGTGCACAAACTAGAAGAAGGAGTATTTTATTCGAGGCTGACCTGCACTAACGACAAAGAAACGATTGAAATCGATAGCCGCACTTCCGATGCCATCGCGCTGGCACTTCGTTTCCGCTGCCCTATTTATACAACCGAAGAAATTCTAGGAAAAGCAGGCATTATTATCGATTTCGAACAAAATACTGAGGAGAACATCGAAGAGGAAGAAGATTACGATCCGGAGGAAGAAGAAGATCGTATCGATGTGGTATCGATTTCGAACGCCACGCGCGATGAGCTGGATAAAATGCTTGGGGAGGCCGTCAAAGCCGAAGATTACGAGCTGGCCTCGCAAATCAGAGATGAAATCAATCGCCGGAAATAATTCCTTTACCGCATGAAACGCTTGTTAGTGCTTTTATTCTTCCTGTTTGCTTTATCGACAGGCTGCCAGCTTTTTGCACAACAATCGCCATCGCCTTCAGATAGCATTCTGATTAGCGCTCAAATAGAGCAGAACCTGCAAGCTAACCCAACAAATTCTGAAAGTCTTATTGCTGACTCTCCCTGGATATTGCTTTTTAGGGGAATGATAGGCCTCTTAAGTATTATACTCATAGCCTGGCTCTTTAGCGTAAACAGGAAAGCAGTTTCGATAAAAATTATACTATACGGACTGCTATTTCAGATTTGCCTGGCTCTTGCAATACTTTATATCCCTTTTATGGAGTCGGGAATCAACTTTATCGGAAAGCTTTTCGACCTGGTGTTGCGCTCATCTGGCAAGGGCGCTGAGTTTTTGTTCGGAGGAATTATGAACAAAGAAAGCTATGGATTCATCTTCGCCTTTCATATACTGCCCACCATCATCTTTTTTTCTTCCTTAATGTCGCTCTTGTTTTACCTGCGAATTGTTCAGCGGGTTGTATTCGTTTTTGCCTGGCTGCTTAAAAAAGTATTAAATATGTCGGGGCCCGAAAGTCTTGCGGTAGCAGGAAACATCTTTCTGGGTCAGACAGAATCGCCCTTGCTGATAAAAATGTACCTCCCTAAGCTTACCGGCTCGGAAATGTTTGTGGTAATGACCAGCGGAATGGCCACCATTGCTGGCGGAGTAATGGCTGCCTACATAGGCATGCTGGGTGGCGATGATCCCGAAAGCCGGATAATGTTTGCCCGACACTTGGTTACTGCATCTGTAATGGCTGCACCAGGGGCTATAGTCATTGCAAAAATTCTCTTCCCACAAACAGAAGAAATCGACCGCAACATTAATATCCCCCGTGAACAGGTAGGCAACAATGTGTTGGATGCCATTGGCACAGGAGCACTCGAAGGCTTGAAACTTGCTGCAAATGTGGCTATCATGCTGTTGGTGTTTTATTCTTTTATAGCATTGTTCAATGTGATGTTAGCTTGGGTTGGTAAAATATCGGTTTCAAACCTGGCAAGTGCCGATCCGAATAGCTTAAATGAACACATTTCAAGAGCCACTGAAGGTTTTTATACTAAACTCTCGCTCGAATACCTAATGGGCCAGATCTTTTCTCCTCTTATGTGGCTGGTTGGGGTACCTTCTGGCGACCTCTCCATTTTAGGCAGGCTGATGGGTGAAAAAATTATTTTTACTGAACTTGTGGGCTATTCCAACCTCAAAATACTTATTGACCAAGGAGCCTTTCAATCACCAAAAAGTATTGTAATGGCCACTTATATGCTCTGTGGTTTTGCTAACATAGCCTCGGTGGGTATCCAAATTGGGGGTATTGGTGCGCTGGCACCCAACAAACGCGTTTTTTTATCGACTTATGGAATGCGCGCTCTACTTGGTGGCACACTTGCCTCCTTACTTTCGGCTACGATTATTGGTGCTATTGGATGATTTTTTAGTATTTTCACCTTGCAAACAAAATTAAAAAGTGCAGGCCTGGTATGATGCAAGAAGAACAATCATTCAACACTGAGTATTACCGCGACCTGTTTTACCATTCTCCCCTGGGAACATTTGCTTCGACCTTAAAAGGAAGGTACATAGAAGTAAACGATACACTTGCCCATATGCTGGGTTACGGTTCGAAACAAGAGATTCTTGATCTGAAGGATATTTCGAACGAAATTTATGCTGTACCCGGCGAACGTGATAAAATCATTCAGCAGCTTAAAGTCACAAAAAAGATTTACTCACACGAAACAAGTTTCAAAAAAAAAGACGGAAGCCTGCTGGCTGTGCGAATAAACTACAATTACATTACAAAAGAGAAGGAAGATAGTTTTATTGTCGGGCTGGCAGAAGACATCTCCGAGGAGGTTCTTCGCAAAAACACCATCATTGGCGAAAAGCAGACGCTGCTTACCTTAATAGAGAAAATACCTGATTATATCTACCTTAAAAATATAAATGGTCAGGTTCTGATTGCCAATTCCGCTGTGCGCAAGCTTATAGGCAGGCCAGAAAATGGCAAGCAGTTGAACGACTCCATTGCATCGGTGTTGTTCGAAGGCGACATGGACCTCATGGACAAGCGCGAAGCTTTGTCTGACAAACTTCTGGATATCACTACCCCCGAAGGCCATAAAGATTATATCAGCCTTTCGAAATTTCCGGTTTTCGACCACCATAACAAGGTAAGCGGCATTATAGGCATTGGCCGTAACCTTACTGATCTGAAACAGGCCGAAAGGCAGATAATTAAAAGCCAGGCTAACCTCTCCGCCCTTATCGAAAGCTCGAACGACCTGATTTGGTCGGTTGACAGTGCTTATAAACTAGTAATTTTTAATTCTGCCCTCTCGGACTTTGTTACCAGACTCACTGGCAAGGTTATAGCCACGGGCGACAATGCTTTGCTGCTTTTCGACCAAGAAAAAAAAGACTTTTGGAAAACCTGTTTTCAGAAAACAAGCAAAGGCGAAAAGCTCATCGAACAGGTATCCTTTACCCTCGATGGTTTTACCCATTATTACGAATGCTCTTTCAACCCTATTTTTGATAAAAACTATCGGCTCACAGGTATTTCGGTAATACTAAACGACATTTCGGAACGACAACTGGCCGAACAGGCCATCCGCGAAAGCGAGGAACGTTTCAGGCAGTTGGCCGAAAATACCAGCGACGCATTTATTTTATGGGATCAACAGGGGGTCTTGTATGCCAATCCGGCCTTTGAGAAAATCTTTGGCATTCGCATCGAGGAAGCCATGCAGGATATGAACAAAATTGAACTCCTGATTGATGAGGCTGACCGTAAACGCTACATCCGAAACCGGGCTAAAGAATCCGGTGGTAAACAGGTATCGCGCAACCAGCAATACATCCTTCGTCGCAACAGGCGTACCACAAAAAAGATATGGGCCCGCCATTACCCGGTTTATAACTTTAAAGGTAAAATTTACCGGTTCGTTACGGTTACAAGCGATATTACCGAGCAAAAACACTTAGAAGAAATATTAACTGCAACCCGTTCGCAGCAGCAAGCCCTTCTCGACAACATTCCATTTCTTGCCTGGCTGAAAGATAAAAACGGAAGGTATATATCTGTCAATCATCCATTTAGCGAAACTTACCATCTTAGGCCAGATGATATTATCGGTAAAACCGATTTTGACCTGCTGCCCCTTGAACAGGCCAAATACAACACCCAAGTTGACCGCGAAGTGCTTTTAACCGGAGAACGCCGGCATTTTGAAATATCGAAAAAAAATAGTTTTGGCGAAAGTTGGTTTGAAATATACAAATCGCCAATTTTTAACGAAAGAGGAGAAGTAATTGGTTTAACAGGCATTAGCCGGGAAATAACCGATAGGAAAAGACTTGAAGATGCTGTGAAGAAAAACGAGGAGCATTTCAGGGCTCTGTTAAAATACTCCTCCGATGCCATTACTATCCTTGACCAAAATGGGATTATTACCTTCGAAAGTTCGCTTCGTAACCGCATACTTAACTTTACTGTCGAAGAGCTGACAGGAAAATTGTTCAGCGAATTTATTCACCCCGAAGATATTTGGATTTACCAGGAAGCTTTTGACAACTGCCTTGTCAACCCTGGTTTGCAGATTAAAAAAGAATACCGAAGTCTGCACAAAAACAAAAGATGGATTTATGTGGAAAGCATATTCACCAACCACATGAACAATCCATACATTAACGGTATTGTAGTGAACACCCGCGATGTATCGGACCGCAAAATGGCCGAATTGAAAGAAAGGGCTTATCACAACAACCTGATCTTTTTAAGTAACAGTGCCCTGGAATTGTTGTCGCTTTCGGACAAGGAAGATGTGTATAAATATATCTGTCTCAAACTTTTCGAATTTCTTGAAAACCCTATTGTAATTGTGTCGGCCTATGAAGAAGCCGGCGATCAGTTTGTGGTAAAAAGAATTGCTGGGTTAGATTTGTTTCTGCAGCAATCTGAAGAGATTGCCGGACTCCCGCTAATTGGTATCCGATACAAACGCCAGGCAGATCTTTCAAAAATCGAAACAGCCGGCTCTGTGATCGGTATTGCCAACCTCACCGAATATTTCTCTAACGAGCCCGAACTGCAGGCGGGAATTACCAGGTTGCTAAGCGATCTGCATGCCAATAAGACTTATAACATCACCCTGGCCCGGCATAACAAACTATTAGGCAGTATCACCATTATTACGCTCAATAAAACCATTATTAAGTTCAAGCATATTATCGAGACATTTGCCCATCAGGTTGCAGTGGCACTGCACCGCAGCCAGCTTGAATCGGAATTGGTTAATGCCAAATTAAAGGCCGAAGAATCGGACCGTTTAAAAACAGCCTTCCTGGCCAACATGAGCCACGAGATAAGGACCCCTATGAACGGCATTCTCGGATTTGCTGAAATGCTTAACGATGGAAGGCTCTCGGACGAGGAAAGAAGAAAATACCTCGACATAATCAACAACAATGGAAAAATACTCATCAACCTTATTGATGATATTATCGATTTTGCCAAAATCGAAGCCGGGCAGATAAAAATCATCAACCACGATTTTTCGTTGAATGCCCTCTTGAGTCAGATTTACAATTCCTTTTTAACCGACCGGCTGAAACGCGAAAAATCGGAAGTTAAGTTGCGTATTCGCAAAGAACTCTCCGACGAAGATAGCTACATCAATGCCGACCCAAACAGGTTGAGACAAATTATTACAAACCTGGTTGGCAATGCTTTTAAGTTTACTAACAAAGGTTATATTGAATTCGGTTACTCTATTCGTGACAACATGGTGCTGGAGTTTTACGTCATCGATACAGGCATAGGTATTAACCCCGAAAAGCTGGAAGTAATATTCGACCGCTTTGTTCAGGCCGATAATTCGCGCTCGCGGAAATACAGCGGATCGGGATTGGGACTTGCCATTTCGAAAGGCTTTGTAGAATTAGTAGGTGGCCGGATGTGGGCTCAATCAGAAGTAAATAAAGGTTCGAGCTTTTATTTTACCATGCCCTATAAACCTGCCACCATTAAAATCAGAGAAGCAAGCCCCGAGCGCAAACCTAAATCGGAATACAATTGGACGGGCAAAAAATTTCTGGTGGCAGAAGATGACTTTTTCAGTTATAAATTCCTCGAAGGATTTTTAAAGCAAACTCATGCTGAAATCCTTCATGCTGAAGACGGTCAGAAAGCCATCGATATATGCAATAATACCGATGACATCGACCTCATTTTAATGGATGTGCAGATGCCAGAAGTGAATGGACTTGATGCCACACGAAGCATAAAAGTTTTCCGAAGAGACCTTCCTATTATTGCCCAGACTGCCAATGCCATTGCCGAAGAAAAACAAAAATGCTTTGAGGCAGGATTCGACGATTTTGTAACTAAACCTATTAATATTACAGAGTTGTTCATGAAAATTGAACATTGGCTAACCAAATCTGAATCTTAATTCATAAATGCCTTTCCTTCTGTTTCTTCTTGCCGGGGTTTTTATACTCACTTATTTTATTGTTGTTGTTTTACTTGCTATCGCATGGAGCCAGATTAAGGTTCAAGGAAATAAGCACAAGAATGAAGCAGACCCGGTATATATTTCCGTGATTGTGGCAGTAAGAAATGAAGAAAATAACCTTCATTCATTTGTTGAAGCCCTTCACAAGCAAAGTATATCCTATCCGTATTTCGAGGCCTTGCTAATCGATGACCATTCCAGCGACAATTCGTATTCTGTTTTATCGGAATACGAAAAAAAATACAACTGGCTAAGGCTTCTGCAAACCTCCCCATCTATGCAAGGAAAAAAGGCTGCCCTGCAAGCTGGAACAAAACAAGCCAAAGGTAGTTTGCTGGCCTTTACCGACGCAGATTGCCAGCCAGGACCCAGATGGCTGGAAAATCTGGCTGCTCATTATACCCGAAACAACAATCCCGACCTGATAATCGGATTGGTTGACTTCCCTGTCCGGAGTTTAGCACAAGAATTATTTCGATTGGAATCGGTGGCCTTGGTAATTTCTGCTGCCGGGGCTGCCCACGCAGGCTTTGCAGTATTGTGCAATGGGGCCAACCTCGCTGTAAAAGCCTCTGCACTGGATTATTATCAACCTGATTTAAGCTCGCCTTCTGGTGACGATGTATTTCTGCTGCACGCAGTAAAGAAGATGGGTGGTAAAATAACAGTGTTAAAATCGTCCGGGCACTTGGTTCTCACTCAGGGAGCTTCGCATATAAACGACTTCTTGAACCAAAGAAGACGATGGGTTTCGAAAACAGATAAAATGAGAGATATACATACCATTCTTTTAGCACTGATTGTCTATCTCGCCAACTTTAGTCTGGCAGGATGCATGGTTGCTTCGGCAATAACAGGTCAGTATTTTCCAACCATAATTCTTTTTACGGGTAAACTACTGGCCGACCTGTTTCTATTTCTATCAGGCAGGGATCTTTTTCAGCCTACACGAGTACTGGTATTTTTTCCCCTTATCTCGCTCATTTATCCCTGGTATATAAGCCTGCTTCTGCCACTATCAATAAAAAGGCCCTTCCGATGGAAGGGCCGAAGCTATAAGGCTAACTAATTTATTTTACAATCGAAACCTGAGTGGTGTGGACCTCTCCGGCCATGCTAATCCTTATTAAATAAATACCTTCCGGTATGGTAGCAATTTCGTTTTCCAGCGTTAAACGATTTGGCCCTTCCTGGAGCATGCGATCTGGCAGAGCCACTAAAGTACGTCCGGAAAGATCGGTAATAGAAATGCTTGCATTGGTGGCTTGCCTTAATACGCACTCGAGGGTTAACTTATCGGTTGCAGGATTGGGATAGACATTAATCTTATTCTCATTGCTTTTCTTTTCTAAATTTGACGTTGTGTTTTTAACGGCATTCACATTGTAAGCTGCCTGAGTGTTTTTCGAAGATGAATTGCCAGCTAATACTTCGGTTTCAATAAGCACAAGCAGAGGATATCGGTGATGGGCATTGTACCAGCGATAAGTGGTCATGGTTACTTTCTGGGTGCCGCTTTCGAACTCGATCTGATAGGTTTTTTCTTCTTTCACCCGAAGGGTATTGTCGAATATAGTGTTACCGGGTAATTTTAGCGTACCCCAGGCGTCAGCACTCACAGAAGCATAGCCAATAATTTTTCCCAGATTATTGCCGTTAGAAAGGTAGTTCCCCGAAAAATCACTGGTATAATTATCGCGATAGGCAAAAGGGAAGCGTATTTTTTCGAAAGGCTCGTCGAAAATTACCTGCGTGCGGCCATCGGCAGCCACATAACCGTAATGGTTTATGCCCTGTTCGCTGACGTTATAATAAAAACGCACACCGAACTCTTCCAACTCGGTATTAGCCGATTCAAAACCAGAAATACCAGCCTCGGCCAATGCCCCGGTAAATGGTTTTAAAGCTTTTAGTTGCGAAAAATCCCATTGGATTTGGGCACCATCTCCACCTGCTGGCAGGTAAGAACAAAAAGTCATAGGGTTATTCACTCCACTCTTGAGGGCATGATTGTCGAATGTAAGCAAGGGTTGCCCCAGAAGGAAAGCCGGTAAAAGCAGCAGAAGAAACAGTTGAATTGTTTTCATAGTTTTGCTTATTAATTGAGTTAATTTCCTAGTTCAGATAAAAATTTAATGCGCATTAACCGGATGTCGTTAAAGGAATATTCGTCCTCACCCAACTCTTTCAGCGCGTCTTCAAGAGAATCAGATTCAGCCTCATTCATAAAATAATCATGAATTTCTTCCTGGTGTTCTTCGTCCAGTACCATGTCGACATAATAGGTTATATCGAGTCTTGTGCCTGAATTGACAATAGCTTCCACTTCGTCCAGCAAGTTTTCCATGCTAAGGCCTTTTGCCCCGGCAATGTCGTCGAAGGGTAATTTACGATCGATACTTTGAATAATGTACACTTTCATGCCTGACTTATTCACAACCGATTTAAGCACCATATCCTGTGGGCGCTCAATTTCTCTTTCCTCGACGTATCTTTTAATTAGTTTAATAAACTCATCGCCAAATTTTTTTGCCTTTCCAGTACCCACACCGGAAATGTTTTGAAGCTCGTCAATGGTAACAGGATATTGGGTGGCCATATCCTGTAAGGAGGGATCTTGAAAAATTACAAAGGGCGGTATGTTTTTAGCTTTTGATACTTTCTTTCGAAGGTCTTTTAAAAGCTGGAAAAGCTCTTCGTCGGCAGCGCCACCCCTACCTTGTCCGGAAGTTGATATATCGTCATCCTCATCGTCGTTGTATTCGTGGTCTTCGGTAAGCAAGAATGGCTGTGGATTATTTATAAACTCATGGCCTCTTTCGGTTAAAAGCAGCAAGCCGTAATTCTCAATGTCTTTTCGCAACAACCTGGAAATAAGAGCCTGCCTTACAACTGCCTGCCAGAATCGGCTTTCTTTTTCGGCACCGCAACCAAAACCTTCGAGCTCGTGATGACGGTATGATTTGATGGCATTGCTTTTTGTACCCGTAAGGAATTCGACCACATGATCGGTTTTAAATTTTTCTTTTACTTCGGCTACCGATTCGAGCAGCATGAGCATATACTCTTTGCCTTCGAATTCCTTCTTAGGATTCAGGCAATTATCGCAATTGTTGCATTTGCCTGTCATTTCCTCACCAAAATAAGCAAGCAACTGCCTGGGTCGACAAACCGACGACTCGGCATAGGCCACTGTTTCCAGCAGCAATTGCCGTCCTATTTCCTGTTCGGCAATGGGTTTGCCCTGGGTAAATTTTTCAAGTTTCTGAATGTCTTTGTAGCTATAATAAGCAATACATTTCCCTTCCCCACCATCGCGACCGGCCCGACCGGTTTCCTGGTAATAGCCTTCGAGACTCTTAGGAATATCGTAGTGCATCACAAAGCGTACGTCGGGTTTGTCTATGCCCATTCCAAAAGCAATGGTAGCGCAGATAACTTCTGCCTCTTCCATCAGAAATTTATCCTGGTTATCGGCTCTTGTCGTAGCATCCATACCGGCATGGTAGGGAAGAGCCCTTATTCCATTTACATTGAGTAATTCCGAGAGTTCTTCAACTTTCTTGCGACTCAGGCAGTAAATAATCCCTGACTTTCCGTGGTTTGATTTAATGTATTTGATAATTTCCTTGGCAACATTCTTTTTAGGCCTTATCTCGTAATAAAGATTATGTCGGCGAAAGGAAGATTTAAACACACTTGCGTCGAGCATTTCGAGATTTTTCTGGATATCGTGCTGCACTTTGGGCGTTGCAGTGGCGGTAAGTGCAATAATGGGTGCTACACCAATTTTATTGATAATAGGCCTGATGCGCCTATATTCCGGTCTAAAATCGTGACCCCACTCGGAAATACAGTGTGCCTCGTCGACAGCGTAAAATGATATTTTAATTTGTTGAAGAAACAATATATTCTCTTCCTTGGTGAGTGATTCGGGGGCTACATAAAGTAGTTTGGTGCGTCCGTCTATTACATCAGTTTTTACCTGGCTGATTTGCGTTTTTGTGAGCGATGAATTGATAAAATGGGCTATACCCTCGTCTTCGCTGAAGCTGCGCATGGCATCGACTTGGTTCTTCATGAGGGCAATGAGGGGTGATATTACTATGGCTGTACCCTCGAGTAAAAGAGAAGGCAACTGGTAACATAAGGATTTTCCACCACCTGTGGGCATAAGCACAAAAGTATCGTTACCAGCCATAATGTTTCGAATGACCAACTCCTGATTGCCCTTAAAACTTGTAAACCCAAAATAATTCCTTAAAATATCGGTTAGTTGAGTATCTGATTTTATTGCCATCGACAATATTCTTTATTACTTTCTTTAAAAATTCATACAAATCGATTGGTTCTGATTCTGTGAACTTAGAATATTCGCTGCTTCGAAGCGGTGAGACTAGACAATGCGCACGTTATATAAAGCTAAAAAAACTAAATAATTTATGGTACCCTGTGTGTGTTACTTTCGATTAGGTTATATTTGAACCTAATTAGTTTTATTAAAAATAATAAAGTTTTTTTAAAGTTCTTCCATACATACCTGCTAAATTAGACTCCGCCTGGACTCTAAGATCACAGAAAATGACATTTACGCATGTTTTATGCCCAAAACAGTGGTTTGCAGGTCAGTTACTAATTATTGTTAAATGTGTATTTCGAATTTTAAGACAAGAGCACCTCAGCAGGGCAACCATAAAGCGTTATGAAAAAAGGTACTGTAAGTGAAATGAGCTTTCTCGATCATCTGGAAGAATTGCGATGGCATCTTATCCGCATTGTAATTGCTATTTCAGTTTTTAGTGTAATCGCCTTTATCTTTAAAAGTATCGTTTTTGATGTGGTGATTCTAGGTCCATCGAAACCCGATTTTATCACAACCACATGGTTATGCCAGTTAGGAGCAGTAATCAATGCACAAATGGCCGAATGGAATCTGGCAGAGATAAACCCATCCATACTTTGCCTAAATGCCAAACCCTTCCGTTTGCAAAGCATCACCATGGCCGGACAGTTTTTGGCTCACATGAAAATCGCCTTTATCAGCGGGATAGTGCTTGCCTTTCCGTTTATAATATACGAGTTCTGGAAATTTATAAGCCCAGCGCTGTATCAGAAAGAACGCAGGCATGCCAGGGGCGCCGTATTTTTTATTTCCATTCTGTTTCTATTGGGTGTGCTTTTTGGCTATTTTGTGATCTGCCCCTTGTCGGTAAATTTTCTGATTAATTATCAAGTCAGCGAAATTGCCGAAAACAACATCAAGCTTATGTCGTATGTAGGCACTGTTACTTCTATTGCCTTTGCTGCCGGAGTTATGTTCGAGCTACCTGTGGTAATTTATTTCCTAAGTAAAGTAGGATTGGTTACGCCCGGTTTTTTAATAAAATACCGCAAGCATGCCATTGTAATCCTTCTTATTGTGGCGGCCATCATAACACCTCCCGATATTTTCAGTCAGATTTTAGTATGCCTGCCACTTCTTTTTCTGTACGAATTTAGCATTGTCTTGTCGAGGCGTGTTGAAAATAAACGAAAAAGAACATCAGAAATATAAACTGATTCCATACCCTAAGCAATTTTTTTTAATGTTCTTGTCGTTAACGAAATACCACTCCCGAATCTGAAATACAAATGTTCAAAACCTTTCATAAACAAATTCTCTTTCTCTTCCTGGCATCCATCTCCATAAATTTGTTGGCCCAAACCATGATCTCCGGAACCGTTTACGATGCACAAACACGCGAAACCATTCCTTTTGCCAATGTTGTCTTCAAGCAGAGCACCACCGGAACCATCACCGATATTGCAGGTAAATATTCGCTGAGCACCTCACGGCCTACCGATACACTTATTGCTACTTGTCTTGGATATGATCTGGCCAAATCGGGCATAATAAAAAACAGCAGCCAGAAAATAGATTTCTACCTGCAACCCTCCACCACTCAAATCGAAGAGGTGATAGTAACCCCCGGCGAAAACCCGGCCTTCCGCATTCTCGATAACATCAAAGCCAGAAAGCATCTGAATAATCCGGACCGTTTCCCTTCTTATACTTATAAAAGCTACAATAAAATGCGTCTCGACCTGAACAACATCGATCAGGCATTCAAAGACCAGAAGCTGATGAAAAACTTTCAGTTTGTGTTCGACTATGTTGATACCTCTGAAATGTTTGGAAAAAATTACCTCCCTATTCTTATTTCAGAAAGTGTTTCGCAATTTTATTTTCAGAAAAACCCTTCGGTTGAAAAAGAAGTCATTGAGGCATTCAAGGTATCGGGCATCGAAAACTCCACAATATCTCAGTTCTCTGGTAAAATGTACCAAAGGTTTAACGTGTACGAAAACTTTATAACCCTCTTCGAGCCTGGTTTCGTGAGTCCCATTGCCGATTTTGGCCGTATGTATTACAAGTATTACCTCGAAGATAGTGCCAATATCGATGGAGCATGGTGCCACAAAATTGTGTTCAAACCCAAACGTAAAAAGGAGCGTACCTTTTATGGTTATTTCTGGGTTGCCGATACCAGCTGGGCCATAAAAAAGATTCAGCTCAGGGTTTCGTCGGATGTAAACATCAACTTCATGAACGACCTTGTGGCTATCAACGAGTACGATAAGATTAATGATTCGATCTGGTTTTTGTCGTATGAAGAATTGCTCATTGATTTTAACATCAACGACAAATCGTATGGTTTTTTTGGGCGTAAGCAGGCCTCATACACCAATATCGAGCTCAACACCACCATTCCGGCGGAAGTATTAAAACTGAACACCAATATTTATGTCGACGAAGAGACAGTAGTGAAAGCCGATACTTTTTGGCAGGAAAACAGGGGTATCGAGCTCTCGCCCGAAGAAAGCAACATCTACCAAATGGTAGACAGTGTCAAAGAAGTGCCGATGTACAAAACCATTTACGGAATTGTCGATTTACTTTTCGACTATTACTACGAAATTGGAAAATTTGAGATTGGCCCCTATTATACCTTCTATAGCTATAACCCTATCGAGGGCCACCGGGTTAAGTTTGGTGCCCGAACTAACAAAAACTTCAACAAGAAATACAGGTTTGGTGGATACACCGCCTATGGTTTTGGCGACGAAGAGCTTAAATATGGATTGAAAGTAGAGCGCTTGTTCAATAAAAACCCCCGCCGCATAGCTTCCTTCGAATATTTTCACGACATCAAACAATTGGGTAAAAGTAGTAATTCCTTCCTCGACGACAACATACTTGAAACCATACTCAGACGACGCCCCAATTACAAGCTTACTATGCTCGACTATTACGAAGGCATATATGACCACGAATGGTTTCAAGGTTTTTCGAACGCTTTTGGCATCCGTTATGCCGAAGTCTACTCTACGCCCTATGTGCCCTTTAACGCCTACAACGAACAAGGTGGAACTACCGCGCTTAACAGCGTGAAGACAACTGAATTTACACTGAAAACGCATTTTGCTTTTCAGGAAAAATTTTTACTCGGCCATTTCGAGCGAACAAGCCTCGGAGCAAAATACCCCGCTGTCGACCTGGAATTAACTTATGCCCCAAAGGGTTTACTCGGAAGCGATTATGAATACCTGAAAGTAAAACTTCAGTTTAAAGATAAAATTGAAATCAACCCTATTGGCTTTAACCGTTATCAGATAACCGTAGGACAAATTTTTGGTGAGGTGGCCTACCCCTTGCTGGAATTACACGATGGAAATGAAACCTATGCATACGATATGTATGCCCACAACATGATGAACTATTACGAATTTGCTTCTGACAGGTACCTGAGTATTTGGTCGGAACACCATTTTCAGGGTTTTTTCCTCAACAGGATTCCCCTCATCAGGGCACTTGAATTGCGTGAGGTGGTTTCGGCCAAAATACTTTTTGGCAGCCTGAGCGAAAAGAACCTGCAAGTGATGGAATTCCCCGAAAACCTATTCTGGCTGAACGACCCCAGCTTGAACAGAGAGAATGACATTCGCATTCTGGGGGTAAAGCCTTATGTTGAAGCTGGCCTGGGTGTGGAAAACATCCTCAAGCTTTTCAGAGTCGAAGCTACATGGCGTTTGGCCTACCGAAGCAACCCCGACATTCAGAATTTTGGTTTTAGGGTTATGATGCAAATTACTTTTTAAGTTAACCGGGCCATATTTTGAATCGAGAATAGTAGACGACATAAATTATTGAACTGTGTCGAAAACATTAAAAAGAGTTTCTTACTTTTAGGGCCAAATCGTTGTTTATAAAAACCTGGTTGTATCCATGGTAAAATAAGCCAGGGAAATGACTTTAGGTAATTGACTAAGAAAAAAACTTCGGATGAAACTAAGTACCCAAGACCTGGTTAAGCGCTACCGATCTCGCACCGTAGTAAAAGAAGTATCGGTAGAAGTAAATCAGGGCGAAATAGTCGGATTACTGGGACCTAATGGTGCTGGTAAAACAACCACCTTCTATATGATTGTAGGCCTTGTAGCCCCCAATTCCGGAACCATTTTACTCGACGATGTAGATATTACCAAAGAACCTGTGTATAAAAGAGCCCAGAAGGGTATTGGTTACCTGGCCCAGGAAGCTTCTGTGTTCAGGAAACTTTCGGTAGAAGATAACCTAAAGGCCGTGCTTGAAATGTCGGACATGCCTAAGAAAGAACAACGCGAAAAGGTCGAGTCACTGCTCGAAGAGTTTGGCCTTCACAAGATTAGAAAAAGCCTGGGAATACAACTTTCAGGTGGCGAAAGACGCCGCACCGAAATTGCTCGCGCGCTGGCGCTCAGCCCAAGTTTTATCCTGCTCGATGAGCCCTTTGCCGGTGTAGACCCGATTGCAGTAGAAGATATCCAGGAAATTGTTTCAAAACTCAAAAAAAAGAATATCGGTATTCTTATTACCGACCACAACGTACACGAAACCCTTTCCATTACCGACAGAGCCTACCTTCTTTTCGAAGGCGAAGTGCTGAAGGCCGGCACAGCAAAAGAACTTGCCGCCGACGAACGCGTTCGCAGCGTGTACCTAGGCCAAAACTTCGAATTGCGCTAAGCTATGGCTGGGCCGTCTAAGCATTATTCTATATTTACTTTGTAGCAGCTTACAGAGTTCGCAAAGAAGGTTGGTACATATAAAATACCTTCTGCCATATTGTAGTCAATATCTGCAGCATTTATTTTTTGATCGATGGTACTTAGTAAAAGACTCTTTGGTTTATTCTTATAGAGAAGGTGAATGTTTCCAGCCCAGTCGGTCTTCAAAAACACCTCATCCGAAACCACCGATAAACCATCTACACCGCCGCTTTCATTTATCCAATCGATATAGCTTCCTTTGTTTGGGTTTATGAATATTACTTTATCGCCAACACCCGATAGTACGCCATCTTTATAAAGGCAAAGTCCATTGGGAAATCCGAAACTTGTATCGCACAGAAACTTTTCTGCCACCCCTTTTTTCACCCGGTAATAACAGCTGGCCCGCGAATCGGAAACAATAACATCACCTGCAGGCGTTACCACTATATCGTTTAAAAATACAGCCTCTGCTATTGGAAGTATCAAATCGGTAGTACCAGTGACGGTATCGATAAAAACAAGCCTGTCGATATCCGTAACCACCAGCAAACCATCAATAAAACCCATACCTTTAGGGGCATGCAGCCCAGTGGCCCATTTCAGGCTAAGTATTTTTCCCTCGGTATCAAGTAGGCTGATAAAGCCATTGTTATCTTTAGCTGTAGGGTCTGTGCCACCAATATTGGAAACAAATAAACGCGAGTGTGAGACATCAAGTAGTATGCTTTCAGGCGTATCCATCCCTGAAGTTTCCCAAAGTTTTGTAACAGTTTGTGCATGTAAAAACATAGTGATAGAAAGACAGAAGAGAATAACTGCACTAAGAATAAAGTGTTTCTTACTTTTCATTTTAATTGTTTTAAATTAAATAGATGATTAGGCTCTATTATGCCAGTTACAACCATATTTTAAATTTTGCCCACGCTCACCCCTCTTTCCCCTAAAGGGGATGACCCCCGCGCCTTTACCAGTAGGGAGGTAAAAAGTGCCTGTTAGCAAATAAAGAACAAATGCTTTAAATTAATATTAATACAGGCTTTTGCTATCGTACTGGTATGATAATGTCTATTCATTTTAAATAGTTAATATTCAGTTGCGAAAAGGTATGAAAAATATTTTTTTGTCAGATATTTTTTGTGTGCCAAAAATATTTATCTTTGCAGCTCGTTTTGCGGATGTGGCGTAATTGGTAGCCGCGCTAGACTTAGGATCTAGTGTCGTAAGGCGTGTGGGTTCGAGTCCCTCCATCCGCACAAAACTGGATAACCGCTAATACTCGCACATGAACACGATGTATTGGCGGTTTTAACAATTTATAACCATCCATTTAAAGTTTGATTACAATGAACATTACCAGGCAGAATGTTGACGAACTGAATGCAGTGCTTACGCTCGAATTGACCAAAGAAGATTATCAGGAACGAGTGGAGAAGGTCTTGAACGACTATAGGAAAAAAGCCACTATCCCTGGTTTCCGACCGGGAAAAGTGCCCTTTGGCATGATACGCAAAATGTACGGCAAACCAGTATTGGCCGAAGAAATCAATAAATTGATCTCGGAGTCGTTAAGCAACTACCTGGTAAACGAAAAACTCGATATTTTGGGCGAACCCCTTCCACACGAAGGTGATAACAAAACCCTCGATTTCGATAACGATACCAACTTTGAATTTAAATTCGACCTGGGCCTTGCCCCCGAATTCGATCTTTGTCTTAGCAACAAAGACAAGCTTACATTCCACAAAATAAAAGTAGATAAAGAGCTCATTCAGAAATATGTCGACAACTACACCCAGCGCATGGGCCAGTTTGTAAATGTGGACAAAATTGAAGACAAGGACGTACTGACAGTTAAAATTAATCAACTCAACGACAACGGAGAAATTCTGGAGGCTGGCATATACGTAGACGAAGCGCGTTTGTCGACCGACCTGATACAGGATCAGAATATCAAAAAAACCGTACTAAAAGCATCTAAGGGTGATACACTAGTTCTGGACCTCAAGAAAGCTTATACAAACGAGTTTGATTTGGCTTCCCTCCTTAAGATAAAAAGAGAAGAGCTTGCAGCAATAACCAGCGAATTCAAGGTAAACATTCAGGAAATCCAGCGCTTCACCAAAGCCGAGGTGAATCAGGAACTTTTCGATAAAGTCTACGGCGAAGGCACCATTACCTCCGAAGCCGAATTTCACAAAAAAATAAGCGAAGAAGCCGCTGTAAACCTTGAGCGCGACAGCGAATTCCGTTTAAAACTCGACACCAAAGACTTGTTGGTGAAGAAATTTAAAAAAGACTTGCCTCAAACATTTCTAAAACGCTGGCTTATTGCTGTGAACGAAGGGAAATTCAGTCAGGAAGAAATTGATAAAGACTTCGATAAATTCACCGAAGATTTGAAATGGCAGTTGATAAAAAACCGCATTGCCAAAGAAAACAAGATTGAACTGAAAGAAGAAGACTTGAAAGAGGCAGCTATACAACAGGCACGTATGCAATTTGCCTATTATGGCATGAATAACGTACCCGATGAGCACCTCGAGCAGTTTTCCCGCCGCACCCTCGAAAACAAAGACGAGTTGCGTAAATTGCACGAAAATTCGCTCGAAGAAAAAATAGTCGCCTTTGTAAAGCAAACTGTTAAATTGGAAGAAAAAGAAATTAGCCTCGAAAAGTTCAATAAACTATTCGAATAGTATAAGCTGGCATAATAGAAAAATCGAAAATGAGCAGCCCGTCTGCTCATTTTTTTTACACTCAAAAAAAAATGTACCTTTGTTGTAAATAAAATTCACATGGACTATATAAAAGATTTTAGAAATTATGCCGTAAAACACCGCGGCATAAGCAGTATACACCTCGACAAAATCACCTCTGCCTATAACAGTTACATCTCTCCTACCATCATCGAAGAACGCCAGCTGAATATTGCCACCATGGATGTGTTCTCCCGACTTATGATGGACCGTATTATCTTTTTAGGCCTTCCGATTGACGATTATGTGGCCAATGTAATTCAGGCTCAATTACTTTATCTCGATTCGGCCGATCCGGGAAAAGACATTCAGATATATTTTAACTCGCCCGGAGGCTCTGTGCATGCTGGTCTTGGCATTTACGACACCATGCAATTTATAAGCTCCGATGTGGCCACTATTTGTACCGGAATGGCTGCCTCAATGGCTGCTGTTTTGCTTTGCGCCGGTACCAAAGGCAAACGCTCAGCTTTAAAACATTCCAGGGTGATGATCCACCAGCCAATGGGTGGTGCACAAGGTCAAGCCTCTGACATTGAAATTACTACCCGGGAGATTGTGAAATTGAAAAAAGAACTGTATTCAATTATATCCGATCATTCCGGCAAACCCTATGACGAGGTAGAAAAAGACTCTGACCGCGATTACTGGATGACCTCACAGGAAGCACAAGCCTACGGCATGGTGGATGAAGTGCTACTCAAAACAAAGAAATAAAACCTGCTAACATGGATAGATGTTCGTTCTGCGGAAGAGAAAAACGCGATACCAACCTGCTTATTGCCGGAATATCCGGACATATCTGCGACAATTGCATTGAGCAAGCGTACGATATTGTTCAGGAGGAGTTAAAGAAAAAGAACGACTTTGACATTAATACCATTAAGCAGATAAAGCCCTCCGAGATTAAAAAATTTCTGGACCTTTATGTGATCGGTCAGGATGAGGCTAAAAAATTTCTTTCTGTGGCCGTATACAACCACTACAAAAGGTTGATGCATTTCTCTCGCAAAGACAATGAAGTAGAAATCGATAAATCGAACATTATTCTTGTTGGCGAAACAGGCACCGGAAAAACCCTGTTGGCCCGCACCGTAGCCAAACTCTTGCATGTACCCTTTACCATTGTCGATGCCACCGTACTTACCGAAGCCGGTTACGTGGGAGAAGACATCGAAAGCATTCTTACCCGTTTGCTTCAGGTAGCCGATTATAATGTAGAAGCAGCCGAAAAAGGCATTGTATTTATCGACGAAATCGATAAAATCGCCCGCAAATCCGATAACCCTTCTATTACCCGCGATGTATCGGGCGAAGGGGTGCAGCAAGGATTACTTAAGCTGCTCGAAGGTTCGGTTGTAAACGTACCTCCGCAGGGTGGCCGCAAACACCCCGACCAGAAAATGATACCAGTAGACACACGTAATATTTTATTTATTTGTGGGGGTGCCTTTGATGGCATCGAAAGAAAGATAAGCCAACGGCTAAATACCCAGGTGGTTGGTTTCAATGCCTCAAAAGGTGCCGACCGTATCGATCGCACTAACTTGCTGCAATACATTGCTCCACAAGATTTAAAGGCTTTTGGTTTGATTCCCGAAATAATTGGTCGTCTGCCTGTTCTCACCTACCTCAACCCACTCGACAGAGGAACCTTGCGTCAGATATTGACCGACCCCAAAAATGCCATTATCAAGCAATACATTAAATTGTTTGAAATGGACAACATCCAGTTGAGTTTCCAAAACGATGCCCTGGAGTTTATTGTCGACAAGGCCATTGAGTTTAAATTAGGTGCCCGCGGTCTGCGGTCTATTTGCGAAGCTATTATGATGGATGCCATGTTTAACCTGCCATCAACAGATAGCAAAGAGATTAAGATTACAAAAAAATACGCCCAGGAAAAACTCGATAAACAAGATATTAAGCGGCTAAAAGCAGCTTAGGTTTGTTTTTTTGAAAAAATATAATTTATATTTGCATACTTAATAACAAAACAATGACAACAGCATCTTGCACAAATTGGTGGTGGCTTGGACTTACAAAAACAATGTGAGAAAGACACCTTTTGTGTAAAAACAAAATATAGAACGGCCTGTCGAACTCACGACAGGCCGTTTTTAGTTTTAACCAAATAGAAAACAATATCGAATCCATACCAATGAATAAAGTTAAAATTACCTGCATAAGCCGCCAAATGCTGGCCGATGTAATTACTCCGGTAAGTATTTACCTGAGGGCACGGGAGGAATATCCCAATTCCATTCTGCTCGAAAGCTCCGACTACCATGGAAACGAAAACAGCTATTCATTTATCTGCCTGCAACCCATCGCTACATTCCGGGTACAGGATGGGCACTATTCCATTGAGCTGCCGAACCAAGATATTGAAGAAGGAATAATTAGCCAACCTTCCGATTTTCGTGACAAATTCAATGAATTTATCGCCTGTTTCGAAACCAGTGAAACCGAGGGCTTGCCTGTTAACGGCATTTTTGGGTATTGCGAATACGATGCCGTGGAGTATTTCGAAACCCTGAAACTGAAGCACCCGCATAATTCACCTTACAGTATTCCACAAGTTAGGTACAGTATGTTTAAATACATTATCGCCATCAACCACTTTAACAACGAGTTGCATCTTATCGAGAATCTTGTGGAAGGGGAGAACAGCACGATATCGCGAATCGAATCACTTATTAATAGTCAGAACTTTAAAACATACCAGTTTACCTCCATAGAGAATGAAGTTTCGAACCTTACCGACCAGGGGTATATGGACCTGGTGGAGTTGGGAAAAAAACATTGCTACCGTGGCGATGTGTTTCAGATTGTGCTATCGCGGCAGTTTTCGCAAAAATACGAGGGCGATGCCTTTAATGTATACAGGGCCTTGCGTTCGGTAAACCCATCGCCCTATCTTTTCTATTTCGATTATACCGATTATCAGATTTTCGGGTCTTCGCCAGAGGCACAAATAAAAGTTGCCAATAAAAGAGCTGTGATAAATCCCATTGCAGGTACCTTTAAACGTACCGGCGATGATGCGAAAGATAAACTATTGGCCGAAGAACTGGCAAAGGATAAAAAAGAAAATGCCGAACATGTGATGTTGGTTGATCTGGCACGTAACGACCTGAGCCGCTTTACCACTGATGTAAGGGTCGACAGCTACCGCGAAATTCAGTATTATTCGCATGTCCTCCACATGGTTTCAACAGTATCAGGACAATTGCGCAAAGCCGACGATGTAGTTGATATTATGATGTCGACCTTTCCGGCCGGTACACTTTCGGGTGCCCCCAAATACAAAGCCATGCAGCTAATAGACCAATACGAAAACCAAAACCGCGGTTACTATGGCGGGGCAATCGGATATCTGGGCTTCGATGGCAACCTGAACCATGCCATTATGATTCGCACCTTTTTAAGCAAAGAAAAAACCTTATACTACCAGGCAGGAGCCGGAATTGTGTCGGTCTCGAACAAAGAAAGTGAATTGCAGGAAGTGAACAACAAACTGGGGGCTTTAAAAAAAGCCATCGCCCTCGCACATAAAATATAAGCCTTTTTACCATGAAAATATTAGTCATCGACAATTACGACTCCTTTACCTACAACCTGGTACACTACCTCGAAAACCTCACCCACCAGCATGTAGAAGTTTTCCGGAACGACAAAATATCGCTGGAAGAAGTAGACAACTACGATAAAATTCTTCTTTCGCCGGGTCCCGGCGTGCCGGAAGAAGCAGGTATCTGCCTTGACCTGATCAGACGTTTTGCCCCCACAAAAAGTATACTGGGTGTATGTCTGGGACACCAGGCTATCGGAGAGGCATTTGGAGGTTCTCTCATCAACCTCGATAAGGTTTATCATGGAGTGTCGACCGAAATTGGTGTAGTAGCCCCTGAAGACAGGTTATACAACAACATTCCCGGCACCTTTGAAGTAGGCCGTTACCACTCATGGGTAGTAAACCGCGAAACCCTGCCAGATTGTTTGAAAATTACCGCTCTCGACAACAGGGGACTCATCATGGGTCTTAGTCACAAAGAGTATGATGTGAAAGGAGTGCAATATCATCCTGAGTCGGTGCTCACACAACATGGCATGCAACTGCTCGAAAATTGGCTTGCTTTGCCTCAGAATTAACTTTTTATCCTTAACCAACAGAAATGAAAGATATACTCCGATATTTATTTACGCATCAAACCTTGTTCAAGGACCAGGCGAAAGACACACTGAAAAGCATCAGTCAGGGAGTTTATTCCGAGGCCGAAATCGCCGCTTTTATCACTGTCTATCTCATGCGCCCCATTACTCCGGATGAGTTGGCTGGTTTTCGCGAGGCCTTGCTCGATTTGTGTATTCCGGTAGATTGTTCGGATTACAACACAATTGATGTATGCGGCACAGGAGGCGACGAAAAAAATACTTTTAACATCTCCACCGCCACGGCCTTTGTTCTTGCAGGCGCAGGCATCAAAGTTGCAAAGCATGGCAATTACAGTGCCTCGTCGGTTTGTGGATCGTCGAATCTACTCGAATACTTTGGCTATCGGTTTTCGAACGAATCAGCTAAAATCCGGAAAGAACTTGAACAAACCAATTTCAGCTACCTGCATGCCCCGCTTTTTCATCCGGCAATGAAACAGGTAGGTCCGGTAAGGAAAATACTGGGTGTTAGAACATTTTTTAACCTGCTGGGGCCGATGGTAAATCCAGCCAAGCCTCAAAACCAGCTGGTAGGCGTTTACAACCAGGAGGTGCTGGAACTTTATTCCCAGGTGTATAAAAACTTAGGTTTGAATTACACTCTGCTCCACAACCTGGATGGTTATGACGAAATCTCGCTCACCAATCCTTTTCGGGTAATCTCTAAATTCGAAGATCGGATTTTTTCTCCGGAAGATATCCAATTGTCCACCATTCACCCTATTGATTTGGCCGGTGGCAATAGTATCGGGGAATCGGCGAAACTTTTCATCAACCTTTTAGAAGGAAAAGGTACTAAAGCGCAAAACAATGTGGTGGCAGCCAATGCTGCATTCGGTATTAAATGCATCTTTCCTGAAAAAAGCATTGCTGAATGTCTGGCCACAGCCCTTGAAAGTCTTGAAAAAGGTAAAGCTTTAACGACCTTTAAAAAGCTAATCGAAATTCAACCTTAAAAATTTTTTCATGACCATACTTGACGAAATAATTTCCTACAAAAGAAAAGAAGTTGCCAGTTGCAAAGAGTTAATAAGCACGGCTGAACTCGAGCAAATGGTTCTATTTCAGCGTCCTGTTCTGAGTATGAAAGAATCGGTGCAACAAAAGGGACCCAATGCCATTATAGCCGAATTTAAACGACAATCGCCCTCGAAGGGTGTAATAAACAACAAGGTGATGGTCGAAGAGGTTACCCTGGCCTATTCGCAAGGCGGGGCCGCTGCAATTTCGGTGCTTACCGACTTTAATTTTTTTGGGGGTAGCATTGAGGACCTGGTTGCAGCGCGCCAACAGGTAAATATACCCCTGCTGCGCAAAGAGTTTATTGTAGACGAATACCAACTTATCGAGGCAAAAGCATTTGGTGCCGATGCAATTCTGCTTATTGCCGCTGTACTTTCAGCCGAAGAAATTAAATCGCTTTATGCGGTTTCGAAAATGCTCGGCCTGGAGGTGTTGCTGGAAATGCACGACGAAGAGGAGCTTGACAAAATAAACGGTAACGCCGACCTGGTAGGCATCAACAACCGTAATCTGAAAACCTTTGAAGTAAGCATCGAAAATTCTATTCGACTGGCATCCTTGCTGCCCGCCAATATGCCAAAGATTGCCGAAAGCGGCATCCATTCGGTCGATACCATCAGACTTCTACAAAAAAACGGTTTCGATGGTTTTCTTATTGGCGAAAACTTTATGAAGACAGAAAACCCAGGTCTTGCGTTTCAAACATTCATGCAACAACTTCGGGCATGAACAGAAACCTTAAAATAAAGGTTTGCGGCATGCGCGATTCAACCAACATTGGTGAGGTTGTAGCGCTTAAACCCGATTATCTGGGGCTGATATTTTATCCAAAATCGCCCCGCTATGTGGAAGACTCTCTGGCCCCTGGTATTCGACAAGCTATTTCGGATAGCTGCTTAACGATTGGCGTATTTGTCAACGAACTCTTACCGGAAATAATTCGCAAATCGAACCTATTTGGGTTTAAATGGATTCAGTTGCATGGTAACGAAAGTGCCGATTATTGCCTTCAATTGCAAGATCTGGGTTTCACCCTCATTAAGGCTTTTGGAGTAAACGAACAATTCGATTTTAAAAAGTTAGAATCTTATAAAGATGTTTGTAGTTATTTTCTGTTCGATACCCGCTCAGAGGCACATGGGGGCACCGGCAAAAAGTTCGACTGGAACCTTTTAAAAAACTATTCCGGAATCAAACCATTTTTTTTAAGCGGAGGCATTGATATCGCTGATATTCATGTCATTCGATCGCTGCCAATGACTTCTCTTTTTGCCCTTGATCTTAATAGCAGGTTCGAAACTGAGCCTGGAATGAAAGATGTAAATAAACTTCATGAATTTTTCAAAGAAATAAATACCCATGAATAAATACACAGTAGACAAAGAAGGCTTTTATGGTGAATTTGGGGGTGCCTACATCCCTGAAATGATGTACCGGAACATTACCGAATTGCAAAACCGCTACCTTGATATCATGGCTAGCAGCAGTTTTAAAAAAGAATTCGATGTGCTGATGCGCGACTTTGTAGGTCGACCCTCACCACTCTATTTCGCCCGCAGACTTTCTGCCAAATACAATACCAGGGTTTACATTAAGCGCGAAGACCTGAACCATACCGGGTCGCACAAACTTAATAACACCATTGGCCAGATTCTTATTGCCCGTCAGTTGGGTAAAACACGCATTATTGCCGAAACAGGAGCCGGACAACACGGAGTGGCCACTGCTACAGTTTGCGCTCTTTTCGGTATGCAATGCGTAGTTTATATGGGCGCGGTAGATGTGAAACGCCAGATGCCCAATGTCTTGCGCATGAAAATGCTGGGAGCCGAAGTGATTCCTGCCACAAGCGGAAATAAAACCCTTAAGGATGCTACCAACGAAGCCTTGCGCGACTGGATCAACCATCCGATTGATACGCACTACATTATTGGCTCTGTAGTGGGACCACACCCTTACCCCGATCTGGTGGCACGCCTTCAATCGGTGATTAGCGAAGAAATACGCTGGCAATTAAAGGAGCATGAGGGTCGCGAAACACCCGATTATGTGCTTGCCTGTGTGGGTGGTGGTAGCAATGCCGCTGGGGCTTTCTATCATTTTCTCGACGATGAGAAAGTGACACTTGTAGGTGCCGAAGCAGCAGGACTGGGCGTGGAAAAAGCCGAAGAAACAGCGGCTACACTTACCATCGGTTCGCCAGGTGTTTTACACAGCGCCCATACCATGCTCATGCAAACTGCCGATGGCCAAATCATTGAGCCCTACTCCATCTCGGCCGGTCTCGATTATCCGGGTGTAGGTCCTCTGCATGCCCATCTTTTTAAAACAGGTCGCGGTAAGTACTATCCCGTTACGGACGATGAGGCTTTGCAAGCAGCCTTCCTTCTGGCAAAACTAGAAGGAATTATTCCTGCACTCGAATCGGCTCATGCCTTTGCCCTGCTCGAAAAAATGACTTTTACTCCAAAGGATGTGGTTGTTATAAACCTTTCGGGAAGGGGAGACAAAGACATGCAGACTTATATTGATGTAATGAATACATACAACAAGGTGTAACCCAAAAAGCCTACCGTGCATTAAACTAAGAAATATGAACAGACTCGATCAACTTTTTCAGCATAAAAAACAAAACCTCCTCTCGGTATATTTTTCTGCCGGACATCCTGGCTTGCACGATACTACCGAAATTCTATTGTCGCTCGACAAAGCCGGAGCCGATATTGTAGAGATAGGAATTCCTTTTTCCGATCCGGTAGCAGATGGCCCTGTAATACAAGCTAGCAGCCATCAGGCTCTTCAGAACGGCATGAGCCTTCCGCTGCTGTTTGAACAATTAAAAGACATACGGAAAAAAACCCAGATACCCATAGTGCTGATGGGTTATCTGAACCCGGTTTTGCAGTTCGGCATTCAGGCTTTTTGTAAAAAATGCAAAGAAACCGGCATCGACGGAGCCATTTTGCCCGATTTACCTCCGGCATTGTATCAGCAGCGATACCAGCAATACTTCGAAGAAGCTAACCTGGCCAACATCTTGTTGGTTCCTCCACAAACCGAAGATGCCCGCATTCTCGATCTCGACAATTTATCGAAAGGCTTTCTTTACATTGTGGCTGCCTCATCCACCACTGGCACCAAACAAGGTTTTGAACCCTACCAGATCGAATATTTTAACCGGCTGAAGAGCCTCAACCTAAAAACTCCTACCCTCATCGGATTTGGTATTTCTGACCAGAAGAGCTTTCAGGAGGCTTGCCGTTTTGCCAATGGCGCCATTATTGGGTCGGCCTTTATCAAAGCGCTTGATGCGAAGGGTTCCATTGCGGAAAAAGTAGAGTCGTTTATCCGAACCATTAAATTAAATCCTTGATCAAAAAGTGATTTCGAAGCTAAAAATATCCGCTGAACCTAACGAAGAGCAAGAACGAAAAAACTTCATGTGGGATGATGACGGTATTTAAAATACGCTCCATTTACTTGTTTCTCTATATGGCCTTTGCTGTATGGAGAGTTTACTACAATATATTTCTCGAGCAGGAGGGGTTTATAGGTGCACAAATCGGTACGCTGAATGCCATTATGCAAGCGAGTATTTTTTTGGTTGTTACTCTTTGGGGAGTGTATGCCGACCATCATGGAATCAGACCTACTCTGCGCATTGGTGTGTTGATCACTGCTGTGCTTATCTTCTTTCTCGGAAAGGCAAATAGCTATGTTGCCCTCTTAGTGTATATACCGATCCTATCGTTCTTTTACCATCCAATGGGACCGCTCACTGATGCTCTGGCCATGCAGTATGCCGAAACAGAAAAAAAACATTCGTATGGTAGCTTTAGGTTATGGGGTTCACTGGGTTGGGCGCTTGCTTCAATAATGGGAGGTTTGTTGTTTGTAAAGCTTCCTCTTAAGTATATTTTCCCATTGTCGGCTCTTCTGTTTCTTTTTGCCATTCCCTTTTTATCAACCCGCAAAAGAAAAAAGGTTTTCAAACCACATTTTGAACGTCTTCATTTTCGGGAGTTAGCTAAAAATAAGTCGCTCATGTGGTTTACGGCTTTGGTAGCCCTTTATGGTGTCATCTGCTCGCCGGTAAACTCTTACCTGAACTTGTATTTTTCGGCAATTCATGCCCCCAATAGCACAATAGGATATGCTTATGCCATTATGGCTCTTAGCGAAATTCCTCTGTTTATAATTGGAAACCGATTACTAAAAAAGATAGGCCTGCATAAAATTATACTGATTGGCATGCTGACCATGTTCATCAGGTTTTTGTTGTATGGGATTTTCCCTACCATTGCAATAGCCTTGGCCACAGGTGCCCTTCAGGGTATATCGCTGGCATTTTTTCTGGTCGGTTCGATCGAATACATTGGCAGAATTATGCCTCCTGGCAAGCAAGCCACGGGGCAGTCCATAATTTGGGGAAGTTACCTGGGCATAGGTCAAACACTCGGAAACCTTTTAATCGGATTTTTGATTGATAAAATTGGTATGGTAGCGGTTATGCAACTCTTTATCGGAGGTTCGGCCATTTGTTTGTTGGTGGCATTCTTGTATTTTAAAATGTATCGAAAAAACCTGCAGGTGGATTGATTTCAATTTTCCCAAAGTATAATAACTGAAATTCTTTCGCTACTTTTTACCTGCCAGAAGCCACTGTAATGCCGCCCTACGGGTTGTAAAAACCATGTGATTGTAGTCTGCAATTTTATGGTCGGCGTCCACCAACATGGACATTGCAGTCTCCATAGGTTTGCTATGTATCACCGCAACGCGCACCGAATTATAGGGCTTAAGTTGGTCTTTCAAGGTTTCGAGCATAACTGAATTTTCAGCTATATCAAACAGGTAATTTGCCTTGGTTGCATCGGTGAGAATAAGCAAATCACGCGGTAGGGATCCATCGTTTTTTACCCTTTCTCCGTATTCAAGCAGTTGGTTCAGATCCACATCTCCGGTGTATTCCACTTCGATAATCTGAAGGTTATGGTTGAATTGATAACTTATCATCCCATTGCTTAATTGCTTGTCAAATATAGCATTTTGTAAACAGAAAGATGATCAACAAGCGCAGAAAGATGGTTTCATTTCAATCCATCGAAATCAAGATGCCTGGCTGTTTATTCTACAAAACTAAGGGTAAGTATATTCTCTCGACAGAATACATGAATGTCGTATTGAGTTAACATAGTCGGCATAACGAACACAGTGGTGACACCCTGAATGTGCTCATCGATCCAATTGATGCCGTACCAGGTAATCTCTTCGCCGGCAGGGAGACTGCGCAATAGCAGCTTTAATTGTTCGCGGCCCGTTACAGCAAAAGGATTGGCCAAGATCTCTTCGGTTGTTTTGTAACGGCTGGTTGCAACTACCAAGGAGAAGCGCCAATCGTTGTCTGCCTGCCACGAATAAAGCTCCCAACCTGATTCTGAGGACTCTATTAGCAAAGTGTCGGGATTAAAGCTCATTCCTTCGCGAATGTCCAGAATGGGTTCTTTGGTGCAGGAAATCAAGGTAGCAGAAAAGAGGATAAAAAGTACAAAACCTCGCATGTCGCTTTCATTTTTTATATTTCAATTACTAATCTTAAACGGCTCGTTTATGCGTTTTGTTGCAGCTAATTTAATCTGAATACTTTACATGCAAACTATTGAACACGCTGGGCGTTGACGATTTCTTCTTCGCGTATCCTAAATTGTATATCGTTGTAATAGTTGTTGGCTTCCTTGTCGTTGTAATCGACATAAGCTCTGCGGGCCCACTCACTGGCTTTTTGCAGATCGCCCAGCACTTCCCAGGCTACGGCAATATTAAAAGCTGCCTCATTATAAGCCTTTCTGTCTTTCTTGTGGTTGCTCTCCAATACCATAGTCCACGATTCGATGGCACCTTTCCAGTCGGCAACTTCCGATCTGCGCACCCCTTGTTGGAGGTTTTTACTCTTCTTCGGCTTGTTGTAGAAATAGCGAGTAACACTTGTAATCCAGGGCGAAATGCGTTTGCCATAGTTCAAACCCAGATCGTAACTTACCTGATTTACAATTTCTACTTTGCTTAATACCGTATTCACAGCTGATTGAGCAGAATATACTGACGAATTCAGGTCGATGTATTCGGTAGTGCGAAACTCATCGGCAATAATTTGCTCTTGGGGATCGTAGATGCGCAAACCTATATTAAGGGTTACGGTTCCGCTTGTATTAATTGAAGTATTGTTGATGTTTGGGGCATTTATTGACCCCATGTTGAAAGGTATACCTGTGACCATGTAATCGGAGTCGAATACCTCGATGGCCATCACCGCATCGGCATTGTATTTCTCGCAGTACTTCTTTACTGTGCTCCAGTCCAGTGGTTTTGGAAAGGTGTTTTTGGTTCCCCCTCCTTCGTAACGCTCACCAGAACGAATGATTGTGACCCTTCCGTAGGATGAGCAAAGTTCGATTATACCTTCCATGTATTTTCCAATGGCTTGCTCGTCCTGGGCAAACACCTCACCTGTAAGTATTTTTTCTATTTTGTTTCCGGAATTAACAGGAAGAAGCGTGCCATCAATGACTACTATCGACCGGATGTGTTGGGGAAGCGGTGCCACTGCGGGTTTGGTAGTGTTAATTGTAACCCAGGCATTGTTCTGAAACAGGAAAAATGCTGCTGCCAGAAGGATGGTTGTTTTAATTTGTTTCATGCGAATGGATTGAAGTTAGAATAAAAATACGGAAACGGACGAAACAATATCCATGCCAAGCGAAAAACAAATTAACAAACAGATGATAACCAGGGAAACCTTAGTTTTAATTAGATTGAAAGGTATAAAAGGATTGATCAGGAATTTTTTTGGTCGATTATAAGGTAATCTTCCTTTATGTTTCATAACTTTTCCTTGCCGATTAAATCAACCAGCTATGAAAACCTCCGATCAACCTCAATTGATTTCGTACAAAACACTTCAGCGTACCCTTGGCATTACTGGCTTATCGCTTCCCATAATCCTTATTCTCGGTTCGCTGATTATCGATCATTGCTGCGGAGTGCAGGGCTCTATCAGTAATTATTACCATACACGCATGGGCAATGTATTTGTAGGCTACCTCTGTGCGATCGGTCTTTTCTTATGGTCGTACAAAGGATACCCGCATAGCTGGGACAATTTTGCCGGTAACCTGGCCTGTGTGTTTGCCATTGGTGTGGCATTTCTACCTACCAGCGTTACCCCCGACGAACTTTCGAATTGTCTGGTGCAGGAAATAGATAATGGCCTTGTAGGTATTTTGCATCTGGTTTCGGCCGCATTGTTGTTTTTGGTGCTGGCCGTTTTTTCATTGTATATCTTCACCAAAGGTGACCCGCAACCTACCACTCGAAAAATCCTGCGCAACAGGGTTTACAAAACCTGTGGATGGGCAATGCTGGCCGGAATTCTGATAATGGCCATTTACATTGTATGGCTACGCCAAAGTTACCCTGTACTGCAAAAGTTAAGTCCCATTTTCTGGCTCGAAGCACTTTGCTTGTGGGCTTTTGGTATTTCGTGGCTAACCAAGGGAGAAGTAATTCTGAAAGACAAATAGCTTTCTCATTTAAAAAAGAATCTTCTAATAATTGCGCTATTTCGTTTTCCAGTGCTTATAAAACTGAAGTTTTTTATCACTATTATCCGACTAAAAGGTAATTTTGCTCCTTTTCACCCAAAACCACTTGATAATCAGTCGTTATATTATTATTTTTAAAAGCCACCCCTATGAAAATTGCAGGTTATATTGCAATTTTATTGGAGGAGGAGAGCCTGTTCGTTTTAAATAATTTCGGTTCGTGCTTCTTAGTAATTCATACACATCCAGCAA
>JAMIIA010000015.1:0-72512 GCA_035913795.1 Bacteroidales bacterium
TTCACTGAGTCGCCAAAATGGTAAACAATCGAATCGTAATTAAAGGCTCCACTTTCGAAGCGGTATATTCCCGGAGCCGATTTTTCGGTGTAATTTTCGCCATAGGCCCGGTAATAGAGCGTATCGCGGTCGGGATAATAATCGCGGTCGTTGAGGGGTATATGCTCTGGGCTTTTAAAGTCGGCATAAGGTCGTATGGCCGTCACAAGCACGGTATCCTGCCGCACCAGATTAGCTTGGTCGGTAATCTTGATGACATAACTGGCATCTTTCCACCACGAATTGTTAATCGAAAAACGCAACAAACCATTTAAGGGGTCGGCCGTACTTAATGCACCAAAACCCGCATCGGGTTGCGGAATTATTTCCGAACTGCTTTTATAGCTTAGTGGGTATGTAAGTGTACTATCGGTGTTGGGATTAAAATATTCGAGTTTTTGAGGTTTATACTCGACTTCAATGTATCCGATAAATACGCAGTCGCTGCTGGTAAGGGCATCGCGTGTTATTACTCCCTGAGCATTTTTTGTAAGAATTTTTAAGGAACTTTCGTTAAACATCACCCAGCAAACAAATTCGAGAGTAGGGGTGCCCACCAGACGCAATCTGTAGCCTTGATTTGCGGGTTGGTTACTTAGGTTCAGCATTATATTTGTGTTAGAAATGGGCTGAAAGCCTACACCTGTTACATATTCTTCCCACACGATCAAATGGTTACCATAACCTGTGGTATCGGCAAGCAGGAAAGCTTGCGAATTGCCTGCATTAAAAATAAATAGCGAATCGGGGCCACCACCAACATATCGAGCCGTATCCGAAAGATCTGCAAAGGGAGCCTTTATCTGACTCATCCCATCGCGTGGCATGAAAATAGCGACAATAAATAGCAGTATTAAATACCTTTGCATGGTGTCAGTCGGGGTTAAAGTAAGGGGTCGATTCATTTAATTTTTAACCTGAAATCGATTAATAGGCTTTCGCTTGTTTGCTGTATACACAAAAAATAACTCACAAAAATATCAAATAGTATGGGTGGTGCAATTATCTAGTTAAAAAAACCTCAGAAAGGCCCAACATTCTGGTCTATAAGTTTGGAGCAATTCGAAACCGATGTTTTTCCTTAAAAGAATGCGAATGTTTTTTTATATTTTCAGATAGTTATACAGTAAGGTTGTTAAATTCTTCTGCATAATTATTTGCTTCAAAAAACAAACACCTGCCTGAGAGTTGTATTTTTGCCACATGACGATGATAATTTTAGAAAGAAGCAGGGAATGAGCAGACTTTTCGAAGGATTAAATGAGGCACAAGTGCTTGCAGTTTCCCATTTTCAGGGGCCTTCGCTGGTAATAGCAGGAGCAGGTTCTGGCAAAACGCGGGTGCTTACCTACCGCATAGCCCATTTATTAGAGCAAGGAGTGAAGCCTTCGCGCATTCTGGCACTCACGTTCACCAATAAGGCGGCCCGGGAGATGCAGGATAGAATTCGAAAACTTCTGGGCAATGATTCTTCCCACTCCCTCTGGATGGGCACCTTTCATTCTGTATTTGCCCGTATCTTACGAGCCGAGGCCTCCTTACTGGGTTATCCATCCGATTTTACTATTTACGATACGATCGACTCAAAAAGTCTGCTGAAGTCAATTATAGCTGAATTGAAACTTGACGATAAAATTTACAAACCTGGTGAGGTGCTGGGACGTATTTCGAGCGCAAAGAATAAGCTCATTACACCCCAGGCCTATTATAACGACGAAAAAATACGCCAGACCGACCAGATGAACCGACGTCCGATGCTGGCCGAGGTGTTTAAGCTATATGCTTCGCGGTGCAAGAAATCGGGGGCTATGGATTTCGACGACCTGTTGATGAATACCAACATCATGTTGCGCGATTTTCCTGAAACACTTGCGAAATACCAGCAACGTTTCGATTTTATTCTGGTAGACGAGTATCAGGACACGAATTATGCCCAGTATCTGATTGTGAAAAAACTTGCCGAGAAACATCACAACATTTGCGTGGTAGGCGACGATGCGCAAAGCATTTACTCATTCCGTGGGGCAATGATAGAAAATATACTCAATTTCAGAAAAGATTATCCCGAGTGTAAACTCTTTAAGCTCGAACAGAATTACCGATCTACCCAAACCATTGTCAATGCCGCCAATAGCCTTATCGACAAGAACAGCGAGCAGATAAAAAAGACGATCTTCTCCAAACAGGAAGAGGGCCAGCCTGTAAAAGTACTAAAGGCCCTAACCGACATTGAGGAGGGTTTTTTAGTGTCGTCGCAGATTTTGGATACCTTGCTTGGCCAGCAACTGCAATACAACGATTTTGCCATATTGTACCGCACCAACGCCCAGTCGCGTATTTTCGAAGAAGCCTTGCGCAAGCGCAACATACCCTACAAGGTTTATGGCAGCATATCGTTTTACCAGCGTAAAGAAATTAAAGATATGCTAGCCTACCTGCGAATGGTGGTGAACCCCAGCGACGACGAGGCATTCAAACGTATTATCAATTATCCGACAAGAGGCATTGGCAAAACTACGCTTTCGAATCTCGAAGAGCTTGCAGCAAAAAAGGATGTTCCTTTGTGGGAGATACTAATTCATGCTGGAGCCTACAACAACCTGCTTCAGTTTAATCAGGGTACCCTGTCGAAGCTAGCGGTGTTCGCCGATTTAATCCGCAAATACCAGCAGCAGGTACAATGTCTCGATGCTTTTCAACTTACCACTGAAATGGCTGCTGCCAGCGGCATTCTGAAAGACCTCTACAATGGCACCACCCCAGAAGAACGCAGCAAATACGAAAACCTCGAAGAGTTGTTAAATGGCATACGCGATTTTGTGGAATCGGCGCGAGAAACAGGTGAAGCCATGGGAATTGGTCATTACCTCGAGAATGTATCCCTGCTCACCGACAGCGACAAAGAAAAGGACGAAGACCGCAACAAGGTAAGTATTATGACTATCCATTCGGCCAAGGGACTCGAATTTAAACAGGTTTTTATTGCCGGATGCGAAGAGGACCTCTTGCCATCGTCGATGGCAAAAGACAGCCAGCGCGAGCTTGAAGAGGAACGCCGGCTTTTCTATGTAGCCATTACCCGGGCCATGCATCAGGTAACCATTAGTTTTGCGCAGAACCGTTACCGCTGGGGTACACCAACAGAATGCACACCCAGCAGATTCCTGAAAGAAATTGCAGCCGAATACATCGAATGGCCAAACGATATGCATCTGGCAACGAATTATGCTGAAACTGGCAGGTTATCGTTCAAAAAAAGAGATTCTGCCATGGCAGGCACAAATTTTTCTTTACGCCCAAAAACACAGTTTCGCCAGACCCTGGGTGCCAGTGCACCTGCCGACAGCAATTTTGTAGCCGATGCTCCGGAAAAAATACAATCAGGAATGACTGTGGAGCATCAGCGATTCGGAAAAGGCAAGGTGGTGCAAATCGAAGGCGAAATGCCCAATCGGAAAGCTACTGTGTTTTTTCAGCAGATAAAGGAAGAAAAGCAACTGCTGTTGAAATTTGCACGATTAAGAATTGTGGACAATATAGAGTAAGATGGCTTCTGCCTGTTATGTTTAGCTAGAATAAACTGTATAATTTCTAATCGGACATTAACATAAAAATAGTCAAAGGAAGTAAAAATTATGGCAAAAAAAACAACTCAAATTATTGCCTGGATTGCTTTAGCAATATCTTTAACAGGAGGAATACCTGGTATGATATCAACATATGAATCCCTTACTAAGTCCCCCAAATTAAATGTAATTTTTCGAAATTCAATTACGGGAAATATTAATATTGATTCAAAGGAAAAAAGTTTTATACTGCTTGTATTGACAATAGGAAATAGAGGGGATGCAAATTTTAAACGCTTTGTTAGTCCAGAAGCAGAAATCCTAATTGGTAATAAATGGATTAAGCTGCAATCAGTTGGCTTAAGTGATCAATTTATTGATATAATTTGTAATCAAGTAATTAAAACAAATAACAAAGCTAATTGGCTTGAGATGCTTAAGAATAAAACTATTCCGGACTATTATCATAATAATTTTTTAATTGCACCAGATGAAAGCTATGATCTATTTTTATATTTTGATGCTGATTCTGATCAAATAAGTAGCAATGAAATAAATGAGTCTAAAGTAATTCGGATTACTTTGAAAGACGTTAAAAACAATGATTATATAGAAGAAATAAAACTAAAATAAATATATCCAAAACACCATACAGAGTAAACGGGTTTCAACGAGATGGCTTGGTTGATGGCTTGTAGCCAATATATTTTTATACTGATAATTTATAACTTCGCACTCGAAAACCGTCTCGCTATTGTCAAACAACTTCAATATCTTAGACTTTTATTCTCACTGCTTTGGGTGCTTCGATAAATTCGATTAGCTTTGCAACTCATATTTTTTAGTTATGGAATTTGATTATAATACCAGCCGGTCGAAATTGATTCTTCCGGAATACGGTCGTAACATCCACCGGATGGTAGACTACATAAAAACAATCGACGACCGCACCGAGCGTAATCGTCTTGCTCATTCGGTAGTGGCTGTAATGGGTAACCTTAATCCCCACTTGCGCGACATCAGCGATTTTAAGCATAAATTGTGGGACCATCTTGCACTGATTGCCCGCTTCGACCTGGACATCGATTATCCTTACGATCCGCCACGTCCAGAGACATTTATCGAAAAGCCGAAACAAGTAGCGTATGGTACCAGCCGTATTCGTTATCGTCATTATGGACATTCGGTGGAAATGATGGTTAAGTCGGCCTGCGAATTGCCCGACAGCGATGACAAATACAAGCTCATCAGCCAGATTGCAAACCACATGAAGAAATCGTATTACTCCTGGAACCGCGAAAACGTCGATGATGAAATTATTCTTAACGACCTGAACACCCTTGGAGGCGGAACCATTGATATAAAAAGAGTATCGCTTACCGATACCCGCGAACTGGTGGCCAAAAAACGATATAAAAAACCCTTTAAAAAAGGTAAATAACAACAAACCCGAATAATCATGGGGTCTTTCAGAATTGAGGGTGGGCGTCGGTTAAAGGGCGAAATAATTCCCCAAGGTGCCAAAAACGAAGCATTGCAGGTACTCTGCGCCTGTTTGCTCACTTCCGAAGAAGTTATAATTGCAAACATACCTGATATTGTCGATGTTAATCATCTGATTGATTTACTTGGAGCACTGGGAGTGGAGGTAAAAAAGTTAAGTGAGGGAACCTATTCTTTTCAGGCAGCTCAGGTAAATATCGAATACCTTCTCACCGACGAATACAGGAAAAAGAGTGCAAGCCTAAGAGGTAGCGTAATGATTGTGGGCCCCTTGCTGGCAAGGTTCGGTAAAGGATACATTCCTAAACCCGGAGGCGATAAAATCGGGCGTCGCAGACTGGACACCCATTTCAATGGCTTTATCGAGTTGGGAGCTGAGTTTAGCTACAATCCATCTGAAAGCTTTTATCGGGTCGAAGCCAGCAACCTGAAAGGCAAGTACATCTTACTCGAAGAAGCTTCGGTAACAGGAACCGCCAATTTGGTAATGGCTGCTGTGCTGGCAAAGGGAAAAACAACCATATACCATGCAGCCTGCGAGCCATACGTGCAGCAGTTATGTCGTATGTTGGTAAGCATGGGCGCGAAAATTTCAGGCATTGGCTCAAACCTGATTACCATCGAAGGGGTGGAAGCCCTTGGCGGCTGCAGGCACAGGCTATTGCCCGATATGATTGAGGTAGGCAGTTTCATTGGCTTAGCGGCCATGACAGGTTCTGAAATTACCATTAAAAATGTATCAGTGGAAAATCTGGGCATCATTCCCCGGGCTTTTCAGCGATTGGGAATTCAATTCGAATTTCGAAACGACGACATTTACCTGCCTGGTCAGGATATTTACACCATCGAAAACTTTATCGATGGCTCCATTCTTACCATCGACGATGCTCCCTGGCCCGGACTAACACCGGACCTGCTCAGTGTTATTCTGGTTGTGGCAACACAAGCCAGAGGAAGCGTATTGATTCACCAAAAAATGTTCGAAAGCCGACTTTTCTTTGTAGACAAACTCATCGATATGGGAGCCCAGATTATTTTATGCGATCCGCACCGGGCTACTGTGATAGGGCTTGAGCACAAGATAAAACTAAGAGCAACTACCATGACATCGCCCGATATCCGGGCAGGTGTGGCCTTGCTCATTGCCGCCCTTTCGGCCGAGGGTTCCTCCACCATCCATAACATCGATCAGATCGATCGGGGTTATCAACAAATTGACCTAAGATTGAATGCCCTAGGCGCCAGTATCAGTAGGTTGTAGCATGGTTAATAAAATCAGATTATTTCTTAATTAATAGTTAGTTCAACATTACTTATTGAATCGATTTTATGCTTTTATTTGCACAGATTTGTTCACATAAAAACCGTAACGACTAAACCAGTGAAAACGGACATGTTTCGAGCCCTTTCTCAATCGCCCAGAACATTGAATCGTACCTGTTTAGCCCTCACAATTGTGATGCATTAATAAAACCCATTTTTAATCATTAAACTATTCAGCAAGGTAAAAAATGATTCACCCATCCACAGAATTGAGGCACATTAGCGATACCATCGGGTATGGTGTCTTTGCCACAAAATTTATTCCGGAAGGAACATTGGTTTATGTTAGAGACTGTCTTGAGATAGCAGTCAGCCAGTCGGAATATGCTATGCACATACCGGAGATGCAGGCAATTATCGAAAAGTATTCGTACATCGATGAGCATGGCGATCGGATTCTTAGCTGGGATATCGGTAAATTTGTTAACCACAACTGTAATTTCAACACCATTAGCACGGGCTATGGCTTCGAGATTGCTGTAAGGGACATCTTTCCGGGAGAAGAAATTACAGACGAATACGGCATTTTTAATCTGGAAAGCGAGATGTATTGTTTCTGTGGAAGCAACCAGTGCAGAGGTGTGTTAAAGCTAACAGACTTCGACAAGCTTTACTCAGGTTGGGATACGGCCATAAAGAAATCTCTGGCTAAGGTATTTTGCGTCGAACAGCCTCTTTTGCCTTTTGCCGATCAGGAAACAGTGCATGAGTTGAAGGAATACCTTAAGAACCCTGTAAAGTATAAATCGGTATCCCACCTTCGCTACAAAAAACTACCTGTCGGGGTAGAGGTGTTAACCAAATAGTTGTGTTTTTTGCGAAGAATTGTAAAACAGGCGGATACAGGCTTGTTTTAGTGGGGTTATTTTGCCTTAACCACTTTTGTTTAAAGTAGCCTGTTTTGTTGTGTTTAATACTAGCTTTATATGAAGTAATAGTTTAACAACAGCGGGACTTAAGCACTATTTTGAAATACATTTCCTAATAATCGATTTTTAAAATTTGGCAGGTAATAAGATTTGAGATTTAATAAAAAGAAATACAAAAAGAAATTATGATGAAATTAAATCGGAACATTTGGTTTGTGTCAGCAATATTCCTTTCATGCTTGGCTGCAATTGCACAAAATGAACAGCAGCAAATTCCTGTTCCACAGAAGAAATATGTAAAGTACATCGATTTGCGCTTCGAGAACGGAGCTATGCTTAGCAACGATACTGAAGTGGGCGATCAGTTGGTAAATAGTTCGTATTACAATGGAGTTGATCTTCGTTTGGGTTTCCGCAAATCCGATCCGTATGATATATACAGCAATGTTTACCGCAGGCCTTATCTGGGTGTAGGCTGGTATGCCTCAACCTTTCATAACAACGATGTTGGAAAACCACATGCCTTATATTTCTTTCTTACTATACCCTTTGCTTTCGAAGCCACGAATAAGCTTACATTTTCTTATACAGGTGCGTTCGGACTTTCATACAAGTTTAATCCATACGATAGTGTCGAAAACCCAACCAATATATTCATTGGTTCTTACCGAAATTGCTATGTGCATCTTGGGTTTCTGGCCAATTACAAATTCAGCGACAAGCTGGCAATGAATGCCACCATCGGGTTCAAACATTTTTCCAATGGCTCATTCAAGCAGCCTAATTACGGAATTAATTTAGTTCCATTTACTCTGGGGCTGAGTTATAAATTGGGCAACGACCCTATATACCAGTATAAAACCAGCATTCCAGACTATACAAAGCATTACCTGACCAACGTGTCGTTTATTGCCGGAAGCAAGAACTACGAACATGGCGAACCAAACTACTTGAAAGCCGCCCTGAGTGTCAACATTCTGAAACAAATAAACTACCGTTACCGCTTAGGTTTGGGAATGGATATGTATTATGCCGCACACAGCGAATTAAGAAGCGAATCGGGCGAAGCCAATTTTTCCAATTCATTCTCTTATGCCATCGTTGGATCGTGGGAATGGGCACTTACCAAGAATTTGTATATTCCTTTAGGCATTGGCGTTTATCTTCACCGAAATGAGATGAACAACGAAGAAACCCCCTATTACGAGAGGGCTGGAATACGTTATCGGTTTGCCGATCACTATCATGCAGGGTTAACCATTAAAGCCCATAAAGGTGTGGCCGATATTTTCGAGTGGACAGTGGGTTATACCTTCCACCACGATAAAAACACTTACTAGGAAAACATTTACTTAGTGTATTAAAAACCTTTGCTGTTACCCTGGCAAAGGTTTTTTTATAAATTTTAAATACATTCTCTTGAGAATAGTAAAGAAAAAAAGCCGGAGAGGCTTATAACTGTCAATTTGTCCCACAACAAAGGCTTGGCAAGTAATTTGACCGAAGCAAAAAAAAATAAATTAGTTCGAAACCTATGACCAGAAAGTCAGTAAAGAAAACCACAGGTAGCGAGAAGAATCACGCACATATTCACTTAGACAACAAAAGCAAAAATGTTTCTGGAGTAAGCCATGAAACATCGTCTTCACCCGAAGCAGACATTCAGTCAGACAAGGAAAGGACTGTGTCAGTATCCGGGCAGAACGATCAATCGGAATTGATTCATGAGCTTGGGCGCAAACTTGAAGATATGTTGGCAGAAGCCAAAGAATGGCAGGATAAATACATGAGGTTGAGTGCAGAATTCGATAATTACCGCAAGCGCACACTCAAGGAGAAAGCTGAGATTACAAAACTGGCTAACGCCGATTTGCTGAAAGACATTCTTCCGGTAGTAGACGACTTTGAGAGAGGTCGAAATACACTTGCACAGGCTGTCGACCTGGATTCCTTTCGTCTTGGTATCGATTTGATATACAATAAATTTGTCGAATTTCTTAGGCAAAACGGCATCAGCGAAATCGATGCCCGCAATCAGGCTTTCGACCTCGACTTTCACGAAGCATTAACCAAAATACCTGCACCAACCGAAGATGAAAAAGGAAAGGTAATCGATGTGATTGAAAAAGGTTATCTGCTTAACGAGCGAGTTATCAGGTATGCCAAGGTAGTGGTAGGTGAATAAAGCATAAAAGCACAATTATGGCAAAAAGAGATTACTACGAGATACTTGATGTTCCCAAATCAGCCTCGGCCGATGAAATTAAAAAAGCCTACCGTAAGCAGGCACTCAAATTTCACCCCGACAGAAATCCTGGCGATAAAGAGGCAGAAGATAAGTTCAAAGAAGCAGCCGAAGCCTATGAGGTGCTTAGCGACACCCAAAAGCGTCAGCGCTACGATCAATATGGTCATGCCGGTTTAGGCGGTGCTGCTGGTGGTGGCGCCCACTTTACCAACATGGACGATATTTTCAGTCATTTTGGCGATATATTCAGCGATTTTGGTTTTGGAGGTTTTGGCGGATACAGTGGAAGTCGACATCGTGGCCAACGCGTGAACAAGGGGTCTAACCTGCGTGTAAAAGTTACCCTCGATTTATTTGAAATAGCCAAAGGAGTAGAAAAGAAGATTAAAGTTTCGAAATATGTGGCATGTCAGGCATGCCATGGCAAAGGAGCTCAGGGTAGCGATGGTTTTGTAACCTGCAATACCTGCAATGGCGCTGGCCAGGTTACGCGCATTGCCAATACTATGCTAGGACGCATGCAGACCACTTCGGTTTGCCCAAGCTGCAATGGCGATGGCAACATGATTAAAGATAAATGCAACAGTTGTTCAGGCGAGGGAATTGTAAAAGCTGAAGAAGTTATCAGCCTGAATATACCTGCAGGAGTAGGTGAAGGCATGCAATTAAATGTGGCAGGAAAGGGAAATGCCGCGCGCCGCGGTGGTATCAACGGCGATTTATTGGTGGTTATTGAAGAGAAAAGGCATTCACAATTGATACGCGATGGCAACGACCTGATTTTTCCGCTATACCTTAGCTTTCCACAAGCTGCAATGGGCGACAATGTTGAAATCCCTACGGTGGATGGAAAAGTAAAAATTAAAGTGGAACCAGGTACTCAGCCAGGAAAAATACTTCGTTTGCGAGGCAAAGGTTTGCCCGAGGTAAATGGCTACGGTCGCGGCGATTTGCTTGTTAATATAAATGTTTGGGTACCTACCCGTTTAAGCAAGGAAGAGAAAAAAACCATTGAGAAGATGGCTGTTTCAGAAAATTTCATTCCTAACCCCGAGGAGGGAGACAATGGCTTTTTCGACCGCATGAAGAACATGTTCGACTAAAGTTTTAACCAAATTTAACCACCGGCCTGCTTTGACCATACTATTTAAATCATATTTTTGGTAAAAAAAACCTATGTCCTATTTCGAAGCCCGCCACATTTTTAAGCAATACAATAACCAACTTGCCCTTAACAATGTCTCCATCGATGTTCCCCAGGCCTCTGTCTACGGACTTTTAGGTCCGAATGGAGCAGGTAAAACAACGCTAATCCGCATTATTAACCGAATTACTGCTCCAGATAGTGGTGAGATATTTTTTCGGCATCTTCCTTTTGCATCCGGCGATATGGCTGCTCTGGGTTACCTGCCCGAAGAACGAGGCCTTTACAAGAAAATGAAAGTAGGCGAACAGGCATTGTACCTTGCTCGCCTGAAGGGACTTTCGCGCCACGATGCCATGCACAAACTAAAATACTGGTTCGAAAAGTTTGAAATGATCACCTGGTGGGATAAGAAGATAGAGGAGCTCTCAAAAGGTATGGCCCAGAAAGTGCAATTTATTACCACCATCCTTCACGACCCCGAGCTGATAATACTCGATGAGCCTTTCAGTGGCTTTGACCCGGTGAATGCCAATATGTTGAAGAAAGAAGTGCTTGCACTTAAGCAAGAGGGTAAAACAATTATACTTTCTACCCACGACATGGGTTCGGTGGAAGAACTCTGCGACAATATAAGCCTTATAAATAAAGCCGAAACGGTATTACAGGGGAAAGTCTCCGATATTCGTCAGCAGTTTAAGAAGAACCGTTACGAGTTGGTATTTACAGGTAACTCCGACGAACTCGCCCAACAGCTAAAAGGACGTTGTCAGATCGAAGCCAGTGGAATTCGGGAAGATGGCAATGCTTACCTTCTGATTCAATTGCCATCGGGTCACCAGGGCAACGAAATCTTGCGCCATGCGCTTGAATTGGTTCCTATTCAGGTGTTTAGAGAAGTATTGCCCTCGATGAACGAAGTTTTTATTCAGGCTGTTAAACAACCCCAACCCTATTCGATATGAGCAAGGTCAATCACATTATAGCCCGTGAATACCTCACCCGGGTGCGTAAAAAATCGTTTATTGTAATGACCCTTCTGGGGCCACTGCTTTTCGCAACTATGCTCATTGCCCCAATATGGCTTACACAGCTGGAAGATAATAAAGCTAAAACCATTGTGGTGGTGGAATACGACCGTTTTGGAGAGCCTGTACCGGATAGTCTTTTGGTGTTTAAAAATGTTTTTCATAATAAACCTTTGCTTACCTTCGAATACCACGGTGGCCTTTCGGAGACAATGGTAGAATCGCTGGCCAAGGAATCGAATTATTATGGGTTTTTAAAAATCAGGCACAACGTAATCTTCAGTGGTCAGGATGTGTCGGTAGAGTTTTTATCGAAAGAGCATCCTAGTTTGGGATTGGAATTGCAGCTTACCTCCACACTCGAAAATTACCTGCAAAGCAGAAAACTGCTCACCTACAATGTTCCCCCCGAAGTATTGAAATCGCTTAAAACGCGTGTTAGTTTATCTTCTAAACTGCTCGATAAAGATGGATTTAAAGACAAAGGTAACATAAACCTTAAGCGCATTGTGGGCTATGTGTGCAGCATGCTTATTTATGGATTTATTTTCTATTTTGGTTCGCAGGTAATGCGCGGTGTGGTCGAAGAAAAAACAAACCGTATTATCGAAGTAATTATTACCTCCGTAAAACCTTTTCAGCTGATGCTCGGAAAGATAGTTGGTATCGGACTTGTTGGCCTCACCCAGTTTTTAGCCTGGATATTGCTTACCATTCTTATTTACCAGGGCGCTGCCGGCTTTTTGATGCGCGAAAAAATGAGCGATTTACAGACCATGCAGAATCAACCCACCGAGTTGTTCGAATCCACCCCTGCTGCAGATGTGGCTACAATAGAAGAGCCGGAGTTTGATTTCTCGGGTATGATTGATATGGTGAAGGAGATCGATATCGTAGTTATTTTCGGCCTGTTTATGTTTTATTTTCTTGGGGGTTATTTACTTTACGCTGCGATGTTTGCTGCCATAGGTTCGGCGGTAGACAATGAGACCGACAGCCAGCAGTTTATGTTTCCGGTTACTATTCCTCTTATTATCTCCATTATTGTAATGGTTAATGCGATATCCGACCCTTCAGGTTCATTGGCTTTCTGGTTTTCGATGATACCCTTCACATCGCCCATTATTATGATGGCCCGCATTCCTTTTGGCGTACCGGCCTGGCAAGTTGTTGCCTCGATGCTTATTTTGATTGCTACCTTTATTCTTTTAACCTGGATTTCGGGTAAGATTTACCGCACGGGTATTCTCATGTATGGCAAAAAACCCAATTTAAAAGAAATTGTAAAGTGGATGCGCTACCATTGAGTATTTAAGAAACAGGCAAGGGGGGGTTGATTGAAAATTATTATTACACACAAATCATCTGCCTGGTAGAAAACTAAAATAAGCCCCTAAATTAAATCATGCAACATGGCTATTTTTACAAGCGATGCTGTGTTCCTTGCGCCCAGCTTTGTTAGTAGATTTTTGCGATGACTGTCGACCGTAAGCGGACTTATAAACATTTGTTCTGCAATTTCGTTGTTGGTGAGTCCGTCCGAAATAAACCGCATTACTTCTACCTCTCGTCGGGTAAGCACCGGCAAACCACCATCGGTTTTACTCAATAACACTTGTTGTGATGTTTTGCAGAAATATTTTTTCTCTTGATTTACAGTAACAATGGCTGCCAGAATTTCTTCTGGATCTGAGTTTTTAACCAGGTAACCACTGGCACCGTTTTCCATTATTTTCTCAATAAAGCTTCTTGAACCAAAAGAACTCAGCGCCAGAACTTTTATTCCGGGATGCATTTTAAGTATCTGCTTGCATAAATCTATTCCACTGATGTCGGGCAGGTTAATGTCGAGAAAAACAACAGAAGGAACATAGTGTTTAAGTATCTCAATGCATTCTGCACCGCTTGAAGCCACCGGGCAGGACACGCAAATGCCATTATCGGCAAGTAATTTCTGGAGGCCTTCGGCCACCAGCGGGTGGTCTTCTACAATGAGAATTTCGTTCATGAAAGTGAGAAAGGTTTCTAAATGTAAGAAAAAAACCTTATAAAACTTATGCCCAATTAAATGCTGAATTCAATTTCTATCTCTGTGCCCTTATCCTGGGCTGAATGAATGTCAATAATTCCATTCAGACTTGCCACACGCGATTTAATGCTACTTAGTCCAAGTGACCTGCTTTCATCAACCTGGCTCATATCAAAGCCTGCACCGTCGTCCTGCACCGTCAGACTCAGTCTGGCTTCTTCCTGAACAAGTTGAACAAGTATTTTTTTTGCCCCAGAATGCTTAAGGGCATTGTTAACCAGTTCCTGAATGATACGGAAAGCCGTGATTTCAAGGTTCTGTTCAACCCGCTTTTCTGCGCCATAGAATTTGAATTCAGTATCTATAGCACTTCCCTGGTTTAGGGTGGAACAGAAATCGGAAACGGCTTCCTTAAGGCCATATTTAATGAGTACCTCCGGCATTAGATTATGTGCTACTCTCCGAAGCTCTACTACCGATAAATCTAAACTGTGGATGGCACGGTCGAAATTCAGCTTGCCTTCTTCGTCGAGGTAAAAGTTCCCCTTTAATTGCGAAAGTTTCAGCTTTATACCCGAAAGCATACCTCCAAGACCATCGTGAAGGTCACGGGCAAGGCGTCGTCTTTCCGATTCTTCTCCTGAAAGAACTGCTTGGGTTGCGATAAGTTGTTGTTCCTGTTCAAGCTGTCTGATTTTTTGCTTGTCTAAATCTATCTCTTGTTGCGCGATTTTTCTTTTATAGCGGTAATTCAATCCCATTAAAACAGTTGCAACTAATACAAGACAGAGCAAAGCCAATAAAAGTATTATCCACAGTCTGTTTCTCGACAGTTGAACAGCTTGCAGTGTATGTTGGGTTTCGAGAATCGCAATTTGCGCTTCGCGTTTCTCCGACTGGAATTTGGCATCGAGAAAACTGATCGATCTACGGACTTCGATATCTGTAGCTTCTTTGAGCAAGGCAATATATTCCTTGTTTAGCGCTAAAGCCTTTTTATAGTTCCCCAGCGTATCTTCCACAGCAAAAGCAACTTCAAGCGATTGTCTCAGTATATCTTTAAACTCGTTTTGTTGCGAAAGCGCAATATTTTCTTCGGTAATTTTGCGGGCTAAAGTAAAATCGCCCATCAAATAATATACGTATCCCAGCTTATCGAGCGTCAAGCAAATAGAATACACATCGCCCCAATCGCGCGCAACTTTTTCTGCTTTTTTAAAGTACCCTATTGCTTTTGGATAATTTAATTTAAGCCGCTCAATTTCTCCGAGGTCGAAATAGCATGTAAAAATACTTTCAGGATTTTGAATGTTTTTAGCCAGCAATATTGCTTCTTCAAGGTGAATCTGGGCTTCGTTGTATTTTTGTTGATTCATCTCATGCAAAGCCATAGTAATTTTTATGGTTACCATGCTAAGGGTATCATCGGAATTTTCAGCAAGGTTTAAAAGTAATCGATAGTAATAATTGCATTGTTCGATTTGGCCAAGATGATCGTAAACGTCGCTGAGTTTCGAATAGATATTTATTTTAAAATTGTATAAATCAAAAGGTTCAAGTAATGAATCTGCTTTAAGGTATAGCTCAAGGGCAGTTTTAAAATCGCCATTTATATGGTAATACAAGCCAAAATTCGATAAGGTTTTTCCATATAATATGCGGCCGTCTTTATCATTTAAAGTACTGGCCAGTTTTACAGCCATTGAATAGTTTTCGTGGGTTTTATTGTAGTTTTCAAGTTCCTGGTATACAATTCCTGCTGTTCGATAGGCATTAATGCGGGCATAAATATTATCGGCATTTGGGGTAATGCGCAGCATTTCTTCGCATACTAACCTTGACTTTGATGTGTCTTCGAATGCCAGGTTATAGCAAGTTTCACCCAATAATTCAAGCTTAGCTGAATCGCTGATAGAGGGATTATCCTTCCACAGAGAATCGATCCCCTGCGCTTGAGAAGCGACAAAAGAGCAAATCGAAAAAAAGATGGCTATTATTTGAAGTTTCATGAGAAAGGAATCAAATTACAGTAAAAAAAATTATTTTAAAATAAACTCTACCCTTACGTCTGTGCCGCTTCCGGGTTTACTTGTTATATCAAAAACTCCGTTCAGGGCATTAACCCTCGATTTTAAACTATTCAGCCCCATACCTTTGAATTCGGGTATTTTATTGGTGTCGAAACCCGTTCCGTTGTCTTCGATGGTTAGGCTGATGCGGTTATCATCCTGAACCAGATCGACCAATATTACGCTGGCTCCGGAATGTTTGAGAGCATTGTTTATCAGCTCTTGTGCGATGCGATACAAAGCAATTTCAATTGTTTGCTCTAGGCGTTTGTTTTCGCCATAGAACCTGAATTTAAACGCAACATCTTTAAGGTTATCGAGCGATGAACAGAGGTCGCCCAAAGCTTCCTTTAAACCGAATTTCATCAGGGCTTCAGGCATCAGGTTATGCGCCACCTGCCGAAGTTCACCTACCGAATTGTCAAGCATTTCCAATGCGTTTTCGAAATCGGATTTACCTTTTTCGTCGAGTATAAAATTTCCTTTCATGGAGGTAAGTTTTAATTTTATTCCAGATAACATACCGCCCAAACCGTCGTGCAGGTCGCGGGCAAGTCTGCGGCGTTCTTTTTCTTCGCCTGTTAATACCGATTGAGTAGCTACAAGCAATCGTTCCTGTTCAAGTTCTTTTATTTTTTGTTTGCTGATAATAGAAGCTTGTTCAGCAAGCATGCGTTTATGCCGGTTTCGGTTTATTATATACCATGCAGAAATGGTTATAAATAAAAGCGTGGCAATTAAAAACGATATGTAAAAATTGCGGCGCTTCTTTTCTATTGATAATTTCAATATTTCCTTTTCCTTTTTTTCGGTCTGGTATTTTGTTTCAAGCTCAAATATTTGTTTCGACTTTTCTGAATTGTAGATCGAATCGCGTAAGGTCATATAGCGCACATAATACTCTTTCGATTCTTTGTAGAGGCCTGCCAATTCAAAGGTATATGCCATTTCGGCGTATAAAAACTGTATGCCCTGCCTGATGCCATATTTTTCGCCTATTGCTTCGCTCTGACGGTAACAGTCAATTGCTTTTGTAAAGTCTTTTTTCTGTGTATAGAGCAAGCCCAGGTTGTAATAAACTCGCGATAGTTTATTGGGATTGTTGGCAGTCTGGTAATATTCCAATGCCTGTTGCAGATACCACGATGCAGAATCGGTATTCGCCAAATTCTTATATAAATTGCCTAGGTTTATAAATGCATTGTAGGCAGATTCCTGATCGTGTATCAACCGGCATATTTCAAGCGATTGATGAAAATACGCGATGGCTGTTTCAAAATCATATTTTTGTTCATCGTTGCTGCGGTTTTCGCAAAATTTCCGCGATGCATGCAAGCTTCCGATATGCGATAAAACCCTTGCAATTCCTGCACTGTCTTTTATTTCAGAATAAAGGGTTAAAGATCTTTTGTGATAATCCAGTGAGGTTTCAAACCTTTCTAGGAAATAATAGATAGTCCCCATATCGTCGCATAGATCGGCAATCCGGAGCTTATCATCGCGATTTTCTTCAATTTTTAGGGCTTCAAGAAAATTACTGGTAGCATCTTCGAACTGTTCAGCTTCTAAAAAGCACCTTCCTAATTCCTGATGGGCCAGGGATATGTATTGCCGATTTTCAGATTTTTCGGCTGCTGTTAAGGCCTGCTGTGCCAAAACCATTGCCGAATCGGAAAAAATTTCCCTCAACGATTCCGATTTCTTTATGAGTTGTCGCGTAAGTGCTGTATCGGATTTGCTGACCGAAGCAAAGGCAATAGCCGGAAGGCCAATAAAAAGCCATAGGATCAACAGCATGATTTTTTCATGGCTGAAAACTGCCTTTTCATTTGAATTTTCAGGCATACGAAGGGTGTTTTGAATAATAAGTCGGGTCGATGACATCATTTATTGATTATATATCAAAGCTACACGTAAAGCATCAAAAGAAAAATCCACGAAAAAGGGGATATTTCGTTTAAAGCAAGGTCATAGCTTTGTTGAAGCATTAAGTTAAAAAAATATTCAATAAGGCCCGAAATGGTTAATCCATCGATGGAATTAAGTAAGCTCGTAATTCGTTATTTGAGTGTGAAAAATAACGAGAATGGCGATTGTTTTAAAAATCTCATCCTTCCAATTGGAACTGTCAGTATGGTTTTTAACCTTGGCAAGAGCAGCTCATTTCTTTCGATGAGTGGGAATATCAGACTCCCCGAATACTTTATTCTATCGCCCAAAAATAACCACCGCATCGTTTCAGATACTCCTTCGGAACTATTTATTGTTTTGTGCCGGGTTTCGGCTTTTCGTGCAATTTTTAAGATAACACCCAGGGCCTTTTCCAGCAAGCAATTTATCACCTCCGATCTTTTCGAAGGTTACCCTATGCTTAAAACCCTGAAAGAAATTACCCCTCTGAATGAGCGAATTGCTTTTTTCGAGAATTTTATTCTCAATAATACTGCTCTAAGGAGCTATAAAGCTAAAATAACAGATGAATTTCGTTCCGATTTATTCGTGAGACTTAAATTTCATGAGTTCACGAAATGAAATTTTATAGTCGAACAATGCCGCTGAAAGCGGGTGCGCGGGTAAATACTCCGCCTCTTGAGGCTAATAAAATAAAATCCTATGCAGATACTCCGTCAGCTTGCAGCGGGGAGCTTCATTTTTTCCTGAATACGAGATTAACCAGCACAAAATGCCTGACCTTGAAATTTACTTGAGGAATTATTGTCTAAGCGCAGGACGATTGCTTTAGTTGAATGCTGAAATCGCGAATGGTTGTTAAGTTGCCCTTATGTTGAAATTTCGACATTGACCAAAATCCACGAAAAAGGGGATATTATTCACCATACCGTATTCTACTTTTGATCTAACCAATACATCCAAAATTCTACTTCGTGAAAACAAGAATCATTTTTTCAGCATTTTTATTTCTGGTGTCATGCCATATACAGGCTCAGGGCATCGAATGCGGCAACCGGTTTATCTATGCTTTCGATCTGGAAGTTACCGGGTTTAATCCTCATACTTATTATAAAATTGTTGAGCTGGAAAAAGACGAAAACGGCCCTGTTGACGGACCTCTTAGACGGCAGTTTGCTCAGTGGCGCACGCTGAATTACGCCAACGAGGCTTATTACATGAATATTAAACGCTCAGAAAGCCCCGACGAAAGGTTTGTGTTTAGTAAAGGGCCTCAAAACAGCTCGCCTTCTGTGTCTTATAATAAACTTTGCTACGGAAGTCCAACAAAGAATTTTAGCTATAACTGGGGCGATTTCACGAATACGGTTTCGTTTGCACAATTGCCTCCACCACCCTTTTCCGAGATGCTTGATTACATAATTTATGGCACTGTTACAAACGAAGAGCGAAGTACTGAATCTCAATTGCAGATAAAATGCATCAATTTTCGCGAAAATCAGACAATATATGAGCGCTGGGATCCCATTAATAGTTCAGAATTAGCCTATCAGGTTATTGAAAGTGCCAGTAAGGAAATGATTTCACATTTGGTAAATACACGCATTGCAGAATACGAAAAAAACAAACGCGACAAATCGAACGAAGAAGATAATGGGGAGGTTGCCATTGAACCTAAGCTCGAATTCGATCAGGCATCGTATAAAATAGAATACGAATCGATTTACGACAGGGCTGAAAAAATCACCATCAGTTTAAAAGATTGCGATGGCGAACCATTGAAAAACAGGGTTATTAAAGTGGAGGTAAAAAAAGGTTTGATACTGGAGAAAGAAGTAAAAACCGATGAGGATGGCGAAGCCGAAATCACCTACCTCGCTCCTGAGAATAGCTGTACCGACCAAATACATGCTTCTTGGAGATTTAAATACCCCAGCGGAAGAACCAACAAAGCAACAAAAAGTGCTTCTATAAAAGTGATAGCCCCGGTTAAAAAAATCGTCGCCCAAATTACGATAAACACCCATTCTTCAAGTTATAGCCCTTCAAAAGAAGAACCACGACAATCGACCACGCTGAATTATGTAATAACCGGAGAACTTGCATGTGAGATTATGCGCAGCCGTATTATTATGTATAACGATACCCCGGAAAGGCGCAGCGAATGCGATGCAGGAGATCATTGCCCCATACTCTATGGTTCGTCGCAAGACATTGTGCGCGACCCAAACGATGTTACAAAAATAGTAAAAGACGAAAGGTACCCTTTGTATGTCGGAAGAGACTATACAGAAATGGGATACCGGTATGTAGGGAATCAGGAAAAATATGTTCGAACAATCGATTCAAAGGCCGAAGGTGCCAACACTGTGGAAGCAATCCAACTCGAAATAAAAGCTTATGTTGGCGCAGAAGGTGCCTTGCCATCTTTAGTTCCCCAATACGTTATCTGGCTGAATGGAGCCATGTATTTAGATAAGCTTAGGATTCATCCCGAAGGCAATGGCAGCAATATGGGCTGGGACGATTTTAAAGAAAAACTGGTACCTACCAACAATCCTAATTTCATTGGAATACCCTACACGATTAGCGATGCCGATATATCGTTGAACGAAAACCAGGTTTACGATCAACTTATCATCAAAGATGTGAAAGGATTGGACGACTACCTGCTTAAGCCGGTAGGTTCATATACAATTACAGCTAGCGGAAACCGAACTACAAAAGATGAAAGTTTTGAATCGGAAGGCACTATAAAAGTTACCATCACTTTTAATCCGGCTCCGGAAGAAAAAGATCCGGATTGGGATAACTGGTAAACAATACATTGAATAGCATTCTATTTTTTATTCATAAGCTATCAAACAGCAACGAAAAAAAAATTAAACAGATGAAAAAGTATTCTAAGATTCTAATTATCATCATTTATTGGATTGGTTTTTCTACCGGTCTCTGGGCCCAGCAAATTGTGGCCAGTTCTGGAAACACTTTTCAGAATGGTGAGGGTTCCATTTCATTTACTCTGGGTGAAGTAGCAACAGACACCTACTCAAGAGAAGAAAAAATACTAACCCAGGGCTTTCATCAAACTACAATTACAATAACAAGCATCGAGGGGCCGGTTTATGAAAAATACTCCATAACAGCTTTCCCAAATCCAACTAGCGACAAGGTAAACCTGAAGATTGATAGCGAGACTATCAACAGTTTAAATTACACCCTGTATGACATAGGTGGCAGCGTATTGCTCAGCAATAAAATTGAAAGCGAACAAACCGAAATCTCTTTTACAGAGCTAAAAACAGCCGTTTATATTTTGAAAATTGAATTGGCTGGTGAGGAAATAAAAACTTTTAAAATTGTTAAAGAATAAACGCCATGAAAAAATCAATCATAGTTTTTATCGGGGTCATTTTTCAATTGGCCATTTGGGCGCAGGCTCCACAAGCGTTTAATTACCAGGCTGTATTACGTAATACCTCTGGCTCTATCAGGTCCGAACAGGCAGTTGAAATGCAAATCGATATTGTACAAGGAGGCCCAACCGGTTTTGTTGCCTATTCCGAGTCCTTTGTCAAAACTACCAGCGATTTTGGATTAGTAAACCTCGAAATTGGAAAAGGTGTAGTAATCTCGGGCACTTTTTCAACTATTTCCTGGCCAAACGGCCCTTACTATTTAAGGGTTTTTGTCGATGGCACAGAAATGGGTACCAGCCAGTTGCTTAGTGTACCCTTTGCACTATATGCCGATAAGGCAGGAAACAGCTTCAGCGGTAATTACGCTGAGCTATACAATAAACCCGACCTCAGCGATACGGCAAATTATTTAATCGCCGAAACCGATCCCTTATTTACTGCTTCAATTGCTAAATCAATAACAGCATCTGATACTGCCCGCTGGAACATTGCAGGTAATTTCAGCGGCAACTATAACGATTTAACTAACAAACCTGTAATTCTAAATGACGATAATAAATCTACGGCCGCCGGCTACCAGTCATTAAACTCCAACACTACAGGAAGGTATAATTCTGCATTGGGTTATCAGTCTTTATTTATGAACCAAACTGGTATGGACAATACCGGTGTAGGTTTATATGCTTTATATGCGAATATTTCCGGTTATTATAATTCTGCTTTTGGTTCCTCTTCATTAAGGAATAATACTACCGGCAAAGGTAATACTGCCATTGGCTGTGGTGCACAAATCTACAACCAAACAGGGAATTATAATACCTCGGTTGGTTTTCATTCACTATTATACAATACTGGTGGTAATCAGAATACAGCAATAGGGAGTAGTTCACTTCGCTCAAACACTTCTGGTAGTTTTAATATTGCCATTGGCGACTCAGCGTTATTTTCAAACACCACCAGCAATAAGAATACAGCAATAGGATACAAATCGTTGGAAAAGTGCACAGGGTGGGATAATACTTCCATTGGATATAATTCTCTAAAAACGAACTTAGGAGGTTTCGATAATGTGGCTGTTGGTATGGAGGCCCTAAATTCAAATACTTCAGGCAATGGCAATACTGCAATTGGCAAAAACTCCATGATTGGCAATGTTACCGGTTCGAACAATACTGCCATGGGCTTTAACTCCGATGTGGCAGGCAACGTTTCCAATTCAACAGCCATTGGTTACCAGGCATATGTAAATGCCAGCAATAAAATAGTATTGGGTAATGCCAGTGCAACAACTATTGGTGGGTATGGGGCTTGGGTTAACTATTCCGATCGAAGGCTAAAGGAAAATATTGTATATACCAATAATTTAGGTCTGAATTTTATTTCGCAGCTTAAACCAGCAAGCTATAATTACATAAAGGACGAAAACAAACGCCGCCGCGATGGCCTTATAGCGCAGGATGTAGAACAAACATTACAAGAACTTGGATTGGAATTCAGCGGACTTATAATCGACGACGATGCCGATAAAACCATGAATTTATCTTATGCTGAGTTTGTGATTCCACTTGTTAATGCAGTTCAGGAGCTTAATCAGAAAAACCAGCAATTGCAGCAAAAAGAAGAGGCCTTAGAAGCTGCGTTGGAAGAAATGAAAGCCGAAATAGAGCTGTTAAAACAAGCCATACAAAGTAAATAGTGCCGGGTTAATAACTGCTGCAATTTATTTTCACAAAATTATTTATAACTTATGTCAAAATCAAATCTTTACTTAACCAATTAAAACATCAACTATGAACATTATCGAAAGAGCAAAAAACATCCTCATTAAACCAAAAGAGGAATGGAATGTAATCAGTCAGGAAAACACACCTGCAGCTAAACTGGTAACAAGTTACCTGCTAATTCTGGCTATCATACCAGCCGCAGCACAATTTGTGCGCTATGGTTTAATCGGATACAATATACCTTTTGTGGGGCATGTTTCCGGTTCATTGTCATGGGGTATACGCCAGGCTGTTGTGTCGTATATCGCCACAGTTGGCGGGGCCTTCCTTTCCGCATTTATAATCGATATACTGGCGACAAATTTTGCTTCGCAGAAAAATTTTAACAAAGCCATGGAGTTGGTTGTATTTTCTTATACAGCCTCTTTTGTTGCCGGTATTTTTTACCTCGTCCCGGGGCTTGGTTTTCTGGCCATGCTGGGAGGTTTATACGGACTCTACCTGCTTTACATTGGGCTGAAGCCAATGATGCAGACACCCGAAGATAAACTGGCTTCGTATTTCATTGTCAGCCTGCTGGTAATAATCGGAGTCGCTATTGTTTTATCCGTCATTTTAGGGGCAATTCTTCTTTCAGGTGCCGCTGTTGCCGGAGTTGGAATACCAGGTATGTAACCGATAAAAAATAAACACCATGAAAACCTTACACTATTTCTTATTATCTGTTCTGTTTGTTTTTGCTTCGTGTAAAAACAGTGGCGAAAATCAAGCAATAGAGCAAACTATTGACAATACTGAAAGTGTCGACGAAATTGCCAAATCTGCCGGCATGGATACCGATGCTAAGAAACGCTACGAAATTAAATCGGGATCAATTTTCTATACTACTTCAATGGGGGTGATTCAAACATTGTATTTCGATGACTACGGTGCGATGGAAGTCTTTGTTACCGAACTCGAAATGGCAGGTATCACATCCAAAGAGGTTCAAATCCGCCGCGATGGTTATCAATATTCCTATAAACCAGGCGAAACCACTGGTACAAAATCGAAATGGTATACCAACGACATGCATTTCTCCAAAATGGATGTGGAAGCTATGAAGCGCTACAAGGTTAAAAAACATGGTGATGAAACCATCTCAGGTAAAAAATGCGAGAAGTACTCGGCCGAATTTGGAGGTTCTCCCATGACAACCTGGGTATGGGGCAATATTATGATAAAAACCATCACCAAATTCGGTACTGGCGAAATGGTAATCGAAGCCACCAAAATAGATGAGGGCCCTGTTGACAGTAAGCTCTTCGAAGTGCCATCGGATATTACCTTTAACGAAGTATAATTCTTACCCCGGGGACGATTTCCCCGGGTTTTTTCTCCGCAGCCTGATTTAAGATTTTCTAAACCAACAATTTTTAAAACCAATCTGCATTAGTTTATTCTGCTTCAATTTCGACTATCTATCAGATCATTCTGCGCTGAAAGAGTACGTGTTACAAGGTTTAGTTTTTACACAACTTCAATTAATTATTCTTTTATGAAGGATTTCTGGGAATTCGGTATAAAAATCCACGAAAAAGGGGATGGAATCGTATTGCTGCCGATAGTACTTTTGACTAATACTCACATCAATAAATCAGAAAAAAAATGAAAACAAGAGTTTTTCTACTTATGCTTGCCTGCATCCTTAGCCTGGCTCTACCTGCCCAGGTAATCGATGTGAAAGGAAAAATAAAAAATCAGTCCCTCAACAGAGCCAATCAACGAACAGACCAGGGAATTGACAAAGGTTTGGATGTGATCGAAGGTGGAGTGAAAGACGCTTTTACCGGCGAGAACGATAGCCAGGAGAACCAAGATGAGAATAATACTGAAGAAACTGACGACAAAGAAAATTCTGGACAAAAAAAGCAGGATGAACCAAAACTGGAGTCTTATTCGAAATTCGATTTTATACCAGGCGAAAAAGTTATTTTCTATGAAGATTTCAGTCAGGATGCCGTGGGCGATTTTCCACTTTTATGGAATACCAATGGTTCGGCCGAAGTGGTTACTACCAACTTATTTCCCGGAAACTGGATGAGGTTTGTAATGGACCAATGTGTTTGGACCGATGAATTATTATCTCTGCCCGAGAATTACACCATAGAATTCGATATAATCCCAATTGGTGGTCTTGAAGGTGAGGGAATGAGCGGTTACCATTTGCAGCTCATGCAAGCCAGAAATGTTAAATCGTGGGATCATGGCTCAACTCCCGGCGAAGGCGGGTTCGAGTTTAAGATTGAGTATTATGGCACGCCCAGGTATTCAACCTGGTTTCTTAAAGAAGATTGTCGGGAATTAGCTGTTAGCGGATATAAAGATGATGAAAACTTAAAACAAAAAATAAATCAGAAATACCATATTTCAATTTGGGTTCAGAAATCAAGAATTCGCTTGTATCAGAACGAAGCCAAGTTGTTTGATCTTCCAAAAGCAATGCCCACTGGTTGTTTGAAACCCGACCGAATCAGGTTTCAGCAAGGCGCTGCCATGATTTCGAATATCCGCATTGCAGTTGGTGCACCCGATATGCGCAGTAAATTAATTACAGAAGGCAAGCTGGTGAGTTATGGTATTTACTTCGATGTCAATAAAGATGTGGTGAAACCCGAATCCTATGGCACCCTAAAAGAGATTGCCAAGGTGCTCACTGAAAACCCCGATGTAAAAGTTAAAATTGTGGGACATACCGATGCCGATGGTGCCGATGCTGCCAACCTCGACCTCTCGAAACGTCGCGGCGAATCGGTCAAACAGGAATTGGTAAAAACCTTTGGAATCGATGCATCGCGGCTTGAATCGGATGGTGCCGGTGAATCACAGCCTGTTGCTCCGAACGATACCCCGGCCAACAAAGCCCTTAACCGCAGAGTTGAATTTATAAAATTATAAGCCATGAGAAAAGTAATACTATTTCTTGCAGTTGCTTCTATTTCTGTAATAGCGAATGCTCAGGGCATAACCGAAGCCTATTTGCAAAAAACTCCAGCTATACCCAATAATACATGCGATGTTAAAAAAACTGTGGTAGATAATTTCGAAAACCAGGTAAGCGCTATTCGCGCGCAGGTTGGAGACGATATCACTAAACTGAATCAACTGTCGAAGCAAAATGCCAAGGCTAATGAAACTGCTTCGAAGGAAGCAGCCATGCAACAGATGTCGCAGCAATATGGTATGTCGCCGGAAGATATGGCAAAAATGCAAAACGCCAAAAACCTTTCGCAGGAAGAAAAAATGGCCATGGCAAATACCATGATGATGCAACAAACCAACATGTCGATGGGGGAAGCTCAGAATTTTCAGAACATGAGCGAAGAGGGAAAGCAGGCTTATGCCGGAGCCTATACAGCCGAAGCCATGGCAAATCAGCAGGGTAATCCTCAAAGCCCGGGAACAAATTCCATGGCCTTAACTATGAATGAGTTAGTTAGTGAGCAGCAAACTCTGGCTACAAAAATTGCAGCCGAAACCGAAAAAATAAATAACCTGTATGCTCCCATCGAAAACGATCCATCTGAAAAGGAAATGCTCGATAAAATGAATAAATGGCAAAGTCAATGGTATTCAATGGGTGGTGTAGATTATGGACAAGGCAAGCAAATGGATTCTCTGGCAGCTCTTATTGTGAATGAAAAAATTAGTTATTGCCAGAAATTTTCGCCAAAATACGCTTCAGCACTTGGTCAGCACCTTTTAATTTTAACCGCATTACTCCCCGATTATAAACGAATGGCCGATGTTTCCGATCAAATCACAAAAAACCAAACCACTATGGTTAATCCGCCGGAATGCAAGGATATTGAAAGCCTTAAAGCGCTGAAGGATTATTTGGCAAAACTTGACGGAGCATATAAATATAAATTGTATTATCCGGAGGATAATTAAGTAATTAATTCCCTATCCAAATGAAATACATGCTGACCATTCTGTTGCTCTGTCTTTTTGTGGTTGCAGGTGCTCAAAACAATCCGCAATCGAAAGAGGAAATCAGGCAACAGATGGCCAAAATACGTCAGACCACCGACTGGAACGACCCTGCTGCAGCAAAAAAAGCGAATGAGGAAATTCAGCGACTGGCAAAACAGCTAAGCGGTGGTCAACAAGTGCCTGTAAATACTTCTGTTAAGACACAGCAGCAAACTAGCACAAATACAACCGTTGAAATCGCTGGCAAGGAATCTGAGGCATCGCAAGAAAAAGTTCTTGCCATTGCCGAACGTTTTTTTCAACGCTCTTATAGGGTGCTGGATGCTATATCAAAAAGCCAGTTTGATCAGGATTTAAAAAAAGCAGAATCAGAAAAATTTAATCTTAAATCGGTGCGGAGACTCTCCAGTAGCGGAGCAGCATTGATTACTTTTTCGGATAATCCGGATCTGGCCTGTGTCTATCTCACTTCGGCCGTAAAAGCTTTGCCCACGGATACAACTTGTGTAAACAACTTTGGCGCATTTCTGAGAATGATCGATTCGGTAAAAACTTCCCTTCAGGTACTTATCTATGCGAATAAACTATTCAGCGGCAGTCCGATTATATTGACACAAATTGGCAATAGTTATTATGAGCTGGGCGATTATGCAAAAGCCGAAACGTATTTTAAAGACGCGCTTAAATATAATCCGTCTTTTGGTCAGGCTCATTCATCGCTTTGCGAACTGTATATCTGGCAAAACCGCCTTGATGAGGCAATTCAGGAGCTTTTTGCCGGGGTAATGAATAATGGATGCTCCTATACTGTTGCTTCGAATAATTACAAATATTTACAAAAGCAAAGCGAGAATACCAGCAGCCCTGAAGGTCAAAATGCTCAGGAAACATTCTGGAATTTAACCAAAAAACAAATTGGCCCCGAAGCCACTCTCGCTTCAACGGCATCTGACGATAGCGAAAGTGAGGAATCGAATGACGATGTACTTGCTCCATTAGTTCCGGATGAAAATACAGGCGAACAGGCTAATTCAGATGATGCCTTGGCTCCTTTAGTCCCGGAAGAAAATGCGGATAATTCTCAAACCTCCGACGATGCCCTGGCATCCTTAGTGCCGGAGGAAAACACAGGTGAAAAAAGTAATTCTGATGACGCATTGGCACCACTTGTTCCGGATGAGCAAAGCAGTAATCAGGGGTCTTCCGGCAGCAATAGTAATTATTCAAATTCTGAAGATGCCCTTGCACCCCTAGTACCAGATGACAGCCGTGTAAAAATGCCCAACTTTCCAACCTCCCAGAAGGTAGAAGACTGGTTGGAAGGAGGGGGCTGGGGAGCTGCTGTTGTCTCTTACCAGAGCTTCCAAAACTATATGCTTTCGTTTAATAAAAATTTTAAAATGGCTCACGACCAGACACCAACATTGGGCCCAAATGCTACTTTGCGCAGCTTTGCCGATTCACGACTGGCACTCGATTGTATTACCGAATACTTTTATAAAAAAGCAAGGGAAGATGAGAAAGAATATCAGCAAAAGGTTGATGTAATTTTGGATGGTATTAATGCAGCAAAAGAAGCTTACATATCAAATACCATAAAGTTTGCTGAACAACATAAAGAATGTTACGAAGGATGCGCAATGGATCCGTATTGCATTGAAGAGTGCCATAGAAAATACTGTAAAGATGAGTGCCCGAATGCCAATAAATTTAACGAATACCTGAGAAGGGCATACAGCGACTGGAGCATGGAATTCAATAAATACGTGAATACTCAGACCAAGAATTTAGACGATTTATATGAATTTTCCATTCCCTGGCTAAACAAAATTAAAGGCCCCTACTGGAACCTGATTTATGCATATGAGATAAAAAGAGTGGCCTTAACAATAGCTGGCAGTTGCTATGCACAGTATATGCAACCCATTGGTACGCTTTCGCATAACGATTGTGGCACCGATTGCTCTGTTCATGCAAATCCCTATCCTTTTAGAACAGGGGAAATAAACAAAAAAGAACCCGATAAAAATAATTGTCCTCCAGATTCAAAAGACGAAGTGGCAATTGTATTTGTTACCATTGCCTGGGATTGCGAAAGCTGGGAAATTGGTTCTGCAGTCGGAGGAGCTTGGGAAGTTAAAAGAAATACAGCCAAAGGCACTACCTCGTTGTTTCTTGGAGCAGGTCTCGAAGGTGGTTTGGGTGCTAAAGCGGGAGGCAAATTTGGGGGAGAAATCATATTGGGTGACGATGGTAGTATTGATGGAGGGCTTAAAGGAGAATTTAGCGGAGGTACTGATGTACCCCTATCAAAAGGTGGCCCAACAGGTTATGAAGTAGAATATCACCTTACAATAATGGGTGGACTAAAAACTGAAACAACAAAGGTTTATAACCCATTTTTCAAAAAATAAACCAATGAAAACATTTAGTCTGACATTTCTGATTGTCATAACTCTAAGCAATCCTTTTTCATGGCTTACGGCCCAGGAATTACCTCTTTTGGTCGATAAACAGGGCACTTTCGAGATACTGAACCGCACAGATTATGCCGGTACAGATTGTAGTTTTACTAAAGCCGAAATGACAGCAAACCTTCAGAAAATTAATGATCTGGTTGCTATCGTAAGAAAAAATCAGGTGCTTAGCGAAATGAAAGGCTTCGATGGCCGGGCACGGATTTATTCAACCATTTCCTGCCAATACGAAGGAGTTTATGGGGTTCCTTCGCGGATTAGTTTCGAATTTGCTGCATGGTACCGTAATAAAGATAACTCGGAAGCTCGCGGGTTGATTGAGCCACCTGAATGGTCGCTTTATTTAAACACGATTCAACCCGGCTGGTCTGCAGGTTTTTCCCGTCACCCCGATTTTTTTGCCGTTCCCGAAAAAAAGGAAACCATAGCCCAGGGAATCGATGTGTATGATGGCGAATACTTTGTTTTGTATGACCCGGCCAGGCCCGATTATTGGTTGCCTGTAACAGTTAAGGAGGCTTTCGATGTGGCATATGCCGAAATAAAACGTAACTCCGATGAAATCCAGTGGCAGTATTCAAAAAAAATGCTGGATGACGAATGGGCCGCTATTCCGCCATCGGACTGGAACAAACATGCCACTATGAGCGGAATGCTTTCTCGTGTTGGAACCCTTACCGGCTTTCCTAAAATAATGAAAGTAAATCCGCTTTATTGGGATAAAAGCAGGCCCAAATCAGATATTCAGCTGATAACAATACATATGATAACCAATAAAAGATTCCTTGAACAGCGCACACAGGAATACCTGAAGGCCAATAGTATAAGTTACCATTGTGCCCGCTTTGAAGAATCGCTCGATATTAATTTTGTTAAGTCCTTGATGCCAATCATTTCAAAATACTAACGATCACATTTTTTAATGAAAACCACCTTACTGTTTACTTTTCTTTCCGTTTTAGGCGTAAGTTTATTCTCACAATACACCGACAACGATAATCAGCAATTGTGGCTGCTTACGGCAAAAGTTTCAGTAACCAAGACGTATCAAAGCGACACATCATCAACATTCTTTGGAGGAGGCCATTCTTTTGGCAAAGAGAGTCACCGCTCGGCACAAACTTCAGCGTCGGGACAAATAATTGCTGTGGTAGAAAACCAGGCTGAAAATCCCGACCGTGAATTCGTATACACAACTGATGCCGGTGAACCGGTGAGTTTTTCTGTTACAGGTAAAGGAACATATAATGAATCGTCGAATTATCGCGAAACTATTAACGGAACACTGGTAAGCGAAGATAATCGAACCGATAATGTTTCTGGCTCGGCCAGACCGGAAGCTTCTGTTCATTTTCAATATTCCGACGAGTATAAATCTGCCAGCGTCAGTATGGATATAAAAGCAGTAGGGTCTTACTCAGGTAAAATGTTTGATGGTGACTGGAAAGATTATGGCGGCGATTACGACGATTATAATATATGGTGTTCGGGTGGCTGCGACCAGGGCTCCGACAGGAATTGCAACATTATCAAAACGGCAGCGGGTTATTCGGCAAGCTGGAAATCGAGCGAAAGTAAAAGATACTCCACAGGTAGTGGACCTGAGTATATTACTGAGGAACACACGCTTGAAATTTCAATTGTTCCTTACAAACCATCCGAAAAACCTGTACTTACACTCAACGGATGTGCAAGTACCGGCGTGGGAGAACAAGGCATTGTTACGGCTACAGCAAAACCCGAAGGCGGAAGTTATAAGTTTTGGGTGGAACCTGGCGATATCCTGTCTGTTACTTCCGATGGATCGGCTACTGCAACCATTACCGGATTAATGCCGGGGGAGGGTGTGCTAATGGCAGAATACACTACTATCGATGGAAAAACAGCGCAAACCTCACTGGAAGCATCCTGTGTAAACATAGAATCGTATAACCAGGGCAATGCTATACAACAAATTGCATTTTACGATCTCAGTGGTAAGAAAACGGAGGGCATTTTAACAATTCCGGTTACCGGGCAACCCGAAAATGTAGCCGAACTGGTAAAATTTGAACCTGCAAACCCGGGCTTGTTGTCGGCAGTTGGCCTTGGAAGCGATGTTACCTTACAGGGCATTGCCACCGGGAAAACCACCCTCCAGGCCAAAACCAAATGTGGGACAAATACCGGGCCGGCTATAGAAGTAGAGGTCGTAAACTGCGACGATGAAACCATTGCCCGCCTGGAGAAAATGGAACAGGCAGCCGCGGAAAATCTAAAAATTGCCATAAACGAAGTACTTAGGTCAACTAATTCGCCAGAATCCGTAAAAGCCCGGAACGATTTTTTAATATCATTTAATTTAATGATGGGAAAGATTGGCCTTACCATTCTTGCAAATGGCAAAGCGCCAACAAAGTTTGCCGGCCAGGCTTTTGAGATTGCCGACAAAGGGGGAGCTTTACTTGATATAATTGGTAGCAGCAATTCCGAGGAAATACGAACGAATATCGATAAAGTAACTGCGGGTGAGACATTTGAACGAGGTGTCAAAAGTATATTCGGAGAGACTATAAGCGATCTTTATGGAAAATCGTTAAGTGGTGCAATTGCTCTGTACGAAGTGTATGATGCAACTGAAAAGTTTGCTGACAATGCAGTTAAATTGGGCCTTAATGAAGAGAGCATTGGAGAATTAATGAGGAAAATGGAGAAAGTCAGTTTCGAGTATGATGTCATAAAAGCGCGACAACAACTTTGCCGCATGGAAAAGTCAAAAAATGAAAATGAGGAAATTGAGTTAGCCGACCTCAAACCCATACCCCAGGAACAAGCGCCAAAACTGGGACAAACCCCGAAATCGGAACCAACAGCGGTTGAGCAGCCCCAAAGCGACCAACCAGTGGATGAACCCTCTACAAATGATGATGAAATAATTGTTGACCCCGAACCACCGGTTATTCCGCCAAAACAGGTTGGCTTACCTTACGAGCCTTCCGATTGTGGTTGTAACAAAACAAAAAACCTTACAGTATCATCAACAGATTTTTCAACGCTGGCTGCCGGTATCCAAAACCTGGGAGAATGTGTTAAAGATTTCAGTACAACCACTTTAAAAGACTATCAGCAGGCACTGCAGGAAATGTCGGAACTAACCAAAACACTTTCCAGCACGCTGGAATCCGATGCCGAGGCATTTCTTATACAGGCAAAACAATTGCAGCCTCAACTCGATTCCATTGTAAAACGCATTAGAGCATACGACGAGGCAGGTAACGCTTTTTTGAACCAAATGCAAAATTGTTCCGAATCGGTCACCACAGGCATGGAAATCTTTCAATCGGTCGAAAAAATAACCATTGATTCAATTCAAACTAACTATTGATAGCAATCTGGAAAGTATTTGTTTAAAATAACTTCTGTTGAATAGTAACGATTAGAGAAAATTACCGGAGTTATATGTAAAGAGAAATGGACAGTAAAAAAACTTTTGTAGTAATAAACAGATATCAAAACAATCAAAGCATAGTTTAATATCATTAATTTCAATTTTATGTAGCTTGGTTAGTAAGATTAGATTAGAGATTTTTATTTGCCACTCTTCGACTACGCTCAGAGTGACTGTCAGACTGAGCGTAGTCGAAGTCATACATCTTTAACTAATCAACAAAGAATTACAACTTATTAATTAATAAAATGAAAAACATTCTGTTATTTATTGTGGGACTGATTCTTACGTTTCCCTCCCAAGGTCAGGAAACACAATGGTTATTGAATAAGGCCGGAAAATACCGGTTCGAAAGTCATCTGCCGGAAAAGACATATACGCTGCGCAATGCAACACTGAGTTCAACCGTAAACATAGCATTCAAACAGAATGTTGCTGATGTAGCGGAGTGGTTCCATCAAAACCATCCGATGTTGCTAAAGCCAACCGGTTACGATTTACGCGCAATAGCAGGTTGGGAGTGGAGCGATTATTCCACCATCTCAGCAGGAGAATATGGGATACCGGCCAATTTGGACTTTTTATATGAAATTTTTGACTCAAAAGGCGGAAAATGGACCATTGAACCACCCCAATCAGGTATCTTGATTAATGATGTTAGCGGTGGGCACGATGGCTGGTTTTTCACGCCTGAATCAATTGTTGAAGATGGTTCGCGATACGACCTTTCGCAAGCAGACAAAGTAAAAAAAGCACTTCAACAACTTGGATGGTATTTTCGTGCCTACCCGCTTAAAGGTCAGCTTTGTCCGGGAGTTAATGAGTACGAATCGTACCCCGGTGGAAGAAAAACCATCGTGGTATTCAACCCCGACAGGCCACCATACTGGATACCAGTGACGGTAAAAGAAATGGCCGATGCCCACCTGGCCTATTATTCCTTGTTTCAGAAAATTGAAATCGACCGGATGATTCTCGATGAGTTGAAGAAGGAAATCGCAGAATTATCGCCCGAAGAATTAGCAGCACCAGCATTTTCCGGGCACGATTCCCACTTTGTGTTAAAGGTTAATGGTCGCAGGCAAGGCTTACAAATTATGAAGTTTAACCCGGCTTATTGGGATAAAACCCTGCCTCAGTCTACCATACAGTTTATGACGTTCTGGAATGTAAACATAAGTGAACAACAACAGGCAGAGGATCTGAAAAGAAGAGGCTATCCCGAATACCCCCAACTTTTTATTAATCAGATGGACTGGAATGGGGTTGCCGGATTGATTGAGATAGCAAAATAAAAGGACAAACCTTTTTTCTAAGGATGCTTAAAAAACACTCTCCTAAACTTAACTCTAAATAAGTCATAAACTTAGAAAAGAGTAAAGTTTATGATTGGCAAAGCCCCCGACAAAGTCAATTAAAACGCTAATTATATTACCTCGGATGTGTCGGTCGAAGGTCCATGCGCAATTGAGTCTGAAACCTGCGACACAAAAACCAAACGCTTCGATGATCCTTAAAAACACTATTTTGGCCTTCTCAGTGCAGAATTGAAGGTAAAGTTTTAAGTCAGATATGACTCAACGATGTAAAGCAGGGTGCGAGAATAATATTCAACCTTTTTTATATGAAACTAATTCATCTTAATCGAAATATACCAATTTATTACTCTGAAGGACTTAAATCTTCTCCAGTTTAGCCGTAAAATGCCTCATGAGAGGGGCTTCGTGCGCAATGCGGTAGCCTCTTGTTAGTTCATCTCTTCTGTTAAAAACATTTTTTAGAGCTGCCGCCACCACTTGCATGTGGTTATTGGTATAGGTGCGCCGTGGAATAGCCAATCGTACAAATTCTACTGCAGGGTACCTGTTTTCGCGCGTAAACGGATCGCGATCGGCAAGCAAGGTTCCTATTTCAACGGCCCTTACACCTGCTTCTTTATATAACTCAATCGCCAGGGTTTGTGCCACAAACTCTTCTTTTGGAAGATGCGGTAAAAAGGCATTGGCATTCACAAAAATAGCATGGCCTCCGTAGGGGTGCTGTACCGGTATGTGATAACCATCGAGCAGTTCGCCAAGGAAGGCTGTTTGTTTGATTCGTGCCTCCAGAATCTCAAAGCTGGTACCCTCATAAAGGCCGGTGGCAAGGGCATCCATATCGCGACCCGACATGCCTCCATAGGTCAGGTAACCTTCGAATAAAATATTGAACGACGAGGCTTTTTCGAACAATTCGGCACTGCGCATGGCAATAAAACCGCCCATGTTCACATAGCCATCCTTTTTGCTGCTCATGGTCATGGCATCGCCATGGCTGAACATTTCGAGCACTATTTCGCGAATGGTTTTGCTGGCATATCCTGCTTCTCTTGTTCTGATAAAGTAAGCATTCTCGGCAAAACGTGCTCCATCGAAACAAAGCATAATGCCAAATTGGTCGGCAAGCGATTTTACCTGCCTGATATTCTCCATCGATACGGGCTGACCACCAGCCGAGTTGTTGGTGATGGTGATGAGGATGAAGGGAATTTTTTCTGCCCCATGCTCTCGAATGGTTTTTTCGAGTTTTGCAAGGCATACATTGCCTTTGAAAGGGAAATAATTCGAGGTGTCTTTTGCTTCGTCTACCGTGCAATCGATGGCACGGGCTTTTCTAAATTCAATATGGCCCTTGGTAGTATCGAAATGGCTGTTGCCCGGAATAATGTCACCCTCTTTGATTAATACCGAAAACAATACATTTTCGGCAGCCCTTCCCTGATGAGTAGGTAAAAAATACTCATAGCCGGTAAGGGTGTTTACCGATTCCTTTAGCCTGTAATACGAAGATGCTCCTGCATAACTCTCATCGGCTTGCATCATGGCTGCCCACTGATGGTGGCTCATGGCACCCGTGCCCGAGTCGGTAAGCAGGTCGATAAAGACCTGTTCGCTGCGCAAATTAAAAAGATTATAGCTGGCCTCTTTTATCCATTGCTCACGTTCTTGTCGTGAACTGGGGCGTATGGGCTCCACCATTTTTATTTTGTAAGGCTCTGCATAAGGGATGTCCATTACTGAAAGTTTTTAGTGTGAGAATTGAAGGAATAAGTTGACAGGGAAGGGGAGTACCTATGCAGAAAAGGAATCGCGCTTCTTGATTTGCCTAAAGAGAATTTTCGGCAACGACTGGATTTGAACAATGTTGGCAGAGATGTGAGTTTTCAACTTTACACAATTAAGAGGGCTAAAAGTAAAGGATATGTTTTAGATATAAAATGATATCGTTTAAAAAAATCCATTCATTATTCATTTGCCTGATGTATTTCGGGTTTATGCCACTCGGGCTGAGACGGATTTTACTAATTTTACCAGCGAAATATCTATCTATGAAACGCATTGCAGTACTCGACCTGGGTACCAACACATTCAATATTCTTATTGCCGAAGCTAATGAGAAGGGCTACAGTATCCTGCACAGTGGAAAGCGCCCGGTTAATCTGGGCGAAGGGGGCATCAACAGAGGGGAAATAATTCCAACAGCTATTGCACGCGGACTGAAAGCCATTGAAGAGTATACGCAAATCCTTCGACAACATGGGGTAACTGAGCTTAAGGCTTTTGGCACCTCTGCACTCCGGTCGGCTTCCAATGGCTACTTGCTTACGGATGCCATCAGGGAATCTACCGGCATCGAAGTGGAAATTGTATCGGGCGACCGCGAAGCTGAACTCATCTATTTGGGCGTGCGGCAGACTCTTTTACTCGATAATAAAAAATTTCTTGTCCTCGATATAGGGGGAGGCAGCAACGAATTTATCGTGGCCGATACCAATAAAATATATTGGAAAAAAAGTTACAATCTGGGCATTGCCCGCCTGTTGGAGCGCTTTAAACCTTCAGACCCTCTTGCCGCCGAAGAAGAGATTGCGATACGAAGCTATGTAAAGCATGAATTGAAGGATCTTTTCGAAGTTTTACAGCGCGATTCCATTGATACCCTTGTGGGAGCCTCCGGATCGTTTGAAACCTTTGCACATTTAATTGCTCACTCTGAAGCAAAAGAGACAGTGGGCGAAACAGCAGCTATCGCGAACATGTTGCATCTTAATCAGTTTTATGCTCTTCATGAAAAGCTTTTAGGTTCAACCAAACAGGAGCGCAGTGGCATGAAAGGAATGGAACCGCTACGCATTGAAATGATTGTCTTGGCCAGTCTCTTTGTAAAAATCTTGTTCGAAAACCACACCTTTACAACCCTTTACCAATCGAATTTTTCGCTGAAGGAAGGAGCCGTTTTTGAGATGGTGAACAACAAATAACGATTTGACCCTACACCTAACATATTAGCTCCACTTGCAGATGGAGTAAAAACATTTAAATTTAGCTCTTCAACTTTTCAATCTAAATAGCATGGCCCAAATACTGGTAATCGACGACGAGCGCAGCATACGCAATACATTGAAAGATATTCTCGAATACGAGCAACACCAGGTTGATCTGGCCGAAAACGGACCTTCTGGCATAGACCTCTTCAAACAAAAAACATACGAGCTGGTGTTTTGCGACATTAAAATGCCCGAAATGGATGGCATGGAAGTGTTGCACCAGCTAATGGATTTGAATTCCGATGTGCCGGTGGTAATGATCTCCGGACATGGAACCATCGAAACAGCTGTGGAAGCCATTAAAAAAGGGGCTTACGATTTTATTGCCAAACCCCTCGACCTTAACCGCCTGCTTGTTACCCTTAAAAACGCCCTCGAGCGCCAGGACCTTGTAAGCGAAACCCGCCGGCTAAAAAAGAAAATAGGGAAGAAAGCCGACATGGTGGGTAAATCGGCAGCAATCAGGCAAGTAAAAGAAATGATCGAAAAAGTGGCCCCTACCGAGGCCCGTGTACTCATTACCGGCGACAACGGCACCGGCAAAGAGCTTGTAGCGCGCTGGCTACACGAAAAAAGTAACCGTGCCTCCGGGCCTTTTATTGAAGTAAACTGTGCAGCCATTCCTTCCGAACTCATCGAAAGTGAACTCTTCGGGCACGAGAAGGGAGCTTTTACCTCGGCTATCAAGCAGCGGAAAGGAAAATTTGAACAAGCCGAAGGAGGCACTATCTTTCTCGACGAGATTGGCGACATGAGCCTTGCCGCCCAGGCCAAGGTACTCAGGGCTTTGCAGGAGCATAAAATATCGAGGGTGGGCAGCGACAAAGACATCGATATTAATGTACGGGTGCTGGCTGCCACCAATAAAAATATGAAGGAAGAAATTGACGAGAAAAAATTTCGCGAAGACCTTTACCATCGTTTAAGTGTAATACTAATCCATGTGCCCTCGCTCAACGACCGCAAAGAAGATATACCCATGCTGGCAGAGCACTTTAACGAACTTATTTGCAACGAATATGGCCAGCCAAAGAAAGAATTTTTGCCCGATGCCATCGAAGTCCTTCAGGGAATAAACTGGACAGGCAATATACGCGAGTTTCGGAACGTAGTAGAAAGGCTGCTGATACTCTGCGATAAAAAAATAACAGGCCTGGATGTAAAGAACTATGCAGCACCTATTTCGAAATAACAGCCCTCTGCACCAATGACCAAACCAAGCCATATTAGAGTAATAAAAAACCTTGCCACACTCTTGGTTTTATTGCTTGGATCCTACTTTGCATTTTTTCTTCAGATTGATTCCGATGCCATATTCATGTGGGACGAGTCGCGACTTGCAGTGAATGCCGCCGAAATGACTTTGAATGGCAATTACCTTGTACCTACTTTTAATGGTGTGCCAGACATGTGGAATACCAAACCACCGCTTATGGTGTGGCTGCAGGCAATTACTATGCAATTAAATGGTATTAATGAGTTATCTGTGAGGCTTCCCTCTGCCATAGCCGCGCTGGCTACTTTTCTCTTTTTATTTTACTTCATTTCAAAGCACTTTCGAAACAGCTTAGTTGGTCTTGCATCGGCTCTGGGACTGCTTACCTGCGATGGGTTTATTGCCGTTCACATTGCCCGAACTGGCGATTATGATGCCTTGCTGGCCATGTTTACAACGCTTTACCTGTTTTTGTTTTATCTGGCAATAGGCAAGAAACAATTTTCGGTAAGCACGAAGTATTTATTTGCAGGTTCTATTTTTGCCATTCTGGCATTTTATACCAAAACCATTCAGGGCTTAATTTTTATACCGGCAGCATTTCTTTTTCTTTTGGTTTCCACCAGATTTCGACCCAAAGTAATTTTAAGTTTGGCTTTTTCAATGATAGGCATTTTGCTTATTTGCATGGCCTATTACATTGTTCGGGCACGAATAAACCCCGGATACATCGAAGCAAGTATCTATAACGATGTCACCGGAAGGTATTTCGAACAGGTGGTAGCACCAAAACCCTGGAACTATTATCTGAAGCATTTGCTGAATATGAAGTTCAGTTACCTTTTCTACAGCCTGCCTTTTGCATTTTTTTATGCCTACCGGTTACGTAATAAGGCTGAAGGAAAGTTTCTTTTTTACCTAATATCAAATCTACTATTCTATTTTGCAGTCATTCAGATTAGTCAGTCGAAGGGTTTGCAGTATCTTGCACCTGTATATCCTATTATGGCAGCTCTTTTTGGCTTAACCTTCATTGCCTTTGCCAACGACATATTTTCTATATTTAAAGTAAACGCAGCAAAACCAATACTTCTTTTTACCTTAATAATTCTTTATATTTTCCCTTTCATAAGCATTCTGAATAAAAATCTTACCCGTTTTGACACCAACGGGTGGTGGTCAATCAAATACGGGCATTATATGCATAGGGTGGAAACAAAGCAACCTGGTTTGAATCCCATCAGCGTTTTGCATGATGGTTACAATGCGCACCTCGACTTTTATTTAATCGCCGATCAGCAAAATCAATATGGGATCTTTAGGAAAACAGTTGTTGACAATTTGAATGCCGGCGATTATGTGTTATTTTGCGGGTCGGGTTATTTAACAAAGATCGAAGAGAAGTTTTCTTATCAGCTTGTCGATACTTATGAGAACTGTTTTCTGCTCCATTTAAAAGAAAACCCGGATATCAAAACAGAATAATTTAATTTATGAAAACAGCCCTACCCTGTCTTGCCATTGTAGTCCCTTGTTTTAACGAAGAGGAAGTGTTGGATTCAACTGCCGGTGCACTTTTGCGGAAAGTACATCAGCTTATCGCGAAAGGGATTATAGCAGAGAGCAGTTTTGCGGTATTTGTGAATGATGGAAGCACCGACACGACCTGGCAAAAGATCGGAGAGCTTAGTCAAATTCATCCCCAGATCAAAGGGATCAATCTCTCGCGGAATTTTGGGCATCAGGCTGCCCTGCTGGCAGGTATCAATCATTTTGCCCATAAAGTCGATTGCATTGTTTCAATCGATGCCGACCTGCAGGACGATGTGGAAGTAATTGACCAAATGCTTAATGCCTATTCCACTGGTTTTGATGTGGTATATGGTGTAAGACAGGAGCGAAAAACGGACTCTTTCTTTAAGCGCTCCACAGCTTTGTTTTTTTATAAGATAATGCGCTGGCTTGGGGTAGAAATTGTATACAATCATGCCGATTTCAGGCTCACCAGCCAACGGTTTAATGCCGAGATCATTCGATTCGATGAGCGCAACCTTTTTTTAAGAGGAATTGTGCCTGCTATTGGGTTTAGGCAAACCAGTGTGTTTTACAACCGCAAAGAACGAATGGCCGGCACCACCAAATATCCTTTTCGCAAAATGGTATCCTTTGCATTCGAAGGAATCACCTCGTTTTCGGTGCGTCCCCTTCGAATTATTACCATATCGGGTTTAATCATATTTTTAATTTGTGTGGTGTTGTCTGGTTTTATCATTGTCTCATATCTTAGCGGGAATACCGTTCGCGGCTGGGCCTCTACGGTGCTGCCTTTTTATCTGCTGGGAGGCTTGCACATTTTCTTTCTGGGCATTATTGGCGAGTACATTGGCAAAATTTACAAGGAGATAAAAATGCGCCCGCGATATATTATCGAATCTACCCTTGAATAGCATGGAAGGTCCATATAACGCCACTCAGCTGAATACCAACTACCCCGATGGAATTGACAACCATTACTGGAATGCTGCGCGTAATAAGATTCTTCAAAAGGTTCTAGAAAAACTCAATCTGACCGGAAAAACCTTGCTTGAGATCGGATGCGGCCGTGGTGTGGTAGTTAACTACCTTAACGAAAATGGCTTTGATTGTTGGGGAGTGGATTTGGCTGAAGGCGAACCCATAAAAAAGAGCACAAAAATAGTTATGGGAAAAAGTGCTTTTAATCTGGATGCTTCTTTCCGATACAAGGTAGAAGCGATTTTACTGCTCGATGTAATTGAGCACATTGCCAATCCTGAAGTTTTTTTGCTGCAGACAAAAGAATCCTTTCCGAATGCGTTTTACTACATTTTAACAGTACCTGCGCGCCAGGAGCTATGGTCGAATTACGACGAATTCTATGGGCATTACCGTCGATACAGCAAAAAATTGCTTCTCAGCCATACAAAAGGATTGAATGGCAGAATGATAACCTTAGCCCATTTCTGCCATCTTCTTTATTCTCCGGCAATTGTGCTCAAAGGATTGAATAAAAGAAGGAATGTTTGCCTTTTGCCACCTAAAGGCATTTTTCAGAGAATAGCACATCATTTACTCAAGTGGTTTTTCTATGTTGAATATAAAATTGTTCCAGGCTTTGTTCCCGGCACAAGCCTGCTTGGGATTATACGTTTGAGTGATGAAAAATAGGATTCAATTATCAGGAGGTTTGATGCTGGCACTTTCGGTGGCAATTAACCTTATTCTTACCCTTCAGTATTTTATTACAGCAAGTCCAAAATTTATCGACTACCTGTTTAATGCCGACTTGCTATTCATGCATACCCTTTACGACGATTTTTTTGTAAGCGGCCATGGCATAAAAGGCTGGACCTTTCCGGGGGGACAGTTTTTCTTCCCAGATATGGCACTTTATTTTTTGATCAGAACTTTTGTGGAGCATCCGGGCACCATTTATCTGATCTATGTTTTTATTCAGCAAGCCCTTATCCTGCTTGCGGTGGGTATGCTCATGCGCAGATTATTTAGAGAAGAGCATTTATGGATTACTGCTAGCAGCATTCTGATGTTTTCGCTTATTCCAGCAATTGCCATTGTCGATAACGAGTACCTTTTTCCTTTTTACCTCTATACAGTCAATTTTCATATAGGAGTGTTTGTATTGAGCCTATTCTTTTTTGCTTATGCGATCGATTATATTAAAACACCTAAAAATAGTTTACTTGTATTAATCTTTTTTATCATTTATCTGGGTTTTCTCTCGGACAAATTATTTCTTTTTATGGCCATATTGCCGGCTATTGTGGCATCTACTTTTTTATTGTGGCGCAATCAAAACAGGCTAAAGCCTATCAAATTAATAGGAGTTATAATTCTTGTCTTTATTGCGTCAATTGGTACCACAAGGCTTCTCGACATATATTTAATCGATATTGCCCGCTACAATACTACTCCAGATTATGCTGCCATATCTACATCGGCGAAGATAATTGGCAAACAGTTGTCTAATTATATCCGGTTATTGAATATCCGCTCGTTGGTTGTTCTAATTTATTTTTCTTCCCTGATCATAGGGACCATTCTTTTTTTTAAAAAATTTAGAAAGAACAAATCGAACGAACTTTTCTGGCTGCTGTTTGCTTTGGTGTTTTTATACAGCCTGTTTCTTGCCCCAATAGCGAGCGGATTGTATTTATACGAACCCCGCATAAGGTATAATATTTCGGTATATTACCTCTCACTTATTTTGTTTTTTCCTCTTCTCTTGCAAGCCGGCCTCCTTCGGGTAAAGCACCTGAGATTAGTGTTGACAGGCATGGCATTGTTGCTTTGTTTTATAGTGTATAAAGGAACGACCAAACAAACCGTTAAGCTGAACTATTACACACATTATTACCCAAAGTATATTCAGGCCTTGGATTCGTTAAGTCAAGAATTTGAATTAAATTGTGGGTTATCAACCTATTGGCAGTCGACACAAATTCGGGCTTTGTCAAAAAATAAGTTAAGGGTTTATAATACTTACCCATTGAATTTAAGGAGTGATTACTTTCTGTCTAACAAATCATGGTATAATTCATCTGATAGAGAAGATGAGTTTAATTTTATTTTTTTAAATTCCGCGCTTAATGATAGTGTGTTTGATAGCAAATTTGATACAATATATTTTTATCGGGAAATTGATCACATGCATTTTTACCTTTTACCTGATTTTGTGTTTAATACCAATCGGGATGTTGAGCTTGTGAAAAAATGAGAAGCATGAAAGTATAAACTTATCATAATAGAGTTAATCGACTAATTTTTGGAACTATGAAAAAAACACATCTTATCTTTTGTACAATTTTTCTAGGTTTATTTTTAAATGCTGTTATAGCCAGTGATTCTGATACTGACTCCACATCAAATTATAAAAATACCATCCGGCTTAATATTACAAACCCTTTACTTTTTGGCGACCGTAACTATATTCTTGGCTACGAGCGGGTGATAAAGGATTATCAAACTATATCGGTAAATGCAGGGCAGCTGGACCTGCCACAATTTAGTTTGATTAACGACAACGACCTTGTTTTGCACGACGAGGTAAAAGATAAAGGATTTAGTATAGCCCTCGATTACCGTTTTTATTTACGTAGCGAAAACAAACACAAGGCCCCCAGGGGTATATATCTGGGTCCTTATTATAGTTTTCATTATTTTATGCGAAATAATCATTGGACTCTTAATACTACGAATGGCTCTACCGAAGTATCGACCGATACACGGCTGATAATGAATTTTGTGGGCGCACAGCTGGGCTACCAGTTTATACTTTATAACAGGTTTACCATCGACCTGGTGCTAATGGGCCCTGGGCGGTGGTTTTACAATGTACGCCCAACCATTTCAACCACCCTTTCGCCGGAAGATGAAGCTTTGTTGCTGGAAGAGATTTACGACCAGCTTATTGAAAAACTCCCCGGCGGAAATTACCTGATCGACGACAACCAAATAACCATTAAAAACAATGTAAGCTCTTCGAGTTTTGGATTCAGGTATTTGATTAATGTGGGTTTTAGGTTTTAATGGATTAATGACAGTGTAGGAAACGTTAAACAAGATATCAGAAAACCATTTCGACTAGTTTTAGCTTTTGCTGATTTATTGGAGCGCTGTTAAATTATAGCATAATGGAATATTCGCATACTAATCCGAACTCACTTTTTTATATATTTCGCACCAAGCCTTTTTTTCTTCAAATCTCTTTTGCAAAATATAATCCGGATTCTTTTTTAAAACTTCATAAGCACTTGACAATTCAATGGTTGAAACGATTATTATATCTCCATCAGAAGAAGAGTCAAAATTTTCTACATGTTTGAATTGCTTATCATTTTGTAAATAGCCAAGGAAGGGCGATTTTAAATTATAAATCATCAGAAAATGTGTAGAAATTTTTAAGTCATGATAGCTAGATTTTTCGCAATAAACAACGGCGTTTTTATGAACATTTACCATGCTAATAAAACCTATACTGGTATCTCCAAGTGAATCGGATTTTATCGAATACGAAATACTAATCAGTAAAAATAAACCCACGATCAAACCTGAAATGTATACTCTTTCTTCGAAGAGCTTATAAATCAGAAAAGAACTCATAAGATACAAAACAGGGAGTACGGAGATTACATACCTCAGGGTAAAAAAAATTATTGCAGAAAACAGAATATATCCCACCATAAAAAGAACTGAGAGCAGTAAAAAAGACGTTTCGCGCTTCGATATTTTTCGATTGTATAATAAATAGATTAAAGAAAATATAGAGATTATTGTGATAATAATTCTCCCTTGTAATTGAAAAATATACCGCGAAATATAAACAAGATTCGCGATTACTTCCGAAATATTGTATGTCAACATACTCAGATGCTCGGGATAGAAAAACCAACCCATCTTAATCTTTTGTAGCAAGAAAAAGATAGCGCCAAAGAAAAATGGAATAGCATGCCATGATACGGATAGTATATTGCCAATTAGTGCCTTAAAACCTTTCGATACTTTTACTTTTACAATGAGATCATACAATAGAATAGATCCTATCAGTACAATTCCCGTTTCTTTTGTCAAAATAAGCAGTGTGCCGAAAAGAATTTCCAGAAAAATCTTTTTTTGTAAATAAAAGTAAATGCATAATAAAGTTAGCAAGGCTAACATTACCTCAGGAAGTAAAAAGCTTGCCTGCGTTATAAAAGCGGAGGTAACCATTAAAAATAGTGCCGCAAAGAGACCCACAGTGCGATTGAATATTTTTTTTCCAACCAAAAAAGTACTTGTTAATAATAATGTAGATACGATTAAAAAAAATGAATGAACTGCAACAAGGGAACCCCCAACGACTTTCATCCAAATGCTTGTGATAAAGTAAAAAAACAAAGGATGTCCGCGATAAAGATATTCATGAATTGCGCCGGGTAACAGAGAAGGGCCTGATTCAACCATTGCATATAGAGCAGAAGCATAGCTCCAGGCTTCATCCCAGTAGTATGGCCGGTTAAGGAACTGTAATTGAAACAGAATAAAAATCAGCACGCTAACACTAAAAATAATAAAGTGAAGGTGCTTTTTCATATAAGAATTCATAGTATTACGAGAGGGAGTAACTGCATGAAATATAACACTTTTTTAGGTATTTAGAACAAGAGGCTAATGGCAAGCAGATAATAAGTTTTAATTTTTAAGGGCAGTAAATAGTAGATCACCAGCGATATAGTTAAAACCCATACAGGAAATTTCACACTGCTGAATACCGTCTGAAAGAAAGTAGAAATAAAATGAGGCTAAGCTTAAATATTCATTATTTTCACGGTCAAAACTAACAACATCTAATGAAAAGATTAGCTAATTTCTTTCATAACCATTTATCGCGTTCATTTATCATAATGCTTTTTCCCGCCTTTTACATTATAAACTTCAGTCATCATAGCTGGGTAAAGCCCGAAAATGTGATGGCCTGGGACGTGAAGTCGTATTATGCTTATCTTCCCGCCACCTTTATTCATCACGATTTATCGCTGGATTTTATTTCGAAAAACCCTTCGGAATACAATAAATGGTATTGGCCGGTTGTAACTCCAATCGGTAAAAAATGTATAGTAACTTCTATGGGTCTGTCGTTTATGTATGCGCCATTTTTTCTTTTAGGGCATACAGTGGCGGCTTTTACACCCTTTGCAGACGATGGGTATTCCCAGCCATACGCCATGGCTTTGGTTTTCAGCGCTATGTTTTATGTGATTCTGGGTTTGTGGTTTCTGCGGAAACTATTGCTCAGATACTTCGATGAATTAACAACCTTTATCACGCTTGTTTTAGTGCTGTTTGGCACCAACCTTTTATACTATTCAAGTTGGTCGGCAGCCATGCCACACAGTTATAATTTTGGCCTTATTGCTTTGTTTTTATACCTGAACGATCGATGGCATCAGCAACCAGCCGTTAAAAACACCATACTCCTTGGCTTACTTGCCGGACTTATTGTGTTGATAAGACCAACCAATATTTTGGTTCTTATCTTAATTGTATTCTGGAAAGTTAATAACTTAAAAAGCTTGCGGGACAAACTATTTTTCTTTATAAAATACCACCGTTTAGTTTTGCTAATGGCTGCATCCTTTATATTGGTATGGGTGACCCAGTTTGTCTATTGGAAATACGTAAGCGGACAGTTTTTGTTTTTCTCTTATGGAGGTATTGGAGGGAAGTTCTTTTGGGCACACCCTCAAATAGGGGAAATATTGTTTAGCTTTAGAAAAGGGTGGTGGATATATACTCCCCTTATGCTGGCAGCTACCTTGAGTATCGTGTTTTTGTTCCGTAAATTGCCAGCCATGGCAATAGCCATTTTTCTGTTTGTAGGGTTGAATATTTATGTGCAAGCATCGTGGTGGTGCTGGTGGTTTGGTGGTGCGTTTGGACTCAGGGCCTTTATCGACTCTTATGCCGTATTGGCTATCCCTTTAGCAGTTCTTGTTTCAAAAGTACTGGAATTAAAGTGGAGGGGGGCACCTATTTTGTTGTTGTTAGGACTTTTTACCTGGTATAACCTCTTTCAAACGAAACAATACAACCATAGCTCCTTGCATTATTGGTGGATGTCGAAAACATCGTATCAGCTTGCTTTCCTTAAGAAGAATGCCCGCCCGGGTTATTGGAGTGCAATTCCGGTACCCGATTACGCCAAAGCCAGAAAAGGGGTGTATGTTTCAGAAAACCTGATTACGCGTTTCGAAGGATACAAAGGTATTAAAGTGGAACCTAAAGAAATTATGCTGGCCATTAAGTCCGAAATAAAACCTGTCGCGCGTCACCAAAAAATGGCTGACCGGCATTCTATTAGTCTCGATTCGGCATTGACTATTGCTGCTTACAACCGTTACGAAAAAAGTTGGTCTGTAGAAAAATGGGTGAGGCCCCTTGTGGCAGAAAGATTAACCGACTCCTTAAAATCCGATACGCTTTGGCTCGACAATAATCTTCCGCAATGGCAGGTTCTAAGCGAAGAAAGACTTAAAGAAGTGGTGAGCAGCCTGGTAAAAGATGAACTAAACAATGTAAAATTCTGATGCTACACAATAAAACTATAGCCGTTGTCATACCGGCCTACAACGAAGAAAAACAAATTCAGAGTGTTATAAAGGAAATCCCTCCATTTGTCGATCGAATTGTTGTTGTCAACGATGCCTCACCTGATTCCACAGAACTAAAGATTAGGGAGCTGATGTCATTTGCTGGACTTAGTAAATTACCTGTTGGAGTTGAGAAGAAAACAAACAATAAGTATTACGCAGCAGAAGATGTTCTTGCCAGAATTAATGAGGAGGAGAAAAAGTATTTTCCCGATATGGAAATTGTCCAGCAGCAGATAGATTCGAGACTTGTGCTTATTAATCTAAAAAGCAACTCTGGCGTTGGAGCGGCAATTGCTGCAGGTTATAAATGGGCCAAAGATCATCATATTGGTTGCACGGCGGTGATGGCTGGCGATGGTCAGATGGACCCTGATGAACTTGAATCTATATGTACGCCTGTTGTAATTGAAAATGTTGATTATGTAAAAGGCGACAGACTTTCACACCCAAGCGCAGCCATTTTTATTCCACGCACCAGGTTTATAGGCAATAGTATTCTTACCATTCTTACTAAAATTGCATCAGGTTATTGGCATGTCACCGACACTCAAACTGGGTATACAGCCATTTCAAACAGGGCTCTTAACAGCCTGAAGCTATACAAGATCTATGCGCGCTATGGAATGCCCAACGACATGTTGGTAAAACTGAATGTTTCGAATTGTACTTTGCGCGAAATTGTAATTAAACCAGTATATCATATTGGCGAAAAATCAAAAATGAAAGTCTTTAAGGTGATACCCAAAATATCTTTTCTACTGCTTAATTCTTTTTTTAAGCGTATCTGGGTTAAGTATTTTATTAAAAGCTTCCATCCACTTTTTATCTTATATCATATTGGTTTTTTGTTGCTGGCCTTATCTATTCCTTATGGGGTAAAACTTTTAGTTAAGGCTTCACAAGGGATTGATGCCAACCCCCTTACAGCACTTGCTTTCGCTTTTGCGTTTATCAGCGGTTTTCAATCCATTCTTTTTGCCATGTGGATGGATATTCAGGACAACGAAAGGCTCAATAAATAGTTTTTTTCAGATATTTAACGGCCAGTGCCAACACAAAAATGAAAACCTCGCCGCTAATGAACCATAGTCGCGATAGCGCTGAAATGGTTATGGCCTCCTGTATCCCTAAACCTGTAGCGGCCAGGTAAGCCGATAATATTCCTTCACGCACACCAATGCCTCCGGGCGTAAACAAGGCGAGCACCCCGTAACTTACAGCCAGCGGAAAGGCAAAGCCATGCACCAGGCTAGCCTCTGCACTGAGGGCTTTAATCAGGAAATAAAATCCTAACGAAAAAAAAGCCCAATACAGTAAGATAAAAATACCAAGACGGATCGAAAGCTTTATGCTAATAACCGGAAGACTTAGCGGTTTACGTAATACTCTTGCAATTATTCTTTCTGCAAAGTGATGCAGGGGCCGAACAAATAAGACAAGGCCAAGTGCAATCGCCGTGAACAGGATAATCCATACCCAATATTGATGTTGAAAGAATATCACAGCGGGCAGAAATGAAATCAGCAAGCCTATTAAAATGTAAAGAATCTGTTCCTTTAGCGATACATAGGATAATTCGCTGACAGCAATCTTTTTCTGGCTACCCACATAAGCAGCCCTGCCAAGTATTACCCATATTTTGCCTGGCAGGTATTTGGCAAATACCGAAAGACCATGTGAAACCAAAGCTAATCGGGTATCAATCTTAAAACCATGGTAAGTGAGGGCGCGTTGCCAACTCAGGGTGCTTAAGAAAAAACCCATCCAAAGCATGAGGGTGGAAGCGATTAGCCAAAACCAACTGACAGATATTGCCTGAAAAGTTAGGTAATCAAGTTTTACAAGGTATGCAATCAGCAACACAATGGAGAGGTAGAGCAGAATTCTAAAAATCCATTTGTAATTTTTCATACACCATTTGTATCCTTTACTCCCAAATAAACAAATATATCTTTTATCAGGGCATAGGTGTCTGCAAGCGGAATATGAAGGTCGTCGGCTTTAAACCAACGAACTTCCGTGATGTCTTCTGCAGTTTCAGGCACAGGCATCTCCCTGCCCGAATGTTCCATCTCAAACCAGTAGGTTTTTTTCAGCGCCAGGCCTTTTTTGTAGGGATAAGTATGATAGGTCGAAAGTAAAGGTTTTTTTATCTGCAGATATTTTAACCCGGTTTCTTCCATTACTTCCCTTATGGCAGCTTGTTGATAGTTTTCATCTTTATCGACTTTGCCTTTAGGCAAATCCCATTTCCCCCTTCGGTTTATAAGCAGAAACTCGTTCTTACTATTACGCACCACCCCTCCGGCTGCATCGATGCTGTAAAAGCATTTGCGAAAATCATCGCGCAGGTGATCTATATCGTAATGAAATAGAAAGAGAGAATTAATCGTTGTAAGTTTTGAATAGATATCGATGATTTCTACCAGGTCATCTTCGTCTTTGTATTTAAAAAAGAGCCCATAGCGCTCCTGGAAGGTTTTGGAGAAATCGTCGGTAAGGAAAATGGCCCTGTCGTTAAAAAAAACTTTATACATTTGCTCCTTGTTTACCCCGCAATCAGGTTATTTAATAAACCTATACTTGCTTAGGGCATATTACTAATTATCAATAAACTACACCTATTTGCATCGCATGAATAAGCGTCAACAGGCAATCGCCCAATTGCTCTTACAAATTAAGGCAATAAAATTAAATCCGACAAACCCTTTTACATGGGCTTCGGGATGGAAATCGCCCATCTATTGCGATAACCGCAAGACTCTCTCTTTTCCGGAAGTGCGCAATGCCATACGCGATGGTTTTGCAGAAATCATCCGCGAGAAATATCCGCAGGCTGAGGGTATTGTAGGGGTTGCTACAGGAGCCATTGCCCACGGTATGCTGGTAGCCGATGTGCTGGGGTTGCCATTTCTGTATGTACGTTCGAGTGCCAAAGACCATGGCATGCAAAACCTTATCGAGGGCGATTATAAAGTGGGTGGCCGCTATGTGGTAGTCGAAGACCTGATTTCTACCGGAGGCAGCAGCCTTAAGGCAGTAGATGCGCTTCGTCAGGCCGGATGCGAAGTGCTCGGTATGGTAGCAATTTTTACCTATAGTTTCCAGACCGCCATCGATAAATTTGCTTCCAGTCCTTGTTTATTAGACACCCTCAGTCATTACGAAGCGCTTATAGAGCAGGCTGTATCCAGCGGATATGTAAAAGCCGAGGATGTGGAGATTCTGCGTCAGTGGCGTGTATCTCCAGAAACCTGGATGCAATAGCTTTGTAGAAATAGCAAATAACACGGTACTGGTTTATTTACTTCGAAATTTTAACGATCAGAAAAGAGTAAAGACATGAAACTTGAAAGCCGCCAGGGAAAATGTAACTATAGCCCTAAGCAGGTATATTCCTTCATCACCGATTTCAATAACTTTAAAAATCTGCTGCCTGCGGATAGGGTGAAAGACTGGCAATCGGATAATAACTCCTGCAGTTTTTCTGTAGATCCCTTGGGAAAAACCGGATTTAAGTTGGCTGATAAAATTGAATTCATCAAAATACAACTCAGCAGCATCGATCAATCTCCTTTTGCTTTTGGATTGTCGATACATTTAAATTCACATTCAAAACACGAAACGGAGTTTCAACTTATTTTCGATGCCGATATCAACCCCATGATTGCAATGATGGCCAAGGCCCCGCTCACCAATCTGCTCGAAACACTGGTGATCCGTATGGAGCAGATTGATTTTGCAAAAGGAGAAAACCGCATAGATTGATGGTGCGGTGTGGTGCGTGATTGCGTTGAGTTTGTTTGGCAGTTTACAACAACCCAACAAGGTGAACTCAATGCCTGCCCTATTTTTTTCTGGGAACCGCAGGGAGTAATAAAACTAAACCTGCATTTACAATACTATGCGTTAGGTGGGGTAATTATTTCAACTTTTCAATCTGGTCTTTTGTTAATCCTGTAAGTTCGATTATCTCCGAGATTGTTTTGCCTATTTTTAACGCATTCTTCGCAACTTTTTCAATTCCTTTTTCAATTCCTTCTATTACTCCCTCGTCTCTCGCTGTATCCAAAGAATTTTTCAAATCACGATAATATTTTAAACTATCCTCATATGAACGGACTTGGTCAGGCGTGAATTTTGCAATCTCAGCTGTTTCAAAAAGTTTCTCAAAAATCTGCTCTTTCAATTTATCTGGTATTCTATCAAGTCTGTTTAAATTTCTCAATACAAACAGCCATTTATCAAACCGGGTTTCCAATTCATCAACAGTCTTGTTAAACTTAGGCATTTCCAGATAAATGAAAGTCAATTTATCGTAAAACACCTTTTTTGTCTCAATGTCAGTGAGTTTAACATCATAACGGATTTTATCAGGTGCGTTTGTATCCGCATCGAATACAAAATCGAGAATCGCAATGGTATATACCGCTTTAAGTTCATAATCCCAATCTGCACGTTTGGCTTGTTCCCGTATCGGGAAAGTCGAATAATAAACAGTCCTGTCTTTAAAGAAGTTTTGTTTTGATTTTTGAAGTTCAACAATGAATTTTTCTCCTTTTTCATTTTCGCAATACAAATCAAATATTGCTTTTCTGTCAATATCAGATGCTCCTAATTGTTCTGTTTTTAAATAAGTCAGGTCTGTGATATGTCCTTGTTCTTCTTTTAGCAATTCGTTCAGAAAATCCAATAATAAATCCTTGTTTGGCTCTTCTCCAAAAAGCTTTTTAAATCCGTAATCGGTAAATGGGTTTATATATTTTTCTGCAAAATCAGTCATTGCTTTTTTCTTTCAAAGATACTTAATCAATCAGAATATTAATGTGTTGCGAAATGATTTTATTACTCCACCTAACAAGAAATAGTTGAACTCTGCCCGGTTAAAAAAGATAAGTTATTTCTCCAAACTCCAGGTGTATCAATTGCCCCTCGCTGGTTTCGAAAAGCAGCCTGCCATCGGGTTCCACACCATGAATGCGGCCATTCACCGTGTTGTTTTTCAAGTGATATGGATGCCATTCCTTCAAGCGGTAGAGTAAGGTCACATATTGGTGGTAAACCATTTCTTTTTTACCGTTTTCGCAGGCATTCCAAAGCAAATCGAAATGCCGGGTAAGGCTTTGGCAAAGTTCAGCTGTTGAGTAGGTTTTTTCACTGATGTTTTGTATCGAAACCGGATTGGGAAGCTCGTCAGGAAATTCGGTTTGGTTGACATTTAAGCCAATTCCTGCAATGGTGTGGATAATTTTATCGCGCAGAAGGGAGTTCTCGATTAGGATCCCAGCAATTTTTTTATGTTGAAAATAAATATCGTTGGGCCATTTAATATGGCAGTCAATACCTAGTTCTTTCAATAAGTTCCGCACAGCAAGGGAGGTGATAATGGTAAGCAAAAAACTTTCAGAGGCCTTAAAATTACTATCTCTAAATAACGAAACAAGTAGGTTTTCGTGCGCCTTACTATGCCAACTATGGTCTCCTTGCCCACGTCCTGCATCCTGATAGGCTGCCATTATGGCTGTCTTGTCAGTAAGCCTACCAGCTTGTAGTTGCTCTTTTGCTACTTTATTGGTCGAAGAGCAAGTGTCCAATTCAATTATTTTCCATGCCATTACGCAACAATTCTGTGTTTGGTATTGTTATTGCAGACGAAGGTAGCTTCATTTTAAACACAATCAAACTGGCACAAGCTGGTAGACCTTTTAAATGAGGGGTTTTTATTTTTTTGATAGAAGTCTGTTTGTGCAAAAAAACATTTAAGTTTGTGAAAAATTTAACGATCGATATTTAATTGGAGAACAACAGTTTACTAGTCAACGCAATCGTCGAGGGAATTCTCGACAAAAAAGGAAGAGAAATCGTTCTTTTGAATCTTGAAAAAGTCGGAAACGCTTACAACAATCACTTTATAATTTGTCAGGCCGAATCGAACACGCAGGTGAATGCCATTGCCGAATCGGTAGAGCGAAAGGTAAAGGAGACTTTACAGATGAAGGTTCACCACCGCGAGGGGCTTGAGAACTCAATCTGGGTTTTGCTGGACTTTTATGATGTGCTTGTGCACGTGTTCCAAACCGATTACAGAAATTATTACCGGTTAGAAGAATTATGGGGCGATGCTAAAATATCGCGTATAGAAGAGAGTTTTACATAAACAGTATATTTTACAGATGGCAACCAACAAAAGCGATAGCAACAAAAACGAGAATCCACAGCCGAAAAATCCAAATCCGGAAGACGGATTTGAAAATCTTTCGAAGAAGAATAACAACAACCGCTTCAACTCGTACCTGATTCCAGCCATGATTGGCTTTACCCTGCTGATTATGTTTTTCTTCAGCGGACAGCGCGAACCTTTGGATACAAGCTGGAAAACTGTGCGCGACGACTTTATGGCCAACAGGGAGGTTGAGAAGCTTACCATTATTAACCAAACCTATGTGGAGGTAACCATAAAGGCCGATAAGCTCGACCAGCCCAAACACCGCGAGGTTACTGCCCGGGGCATTAAGCAGCTTGCCAAAACCGGCCCGCATTATAAATTCACCATTGCCTCTGTCGATAGGTTTACCGAAAATCTCGACGAAGCCCAAAAGGAGCTTCCGGTAACAGACCGCATAGAACCTGGAGCAGAATACCGCAAAGACATGTTTGGCGAAGTACTGGGCTGGTTATTACCTCTTGCCATTCTGGTAATTATCTGGGTTGTGATTTTCCGAAGAATGAGCTCAGCTGCCGGCGGCTCCGGGGGTCCTGGCGGAATTTTTAATGTGGGAAAATCACGCGCAAAAATTTTCGATAAAGAAACAAGTGTCAAAGTCGATTTTAAAGATGTGGCCGGCCTCGAAGAAGCTAAGGTGGAAATTCAGGAAATTGTTGAATTTCTAAAGAAACCTAAGAAATATACCGAATTGGGAGGCAAGATTCCAAAAGGAGCTTTGCTGGTAGGCCCTCCAGGCACCGGAAAAACACTTTTAGCCAAGGCAGTAGCCGGCGAGGCCAATGTGCCTTTTTTCAGTATGTCAGGTTCCGATTTTGTAGAAATGTTTGTGGGTGTTGGCGCCTCGAGGGTGCGCGACCTGTTTAAGCAGGCGAAAGATAAAGCTCCTTGCATTATTTTTATCGATGAGATTGATGCCATAGGCCGTGCTCGTGGTAAAAACCCTAACATGGGGGCCAACGACGAGCGCGAGAATACACTTAACCAGTTGCTCACCGAAATGGATGGTTTTGCCACCAACACAGGGGTCATTGTGCTTGCAGCCACCAACAGGGCAGACATACTTGACCGCGCGCTCTTGCGTGCAGGTCGTTTCGACCGCCAGATTCATGTTGAGCTTCCCGACTTAAACGAACGAAGAGACATCTTCAAGGTTCACCTTCGACCCATTAAACTCGATAAGAAAGTAGACGTGGAATTTCTTGCCAAACAAACCCCTGGTTTCTCTGGTGCCGATATTGCCAATGTATGCAACGAGTCAGCTCTTATTGCAGCCCGAAAAAACAAACAGGTAGTAGAAAAACAAGATTTTCTCGATGCTGTAGACCGAATTGTGGGCGGACTTGAACGTAAAAACAAAATTATAACCCGTCAGGAAAAGCGAACCATTGCCTTCCACGAAGCTGGCCATGCCACGGTAAGTTGGTTGCTCGAACATGCCAACCCTTTGGTGAAAGTGACCATTATACCGCGCGGTAAAGCACTGGGTGCAGCCTGGTACCTGCCCGAAGAAAGACAGATCACTACCCGTGAGCAACTTCTCGATGAAATGTGTGCCACCTTAGGCGGTCGGGCTTCGGAAGAGATTAATTTCAATCGGTTTTCTACCGGTGCCTTAAACGACCTCGAGCGCGTTACCAAACAAGCCTATGCCATGGTTTCATTTTTTGGCTTAAGCGAAAAAATTGGTCACCTCAGTTTCTACGACTCCTCCGGACAAGGTGAGTTTGCTTTTACCAAACCCTACAGCGAAAAAACCGCCGAGTTAATTGACGAGGAAACAAAGAAAATGATTGCCGAGCAATATCAACGGGCTATCAAAACCTTAAAAGAAAACAAAGAGGGCTTAAGCAAGCTGGGTGAAAGATTACTCGAGAAAGAAGTACTTTTTGCCGAAGACCTGGAAGAAATCTTTGGTCCTCGTAAAATGGTGCCCGAGGAACAGATTGGCCTTTTTAGCAATGGCGATGCCAAATTAGCTCCAGTTCCTGCCGATGCATCAATAGAAACTGTTTTCGAAAAGAAACCAGCGCGAAAGCCTGCTGCAATTAAGCCTAAAGCTGCTACCCGTAAGAAAAAGGAAGAATAAACAATTATAGTTTAATCAGCCCAATCGATGAGCGATGAGTGGACCATGGTATATTCCTCGCAATTTCGGTATCATGCCGAACTAATGCGACATATGCTGGAAGACAACCTGATAACCGCTGTAATTATGGATAAGCAGGACTCAAATTATGGCATTGGCAGCATCGAAGTGTATGTGAAGCCTTCTGATGCTTTACGTGCGAGGCATTTAATCTCAAAAACAAAGTTTTGAAAACTATTCTCATTCGAAGTCTGTCAGGTGCAATTTATGTTATCCTGATTTTAGGAGACCTGTTACTTCACAAATCGGCTTTTGCTTTGGTAATTATGCTCTTTAACTTGCAGGCGCTTCGCGAATATTACACCATGCAAAAAGTTGGAAGAATCCGAATTCCCGCCTTAATAATTGGGACACTAATTTTTACCCTTGCGCATTTGGTGTGGTCGATGAAGCTCGATACTCAATGGTTGTCAGTTATTGGTTTGTCACCCATGGTACTCATGTTGTTTTCGTTGTTTACAAAATCCGATAATCAAAAATCAGATATTTCTACCACCATTTTTGGATTTGCCTATATTACCCTTCCTTTATTAATGGTGAATGCCATTAATCTGAGTGAGGAATCAAGATTTTCCTATGTTTTAATGGCGATGCTTTTAATTATCTGGACCAACGATATTTTTGCCTATTTAACCGGTATGGCCTTCGGCCGGCATAAGATATTCGAGAGGGTATCGCCAAAAAAAACATGGGAAGGCTTTTTTGGAGGCATAGTGGCCGCGCTAGGTATGGGCTATCTCACCTTCAGTTATATCGATGGTTTAAGCCTTTGGAGCTGGCTGGCTATAAGTATATTAATAGCCTTATCCGGTGTCGCTGGCGATTTTGTAGAGTCGCTCTTTAAACGATCGGCCGGCGTAAAAGATTCCGGCAATCTTATTCCCGGGCATGGCGGCATTCTCGATCGTATCGATTCGCTTTTATTTGCAGCCCCGGTGCTTTATCTTTGTCTGATACTTTTAAAATATATTTCATGAAAATACATCGCGAAGGGAAAATCATTATTCCCCTGACCCTTATTTTGTTGCTTGTTCTGGCAGTACTTTCACTTAAGTTTTTTCAAGCTGTGGTGGCTGCTGGCATCTTGCTGCCGTTTGTGACGATTACTTTTCTGGTAATCTGGTTCTTCAGGGTACCAAGCCGAAAGGTAGTAGCCCTGCCAAACCTAGTTATTGCTCCCGCCGATGGGAAGATTGTAGTAATCGAAAAGACTCTCGAAACCGAGTATCTGAAGCGCGAATGCATACAAGTGTCGATATTTATGTCGCCATTAAACGTGCATCAAAATGTTTATCCGGTGTCGGGCACGGTAAGCCACACCCAATACCATAAGGGGAAATACCTTGTAGCGTGGCATCCGAAATCATCTACCGAAAACGAGCGATCGACAGTGGTTGTAAAAACAGCCTCAGGCACCGAAGTGCTTTTCCGCCAGATTGCCGGAGCAGTGGCCCGTCGCATCTGTACCTATGCAAAAGTTGGCGATAGAGCCGAAAGAGGTGAGGAGTTTGGCTTTATAAAATTTGGTTCAAGAGTCGATATTTTCCTTCCTGTCGATGCAAAAATTCTTTGTAAGGTGGGCGATATTTCAGAAAATAAGCTCACAGTGCTGGCTGAGTTATAAATTCAGAATTGTTTAAAGAGTTGAATTGTTAAAGGGGTGTTGCGTAAGGGCTTTTACTTTTTCTAGCCTAGAGTTCAATTTTAACTTTGTTGTTGACAGTGTTAAACCTCTTGAATCACAAATTGTGATGTGGAATGGTGCACGATGAATTCGTCTTTTTTCTACCCGAAACCGATTGGAGGCTTTGCCCGGGTTTGTAGATCACCTCTTTTAATTCTTTTCTGTATATGGCTAGGTGGACAATTGTCCCCGAAAAAAAACCTTGTCTATTTCTTCCGACTTCAGTTGAAAATTTATTATCCCATTAGGAAGAATTTGTTTCTGCATTAGGACTTTTTGCCCAAAGTTCAGTTCTTTTAAAAAGTTGAGGGTGAGACCGCGTACCTGCTTGTCTTTTAGTTCTTCCGGCGTAAAAGTATCAAACATCCAGTCGACATAGCGTGTGGTGGTAAGGTGGTGATTGATGTCTATATCGCTATACCTCACCTGGAAAAGATATTCACCAGAGGCTTCGGAATCAAACTCCACCATAGGCACCATGGCTTCTATTGCATGCCTTTGCTGGTTAAAGGAAAAAACCTCGCTTTCAGGTTCATGCAAACGGGGCCTTCTTTTTTCTACATCGATGAGCAGCCAGCTGGAGGTGGCTTTTCCAATCGGTTTATTATCCTGATCAAAGATCAAAAAATCGCGCAAATAGAAGAGTCTGTGAATGCCTTTTGGCCATGTCTCAACGGTGATTGTATCGCGCCAGATTGGCATTCGTTCCAGCTCTATATGAACCCCCGAGAGTACCCATACCAGGTTGTGTTTCATCAGGTCGTCCGGACCCCAGCCCAAGCTGGTGGCATGTTTCCAGGCTATTTGTATCAGATAATTGGTGAGGGAGGATAAACGGAGTTTCTGATTCAGGTCTGCATCGGCCGAACTAACCAAAAATGTTTGCTGGTATTGGTAATTCGACTTATACACCGGGTTTTGATGTTTTAGGGTTTTCCAGTTTTTTCTGAACTACTTTCAATAGGTAGTAAACTAACCAGCCTGTCGCTGCACCAAGCAAGGCTCCACCCAGAATATCGCCCGGATAATGAACCCCAAGGTAAATACGGCTATATGATACAACCATTGCCCAGCTGATAAGAAAAGCACTAAACCATTTATTCCGAAAAAGAAGGGTAAGAAAAATTGCCAGAGCAAAACTGTTGGCTGCATGGCTCGATACAAAGCCATAGGGGCCTCCGCGGTATTCGTTCAGAATATGAATGCTATTCTTTAGTGCATCGACATGAGAGGGACGTAATCGTTTTACATTGTCCTTAATCAGATTTGAGGAGACCTGATCGGCCAGGGTAATTAAGAGCACAATTGCAAGAATGATGGCAATACTATTCCATCTGTATCGATAAATAATATAAGCGAGAATTGCTACATAAAGCGGTATCCATTCGATTTTACCCGATACAAACCACATGATCTTATCCCAACCTTCTGAATGAAAGCCATTGAGCCAAAGAAACAAGTTTGTGTCGAGGGTTATAATTCGTTCGAGCATATCGAGGTGAGCCTGTTTTAGAATTGTTTCCAGAGTAAATCTTTGAGCTTTTCGATGTTGTAACCCGTCATCGAGGAGATAAAAACATTCGGAATAGCTGGTAAATCTTTCCTTATTTCAGCCATTAGTTCCTCGTCCAGCAGATCGGACTTTGTAATAGCCAGCACACGTTTTTTATCGAGCAGCTCTGGGTTGTATTTTTCCAATTCTTTAAGCAGGATGCGGTAATCGCCAGCCACATCTTTCGAATCGGCAGGAATCATAAACAAAAGTGTCGAATTACGCTCGATGTGGCGCAGAAATCTTATTCCCAAACCCTTTCCTTCTGCTGCCCCTTCGATAATACCCGGAATATCGGCCATTACAAACGACTGGTCGTTGCGGTAAGACACAATGCCAAGGTTCGGAGCCAGAGTAGTGAAAGCATAATCAGCAATCTTGGGTTTTGCAGCCGAAATGGCGGCTAGTAAAGTCGATTTTCCGGCATTTGGAAAGCCCACCAGACCTACATCGGCCAGAATTTTTAATTCTAAAATATAATATCCTTCCACTTCGGGTTCTCCGGGTTGAGCGTAGCGGGGGGCCTGATTGGTAGGCGATTTGAAGTGGGTGTTTCCAAGGCCTCCGCGGCCACCTTTCACCAGAATTCTCTCCTGGTCGTGTTCAGTTACTTCGAATAGGGTTTCGCCTGTTTCGGCATTTTTTGCGATGGTGCCCAGGGGCACTTCTACATACACATCTTCCCCTTCGGCTCCTGTTTTCATGGCACCGCTTCCGGAAGTGCCACTTTCGGCATGAATGTGCTTTTTATACCGCAGGTGCAAAAGTGTCCACATATTGCGGTTGCCTCGCAGGATAACGTGCCCGCCTCTTCCACCATCGCCCCCGTCGGGGCCGCCTTTGGGCACGAATTTCTCGCGGCGAAAATGTGCCGAACCTGCTCCTCCACGGCCAGAGCGACAAAATATTCTTATATAATCAACAAAATTTGAATCTGCCATCGATCGCTACTTTCTGAATAAGAGATAAACAAGGCGGCAAAGATACGCTTTTATATCAGTGAGACCCTATTTTTAAAAGCCGAAGACGCACTAAAATTACTTAGGCGAACTGAGCCCCAAAGCAAAACGGACTGGGATTTTTAGGTTTTATTCCCTTTGCTTACAACGAAAAGAATGAAATAGTTTCGCCTCAATACCTCGTCCGCTTAAGGTGAGATAGTTTATTTATGAATGCCGGGGCATTGATTGGCGCCTTAGGCAATCTTATCAATTGCAGCGCACAAACGGCTGAAAATTTCATCGATGCTGCCTACTCCGTCAATGGCCTGGTATTTGTTCAGCCGATCGTAATAGTCGATTACAGGGGCTGTTTCCTTGTTGTACACCTTTATGCGGTTTTCAATTACAGAACGGTTTTGGTCGTCGGCTCTTCCAGAGTCTTTTCCGCGTAAAAGAAGTCTTTTAATCAATTCTTCGTCATCGACAAAAAGGGCAAGCATGGTGCTTATGGAGGCAGATTTCTTTTGTAACATAATTGTGAGGGCTTCGGCTTGCGCAGTAGTGCGCGGGAATCCATCGAATATGAAACCTTTGGCCTGGCTGTTGGCATCGATTTTCGATTCTATCATACCAACAACTACTTGGTCAGAGACCAGTTCACCTTTGTCCATAGTTTTTTTTGCTTGAAGCCCTAGTGGAGTTTGTGCAGCAATTTCGCGGCGCAGAATATCGCCTGTTGAAAGATGAACCAGCTGGTATTTTTCCAAAAGCATTTCGGCCTGGGTGCCTTTACCTGCACCCGGAGGGCCAAAGAGTACAATGTTTAACATAGAAGCAGCATATTATGGGTGAATAATTGTGTAGATACTTTCCAGATTTCTTCCATAGCCATCGTAATCGAGGCCGTAGCCAATAATAAAATCGTTAGGAATGCTAAAACCAAGGTAATCAATTTTGTAATGATAAAGATAGGAGTCGGGCTTAAACAACAGCGAGGCAATTTTAATTTCTGCAGGCTCGAAACTTGCAAGTTGTTTTAGTGCCGAGTCCAGGGTATGTCCTGTATCCACAATATCTTCCACAAGCACAACGGTTTTTCCTTTAATAACCTCGTTCAGTCCAATAAGTTGCTTTATCTGTCCGTTGGATGTTGTGCCCTGGTAGGAGGCCATTTTTAGAAATGAAATACGGCTGTGCAGTGTAACTTGCCGGTACAAATCGCTGGCAAACATAAAGGCCCCGTTTAAGATTACAACAAATACCAGTTCGCGATTGTGGAGTTCATCATTCATCTGGTCGGCGAGACTGGTAATGCGCAGTTGAATCTCCGATGCCGGAATGCTTATCCGAAACCGCTTCTGGTGCAGAACTACTTCCTTCATTATTCTTTAAATAAAATACTTGTCACGAAAATAAGCAATCTAACCATTTTAGCCCGAAGGAATCGCAAGTTTTCGTTTCGACTGCTTGAATATTTCTTTGTATTCACGATCTTTGCATGGATACAAACATAAAAAGAAAAGGTAGAAAATGAATCCAAAAGTAAGCATTATCATGGGGAGTACTTCCGACTTACCGGTAATGAAAAAGGCTGCCGATTTCCTGAACGAAATGGAAATACCATTTGAAATAAACGCTTTGTCGGCACACCGAACTCCTGAAGAAGTAGAAAAATTTGCAAAAAATGCCGAAGGCAGAGGAATACAGGTAATTATTGCAGCAGCAGGAATGGCTGCCCACCTGCCAGGGGTAATTGCATCGATGGTAAAAATACCTGTAATAGGAGTGCCTATTAAAGCCAGTTTAGATGGATTAGATGCCTTATTGGCTATTGTGCAAATGCCTCCTGGTATACCAGTTGCTACAGTGGGCATCGATGGGGCACAAAATGCCGGCATATTGGCAGCACAGATAATTGCTACCGGCAATGCCGAAATTGCTGTTAAATTAAGCGAATTTAAAAGCAGTCTTAAAGATAAAATTGTTCAGGCAAACCAAGAGCTTAAAGAGGTAAAGTACAAATATAAAACCAATTAGGTTTTTTTATCTCTGTAAAAGCCCGTTTCGACTTTAATCGGGACAGGCTTTTTTTTGTTCCTGAAAAGTTATAATTTGCTTTTCAGTTAATTCGTTCCGTTCCTTAGGTCAAACCATTCCCTATTGGCTATGAAAACACAAATCCTTGGTTTTCTGGCATTGTGGTCAGTTAGTCTTACTTCCTTTGCTTCGAAAGACCCTTTGTTTTCAGGCGCCCGCGAAGCAGGGATGGCTCATTCTGCATTGAGCCTTGGCGGCTCTTGGGCTGTGTACCACAATCCTGCCGGAATTGCAACCGACCTGGGCGGAAGCCTCTCTTTTTGCCATACAAACAATTATCTGATACGCGAATTGGCAAGGCATGCCATGGCCGGAGTGGCCCCTGTCTCAAGAGGAGCAATCGGATTGGGTTATACCTATTCGGGAACCCCAGAATACAACGAGCAACTGATGGTACTGGCTTATGCCCATAAATTATCAGATAAACTGGAGGCGGGCATCAGTTTCGATGCCCATTCGGTTTGGCTGCCAGCCGATTATGGCCACGATTTTGCTCTTACCGGAAGTCTGGGTATGCTTGCCAGACCCGTAAAACAATTAACGGTAGGCTTGCAATTGTATAATCTTACCAATGCTCACTATCAGAAGTACAATTTCGAAGCCCCTGCTTCTTTTTTTCGCGGCGGGATTACCTGGCAAAGCGGTCCGCTGCTTGCTGCCACCAGCATCATGATTCAGAAAAATGGCAACACGGAACTTGGTTTGGGAACCGAATTTCAGGCTGCCCGGAATCTGGATGTGCGGCTGGGTGTTTCCTCCTCGGAGGCCATGAGTCTAACTTTTGGCGTTGGCTATTCCAATGCACGCTGGAGTGCCGACCTGGCTTTTATGCGACATCCATTACTGGGCTTTTCGAGTATGTTTTCTCTTGATATTAGAATTGGAAAAATACCGCAATGAGAACAGGATGCTTGTTTTTTTTTCTGGCTTGCCTGGCTATTCCCCAACTGGCTGCACAACCTGCTCAAACCCACCTGGCTGATTGGATCGAGTCGATGCTGGAGTCCTCTGCCGGACTTTTTGACAAGGATCAGGATGGTTATGAACAGTTGGTCATCGACCTCGAAGAGCTGTATTTAAACCCACTTAACCTGAATACAGCCACAGCGCTTCAACTCGAAAAATTGCGGCTTTTAAGTCCTTTTCAGGTGAAATCGCTGCTTGAGTACAGGGAGAGAATGGGTAAAATAATTTCGCTCGACGAATTGCATTATGTGTATGGCTTTGATGCACACACGGTAGAATTAATCCGACCCTTTGTGTTGATAGGTTCCCCCGAGATTTTAAAACTAAAAAACCCGACAAACCTGAAGCACGAGGGGCTCTTTCGCGTCTCGCAACAAAATCTCAGAGCAGAAAACTTTACTGGAAATGACCAAAAGTTGTATTTACGCTTCAAGACGGGCAGCTATGCTGGCTTTCAGGCGGGAGCACTTGCAGAAAAGGATGCAGGTGAAGATTTTTTCTCAGGAACCAACCCCAATGGGTTCGATCATTATTCTGGATTTGTTTCCTATAAAGGCAAAGGATTTATCAGAAATCTTGTTATTGGCGATTACAGGGTAAATGTTGGGCAGGGGCTGCTCATGTGGACAGGTTATACTTCAGGCAAATCGACTGAAGTTTTACAAGTGCAAAAACGAGGAGAATGGATAAGAGGAAATAGTACAGCTGATGAGTATCAGTTTCTTCGTGGTGGGGCTATATCGTTGGGCAAAGGAAATATATCGCTTGGCTTATTTGGTTCACAGAAGAGTTTAGATGCCTCGCTTGATTCTTCTTCAGAAGGACTCAGCATTAATTCAATTCGCACAGAAGGATATCACCGTACACAATCCGAACAGCGCTCTGAAAATAATATTACTGAACAGTGTGCCGGAGTGAGGCTCAATTATACAGGTTCTGCTTTTTGGTGCGGGTTTAACAGCATAATTACCAACTACAGTCTGCCATTTGCCTTATCAGATAAGGTCTATCGACTGCCAGAATCGGGCACACAGCAGTTTAGGGGAGTTTCATTCGATTACCGGTATCTTCAACAAGTTTTTCAATTATTTGGTGAAATAGCCCAATCCAACGGCCAATTGGCAATCTTGCAAGGCATCAACCTGATGCCAGTCTCCAACCTTCGTGCAAGTGTATTTTATCGATTGTATCATGAATTGTATTATGCGCCCTATTTTAATGCCATTGCCGAAGGTAGCTCCGGAAGCGGCGAAGAAGGCCTTTTTGCGGGCTTGCAATATTCCCCTGTGGCAAGGATGAAGCTGTCGGGTTATGCCGATCTGTTTTCATTCCGCAGGGCGCGGTATCAGGTCGATGGCCCTTCGCACGGCAAGGAGTACTTGCTTGAGGGCCTAGTTCGTCCGGCCGATGGATTAGAGATTTTGTTAAGGTACAAGTTTGAGTCAAAACTATTGAATCAGGTAGACTCAAGCACTCAGAAACTTGCCTATCAGGAGCCTTTTATAAAAAATGCATGGCGCATTCACCTTCGCTACTCGCTTAGCGAAACAATAGGAATGGCTACACGCTATGAGCTCACAAAAAGCGGATATTCCGAAGCAGAACCCTTTTTTGGATACCTTTTGTATCAGGATGTGTTTTACAATCCTTTAAAAAAACTGCAATTCACCGCCAGGTATGCCTGGTTTGATGCCCGTGAATACGCTTCAAGAATTTATGCTTACGAACATAACCTGCGCTATGTTTATTCAATGCCCGCCTATTACGGGAAAGGCACACGAAGCTATTTGCTGGTTCAATATCAAACATTCAAGGCATTGGTTTTAGCCTTGCGCTGGTCATGCACCACTTATTTCGAAACAGATAAAGCATCTTTGCACGAAGTATCCTTTCAGTGCATATTGCGATTGTGATATTTCTGAAAACAGATGCTCGAATTGCCTGAATTCGGAGTGTTTACAGGACAATAAATTTTTGCACCAGGTTATCCAACTTCAGTACATACCATCCGGGTTGAGGCGAATTATTAAAACTAAGGCGGTATTCGCCATTGCCCAAATCAACAAATTCAATTCGAATAAGGCGTCCCGTTTGATCATAAACAACCGGAATGGCATCGGGTCTGCTGGTTTTTATAAAGAAGTAGCCTTCTTTTACCGGGTTTGGAAAGATTAGAACAGATTCGGCCAAAGGAGTAATTGACGGGGTAGAGCCACCCCCGTTATTGGTAGTGTCGAATGGTTCATAACCGTCGAGCTGATTCAGGGCAGAGGCATTTCTTATGCCAATGTATTCTTTTATGCCATACGCTACCTGACTGCCCCAGGCTTCATCAAGGGTGTTTTGAAAGTCGTTGAAGGTATAACCATAATACAAATCTTCTTCAACATAAGGTGCAATAAGATTATGGTTTTCGTCGAGAATAGGATCGAGATAATCGTGTGTAAAGTAGGTAACGCATAAGGTTACCATGTTTCTGCAATAGGTTTCGAAATAGCTGTCAATACCTAAAAGCTTTGTATTTAAAGGCAGGTTAATCCAATCCGAACCCCAATTCTGCACATCGCGGGTTCCCCAGTCCTGCCCAACCCAGTCGATGCCAAAAGTGTTATCAAGATCGTAGGGTATGAAATCGATTTTATTTGTAGTTGGGTTTTCGTGAATGTAAAAATTATTCGAATTGTAGGAGTATCCATCCCAATGGCCAATGAGGGTTTCAACTGCCAGCTGGCGCAGGTATGTTTCTACATCGAAAATAGCTTCAATGCGGGGTTTAAGGTTTTCGCCTGAGTAGGAGCTGAGCACTGTGACAAAGTTAACCAGTTTGCTGCGGTCGTTGGTTTCCTTGTTGGTTTTAAGCTCGTAACGGCTGTTGTTGTTCACTTCTCCATTGTTTTCAAACGTAGAACCCCAATAACACTTATACAGATTGCCAAGTTCGGTATCGTAACGTTTGTCTAGAAATTCATCGTCAATCTGTTCTACATTTACATATACTCCCATAAATTCGCCATTGGCATATAACCTTACATGCTGAACCCTTGCTGCAGGGATGTTATAGGCCCGGTACATATAATGGCTCAGGTAATCGCGTAGCAACGAGGGATCGTTATTGGTAGCTTTAAGGTTTAATTTTTTATAGGAGTGGAATTTATTACCACCAAATTCTTGAAAATCAACTTTAATTGATTTTTTATAATGATCTCGCGAAGTGTTTCCCCTGATACGCACACCCACACTGTCGCGGGTTTCGTCGATAACGGAGTTTTTAAAGTGAAGCTTTGCTACATAATAAGTATCGGTGTAGGGATCTTCCGGGAAAAATAAATCCTGTTTATCCTCCTCGCTCATGGTAAGCTCAATAAGTGAAACCTCGCCTTCTTTATAAACATTATCGGCACCGGGGTTTATATTCTGCCCACTTACAATAACTACTGACGAGAATAGCAGGAATAGGATTAGTAGATTTTTTTTCATAAAGGTTGTTTCTAAGTGAAAAACTGGTTTCTTATATGGCAAAGACGATTGAATAGTTGCATTTATTTTAAATAAATACAATCAAGAAAGCAAAGAGTAACCAAATACCTTTTTCGATTAAATATTGAAATAGCAATAGGATCAGGTATAGAAATAGGAATTATAAGCATTCCTATCTTAAAACGCCAAAGAGTATGAATGGAAAAAGAAATGGGTAAGACAACAGAAGTGCTATTAACTTATCCCAGGTACGATTTCAGGAGTTTGCTCTTGGCACGCTGACGCAGGTGCTTAATGGCTTTTTCCTTAATCTGTCGGGTACGCTCACGCGAAATGCCAATGGAATCGCCAATTTCTTCGAGCGACATAGGTTTGCGCCCAATGCCATAGAATGCCCTGATTACCTTACGTTCTTTTTCAGGAAGGGTATTGAGGGTGCGTTCAATTTCCTGTTTCAGCGATTCTTCCATCAGAAAATGATCAGTGCTGGGGTTCTCAGGGTTGCTAAGTACATCGAGCAGGCTATTGTCTTCGCCCTCTTGAAAAGGGGCATCGACGGACATATGTCGGCCAGACAATTCAAGGGTGCTGTATATTTTTTCTTTAGGCAGGTCAAGGGCTTCGGCAAGCTCGTCGGCCGAAGGCTCGCGTTCGTGGGCTTGCTCGAGCTGGCTGAATGTTTTATTCATTTTATTCAGCGCTCCAATTTTATTTAGAGGCAGACGCACAATGCGCGACTGTTCGGCCAAAGCCTGCAATATGCATTGACGAATCCACCACACGGCATAAGAAATAAATTTAAAACCTTTGGTTTCGTCGAATTTCTGGGCGGCTTTTATCAGCCCAAGGTTTCCTTCGTTGATAAGGTCGGGAAGGCTTAAGCCCTGATGCTGGTATTGTTTGGCAACTGATACCACAAAGCGAAGGTTGGCTTTTGTGAGTTTTTCGAGCGCTTCCTGGTCGCCCTTTTTAATCCGGCGTGCCAGGTCAACTTCTTCTTCCGGTGAGATCAACTCTTCTTTGCCAATATCGTGAAGATATTTTTCGAGTGAGTCGCTATTACGGTTGGTTATGGATTTTGTTATTTTTAATTGCCTCATGATTCAGTCAGTATTTTGCAAAGAACAACAAGGGTTAAACACCCGATGTTAAAAAAGGTTTAACAGTTATATGCCTTAAAACGGTTCAAAATAACCATTAATTACAGGCAAACGGCAAAATTAACATTTTTTAACCCAAAAACCTACACATGCTCCCCTATTTGCGGTCTGCCAACAGCGAGTGCAGGTTTGCCATACTGAGATATTTCAGCATGGAAATCCTTTTTTTCTCTTTTCTTTGTGCGCTAACTTTATTTCCATGAACCAGAAAAAAAGCACTGGTATTGCATACACCTATCTTATGCTCGTAGCGGCTATGCTTTGCTGGGGGCTAAGCTTTGTGTGGTATAAACAGGCTCTGGAGAATTTTCCTCCCGTTACCCTTGTCCTGGCCAGGTTGCTTCTATCGCTTCCCTTGCTGTTTATTTCGGCTTTGTTGTTAAAACGACTCAAGAAGATAAAAAGGGAGGATATCCCTCTTTTTCTATTTCTGGCTTTTCTCAAACCCTTTTTATATTTTATTGGCGAAAGCCTTGGCATGCAGTATATTTCCTCCACGGTAGCGGCCATTGTCATTTCCACTATACCGCTGTTTATGGTGATGGTAATGCTGGCGGGCAAGCGGGAAAAACTTCATCTGTTGAATTATTTGGGCATTTTGGTTTCTTTTGTCGGGGTTATTTTTGTGGTTCTCAGCGACCGCGACCACATGGTTGCCACCCACAAGGGAATTTTACTAATGATGATAGCAGTGTTTGCTGCAGTAGGATATGGTTTTGTAATAAAAAAAGCTGCCGAGCGATATAATTCCCTTACCATTGTAACTACTCAAAATTTTCTGGGCGCTATTTATTTTATTCCTGTTTATTTTATATTCGATCACCAGAAAGTGGCCACCATTGAATGGAAAATTAACAACCTTATGCCCTTGTTTTACCTGGCCATATTCGCATCTACATTTGCCTACCTCGGCTATATACAAGGGGTGAGGAAACTTGGGGTGTCGAAGGCTACCGTTTTCACTAATTTTATTCCGGTTTTTACGGCCATATTCGCTCTTATTATTCTTGGCGATAGTATGAACCTATTAAAAGTTGCAGGAATTGTTTTTGTGGTAAGCGGCCTAGTTTTGTCGCAGGCAGGCCAAACGCAGAAGGACTCGAAACCAGAAGTAGAGATAGTGAATGAGCTATACTAGCCATACTTCACCCCTCGTGCCTGTTTAGCAATAAAATGTTCACGGGGAGGCATATATTCACCCAAAACTTTCCTTTTTCCGGCACTTTGCCTAACTTCGACTTTAGTTCTTTGACAAACACCCACAATGCACAAACCATTTTGGCCACACGCCAGGTTGGCCAGAAGAGTTATGAGCTCAAAGTTCCCGATGTACATCGGGAGCAACGTGCGAGCTGTGGTAACCGACCGCAAAACCGCCGCCGGCGATGTACAGGTACTCACCGCCAGCAACTACTACCCCTTTGGCATGCTACAAGCTGGTAACAGCCTAAGCAGCAAAGATTACCGCTTCGGCTTTAACGGCAAAGAAATGGACAACGACCTCGGCCATGGCACCGGCAATATGTACGACTATGGCTTCCGTATCTACAACCCACGCATTGCCAAGTTCTTGAGCGTGGATCCGTTAATGAAGTCTTACCCGATGTTGACACCTTATCAGTTTGCTAGTAATACACCGATTTGGGCAAAAGACTTGGATGGTTTAGAAGCGGTTATCTATATTAGAGATGCAGATTGGGCTGCTATAATTGAAGGAAAATATACTGCACATATGACTGAAGGGAGATATACAAGCGAGGATATACAAAAGACAGTTGTAAAAGCAACATATGCAACAATAGATAGGAGTAATCCGCAAAATGCTGGAAGAGATCCTGAAAATAATTGGGCAGCAGTTAATGGACCTGATGGCTCACATCTTGGAACTTATGTGTATTATAATGGAGCATTAATTGCTCAAACTTCTTATTACAATGGAGAAAGGGTGAATTCACAAATGAATTATAAAGGTTTTATGCCTAACTATTTGCCAAATTCTAATGCTCCTATTAATGCCCAAATTCGTTCTTTAGTATTAAATGATATTGCAAAACCTATTGGGTTAACATGGGCAGGAACAGTAGCAGGCGGATTAATGGGTATCGCTAGTCCTACAGTAGGTGTTTTAGGTTCAGGAATTTTAGGTTTTACTCAAGATGCAGTGGAACAAAACATTTTAAGTGAAGGACAAAACTGGGACGTGTATAATTCTTTAATTAATGGGACTTTTTCTGCTTTGACGTTTAATAAAAAACTTCCAATTTTACAAAAATATGCTGTTAATGCAGCAGGAGATTTTTTAAAATCAGCAATTGATTTTGATTTAACACTTTTTGATACACAAAAAGTAAATCCACAAACTAATTTTAATAGTAGTGGATTAATTGATTTTGGATTAAGAAGTACAGTGGGTAACGGTTTTAGATTATTGGGTTCAAAGAAAATTTTAGATGGAGATTTAAAGACTACAACAGGTGCATCGGATAAACAAGTTAGATCAATAATTACTAAAAGTATAAAACATGATTAAGTAATAATTATAATGAATAGAGTATTACTAATAATATTAATTACCATAATATCATTATTCATAGCAGGATTATGGAGCATAAGAAATAGGATAATAGAAACTGACATTAAGAAAAATTTCCAAAGCACAATTGGAAATTTTTCTTTCTACTATGAACAAGCTGATGGAGGAAGATCAAAATTGAATTACTATTATTACGTCAACAATAAAAAATATTCTAGAACTATACAATGTGGTAATAAGTTTAGTTATTGTAAATCACAATTATTAGAATGCAAATCAAAGCGATTTTGGGTAATCTACTCAACAAATAAACCCAATAGAAGCCTGATAGATTTAACTCATGAAATACAAGGGATAGAGAACCCTCCCTTTCCAAAAACCTTAGATAATTTTAAATGAAATATTACCCCTACCTAAGCATTCTAAGACTTTTACAAGTAAAATTTAATATTTATTTTAGACAAGCCAAATAACGACCGAAGGCGATAATTAAGCCAATGGTATTCAAGGGGTAGTATAATTTGCTACCCTTTTTTGATATTTTTTAGGTATCGAACCTAAAAAGATATCAAGCCAAATAACAACCCCCCACTGCCCTGAGTTCTAACAATTAGTGCGGTAGTAAATTCCATTTTGATATGAGCGGTGCAAGCTGACTCTTTTGGATTTCCTTGGTCGGCGATCTAAACACAAAGGTTTCTTTGGTCAGGTTGTCTTGTATGTGCGTTTCTGTAATGTTCCAAACTAAAAACCGGATTTCACGCAATGATAGCCTGGTAGTCAATTCCAAGTATTTTTCAGCTATTAGTGCCACAAAACAAATAAGTACATGGGCTTTGATTGCTTGATGTTTTTGATGGTAAATTGGCCTGGTTTGCAAATCAAACTTGCTCATCCTGAATGATTGCTCAACGCGCCAAAGCTGGTGATAGCGGTCAATGACCATCTCGTTAGATAATTGTTGTTCAGACAAATCGGTACAATATCCCTTAATGCCCAGCAATAACCTCCTTTTTTCAATCAACTCAGTATTTAACTCTATTTTCTCTTTGGTAACCTTCCTGATAAATCGGGTTTTAACTTTTAGTTCCTGCTTTGCTACCAGTTCCTCGGCTTTTAGGATGAGTTTGTTTAACTCGTTCAATTCCTTTTTATATCTTTTTATTGAAAAATCGCACACCAAATCGCCATGCTTTGATGGGAAGCGGGCCATTGCCCCGTTTTTCCCGTTCAATGTTGAATGTATCTGTTTTACTAACCCAATAGTAGCATTTGGTAGCCGGGCACCCACAATGTACGATAGTTCCTTTCCCCGCAGCTCAGCGAGCCTTTCTTCATCAAGCATTGCTGCATCGGCCACAATAATTGGTTTCGCCTGAGGATGTGCGAGTATAAATGTTTCTACTACAGGCAGCATGGTCTTGCCTTCAAATGTATTGCCCGCAAATATTTGGTGCGACAATGGAAATCCCGATTGGGTGACAAGCAAACCAATAACAATCTGTGGCTGCTGCGATTTGTTGTCTTTTGAAAACCCTTGAATTTTAAATTCATCAGCCTTAAAAGACTCAAAATACAGCGTGGTAACATCGTACAAAACAAAATAGAAAGGCTCGTTGAACTTTTGCTGTGCCACATTGTAGGCACATTGCTCAATATCTGCCTTATAAATTGTTAATTCAGGAATTTTACGATAGATACGTTGGGAATATTTGATGCCAAAATAATGTTGCAACAGTTCTATTGAGCGATATTTTGAAGCAGGTTCAACAAGCCGCATGATGGCCAAATCTATCAATAAGCGGGGTAAGTGGTATAAACTACATTCTTCGAAACACTGCTTGAAAAATTGATAAGCAAAATGGTGGGTTACGCCAATGCACTCACCCCTATCAACAACTAAAAGTTTCTGTCTTTGGACAGGAAATAATGATAATTGAGGAGTATTCTCTTCAATCCAATCAAGCGCCTTACGTCGCAAAACAGATAACTCAATATCGTCTTTTGCACTACCAATATGTTTTAACACCATTGACTTATGGCCAATATACCGTACAACTTGAATTGCAGTTGAGCCCGATTTGGTCTTGACTTTTCGTATCGAATACATACCCCAAAAATATACGTTAGTGCGGTAAATACGTACTAATTTTTAGGGTAAATATCTCGAATTCTGATATTTAAAAAATTTAGCTCATTGGAAATTCAGTAAGCGTCAGAAGTCAGGAAA
>JAMIIA010000016.1:0-44274 GCA_035913795.1 Bacteroidales bacterium
GTTTTGCTTATTTTTAATTAAGCAAAAGGCAACTTGAATCTTATAGGCCGGGTTCTTGAAGCCTGAGTCAAATGGCCTTCAAAAAAATAAATTATGGAAACATCCAGTTTCCATAATTTATGCCATGTAAGTTGCTGTATATGTGGATTATACAGGAAACCCCCTTCTTAAACTGACGGCTATGAGTGAAAACTACGCTGAATTTAGGGGTTTAGTGCTTCTTTCTTTTTCAATAATCACTTCTATTTGTAGCTTATTCTCAGGTAAATAGTTTGATGCAACATCCCAAATGATTTCATAATCAATCCCGAAATATTCATGAGATATTTTGTTCCGCAATAAATACATTTCGCTCCACGGAATTTCTGGATAACGGTCTTTAAATTCCTTAGGCAGATTCTTGGATGCCTCTCCAATTACTTCAAAATTGCGAATTACTGCATCAACAGTTTTATAATCCTGTTTGAAGATGATAAAAGAATAGCCATGGATGTATTCTGCAATTCTTTCCATGGCTAGGTTCATATCTTCAAGGTACATTCTATATGTACGATTCTCTTTTTTCACTCAACAAAATTTACTTGTTTGAGAATTTGCTCTTTAATCTGCTCTTTTAATGCATTTTTTGTCACCAAGTCAATTTTTTTGTTGAAAACATTTTCCAGGAAAAGTTCCAGTGTGAAGAATTTCCACCCAATTGGTTTTTCCAACTCAATCAGAATATCAATATCACTTTCTTCTGTATTGGAATTATCGGAATAAGAGCCAAACAAACCAATCTCTTTTACAGCATAATCCTTGTAAAGCATTGGTTTCAATTCCGTCAGCTTGGATAATATTTCAGCTTTTGTAATCATAATCCAAATATAATCAATTTATAAACACTGATTTTCAATTTGTTTCCTGGCATTAGGCACAACATAATAATAATAATGTCTGTCCAGTCCAAGCTGGCGCGAACTTATGCTCGTGCTAATAAAAATAAAGAATAAGCCTGGCTAAAAAATAGCTAGGCTTTATTTTTTAAGGTTATGTAGTAAGTTTAATATGTTTGAATAGTCCGGGTTGCAACCGATTATAATATAAATCAAAAGAGCTCATCAATGCTAAACCCAAACTGCAGAGGGGAGCTGACTACCGCAAATGCTGCCAGTACCAGCTAACCGCTTTGCCCAGCCCTTCTTCAAAGAAGCAGGCTGGCTTATAGCCCAACAGTTTCTTTGCTTTGGATATGTCTGCCAGCGAGTGGCGCACGTCGCCAAAACGCTCGGGTCCGCAGTGTGCCTCGACAGAGGCTATAAGTGGATCGTAAACCGAGAGGTATTTTTTAAGGTATGCTATCAACTGGTTGAGGTTGTTGTTCTCGCCACAGGCTACGTTGTAAACCTGATTTAATGCCACCGGGTTTGTTGTTAAAGCTGCAAGCAGGTTTACTTGTATCACATTGTCGATATAGGTAAAATCGCGCGAGTGGGTGCCGTCTCCGTTAATAACCGGCGACTGGTGTGCCATAAGGCTTTTTACAAACAAGGGTATCACAGCCGCATAGGCCCCGCCGGGATCCTGCCTCCGGCCAAATACATTAAAATAACGCAAGCCAATGGATTCTATACCATAAATTTCAGAAAAGTTGCTGGCAAACAACTCGTTGGCATATTTGGTAATGGCATAGGGCGATAGGGGTTTGCCAATCTTATCTTCTACTTTTGGTAAACCGGGGTGGTCGCCATAAGTCGATGAGCTGGCAGCATAAACAAATCGTTTTACGCCGGCCTCTTTGGCGGCATGCAGCATCTTTACAAAGCCTCCCACGTTTACATCGGTAGTGGCCATTGGGTCTTTGATGCTGCGGGGTACACTACCCAGTGCAGCCTGATGAAGCACAATGTCAACACCAGCCGCCGCCCTTTCGCAATCGGTATAATTGCGTATATCTCCTTCTATCAGGCTAAAAGCCGGGTGTTCGAGAAAAGAATCGATATTTTTTCTAAAACCAGTCGAAAAATTATCGAGGCAAACTACCTGGTAGCCTTTTTCTAAAAGTGCTTCGCATAAGTTCGATCCTATAAACCCTGCCCCACCTGTAACCAGAAACTTCATGGTGTATTGTTTGGTGCAAAATTACAAATCCAATTCTGCTTTTGGAATAAAGTTTTCATTATATCCCGAAATGCAGCAATAGAAATTGCTGAATCGAATAATGAGCTCGATCTAACAGCATCCTATTGTGTAATTCGGGTTTAGACAGAATCAGGCGGCGATCTTCTACACTTGCTCGAAGAATATGCCTCATCCTTCTAATTCGTCCATCACAAAAAATCCCAACTCCGAGGGATGATCCTGCACCCACTGTCCTTTCTTAACCCTGCGCAGCATCCAGATTGCTATAATGTCGCCACCTGCAGCAATGGTATAAAAAAAACCAAAAAACCAAAGGGCAAAACTTCCATTGAAATAGCTGGTTGCAACAGGAGTAATTCCTAAAACCAATAAAGGCAAGGCAGCACCAATAATAAAATGCATCCGTTGCAAAGGTTCTCTGCAATGGCAATAGGGAGTAAAAAATTCCCATTTAATGCCAAAACGTATGCTCCGCCAACCATTTTTGGTAAAAAACACCCATCCCAGGGCGTGCAATAATTCGTGTATAAAAATACCTGCCGTTACTGCAACAAAAATTCCCAGCCAGCCAAATATCACATGTTCACCAATTAGCGAGCGAAAATTGATGGCATCGAAGCCATGTAAAAGCCAAAATGGAACAATGAGTAAAAGACCTATGGGCGCAATAAAGGCAAATGCAAGGGCATTGGCTTTGGCTATGGAGAGTATGTATTGCTTTTTTTCCGGCATGGGGTAAACATATTAAAATAGTTTGAACTACCTGCAAACTTAAAAAAACAGATGGAGTTCCAGAACAAAAATACCTAATTTGCAGTTGTACAGGTTCATGTTTGCTTTTAACCACTTTTAAACTATCGTATGCCTTACACCGAATTGATATCGAAAATCCTGCAAGGTCTTTCAGATGCAAGAAAAGAAACTCCCATCCACAATGTATTGTTAACATCACCTGGGCCATCCATTGGAAACGAATTTCTCTTTTTCATTAAACCCGAACTCAGCCTTGCAGATTCGGGCATAAACCATGCTGCGGCGCTTGGCATGATACTAGATAGCCTCGATCGCTTTGGTTTGAAGATTACCAGTGTGAGAGTAATCAATGCAGCCTACCTGAAGCAGCACAAGCTAATCAGCCAGCATTATGGTGTTATTAACCAGTTGTCGGCTTCGGCAAAAAGCTCGCTCAGCGTAGAGGCCATTGTCCGGTTCGAATCGCTTTACCACGAAAATGCTTCTACATCAAACCTACTCGGCAGCCTGGAATTTATGGAGGCATATCCCTTTTTTAGTCCAACGGCGGTCTCCATTTTATGGCAAAATTCGCCTACCGAAAAGCTGGCAGGTGGCACGTATGTGCAAAAGCTTAGCATCGATGGCAAGCCTACCTACCTGATTAATGGCTTTCACCCTAGGCAGCTTGAGCATTTTATAACCCCGGGACGCTGCATTGTAGCAATGAGCCTGTCAGGACTTACAGACTGGAATACCGCGCGCAACCGGCTTATCGGAAAAACCAATCCTGCAGAGGCTGCAGAAGGCAGTATCAGAAATACCCTTTATAAAAACTCCAAAGCTTTTGGTCTGCAAGAAATCTCCTCGAGCTGGAACGGCGTGCACCTTTCGGCCGGACCACTGGAAGCCTTGGTGGAGTTGATACGTTTTACTTCCGACTACGAAAATGGAGTATTAAGCCTTCCGGAAAATTTTAATTTTGGAAGGCAGCTCATTCAGGAATTTGGCAAAGAAAAAACGATCTATTTTCTGAAAAATCCTATCCTAAGTATAGAAGGAAGAAAAATTTCGGCATTCGATTTAACCGAAGAAAAAGATCGGGAGGAGTGTATTGATCTGTTGAAAGGTGTTTAGTAGCCGATTATTTCGAAGGGTACATCGATGTTTTCCATGAACTCCTCTCCTGAGTCGAGCATGTCTTCATCTTCTTCTTCGTAAAACCACATTACCTGCACATTGTGTCCCGACTGAAAAATTTCCTCGAGTTTGATGAGTATATCCTGAATAAGTTTGGAAGTGGCCGTATTGAAATAAATGTACCGGAACACAAATTCGGTAGAATCGAGGGGTTCAAGCTTGTAATCTTCAAGCCATTCAAGCACAGGCTTATAAAACCTCACCACATCTTCGGGTAAGGACCTTCCCGATATCTCAAAAACCCCGATGTTAGGGTCTAAAACAACCTTTGGAGTATCGTTAGTGCCTTGAATATTGAGTGCTTCCATAACAAGCTTTTTAAAACAACCGCAAGAATAATGAAGGTAAAATAAGCAATTTGTTTGAGTATTGCCTAATATTTAATTAACATTTCATGCAAATAAACACGGGTGTAGAACACGAAGCACAACTTCCATCGGAATTAGCATTCACCAGCCTTACATTGTACCCGTGGCGATCAATAAGTCTGATACCGCAAGAAGGACAATGTGTATCGGAGTAAACCGACCCGCCAACGTTACCCATGTATACAAATTTCAATTTCTCCGACGCCATTTGTGCAAAACTTTCGAGGGTAATTTCAGGTGTGGGTGGCGCATCGTACAGATTATGCGGAAAATAACGCGAAAGGTGCAAGGGCACCCAATCGGAAAGATTCTGCACATACCATTGTAAAAAATCCGCATATTCTTCCGGCTTATCATTGACGCCGGGAACAATAAGACAAGTAACTTCAAGGTGCCTTCCGGATTGATAGATGGTCACGAGGTTTTCTTTTACTACGCTTAGCTCAGCAAGGGTATATTTCCGGTGCACTTTATCGTTAAAAGCTTTCACATCAACATTAAACGCATCGATGTGTTGCAGGTAATCTTTCAGGGCTGGCTTTCCAAAATAACCGTTTGTAACCATGGCTGTTTTTAACCGGTGTTTCGAAAAAAATCCGGCTATTTCCATGATGGTCTCATAGGACACCGAAGGCTCGTTGTAAGTAAAAGCTATGCCAATGTTGGCTGGACGGCCACAAGCAAGCTCATAAAGCTGCTGCACCGTGAAATGCTTCGCATGAAGGCCTTCTTTCATGCCTCTTTGCGAAATCTCGCAATTTTGGCACCATTGGCAACGCATGTTACACCCATAACTCCCCACCGAAAGTACTTCCCTGCCGGGATAAAAATGATAAAAAGGCTTTTTTTCAATCGGATCGAAGGCCATGGCAGAATAAAGCTGATAGGACTCGGCCAATAATTCACCTCGTTTGTTTTTGCGAACACGACAAACTCCGGTTTGCCCCTCCTTAAGCACACACTGATGCGGACAAAGTAAACACTGTACCTTATTCTCGCTTAATACTGCATAATGCGCTGCCTGCATGCTAATTCAATTGCGTGTTTTAAAATTAAGAATAATTCGCGGGCATTTATGATATATGCTCCCTGAAATAAACGAATAAAAAAGGTGCCGGAAAACCTGTGAATAAACTTCCGGCATCTGACTTTTTAGGAGATAAAAACACAAAAAGAGATGATTGATCTAAATCTAAATCATCTAATTCGTTGAAGGTAACACCGAATAATGCTTACTATATCCAATCATTTGGTTGGCATAGTTATCGATGTATTTGACTTTTACATCAATTAGCTTGTCACCTTCTGTAACAAGTTCAAATTCGGGATTCACAAAACCGGCATAAGGTGCAAGCTGGAGTTTTTTGTAACGTTCGAGTACTTCTTTATGCAGCTCCTGGTCGACAACCACACCATAGGTTTCAACAAGTTTTTTACCAGCCTCGTAATCGCCTTCCGATTTAATGCGTTGCACTTCCTTTAATAGCTGCCCAAACAAATCGCGCAGCTTGTTAAAATCGTTTACTGTAAAGTATGTTTTGCCATCTTTCACCACTTTTTCAATCACTTTATCAGCCATACCTTTTTCGAAACACCACGAGGCAATCAACTGGCGGTTGCGCATATGGGCCTGTTCGATGTTTTTGCCTGGTTCGATGCGTTTCAGCTGTGTCATAAGTCCATTGCGGATGTAGGTGACGTATTCGGCACGGGCTAAATCGAGGTTTGGTTGAAGTCCCAGTTCCACCATTTTGGGGTCCATGGCATAGTAAAGCGCAAATAAGTCGGCACGGGTTTCTTCCAGTGCCGAACCGTAATTTTTAAGTGCATCGGTACTTACTCCGGGTAACAATTGTCCCGATCCATGACCCAGGCATTCGTGTAAATCGACATGCAGGTTATGCGCCAGGTGTCCGTATTGTTTCACCAAATCAATTTCCTTCTGGTTGTATGAGAATTCTTCGAGTTCGCCAGTGGCCAAATCTGCCTGGCTGTATGCATAAGTAATGTTTTCCATGGTTACCGATTTCGACCCGTGTTGTTTGCGAATCCAGTCGGCATTGGGCAGGTTGATGCCAATGGGTGTGGCAGGATAGCAGTCGCCGCCAAGCATAGCCACAGTAATCACTTTGGCACTTACTCCCTTTACTTCGGCCTTTTTAAACTGAGGGTCTATTGGCGAATTGTCTTCGAACCATTGAGCATTCGTGCTTATGATTTCAGTGCGTTTGGTGGCTTCGAGGTCTTTAAAATTCACCACCGATTCCCAGCTTGCTTTCATGCCCAGGGGGTCGCTGTAGGTTTCGATAAAACCGTTTACAACGTCTACCTGCGACTGAATATCCTGCACCCAAAGCACATTGTATTCATCCCAGATTTTCAGGTCACCGCTTTGGTAGTATTCGATCAGTTTCGCGATGGTCGATTTCTGCAAGTCGTTCTCGGCTACTGTAAGGGCCTTTTCAAGCCAAAATACAATTTTTTCAATAGCGGGTGAATACATTCCGTTCAGCTTCCAGGTAGCTTCGGTAAGTTTACCGTCCACCTTAAGCACTTTCGAATTCAAGCCATAGGATACCGGGGTTTCATCGTTTGGTTTCTTCATTTTCCGATAGAAATCTTCCACCTCTTTTTGAGTAATTCCTTCTCCATAATAGTTTACCGCAGAGTTAATTACCATGTCTTTTCCTTCTTCCTGTATAATTTTTTTGGGCCATACAGCAGAATCGAACATCACCGGCTGAATAAGGGCCAGCGTTTCGGTAAGATTTTTATCAGGAGCCAGCGGAAAACCAGTTGAATCGGACTTTTGGACCAACTCTTTGAAATAAGCCTCAGAAAAACCTGGCGCAAATTTATCAGACGAATAATGGTGGTAGATTCCATTGGCAAACCAAATTCTCTTCAGGTACACTTCAAAGGCTTTCCATTCTGCCACGGTTTTATCGCCCGAATAGCTCTGGTAGATGTTTTCGAGGGTTCGCCGTATCAACAGGTTGTATGCACCATTCTGGTCGAATAAGATGTCGCGGCCATATTTGGCAGCCTCAGCTAGGTAGTAGATAAACTCTTTTTGCTGTAGGCTCAGCGAATCAAAACCGGTTACCTGATAGCGCAGAATGCGCACATCGGCAAACTGTTCGAGCACATAATTAAAGTCGTCGTTAGGTTTCTGAGCTGTATTGTCAGGATTTTTACACCCCATTAGCATAGTCAGCATAAGCATAGAAGTAAAATAAATTCGGTTCATGGTAATAGTTTAAGCACCAAAATTAAAAAAAAGCACGAAGCCCAATTCATAAAATGTGGGTAGAAGCAGATAAATTACTCGCTCACCGGTGAAGGGGTTTCGCTTTTCGGAATTGCGCCCTTTTGCTGCAGGCGCTGAATGGTTTGTAACAAGGGTTCTTCGGGCAAAATGATGTTTTCGTCTAACCAGTATCCTGATGTTGTAGTTTCTACCTGGCGAGCCAACACATCGTCGGGACGAGAGGTTTCTTTAAAAGGAATGTGCTTTAAAGTAGTGTCGGCCACATTGGTTACCACAAACTCCGAGGAAGAGGTAAAATTGCACGAAAAGCCCTTGTTGTCTTTGCCGCGTAATTTTTTCACCTTAATTCCAAATTCGGTGCGGGCATACTGGAGGTTCCAGGTTTGGTTGTAATAGCGATACTCAACCGCATAACGCGCAAACTCCGGATCGGCACGGTAATTCCGAGGGGTCTTTTTCACAAGCAGCGAACGTGCGTACTTGAGTCCCGACGGATCGAGCTCGAATTCGGCACGCACCAGGGCAAGGCTTTCGGAGTCGAGATAGAGCTTACCGGAATATCCCGGGTATTGAATACCCTCTTTAGGCCGGAAACCAATCACATAGGTCTGCCGGTTTTTATAGATCACCGTCGGCAACATGCGGTATTCACATTCCTTTCCTGCCTCTTCGCTGTAAAAGTAGCTGCCATATTTAGCCACATCGAGCCTTAGTCCGTTATACAATCCTCCTTCCACCACCATATTTACCAGTTCCGACTGGCTGATGTTGGTACCCTTGCGACCCTTCACAAAACGAATCTGATCGTCGACCTGGCTCGTGTAGGAGGTTTTGTGAATTTCAACTAAAGCCTCACTAAGCGAAATATATTCTTCGTTTTGTTTCGACGATTCGCGAAAAAATGCAGTCATGTAGCGGTTGTCGGTGGGGCAATTATTTTTTATGGCCTTGTAAGAGGCTAACACCAGAGAAAGGGCATTGCCCGATCGTACAATCACTTCTTTAATTGGCACAGTAGCTGTTTTAAGCTGAACCATAAGCATACTTGTCAACCATTCTTCGGGCAAGAGCATGCTGGTCTGGTACCCCATGCTGCTCACAAGCAAAGTATCGCTGGTATACTCATCGGGAACAACCATCCGAAACTCGCCATCGCTGTTGGTTATGGTTCCCATGCTTCGCTGCGAGAAATAGACGGTGGCAAATGGCACAGCATTGTCCTTTCTGTCTAAAACCTTTCCACTGATTACAATCCGGCCGGAAGCAAGCTTGCCAGCCCCTTGTGGCGAAAGTACAATCAAATTGCCACGAACAATGTACTTCACCTCTTGGGCTTGAAACAAACGATCGAGCAATTGCCCTACCTGATAGGTACCTTGCTCTACCTCCACAATGGTATTGGGGTTTAATGCATCAGAATAAACAAAGCTAAATCCGGTATGCTTTTGAATGGTATCGAGGTAAGAAAATACCGTAGCTCTTTCGAAACCGATTGTAAGCCTTTGGTTAAGCACGTCCTGAGCACCCAATGGTAGGGCGACAAGCCATAGTAGCCAAAGGAAGCATATCAGGTTTCGTGTGTACATCAATTACGAATGATTATCCTGGTCGAATCGAGTTGGTAAGTAAAAGTTTGCATGGTACTTAAATCGACCATTTCTAAAATATCTGCCAGAGACTGGTTGCTGAAAGTAGCAGTTAAGGTTTCCGTAAGTTCATGCTCGAGCTTAAGTTCCAGTTTTTTATCGTAGCAATCGGCCAAGGTTGCAAAAACTTCATTGAGCGGTGCCTGACGGAATTCCAACAATCCTGTTCGCCATGCCAGTGCATTGGCATTTAAGGTTTCCTTCTCTTTAATTTGTTTCTGGTCGACAAGAAAGGTTCCCATTTCGTTTCGCAAAAGCTCAGTGCGGTTTTTCTTGTTAGCTGTTTCAAACATGGCCACGTGCCCGCTTACAACACCTACCTGTACGAGTTCGGTTGTCGATTTTACATTGAACATGGTACCTAAAACTTCGATGGTAGTTTCCGAGGCAAATACCTTAAAAGGCAAGCCCTCGTTGCGCTGCACATCGAAAAAAGCTTCGCCTTCGAGAATTACATCGCGATTACCTTTACCAAACTGACTGTTATACACCAGCTCCGAATGTGATTTCAATATAACCACCGAACCATCAGGCAGGTTGACAAGCTGAGTACCATTCAGTGCCGCAACATGGTAATAATCCGACTCGGGCAGAGTGGGTACTTCTTTAATCAGCACGTTGAACATGTATGCAAGTCCCAAAGCCATTACCAATACCGCTGCAATACGCAGCAAGAAGCGTGGCAGAGGAATGCGCTTCATGCGCGGAGACAAGCCCATCCGTGTTCTTACTTTGTTCCAGTCGGCCTCTACATCGATACCATCGAATGGTTTCAGTTCGGGCATTTTTTCGATCAGACGATCCGCTTTCTCCCTATTCTCCTGCATTTTATCTTTGTTTATAAGAATCGTTTTCATCGCTCGATAGATTAATCATTTTAGAAAAAGAAAATAATACAACCGGCAGTCCACAGTAACATACAGGCTGTCATATAGGGCATCAGCCTAATGCGCAGCAACTTAATTGCCTTGCTGATTTGGGTTTCGACGGTGCGTTTCGACAGAGCCAGCTTTTGGGCAATTTCTGAATTCGAAAGACCCTCGAACCGGTTGAGTTTAAAAATAAGTCTGCAACGCTCGGGTAACTCACCAATGGCCTCCAGCAAAGCCGATTCCAGCTCGGTGCGACCCATTTCCTGCTCTATGCTATCGTCTAATGTTTCGGCATTGTTTAAGATATGGTTGGTATAGTTCAATTTACTTTTTTGTGCCTGTATGTAATTAAGACTGCGATTATGCACTGCTTTATACAGGTAAGAAGCCAAAGAGGATTGTATATGCAGGCTTTCGCGTTTCTCAAAAAGTGTTACAAACAAATCCTGTACTAGTTCTTTCGAGAGTTCTAAATCGCCCAGGAACCTGTATGCATACATCACCAAACGCAGGTAATATTCCTTGAATAGAATCTCGTAAGCCGTTTCACTGCCTTCTTTCAGATGCCTGATAAGAATTTCCTGTTCCACCTGAATTGTGTTGGTTGCAGCCATAAAAATAGCAATTGCTTTTATACCTATAACAAATTAAGCTGCCGGAACACGTATCGGACCCTAATTTATTTTTGACATTTCGAATGAACTACCTCGCAGCAGAGCTGTCAAGGTATCAAAATGGAATCTTTTTTCAATCGTTGCAAAGCAGCGGAGTATTAACCGAACCGCCGCATGGCGGAAAGCTCGGCGAAGCCAAACTCATTTAAAATCTGAATATCAAAAGCTACTATAGGGTAGTAACAGAGAGAAAGAAAATTTGCAAATCCCGACAGGAAAAGTATTTTTGCAATACATGACAAATATCATCCGATTGAACCCTTCAATTAGAAACTATGCCAAAAACAACTAAAATTTTCCTGAGCGAACAGGAAATGCCCCGGCAATGGTATAACATTGCCGCTGATTTGCCTGGTGGTGTAAAACCACCCCTGGGACCCGATGGTAAACCTGTATCGCCCGAAATGCTGGCGGCGGTATTCCCCATGAACCTGATTGAACAGGAAATGAGCTCCAGCCGGTGGATTGATATTCCGGAAGAAGTGCTTGCCCTGCTGGCCAAATGGCGCCCAACACCACTGCATCGTGCCTATAGCCTCGAAGCAGCCCTGAAAACACCTGCCCGCATTTATTATAAAAACGAAAGTGTTTCGCCGGCAGGAAGTCATAAACCCAACACAGCCATTCCACAAGCCTGGTACAACAAGCAGTTTGGTATAAAAAAGCTCACCACCGAAACCGGCGCCGGACAATGGGGCAGTGCACTTTCCTTTGCCTGTGCACTTATCGGACTCGAATGCAAAGTTTTCATGGTGCGTATCAGCTTCGACCAAAAACCTTTTCGCAAACTGATGATGCAAACCTGGGGTGGGCAATGCATTGCAAGTCCAAGCAACGAAACGGCTTTTGGTAGAAAAATCCTTGCCGAGATGCCCGACACGCCGGGTTCTCTTGGAATAGCCATCAGCGAAGCTATTGAGGCTGCTGTGAGCGACCCTACCGGGCAAACCCGCTACACACTGGGCAGTGTATTGAACCATGTGATGTTGCACCAGACCATCATTGGTTTGGAATCGAAAAAACAACTTGCGCTCTTCGGAGAAAAACAACCCGATGTAGTAATTGGATGTGCCGGAGGAGGCAGCAACTTTGCAGGGCTGGCATTCCCCTTTACCGCCGATAAAATACATGGAGCGAAAATCGATATCATTCCTGCCGAACCTACCTCCTGTCCTACCCTCACCCGTGGGCCTTATGTTTACGACCATGGCGATACCGCAAAAATGACCCCACTGATGGCCATGCACAGTCTGGGTTCGAGTTTTATTCCCGCTCCAATACATGCCGGAGGCTTAAGGTACCATGGAATGGCCCCTCTGGTTTCGCGAGCTGTTGAAGATGGACTGATGAGCCCTGTAGCCATCGACCAGATTGAGTGTTACAATGCCGGAATACTCTTTGCCCGTACCGAAGGCATTATCCCTGCACCGGAAACCACCCATGCCATTGCTGCCACCATTCGCGAAGCGGAAAAAGCAAGACTGGAAGGCAAAGAAAAAGTAATCCTCTTCGGATTAAGCGGCCACGGCATGATGGACCTGGTAGGTTATGACAAATTCCTGAGCGGACAGCTTACCAAACACGAAATGTCGGAAGCAGAAATTCAAAAATTATTGGCAGAAGTAAAAGCAACCCACCCGATACCACAATAAAAAATGCAGAATACTATTTTTTAGATCTTTTTGTGGAATAAAAAGCGAAAGCCGCTCCTGTAAAAGGGAGCGGCTTTCTTGTATATGCAAAAGGGGAGATTAATTGTAAGCACTTTCGCCATGCTCGTAAATATCCAGACCTTCTTCCTCGATACGACGAGATACTCGTAAACCATTGGTGTATTTAAGTATGGTAAACAGTACAAGTGCCACGGAAATGGCCCATATAGCTACCGAAACCACACCGATTGCCTGAGAAGTCAGCAGGCCTGCTCCATGTCCGTAGAGGATACCTCCCGAAGTAGAGAAGAAACCAACCATAAGGGTACCAAATGCACCGCAAACACCGTGCACGGAAATAGCACCCACAGGGTCATCAATTTTAACCACTTTATCAAAGAATTCAACCGATAGTACTACCAGAATACCAGCCATTAAACCAATCACCAGCGCACCACCAGGTGTTACGGCATTACAGCCTGCAGTAATAGCCACCAAACCAGCAAGAGCACCGTTCAATGTCATACTCAATGGAGGTTTTTTGTATCTTAACCAGATGTAAATAAGTGTTGAAAGAGCGCCACCAGCTGCCGCAATGTTGGTGGTTACAAAAATTAAAGAGATAGCCTGAGCGTTACTAGCGCCTGCTGCCGCAAGCTGTGAACCTGGGTTAAAACCAAACCATCCTAACCAGAGAATAAATACTCCAAGAGCAGCCATAGGAAGGTTATGGCCAGGAATTGCCTTGGCTTTACCATCACTTCCGTATTTACCAATACGGGGGCCTAAAATCAGGGCACCAACCATGGCCACCCATCCGCCTACTGAATGCACTACAGTAGAACCAGCAAAATCCTGAAAAGGAACTGCTAAAGTAGAGAGCCATCCACCACCCCAGGCCCAGTGGCCAGAAATGGGATAAATAATAAGAGTTATAACTGCACTATAAATCAGATAGGCATTGAATTTAGTCCTTTCGGCCATAGCACCCGAAACGATGGTAGCGGCAGTGGCAGCAAAAACTGTTTGGAAAATAAGAAAGGCCAGATCGGGCATATCCGAACGATAGGTATTTTGGGTAAAAAGGTCTATGCCGCCCCAGAAACCATTTTTGGCGCCAAACATAATTCCAAAACCAACCAACCAGAAAGCGATTGTACCAATTACAAAGTCCATCAGGTTTTTCATCAGAATGTTCGCCGTGTTCTTAGAACGCGTGAATCCTGCCTCAACCAGGGCAAAGCCAGCTTGCATAAAAAACACCAGAGCCGCCGCAATTAAAACCCAGAGTGTGTTTATCGAATATATTAATTCTTCCATGACATTCATTTTTAGTTGTAAAACAATAGGTTCTATTCTTCTTCGCCCTTGATGTAAAGCGATTCATCGCCGCGTTGGCCGTTACGGATGCGATACGAGTCGAGCATTTCCGAAACAAATATTTTTCCATCGCCCACCTCGCCGGTTTTAGCAGCCTCCATAATACATTTCACTGTTTTATCGAGGTTTTTGTCGCGTACCACAAGGGTTAACATGGTGCGCTCGATGATACTTGTGTCGTAGGCCACACCACGATAGATGCGGGCTTCGTGGGTTTTTCCATTGCCTCTTACATCCCAGTAAGAGAAAAACTCGATGTTGATGTCATGCAAGGCTTTGGTAACATCTTCGAATTTTGTTTTTCGAATGATAGCTTCTATTTTTTTCATTTTAATCTTATTTTTAGGATAATAACTTTCCTAATCTTGCTGCAGAAAATAATCTGCAGCAAGAATAAGTGGATTTTATTTTTTACCTTTTATTAAAGCGTGAATCCGGCTACCAGAAAGAATTGTTCTTTCTCAGGGTTAAGGATAACCGAACCGGTTACCGGTACAGAGAAACTGTCGGTAATCTTAATGGTTTTGCCGGTAGTTAAGCCAATATTACACACCGACATTCCGCCATGCGAAGTATGCCATCCATCGCCAGCACCGGCAAAGAGTTTTACGTTTTCAAATTGATAAGCCAGTTCGAAATACATATCTCCACCGGCAGTAGCAGCACCTCCTGCTTCGTTTAAAATATAGTTTCCACTAATGGTTAGGCCAGAAATAGCATAAGCAGCGTTCAATTCAAAAGCATGCGAACCAGCACTATCAGAATAATCAAAATATTCCAAACCCGGATAGTAGTAATCGGTAACTCCCAGCGTAAGACCAAAGTCGAAGGCATAAGATACAAACAGGTCAGCCTCGGTATAACCTGCAGCATCAAAAGAACCCCATGCGCCAATTGTAAGACCACCTGATGCAAACTTCACTACGGGTTGAAAAGCAGGACCGGTTCCGAATTTTGTACCACGCCAGATATAATTACTGTAAATATCGGCGCCAACTGTAAACGGCGAAGCACTTTCTTCTTCCTGCCCATTTACCGCAGAAAAACTACTTACTAATGCCACAAGAGCAGATAAAAGATAAATTCTAATACTTTTCATAGCTTATAATTTTAAGTTATTAATTGATTGACGCTTCAAAAATAATACTTTTTTATTACTACACCCTATTATTTGATACTTTTTTATACTTTTTTCTTTCTTTTTTGTTTTTTAGGTATATTTTTTAGATACCATAAAATTATTTTATGCTTTTTTTTCATTGTACCCCCCATTTTTTATATACAAAGCTATAATTTCAGAAAAACCATACTCCCTGTTGCATTTTTAAAGACAAATAACCGCTTAGGTAATTTTTATAGAAAATATTGGTTAATTTTAGGCATTGCGGTTTCGATTCTATTTCAATGGCTATAAGCAGCAAAACACTCTCAGTTTGTATCCTATTCATGATGCCGGTTTTTCTGGGAGCACAGGAGCTTGATGAAAATACACTCAAAGCCGTTTGGATTGGTAAATTCACCTACTTTATCGAATGGCCCTCTTTAGGCTCCAATTCTCCGGTGTTTACCATTGTCACCCTCCAAAACAGGCCGCTCCACCAACAACTTACTGTACTATTAAGTAAGCAAACCCTTTGTGGAAAGCCAGTGCAAACTGTTTGGCTGAAGCAATTTTCCGATACCCTTCAATGTCAGGTTTTGGTATTGCCAGAGATGCAGACAGAAGAGCTTAGGATGTTAATCGAAAACACAAGAAATAAACCTATTTTGCTGGTCGGCAGCACCGAAGGTTATGCTAAGCTGGGAGTGCACATCAATTTTTACATCGAAGAGCAATACATAAAATTTGAAATCAACGAAACATCCATGCACAATTCTGGTTTCTTTGCCAGTTACCGGTTATTGAACATTGCCCGGATTATTGAACCTGTCGCTAAAGAATAAGTATGCTAAAAGATATCTCAATACGCTATAAAATTATTATCATGGTAATGGTGATCTTTCTGATCATCTCCAGTCTTTCTTTTGGGTTCTTTTCTATTCGCGAAATAAAAAGGCAAAAAGATAGCCTGAAACGGGAAGCCCTTTACACAGCACGATTTATTGCCGATTATAGTAGCGCACCGCTTGCTTTCGGCATTCGTCAGGAAACACAGGAAGTATTGCAAACTCTGGGCTCGAACCCTAATGTATTGTTTGCATTGGTGTATAACAACAAGGGTGAACTCTTTGACACCTTTAACCTGAAGGAAAAGACAGCACCCTTAAAGCTCGAAGAATTCGGGATGGAACACGACTCCATCCTTGAAATTGAAGCAAATACCACCCAATTATTTCCTCCAAAAAGCAGCCTGCTGGCCATGGCACCGGTGGTATACCATGATGAGTTTTATGGCACGGTAATCATTAATTATTCACTCGACCAGGCTCGAATTTCATTCAAGAAACATCAAAAAGCAATTGTTCTTATTTTATTCATCATGGCCATTGTCGTTTACTTTCTAACCTATTTGCTACAAAAAGTAATCTCCGAGCCAATACTGGAACTGGCCACAATTACCCAAAGTATTTTTAAAGAAGGAAATAACTTTAACATACGGGTTAAAAAGCGGTTTAACAACGAAATAGGAATACTCTACGATGGCTTCAATAAAATGATGGAGCAAATTTCTTTGCGCGACCAAAAGAGGGACGATACCGAACAACATCTAAAAAAAGCCAAAGACCTGGCTGAAAAAGCCGACAAGTTGAAATCGGCGTTTTTGGCCAACATGTCGCACGAAATCAGAACCCCAATGAATTCCATTGTGGGTTTTGCAGGCCTGCTAGGCGATGCCGCCATCACAGCCGAAGAACGCACAGAATATGTCGAACTGATCAACTCAAGCTGCAATACGCTGCTGCATTTGATTGACGATATTCTGGATATTTCGAAAATCGAAGCCGGACAACTTAAAATCAATCAGGAAAAATGTGTTCTCTCTGAAATATTACAAGAAATATTTGTGGCTTTCAGAGAAATCAACCTGGCCAGCAACCGCAACCAAGTTGAGCTTTTGCTCGATATTCCACCAAGTCTTGCAAACCTGGTAATACAAACCGATTCTATCCGGCTCAAACAAGTACTTTCCAATTTGCTCGGCAATTCCATCAAATTTACCCACAGCGGAAAAATATGCCTGGGTGTAACCCTCACCGAAAAAATAAAAAACCAGGAAAGAAAAAAATACCTGAAGTTCTATGTAGCCGATACCGGCATTGGCATGGATTCTCCCACCCAACAAATAGTATTTGATAGGTTTACAAAACTCGAATCGGATAACGACAAACTATACCGGGGTGCCGGATTGGGCCTTACCATTTCGAAGAAAATTGTAGAATTACTCGATGGCGAGATCTGGCTGGAATCCAATCCAGGCGAAGGATCGACCTTTTACTTCATATTGCCAGCGCCAAAAGAAACCCCTATTTCAGATTCACTTCCGAAGAGTTTCTCTTTCGAAAAATCAGAAACCGAAAGAAGTTTCGAAAATAAATCGATACTTGTAGTAGAAGACGACCCTTCGAATTACGAATTGATAAAAGCCCTTCTGCGCAAAACAAGAGTTCAGCTTGCATGGTCGAAAAACGGATTGGAGGCTCTCGAATATTGTGTCGCGCACAAGCCACACCTTATTTTAATGGATATAAAAATGCCCGATATGGATGGATTTGAAACCCTCCAGCGACTTCGTGAAATGAAAATAGATATGCCAATTATCGCCCAAACAGCTTTTGCCCGTCTGGAAGATGAAAAAAACATCCTTCAAAGTGGTTTTAACGGATACCTTTCAAAACCCATCGAAAAAAGCAAACTCATTGGCGTACTCAACGACTATTTAAGCAATGATGAATAGTTTTATGGCTTATTTCAAATCTGATTCTTTCAATAATTCATGCTCACCGATATGTACATAAAAATTATAGGTCTTGTAGCAGCCGCCCTCACAACCTTTGCCTTTCTGCCACAAGCCATAAAAACCTGGAAAACCAAATCGACCGACGACCTTTCGCCTGCCATGTTCGGCTTGCTTTGCGCAGGCATATTGCTCTGGCTCATTTACGGACTGCTGATAAATGACCTTCCGATAATTCTTGCCAACGCTGTTACCCTGGTGCTGGCCTGTTCCATTTTGTATTATATTGTAAAGCCTGGTCAGGTTCAAAAAATTAAACATGTGGCCATATGGACCAGAGGTTTAGAGGAAATGAAAACATTTTACTGCCAGCATTTTAAGGCTACTCATGGTCCTTTATATCAAAACCCAACAAGCGGATTTCAATCGTACTTTGTCTACTTTTCGTCCGGTGCAAGTCTTGAACTTATGCACAAGCAGAGCAGTGAACCAGAAAAGGCTGCCGATAAGGGACATTTCTGCATCAGCGTAGGATCGAAGAAACGTGTTAATGAGTTTGCTGAGCACTTTCGAAAAGAAAAAATAGAAATAGTAAAGGATCCGCGCTATACTGGCGATGGGTATTACGAATGCCTCATTCTCGACCCGGAAGGAAACCTGGTGGAGATCACAATCTAAAAGTCTGGAAACATAAGTTTTGAATAATTCCGAATGGTACAGCCCTTGTAAAATGACCATGTGCAGGGTTTGTTAAAAAAACATAATTTTTCTCTTTATCCCATGCAACCCTAAAAAAGAGCCTTTGTCTTTGAGGTTTAAAGAACAATTTTAAGCTAACGTCAGTTTGGCATCAAATTTGGTTAAGTTAGGCCGATTAAACCTTAAAAGAATGAATCCTTTAACAATGTTCTACCCCGAAAATGGCTCCTGCCAGGGATGCCCTGACCATTTTAGCCTCTTTCACCCCTTAATTAATCTGGGAATAATTATTTCACTTATAGTATATAGTCAAACTAAAATTTCTTTAATATGAAACGTTTACTCTATTCGCTTTCGATTGCTTCGTTAATGCTTGTCACATCGTGCGAGCTTATCGAAGAGCCTACTGTTTTCGAACCCGACCAGCCCGATGCGGCCGGAAACCTCTTAATTATTAATAACTCAAACGAGCAGCTGGTTTTGTACAAAGACCAGGTAGTGATTAAAAAAATTCCTGCTTCGGCTACCGATTACCTGGTAAACATACCTAACCCATCGGAAGGTACCGTTCAACTCGATTTATACCTTTGGACCGATGTATACCAAGATATCAATAACCCTGATCCGGCCCTGGCTTATAAACGATGGCTTATTCCGCTCTCAAGCGAAACCACCGTATCACAGCGAGCTACATGGCACATTAGCGGTGCAAGCCAATATACCGATGTGGCTACTTTAAATCTTTCGTATTTTGGTGGTACCGATAATTTTGTCGATGTATACCTCAACGGCCGTACTGGTGCGAAAATCTCCAGTCTTAAACCAGGCGATCAATATAAAAAAGTGGGTGTTGATTACGGCAATTATACATTGCATTATCTATACTGGTTCAGCGATCAGAATAGTAATGTAGGTTTTAAAGAAAAAGGATGGATCGAGAAACAACTTGTTAATGGTGATGAAAAAGACATCTGGTTAATTCTGAACGATAACCGCAAAGATATCACCATGACTATTCCTCATTTAGGATCTGCAGCTAGCCAGGGAACTAAATATGCCGGGGTTGAAATCCGCAATTATTCCGACGAACCAGTGCAAATTTTTGTTGGCGACAAACTTATTGAAGCAGTATGCTACCTTGAAGATGGCAATACCAAAAACCTTTCGACTTTGGATATTGACGGTGTGTACACATTCTTCCTGCCAATAACAGAAGAAGGTGCAACTAAGAAAGAGTTCCGCCTGAAAGCACAAACTCTAACAACAGTTCAAGTTGTTGAAACCATTGACATCACAGTTGTTGCAGATGATATTGTAAGCTGGACAGTAGATGGACTTGCCGACACAACAAATAACTAGTAATATTTAATAACAAGAGAACTGTTCATTCCGAACAGTTCTCTTTCTTAATTCCTAAGCTATGAGAACCAGAAAAATAACTTCAGTCGTTTTGCTTGCCATCAGCATGTTATTTTTCACGCAATGCGAAGTATACCGCGAAGGGTGCATGGATCCAAATGCCACAAACTACGATGTGGCCGCCGACATCGACGATGGTTCTTGTACTTTCGTTATCGACCCAAACCAGGAAGTCTGTCAGGCCGATTTGGAGGGAAACCTTGCTATTACCAACCAGACCGGCGAATTGTTGTTTTTATATAAGAACCTTGAATACACACAATGTGTACCTGCCGATGCGGAAAACTTTATCGTAAATATCCCCAATCAGGAAAACAATGTATTCACTCTCCAGGTATGGAAATCGGGCGACATTACCAACAAAGAAAATCCCGAGATTGCCAGTGTATATCGCCAGTGGAGCGTTGCCTTGTCGAGCAACACATTGTCCGCAGAACGTGCCAACTGGATTATTACCAACAGCGACGCCAACAACAGTTCGGGTACTTTATCGCTGAGCTACCCGCTGCTCGACGAATACAATCAGGAAGTAATTTATCAGGTAGATGTGATGCTTAATAGCAAGAATGGTTCAAAACTGGCCTCATTGCAGCCTGGAGCAAACAACAAAAAAGTAAGCATCGATTATGGCATTCATTACCTCTATTTCCGTTACTGGTATTCCGACCCCAATTCAACTACCGGCGAAATTATTGAAATTGGCTGGAACGAAGTCAACAATATTGTAATCAATGCCGAGCATAAATCATCCGATATCGAGATTCCGGTATACTATAGCATTGTAGGAAAATATGGTTATACCCGCATTTACAACAAAACCGCCAACCCGGTTACCATTTATGCCAACAATCAGTTGATTGAGCAAATAGCCAAAGTAGATGGATCGACCAATGGATTATCCATTATACCTGCTTACAATTCTACCCTCTTCCTGATACCCGAGGAGACCTATACACTTTCGGCCAAATCGGTTGACGGAACCACCAGCCTTGGTTCTTTTAAAGGCATGCACATTGTTACACACGATACTGCCAAGTTGGCGATTGGCCCAAAATTCAAAGATATTTCTTTCACAAATAATACTTTAGAAGCACTTATGCTTTATTCTGAACAAGGGGATTATCTGGGTATGTTAGTAGAGCCAGGTGCCAGTTCAGGCTTATTCCTGGTGGAATCAGGCTATGATACACTTGTGGTTTTTAACCCCAGTAAAACAAAAACCCAACAAATTGAAGCTGTTACAGGTGTAGTGGTAAGTACGCTAAATGACCATGTGGCACAGAGCCTGAATATTATTGACCCCTGGACCCTTGTAAGCAGTAATTACTACCAGAGTCCCGATATCAATGACAATGAAACAACCAGCATGCTGGCCACACTTTTTAATACCAACGACCTGAACTTATCTTTCGATTACAAAGTGAGTTCGGAATATGGTTATGATAAGTTTTATTTCCTGCTCGACGGTGTGATACTCATTAACGGCGAAAGTGGGGTAATTGACTGGAAATATTTTGCAACCAATATAAGCCCTGGAAACCATACACTCGAATGGCGATATGTGAAAGATGCTATGTTTTCTCGCGAAGCGGATAATATAGAAATCAAGGATATCACTCTTAATTAACAGGCTATGAAACAAAATCTACTTGCTTGTATATTGTTGTTTCTTCCGGCAGGGATATTTGCTCAGGGTTTTGGTGTTGGTTATCAGCTCGATTTTGGCTTAAGAACCAGCTTTGACGAGGGTAATGGTTACGATCAGACCATGTCGACTTTTATACAAAGTTTGTATTTTAGGGGACATGATGAGTCGGGCAACAGGGCCTACCAAATTAGTCTGGGCCTAAGGGTCGATTCCATGGGTTTTATCAACAACAACTATTACCTCTCGGATGACAAAGCTGAATTGGAACAATACCATGTCGATGCGCACTTAAAACGCCTTGCCTGGCGATTAGGCTATACCAAACAATTGCAGTTTGCCGGCGAACCCGGAAAATTTGTAGCGGCTTTTAATTATGGTTTTGTGTACGAGTACACCATAAAAATGAAACGTGAAAGCATCTATGAGGAGATAAGCTACAATTTATATGACGAATACAACAAACATAACTTCGGATTATCGGTAGGTCTCGAAATGAGAATCTGGTACGTTACCTTTGGCTACAAATACGAATACATGTTTGTAGATGTTATGAATCATGAAACCTTGAAACAAAGCACTTCCGGAATTGACCAAAATGCCGAATTAAAAGGGATTAAATATAATCCTTCTACCTCCTTGTTTTATATTGGCTTCCATTTCGATGCCTTTCATAAACAGGATTAAAAATTAATCTGAAATCAGAAAACCGAGCATCTCCAAATTTAGGAGATGCTCTTTTTTTTGACGTTTAACAGAATAAATAGGACTTAAATGGAAAAATCATTTTCTGAATAGTCTGAATGCAAGTATATTTGACAAAAATTCGATTCATGCTACCACGTATTCAGGAATTGCTTCAAAAAGAAGCCGAAGCAGTATTGGCCATACCGGTGAACAACAGTTACGAAAAAGCCCTGGATATCATTCATCAGGCAGTGCATAGCTGCAAGGGTAAACTTATTGTAAGTGGTATGGGCAAAGCCGGCCAGATTGCCATTAACATAGCCACTACCTTCAGCTCTACCGGCACACCTTCTGTATTTCTGCATCCGAGCGATGCCCAGCATGGTGACCTGGGGGTAATTCAGTCTGACGATGCCCTGCTGCTGGTCTCAAACTCGGGAAAAACCCGCGAAATACTTGAACTGGTGATGCTGGCCCGAAACCTGCATCCGCAAATACACATTATAGCCCTGGTAGGCAATGCCGAAAGTCCCCTGGGTGAACAATCGGATGTAATTCTTAGCACCGGCCACCCTCAGGAGGTATGTCCCCTCGGATTAACCCCTACCACCTCAACAACAACCATGACCGTTATTGGTGATATTCTGGTAGTTCTGATGATGGAGCGGATTAAGTTCTCAGCCGAAGAGTATGCCAAGAGGCACCATGGAGGCTATTTAGGCCAGAAGTCGCGTATTGCTGCGGGTGGGTCAAATAGCTAATATTCAATCTGAAAAAATAAGTAAAAAATACGACCCTTATGCGCATTAACCGGGAAAATACGATTGCCATAGTAATTGATATGCAGGAAAAATTGCTTCCTCATATTGATAATCATGAAGCTATCAAGGATAATTGCATTAAACTGATCAGGGGATTGAAAATTATGGATGTTCCCATGCTGGTTACTCAACAATATACCAAAGGTCTGGGGCCTACGGTAACAGAAGTAACCGAGGCAATTGAAAACCTCTCTTACATCGAAAAAACAACATTTAGCTGTTACCGCGAACCTAATTTTGTAGATTTGCTTCAGTCCAGTGCTAAAAGAAATGTGATTATCGTAGGTATCGAGTCGCATGTATGCGTGCTTCAAACTACTCTCGACCTGATATACAACAATTACAACCCCATTGTGCTAACCGATGCTACAGGGTCGAGGCATGCAGAAGACAGGCGAATTTCGCACTGGCGCATGCGCGATGTGGGCGCTATCATGTCTACTACTGAATCTATTTTGTTTGAATTGTTAAAACAAGCGGGAAGCGATGAATTTAAAGCCATCTCGAAACTTGTTAAATAAAGCCCAGGCATGCGGAAAATATATACAATAGGCGAAACTGTGCTGGATATCCTGATAAAAGAGAATCAGCCTTTTGCTGCCAAAGCCGGAGGAGCTTGTCTTAACTCAGCCGTAAGCCTTGGCCGTTTGGATTTGCCTATTTTTTTCATAGGCGAGTACGGACTCGACGAGGTAGGCAACCTGATCGATAAATTCTTAAAAGAAAACCATGTTTCGACAGAATATGTATACCGCTATTTCGATGGTAAATCGGCACTGGCACTAGCCTTTTTGAATGAAAAAAACGATGCGAGCTACGATTTCTATAAAATCTATCCAAAAAAACGTCTTCACATACAGTTTCCGGAAATTGAAGCCGACGACATTGTGCTGTTTGGTTCGATCTATGCCATTACTCCCGAAGTACGCGATATTCTTATAAAGTTTATTGCTCATGCCAATAAGCAGCATGCCATTGTACTGTACGACCCGAACTTCCGCAAACAACACCTGCACGAATTGCCAAAGTTAAAACCCCTTATTCTCGACAATATTACACATTGCAACATTCTGCGCGGATCCAACGAAGATTTCTCGTTTATTTTTGGAACACGCGATGCCGACGACACTTATGCTTTGCTAAAAGACAAAACCAATAACCTCCTCTACACCTCTTCCACCAAGGGAGTTTTTGTACGCACCTTAAGGGTTTTGGAGCGTTTCGATGTAAAAAAAATTGAACCATTAAGCACCATCGGAGCCGGCGATAATTTTAATGCGGGTGTAGTTTATTCGCTTTACCGCTATGGAATTGGCCACAAAGACCTCGATCATCTCGACCGCGACCAGTGGGAACAGATTATTAATACCGCAGTCGATTTTGCCACCTTTGTGTGTATGAGTTATGACAATTATATCTCGTCAGAATTTGCCGAACAGTATAAATTAAATTCCTAACGGGATTTTTTGAACAAGCTCGGTACCCGAACTACTTAGTTTTTATTTCCCACGCAATCTGAAAATGTAGGTAATTGTTCCTTCCTGAATGGCAACTGCATCTTCTTTTACATTGAACCTTGAAGCGAGTGCAGCCCTTCTGGCGGCATCAAGTAATTCCTTTTCGAGCGTTGTGGATCCTTTTACGCCTGGTTCGGCAAAAGTCACATTTCCCTGTCTGTCCACACGAATACGAACCACCACTGTACCTTCTTTTTGGATATTAAAATCGGGTAAAGGCAGGTTTACCGGCGAACGACCATTCAGGCTGAATGAAATACCATCTCCTACACCCGAACCAAGAGAATTGCCCGATGAATTTGGATCGCCCGACTGAATACCCTGGTTGCCAGTGCCACCTGCACTGCCTTCAGATCCGGTCGATTGAGAATCTTTTTTTCTGCCCTGGTAAAGTGCACTTTGATTCACCTCGGGTTGTTCAACCGGTTTTGTTTCGGTTTCAGTTTTTTTTGTTGTGGTCTGTTCGCTGGGGCGTTTTACAGGTTCTTTCTTGGGCTTGGCAATGGAAGGAGCCTCTTCATAGTCCTGGGTTAATGGTTCCTCGGGGGAGTATTCAGATTGAGAGGATGTGCTTGCCGAAGTTTCCTGCACTTGTTCCTGCGGGCGTGGTTCGGTGCTACCTAGGCCGGTTTCGCTGTCGCCAAAACTAATGAGTATTCCCGCCTCCGATGGCAAAGGCAATGGAGTAGAAAAACCCAGGAACAGACACAAGAGCAGTGCCAGAATAAATATTGTAAGGGTCAGGAAAAAAGCGCGTGTATCCCACATAATTCAACCAATTAGTGCCTTATTCCGGGGCAGTAGCCAATATTACCTTATACTTATTTCGTTTGGCAATATTCATAATCATTACCACATACTCTACATCGACAGTTCGATCGGCATGCAAAGAGAAAGTAGGGTCGACTCTGAATTTAAGCTGACTTTGCAACATGGGTTCGATCTGATCGAAAGTTACCTGTTTGGTACCCACAAAGTACCGCATGTCGTTGGTGATAGAAACTGCAACAGCAGGATTGGCCTGAGTCTGGTTATTGCTTTTTGGCAAAAGTAGCTTAATGGCATTGGGGGCTATGAGTGTGGAAGTAAGCATAAAAAATATCAATAACAGGAACACCAGATCGGACATCGAAGCCATACTAAACTCAATGCTTGACTTAGTGGTTTTTTTCAGTGCCATAGGTTTTATTTAGCAGGTTCGTTGAGTAAATCCATAAATTCCATAGTAGTAGCCTCGAGCATATTCACCACTTTCGCAATTTTTGCAGTAAGTATGTTGTAAAAGAAATAAGCCAAGATTCCGACAATAAGCCCAGCAACAGTGGTAACCATGGCCTGGTAAATACCCGACGATAACAATTGAATATCGATATTATTGCCGGCATGTGCCATATCGTAAAATGCGCGCACCATACCTGTTACTGTACCAAGAAAACCTATCATAGGTGCACCACCGGCAGCCATAGCCAGCAAATAGAGGGTTTTTTCAAGTGAGGCAATTTCGAGGTTACCCACATTTTCAATGGCTGTATTCACATCCTGCAGGGGCCTTCCTATCCGTCGGATACCCTTTTCCACCATGCTGGCAGCGGGGTTGTTATAAGACTGGCAAAGTGCTACTGCTGAATCGAGTTTACCCTCGTGTATATAATCCTTAATGCGGTTCATAAAATTAATGTCTATTTTCGCAGCCTTGTTGATGGCAAAAAATCGCTCGAAAAAGATATAGACTGCTACGAGCGACAATAAAAAGATAGGGAGCATAAGCCACCCTCCTTTCATCGCCATATCGATAAATGGCATACTTAATTCAGTGGCACCTGCTGCAGTTGCCTGCGCTGCTTGCTGATTGATATCTGTCTGCAGAATCAAAAATGTAATCATAGTAGTTTAATTATTTGCACTAAAATTATATAAACGCTGGGAGCTGTGTGATTATTTTATCTCCGATTTTATAAACAAATATATTTATTTTATTCCTGTTCATCGTCGCGCATGATCGCAGAGCTTTCTGGAGTATCCTTGCTTTTGTTGTTTTTCGATTTTTTACTCTTTTTGTTTTTTCCTGTTAAATCATTTAAGCTGTCGAATTCTTCCGTAAAGAACATCCCAATTCCCTGTGTGTAGGGCGAATAGGTAACAATTTCGTCGTTTGCACGGTTGTAGGCACGAGCCCTTAATTTTCCGTTTGGGGTTATCTTGTAATCCACATCAAGATTTCCGAGGATATTGGTAGCGTCTTCGGCTTCGGCATTGGTTTTCATGTCTACACTCCCGTTTATTGTCAGCCGGTCGTTCAGGAGTTGTGTTGACAAAGCGAGTTCTAGTTCCTGTGGACTCAATTCAGAACCAGGACGGTAGTTCACACCAAAATCAAATTCATCGCTAATCTGCGAAAGCCAGTTGCTTAGCTGGTTAGTTAGAAACTCACTGGCATTTACTCCTGCAATATTTGAATTGCTATTCCCTGAATTTTCTTCTGTGCCGGCATACATAAACCGGTTTAGTACCAACAGAGAAAGAAACTGTTTTCCCATAGATTCATCCGAGCCAATGGCTGCGGATAAAACATCACGCTCTTCCTGTTCGGAAAAAGGCAGAAAAATATTGTAATTTATTACCGGGTTCATGAGCCTGCCAGTAAGGCCCAATTTGCAATCGACCGTGTACCGTTTAGTAGCAGTCTGATCGCCAGTTAAGTCGGCCAGCGAGGCTTTTGTCCGATAATAAGTATTGATATTGACATTGGCATTCACCGGATCGCCAGTCCACTGAAGGTAACTGCCCTGCTCTACTTTAAATTTTTTATTTAAAAGCATTTCTTTCAATGTAAAGAGGTAGGTTCCCGACTCTATTACATATTCTCCCAGCATATTAAAATCGCCCAGAGGATTAATGCCGATGCGCAAATTACCTGTTCCCTGGGTGGTTATGATATCGCCTACCGTGGGATCGAAAATAATGTTAACCTCTGCTGCCGGAGTAACATTTAAGTTGAAATTCAACTGCAAGCCAGAAAGGTTCACTTTGTATTCTTCAATATCTTCTTCCGATGAAACAGAATCGATTTGTATGTATTTGATGAAATTGTATTCCGAAAGTTCCTCGGAATCGGAGAGCGGAATATTAAAGGACGTTCCTGGTTCTGTGGTGGCCGTAATATCAAAAATTAGTTCAGAGCTGGGTCCGCTTAACCGGATTAATCCGCTGGCAAAGGCTTGACCAAAGAAATAAGGATTCTCAATTTCTGTAGTATTGAGGCAGTAAAAATTTTTTGGCTGCATGCTCAGGTTCAGACTGAAAGTTTTAAGGTATTCGGTACGAATAATTCCATTGAGCTGGGCTGTGTTTCCAAATTTATCGAACAACTCAACTCTGTCAAACACTATGTTGTTGTTAGTAAAAGACACTTCGGAAGTAAAGTTGTAGCGGGTATTCAGATAATCGACCGTAAAAGCAGCCTTCTGTAGATTAAGAATTCCATTCAATAAAGGTTTCGAACCGGTACCTGTAAGATTTAACCTGCCAGTGGCCAGCCCTCGAATATCGCTGAAAATAGATTTAAGGTAGGGATTGATAAAGTTTAATCTGAATTTATCGAGATTAAGAACCAGGTCTAATTCGCCCTTACGAGATGGAAAATATTCTCCCTGAATATCGAGCGTATTTAGGTTACCACGGAAAACATTGGCATCAATTTCTATCGACTCGCGTTGGTAATTATAGCGGGTATCGATTCGCGTATCGCCAATCAGCTCATCGTTAAGTTCCAAAGCCTGCACAAAAAGTGAAGCAAAAAAGAGCGGCTTCTCGCGGCCCATTACAACAGCCGAGCCATTTACCAACCCTCCAAAGCGGAAACTCTGTGAGCGCGTAAAAAAATTCAGATAACCAAAATTGAAATTATGAAAATTACAACGCAGGGTATCGTTGGTGTTTTCGGAAATGTTACCCTGTGCCTGCAGGTATTCATCGCCATGCGAAAGATTGAAATTAAGAATTGCTACTTTATTGCTGTCGTATACCAGGCTAAAGGGATGAAGCACCCAGAGAGAATCGCCCAAAACAAGCATGGAGCTATCGATTTCTACATCAGCCATTATCTTTTGTCCGGGTAAATTTCTGAATGCCAGTTTACCTTCCATATCTCCACGGTGCATCGTACTATCCCAATTCATCCATCTTACTTTAAAATCTACCAGGTTTGAATCGATTATTGAAATAAGGGTAAAATTATTCAGAGCCAGACGCTTATTTACGTTTAGCTCCAAGCAACCAAAATCAATGTCGATAGCCGATGGAGTGGCCAGAGAGTTTAATACCAGATTTTTAATATGTGTTTTATTTATTCTCAATTCCGGCGATTCGATGTGTATGGTTGCCTGCTGTGCTAATCCTCTTTTAAGCTCCCCTTCTACCAGGGTTTTTGGATAAATCATGTAATCGGGAGTAAAGTAGCCAAGAATACTCTGGACATTCTTGAAATAAAAACGGTATTTGAAATCTGCCTCGGGCAATAACTCACCATCAGGCTTGTAGAGTCCTAATGAAGGCAAATAGGTATCGAACAAGCGCAGATATTCTTTTCCCAGGGCAGTAAGCTTGTAATGGCCACTAATAATGCCCTCGGCGAAATCGGACTGGAATTTTATCTGGTTTAGCAAAGAATCATTCCTTACAAATAAGGAAAAATCGTATAGCTGTATCTGGGCATCAGATTTCGATAAAAGAGCATTTATAAGTTTTACTTCACCATTCACTTCATCGAGCGAATTACCCGAGAGGCTGGCTCGAACAAAGAAACTAGCCTTTGAGTTTGTATTCTTTTTATCAATGTTCAGTGCACTAAGATTAGCCATGTATACATGCGAACTAAAATTATACTGACGTATAGACGAAGATAAGTCAAGCAATCCGGTAAAACTCATTTGCAGGTTTGGGTCGTCAATTTCAAGCTCGCCATTAAAACTCTTCTCAGAGAAGCTACCATCGACCTGTATATTTTGATATTGGTAGTTGTTCACTGTAAACGAGGGAATGTCGCCAGACATATTCACGCTAAGACCCTTATCGATGGTTCCGGTTCCTTCTACCTGCAAATTAAATACAATCTGACCGAACCTTTCTGGTTTGGCCGTAATAGGGCCAATCTGAAAACCACCTGTGGAAACAAAGCCGGAGAATGTCACACTGTTGTCTATTCCGGGTTTAAACAAAACGTCGAGCTTACAGCTTCCAAGGTTGGTAGCCAGGGTACCGTACGAAACAAAGTCTTTAAAAAACCCTGTAAAATTTCCTTTATAGGTATAATATTCAATGCCCGAAAACCTTTCTGGTAGTCGGATAGATTTACTGTTTGGCAACTTAAGTTTTGTAATGTCGCTTGTTGTGGTTTGAAAATGGTCGATATCGAAAATCAGAAAAGTTTCATTTATTTCGGGCCAACCAGAAATATCAAACCTGCCTTTTAAGCTTGTGGAAGTTCCATAACTCAGTTCAACAGACCGACCCCGAAGGTTCGACAAGCTACCATAAAAATTACCCGACAACTGAAAATCATCCTCCATTTGCTTAAAAGCCGGAGTAAACCAAGCCAATTCGCGAATGTTTACCTTCGATTCGCGGCAATCAATGTCCATCTTTATATGTTCGTTAAAACGGCCTCCGCTGAAATCTTTAAAACTATCGAAACTAAAATAAATATGTTCCATCCGAAAGTATGCCTGATGGGTTTCGATATAGGTTTTATCGAGGTGAAACTGCTTGCTGTGAATTGACAGATTCGACTCAAAAGAGCTTATTTTAAAGCCTGATTGCTCAACAAATGAAAGCTTTTCAACAGACATGGTAAGCGTATCGGCCAGGCTTACCAAGCCCGATACGTTCATGTTCAATTCGCGAAATGTCATTTGCGAATAGTCAATACCATACTCCTTTTCCTGCCGGTAGTAATTATGAATATCAAGGCGACAGTTTCGAAGTTTAATCTGATCGATATACAAAGGTTCAGGTGCTTTATTTGTATTCTTACTTTCCTTGAGTTTATCGACAATAAACTGAAGGTTAACTACCTTCAACGAATCGGAATACAATCGAAAGTAAGAATCATTAAAACTAAGCTCTCCGATACGCAAAGGAATGGTTTTATCGAACAAAAGTTTTTTCATGATACCGGGTAGCTTAACCTTCATCTTTTCAGCATAGAGCAGGGTATCGGCATTCAGGTCGCGTATTAGCAAGCCTTCAAGTTCAGCACGGTTAAACAGCCCGAGATGCACTTTTTTGTATTGAACCTGAGAACCAAAAAGTTCCTGAATCTTTCCGAAAGCTATGGAGGTTATGCGCGTTTGAACTTTAGGTGTATTGATTATGATAGAGGCAGCCACCCCAAAAATGAAGAGGAGGAAAAGGAGCCAGCCAATCAGGTTCAATATTTTTTTAATAAGTTTGCGCACGCCGGAAATATTCCTACAAAAATGGTAAAATTCGTGCTACTTTAATAACAAATATTTATGGATACGATAATCCTCGGTATTGAATCGTCTTGCGACGATACATCGGCCTCTGTAATTTGTAACGGATTTGTAGCCAGCAACAGGGTAGCCAACCAGGATGTACACAAAAAATATGGTGGTGTAGTGCCTGAGCTCGCCTCCAGGGCTCATCAGAAAAACATCATTCCGGTGGTAGATGTGGCCTTAAAGGAAGCAGGAGTATTACCTTCCGATGTATCGGCAGTAGCTTATACCCGGGGTCCGGGTTTGTTAGGTTCGCTGCTGGTAGGTACCTCATTTGCCAAGGGTTATGCCATTGCCAACAACATTCCACTGATTGAGGTAAACCATCTGCATGCCCATATTCTTTCGTTATTTTTGCAACAAAAAGGTGAAAACCTTGCCATGCCCCCCTTCCCATTCCTTTGCCTGCTGGTGTCGGGCGGTCACACACAGATACTGGTAATTCACAATTATCTTCAATCAGAAATCATCGGACAGACCATTGACGATGCCGCTGGTGAAGCTTTTGACAAGTGTGCCAAGATTATTGGGTTGCCCTATCCGGGTGGTCCGCTAATCGACAAGCTAAGTCAGGAAGGAAATAGCTCCGCTTATGTTTTTAACAAACCCATTTTGCCGGGGCTGAATTACAGTTTTAGCGGACTAAAAACCTCGTTTCTTTATTTTCTGCGCGACCAATTAAAAACCGATGCCGATTTTATCGAAAACCATAAAGCCGATTTATGCGCCTCGCTGCAACGCACCATTATCGAAATATTACTCCATAAAGTGCAGCTGGCAAGTGAGCAAACAGGAATAAGGCACATTGCTATTGCTGGCGGTGTTTCTGCAAACAGCGGACTGCGGAACAGCCTTGAGGAAACCGGTAAAATTCAGGGATGGAAGGTTTATATACCAGAGTTTGTGTATTCTACCGACAATGCTGCTATGATTGCCATTACCGGATATCACAAATACCTCAAAAAAGAGTTTGGAGCGCTCGATGCAACCCCTTTTGCGCGGAGCAGGGCTTAACTTCGAATTAAGTTACTTTTTCGCCGAATAGAAGTTTTCGATATTGAATAATTTCTTCAGGATAACCAATGATTGTTCAATTAAAATATAGCCTGACAGTTAGACAAATGAGATGAGAGAAACACACTGTTCAGAGATTCCTATTCTTATGCTGCAACAATAATCAACAGCGACCAAATTTTTCGCTTTTCTAAAAATTTCCCAACACATTTCTGGCCATTTGACAAGCCTTGTCGAACTCCACTTCGAGTTGAGGGTTAACACCTCTGCATCCATTCACTACCTCATTCGCCCAGACAATGTATTCAATTTTCATAATGCGAGACCATGCGAGCCGTGTAGTTAAAATATCGAGTATGTTACAGGTTTTATCGGCTATTTTAATTTGCTTGGCTAAATCGGTCAAAGAAGCAGCCTTGCTAATCTGTGCAGCCCTTCTTGCCTGTTTGCTCATTTGCATATTATCGGTTACCTCAAGAACCACCGCCAACACTTCGCTACCAAACAATTGTTCAATTTCTGGAGCCAAAGTATCGGTATCTTCCAATACATCGTGCAAAATGGCCGCAATTAACAAAGTTTGGTTTAAGGTATTGCTGGTATGGCTCAACAGATTCACCACTTCAATCGGATGATTGATATAAGGTACATCTTTTGCCCCTTTTCTGCGCTGCAAGCAGTGTTTTTCAGCTGCAAATTCGTACGCTTTTGTTATTAAAGCAATAGAAATCATGCGTATGTTAGTTAAAACTTTTGGGGGTTATCCAAAAATAGTCTAATATTCGGGCCTTAAAGCCTTCTATCAAATAATTTATTTTGAGAAGGTGCGATGAATTGAATTTATTGTAATTTTAAACCATTTGAGACGATTTTTTTCTCTTTTTCATGGAAAACCTACTAATATCAAGTACCAAACGCACGCCTGAGGTTGAATTCTCGACCGAAGGAAGACTTAAGATTAGTGGGAGATCTATACCCGAAGATCCTTCGAAATTCTATGACCAGTTATTTGAATGGACTTTCTTTTATTGCCAGGAACCCAAAGACTCAACCAACCTGGACATTTCTCTGGAATATTTTAACAGCGGCTCCTCGAAAGCTTTATTACATATTTTAAGAGCCCTGGCCGATTTGACTAAGAAAGGCAAACAACTCAGCATTAACTGGTATTACGAAGAAGGAGACGACGATGTGCTGGAACGAGGAGAGTATTATGAGTCGATACTGGATATTAAATTCAATTTCATCGAAACCAATTAAGCCTCTATATTATTTAAGATTGTCTGAATAAACAATATCCTGTGTTTTTTTTAGCCGCTGCAAGTGTCTGATATATGTATTCAGGCACTTTTAATTTGAAGTAACAGCTGCGGATAGATCATAAGGTAGAACTAAAATTAAGTAGGAAGTACCATCCTAAATTACTCTGAAATTCCAACCTTAAAAGAAATGGTTCAATTATTGTTTCACCAGACAAAACAAACGAAAATAATGAGTCATGAATAAGCTTATACTGATAATTTCTCTTTTGTTCTTCTATGCCTTGAGCCCTATAAGTGGTCAGGAAAAAAAGAAGAGCTGCCAAGTGAAGAACCTTACTTTTCAATCTGGCGAAAAACTTTCGTATACAATTTCATACAACTGGCTGGTAGTATTTTCAGAAGTTGGACTTGTTGAGTTTACCATAAAAAACGACATGATCAATGGCAAAGAAGCCTATCATTTTAAAGCCACCGGACAAACCTTTAGTTGGTGGGATAAGTTTTTTAAAGTGCGCGATAGTTACGAAACCTGGGTTTTAAAAGATAATCTCAGACCACAGTATTTTCAGAGAAATACCCGCGAGGGCGATTACCGCCAACACGAAAATTATACTTTCCAGGGCGATACAGTAGTTTACAGAAAGAACAAAATCAAAGACAATCCCTTTAACTACGATACAATCAAAGTTGATGGCTGTAGCTTTGATGTAATGAGTGCCTTGCTCTATACACGTAACCTCGATTTTGCCAAATATAAAATCAACGACAAAATTCCGGTCACTGTTGTACTTGACGATAAACCATACGATTTATACTTCCGTTATTTGGGAAATGAGGATAAGAAAATTAAAGATATAGGCACCTTCGAATGCATGAAGTTCACTGTTTTGCTCGTGGAGGGCACCATGTTTAAAGAAGGAGAAGATATGTTTTTATGGGTTACCAACGATGCCAATCGCATTCCGGTGTATGTCGAAAGTCCGATATTGATTGGATCTGTAAAAGGCTATATTACTAAAATCGAGGGAAACCGATACCCACTCACTTCGCTTAAAAAATAACGAAACATTCAAAAAATCGCATTCTAAATGACTAAAGAGTATAACCTGTTCAACTTAAAAAGAATTGGTTAAAACCTTTGTCGGAAATTTATTTAGAATCGGTCTATTTTGAGTAGAAACATCCAGTATCACTATTTTGTTAGCCGATAAAATATATTTTTGTATGCCCTAACCAAAAAAAAAGTGCTGAATGAGTTCTACCAACTGCATCGAGCAGCAGGGAATTATTGAAAAAATTGAGAACGGGACTGCCCGGGTGATGATAAATTCTTTTTCGGCCTGTTCATCCTGTCATTCAAAAGAAACATGTGGCAGCAACGATTTACAGCAAAAAGAAATCGTTGTGAAAGTACCTGAAAATCAATTCAAGACAGGTGATATGGTTATGGTAAGCCTAAAACAAGCGCTAGGTTATAGAGCTGTGCTGCTGGCGTATGTGCTTCCCTTCAGTGTAATTATATTTCTACTCATTTTACTTACCCAGCTGGGCTTAAGCGAAACCTTGGTAGGCCTCATGTGTCTGCTTTTTGTGGTAATCTATTTTTATATATTATACCTTTTTAGAAACAGGCACCAAAAAACATTTCAATTCACTTTGAAAAAAGTACACTAATATGAATCCTGTTATTGTTTATACTGTGGCATCGCTTAGCGGATTGGGAATTACCTCGGCGGTTATTCTTTATTTTGTTGCCCGTAAATTTAGAGTTTACGAAGACCCTCGCATCGACTTGGTAGAAGAAAGCCTGCCTGCAGCCAATTGCGGTGGATGCGGATATGCTGGTTGCCGAAACTTTGCCGAGGCATGTGTAAAATCTGAAAGCTTTGATGAGTTGTTTTGTCCGGTAGGAGGCAATGAATGCATGACAAAAGTAGCCAGCTTACTAGGGCGCGACGCTGCGGTAAAAGACCCACAAGTAGCTGTTTTATTGTGCAATGGAAGCTGTGAGAATCGTCCCAAAACTAGCAATTATAACGGAGCCCAAACTTGTATCATCACTACCTCATTGTATGGGGGCGAAACTGGTTGCCATTATGGTTGCCATGGCTTGGGCGATTGTGTGCGTGTTTGCAAATTCGACGCCCTATCTATGGATATGGTGAGTGGACTTCCGGTGGTTGACGATGCTAAATGTACTGCCTGTGGAGCCTGCGTAAAAGAATGTCCAAAAGCCCTTTTTGAACTTAGGAAAAGAGCCAAAGCCGACCGAAAAATATATGTAGCCTGTAAAAATGAAGATAAGGGTGGTCCAGCCAAGAAGAATTGTTCTGTAGCATGCATTGGCTGTAGCAAATGTTTTAAGGTATGTCCGTTCGATGCAATTATTATGGGCAACAACCTGGCTTATATCGATTCGGATAAATGCCGTCTTTGCCGCAAATGTGTTACGGAATGCCCCACCAATTCCATTATCGAGATAGGTTTTCCGCCCCGTCGCGAAAAGGCTGAAACCGGGGTTGAAAGCGAAACATCTGCAAAGTCTGATACCAATACACAAACCATCAACTGAAGGAGGTACACGTGCTTAAAACATTTTCAATCGGAGGAATTCATCCACCAGAAAATAAACTCTCGGTGAGTGCAGTAATCACAGATTTACCACTTCCGAAAACTGTGATTATTCCGCTGGCCCAGCATTTAGGTGTTCCCTCTAAACCAATCGTGCAAAAGGGCGATCAGGTTAAGGTAGGGCAGTTAATTGCTCAGAGCAATGGATTTATTTCGGCCAACATACATGCTTCGGTCTCGGGCAAAATCGCAAAAATTGAACCCAGTCCCGATAGTTCTGGTTACAAACGCGAAGCAATCTTTATCGATACCGAAGGTGATGAATGGATGGAGGGAATTGACCGCTCTGACAGACTTGTAAAAGAAATAAAACTGGAACGGAATGCAATTATCGACAAAATAGCCGAAGCTGGCATTGTAGGGCTGGGTGGCGCCACTTTTCCATCGCATGTAAAAGCCATGGTACCTAAGGGCAAAAACGCCGAATATCTAATTGTGAACGGCGTGGAGTGCGAGCCCTATCTAACCGCCGATCACCGGCTGATGCTAGAAAAAACCGACGAACTTGTAGTGGGCATTCAAATTCTAATGAAAGCCCTTGATGTCAAAAAAACCATAATAGGCATCGAAAACAACAAGCCAGACGCCATTGCTAGCATGAAAAAGGCAATAAAAGACTTCGAGGGAATTCAAGTGCAGGCCCTAAAAGTGCAATACCCCCAGGGAGGAGAAAAACAGCTTATCTCCGCTGTGCTTGGTCGAGAGGTACCCTCCGGAGCTTTACCCATCGATATAGGAGCCGTGGTATTTAATGTGGGTTCTGTATTTGCTGTTTACGAAGCAGTGCAAAAAAATAAACCCCTTATCGAAAGAGTGGTAACCATCACAGGAAAACAAGTAAAAAAACCCTCAAACTTTAAGGTTCGTATAGGCACTTCGGTGCGCGAACTGATTGAACAGGCTGGTGGTTTGCCCGAAAATACAGGAAAAATAATCAACGGGGGGCCAATGATGGGTAAAGCCCTGGCTCAGCTCGATGTTCCGGTGGTAAAAGGCAGCTCCGGAATTTTGGTGATTCCCGAAGAAGAAGCCACTCGAAAAGAAATACTAGGATGTATTCGTTGCACTAAGTGCATTTCGGTATGTCCAATGGGCCTTGAGCCATACCTTCTAGGTATCGAAGGTGAAAAATCGCTTTTCGACAGAATGGAAAGCGACCGGGTAATGGATTGTATCGAGTGTGGGTCGTGCAGTTATATTTGTCCTGCCGGAAGGCCATTACTGGATTACATAAGACTCGGAAAAGGCAAAGTTGGTCAGATTATCCGGAAACGAAACACAAAATGATTTCCAACGAATTAAAGCAAGCATTCAATGAATAAATTATTTGTCTCTCCTTCACCTCACATACATAGTGGCGATTCCGTCAGTAAAAACATGTACGGGGTTATTATTGCCCTCATGCCTGCCTTTCTGGCATCGGTTTGGTTTTTTGGAATTGGTTCCATAGTCATCACACTCACAGCTGTTTTGTCCTGTGTATTTTTTGAGTTCCTCATTCAGAAATACATGTTTAAAACTTCCACGTCTGTAGGCGATGGCTCTGCAATTTTAACCGGTCTGCTACTCGCATTTAATATACCCACTTCGGTGCCGGTTTGGATGATCATAACAGGAAGTCTTGTAACAATTGGCATTGCTAAAATGTCTTTTGGTGGTTTGGGCAATAACCCCTTCAATCCGGCACTGGTGGGAAGGGTTTTTATGCTTATCTCTTATCCTGTGCAAATGACTACCTGGCCAGTTCCTCTTAATGAAATGCGTTTTACCTCCATCGATGGAATCACAGGTGCAACACCTCTAGGAGTATTAAAAGAAGGCCTGGCCAAAGGCGATAAACTCGACAGTATTCTGGCAAATATGCCCGATTTGGGCAATATGCTTTGGGGAAATATTGGCGGTAGTGCTGGTGAAATATCGGCAATTGCACTGCTTATTGGTTTTGCATTTCTGCTCTGGCGAAAAATTATTACCTGGCATATTCCAGTGAGTGTTATCGGCAGCGTTTTTATCTTCAGCGGAATTCTGCATTATGCAAGTCCCGAGCTTACGGCCGGACCCGTTTTTCACATACTTGCCGGTGGAGTGATGCTGGGAGCAATTTACATGGCTACCGATTATGTTACTTCGCCCATGACAATAACCGGAATGCTGATTTATGGTATCAGTATAGGAATTCTAACAGTATTAATCAGGGTTTTTGGAGCCTACCCAGAAGGTATATCCTTTGCAATTCTTATAATGAACGCTTTTACTCCGCTTATTAACATGTATTTTAAACCAAAACGGTTCGGGAGAGTAAGATCATGAAGAAAATCGAATCATCACTACTGAACATGGTCCTGAGCCTGTTCCTTATTTGTGCAGTCATGTCGGCAGCTTTGGCCAGTGTTTATATGTTTACCAAAGAGCCTATTGCCAATGCCGATAAAAAGAAAATTAACGATGCCATTGGACTCGTGTTGCCTGTGTTTGACAATAGTCCCGCAGAAGAAAGTTTTAAAGTTGGATTTACTCAAAACATCAATGGTGCCAATTCCGCAGATACCTTGGTACTCTATCCGGCCTATAAGGATGGTAAACTCATAGGAACTGCAATAAGCTCCTATACCTACAAAGGCTACTCAGGTTATATTTCGGTGATGGTTGGAATTACAGCCGAAGGAACCATTTTTAATACCAAGGTCATGGAACAAAAAGAAACTCCGGGACTTGGAACTAAAATGAGTGACGCAAAATTCCATGATCAATTCAACGGAAAAAATCCAGAAGAATTCAATCTTCAGGTAAAAAAAGATGGCGGTGATGTCGATGCGATAACTGCCGCAACAATTAGTTCAAGAGCATATTGCGATGCGCTTAACAGAGCGCTACATGCCTATAAAAGTAATATGGCATCCACTGCAATGAGTGATACAGCCAAATCAATTCAATTAAACGAGGGAGGTACAGAATGAGCCTTTTAAAATATTTCACCAATGGCATCTGGAAAGAAAACCCCAGCGTTGTGCTGGTTCTTGGAACTTGTCCGGCGCTTGCCGTAACCAGCGAGGCAGTTAACGGAATTGGTATGGGTGCTGCCACAACGTTTGTATTGATTTCATCGAATGTTCTTATTTCTCTTTTGAAAAATGTAATACCCGATAAGGTTCGCATCGCTGCTTTTATTGTAGTAATAGCATCTTTTGTAACCATTGTCGATTTGGTAATGAAGGCCTATACTCCTGATCTATATAAAACACTGGGGATTTTTATACCCCTTATTGTTGTAAACTGTATTATTCTGGGTCGTGCCGAAGCGTTTGCACAAAAGAACAGTGTTCTTCCCTCGTTGCTGGATGGCCTGGGTATGGGTATTGGTTTTACCCTGGCTCTAACTGCCATGGGAGCATTTCGTGAAATTCTTGGAAATGGTTCTATTTTCGGATATAAACTTGTAAGTGAAAATGCCCAGACCATATTATTGTTTATTATGCCTCCGGGTGCATTTTTTACCTATGGATACATGATTGCTCTTACAAACCGTATCAAAACCCTTCAAAAGTAATTGTTATGGAATACATTCAAATTATAATACTTGCCCTGTTTGTAAATAACGTTGTACTTGCTCAGTTCCTCGGAATTTGTCCTTTTTTAGGGGTATCGGGTAAAATTAATACCGCAATAGGCATGGGTGCGGCCGTAATTTTTGTGATGACTTTGGCAAACCTGGTTACCTATCTGATTTATACCGCAGTGCTGGTAAGCCTGCATATCGAATTTATGCAGACTATTACCTTTATTCTTGTAATTGCTGCCTTGGTTCAAATGGTAGAAATTATACTTAAAAAAGTAAGTCCTCCCCTGTATCATGCGCTTGGAATATATTTGCCACTGATTACAACAAACTGCGCTGTATTGGGTATTGCACTTTTAGCAATAACCAAAGATTACAACCTGATCCAAAGTGTGGTATATGCTTCGGCAACAGCAGTAGGTTTTACCTTGGCAATGGTATTAATGGCTGGTATTCGTGAACAACTCAAACTGGTGAATATCCCTAAAGGAATGCAGGGAACTCCCATTGCACTAATCATAGCAGGTCTACTGGCCATGGCCTTTATGGGATTTGCCAATATTGTATAATAGAAAAGACAAGAAATTAAAGCACTTCGTTTTTCAGTTTGAAACCCGTTTTCTTAATGCACACGATTTGATTTATGCATTGTACTCGGGCAACCAGTGCACAACCCTTTCGTTTCGAATGGCATCGTTTGCCATCTGAACAGCAATAGCGCTCTTACAACCCTCTGAGAAACCCATGCGTCAACTTTTCTTTACCCTGAATAGCTGTTGCAAAATCTTACGTTTATCAACCTATTCAATAAATTGATAAAAGGAAACGTTTCGATTGCAAATAGTAAAAACCTAAAACCAACCCACACCTAAACTGTAAAATGGCCATGGGATAGCGGCCAGAATAAGAAGAAAGCTTATTAAAAGATAAAAAAATCCGATTCGGAATTTATTCGAATCAGTAGCTATCTTTTTTATTTTTACGGAGGCTACGGTAAGAAGAATGGCTGCAATAAGCATGACAAGAGCATGTTCCACCGTAAAAAAACGAATGCTATAAGTAGATAGTGTTTGCTCCGAAAATTGAACACGGGGACTAATGAAATACAAAGCAATGCCTAATAATACCTGCAGGTGAAAAAAAGAAAGGTTGGCGGAAAAAAGTGCTTTATGACGCTTATTATAGGGCTTTTTTAGTTGCCAGGCCCACAGATAATCGACAATGCATAATACAAATAGTAACAAAACTATCCAACGCAACCCGGAGTGAGCTGCTTGCACGATTGTATAAAGTGAATGCATAAGTGAATGAAAAATTATGATGCTTAAACAGCGCCTGGCAATGATTGTTTAATGGCAAATAGTTTTTTTAGCCTTCTTTATCTGCTCTTTTCATTAGCCACGCGTACTTCGCTTGCATCGAATGCCCAAAGAAGGAGCAAGAAATATCATTAAAATTGTATTTTTCTTTCCATGTTCTTTCAAGTGTGCCAATAATTGAATAATTTGGTAAAAACTTAAAAAGAAATGAGAGCATTACTAGTAATATTTTTGTTTGGAATAGTGAGTAACATGAGTTACGCACAACCAAAAGCAAGCATTCTGGATGTACGCAATGTATACGACGAAAAGGGCGATTATTATTTCGATAAGAGCGATTATAAAAAAGCCATTGTCTATTACAACATGGCCTATAAAAAAGATGCCGCAAATTATTATTCTGTACTTCGCAAAGCAGAGTCCTTTTCAGCCTTGGAACTGCTGGATCAGGCAGCAGAATGCTATCGCATTGTTTTCGAAACAAGCCTTTACATTCCCAACGAGTATCGTTTGCAATTTGCCTTGCTCCTGCTTAAGAATAAAGATGTATCTGGCTTTGAGTTATGGTTAGGGAAGTACAACGAAGTGGTAAACTCCGAAATAAAAGGTTATGTGAGCTCTGCCGACGTAAGAGCTAAAATGTATAAAGATTCTTCTTTTGTAATGGTAGAGAACGAGAGTGTTTTAAACACCCCCGAATCGGAAACAGCTCCAGGAGTTTTTCAAAATAAAATCACATTTTCCTCTACCCGCAAAGATTTATATGGTAGCAGTGCCAACGATAACTACAACCTCTTTTCAGGCACTTTTCTCAAAGAAGGCCGCTTAGGTCGTTTAAATAACTTAAATACCAGCCTTAACACCACCCAAAACGAGCTTTCCGTTTTAATCTCTAGTAAAACCAACAAGCTCTATCTAACTCGAGGCACCTCTATTAATTCGAATCTAAAAACCTTCGTGAGTGACATTCCGAAAGATGCTGCCACTAAATTGGAATTCAGCGAGTTAAATATCGAAGGTATTACAAACCTGGGGCATCCGGCTCTTAACAGTGATGGAACAAAGCTCTTTTTTGTTTCTGATGCTCCTGGCGGAATTGGTGGCCAGGATATTTATTCCAGTGACTGGGTAAACGGTAAATGGTCGAAACCTAAGAATTTGGGATCGCAAGTAAACAGCACTAAAGACGAATTATATCCTTACGTTCTGCACGATACACTGCTTTATTTTACATCGGCCGGACATAATGGCTTAGGTGGTCTGGACCTTTTTGTAGTGAACCTCAAACAGGAAAACAGCAGCCCGAAAAACCTTGGCAATAAAGTTAACTCGGCTTATAACGATTATGGCCTTGCATTTTCTCCTGAAGGCTATTCAGGTTATTTTAGTTCGAATCGCCCGGGGGGCATGGGAGAAGAAGATATCTACAGGGTGCATATATTAGACCTTAAGGTTAAACATGCCGCTTACAAATTTAAAAAGAAAACAACGATTGAAGAGGGTAAAATAAACTTGTACCTAAGCGATGGTGAAGAACACAACATTGCCTCAGTAGCCCAATCTGGTTTCAATTTTGGATTTCAACCCAATGAACCATACAAAATAGTGATTCAGCACGAAAATGCTCTGGCGAGTAATATCGTCTATAATCCTTTATTTTCGGCCGAACAAAAAAAGAAGGAAATACTCAATCCTGAACCACTTGATAAAACCGAGATTAAACTCCAAGCCGGCATGAGGTACCAATTTACCGCTGGAATGAAGCCTCTTAGCTCTGAATATAAAGATGCCTTAAACGACCTCGCAAAAGAATATCAAAGCTCGAACAGCAGTGTGATTGACTTAACCGCACTGGCCAAGGAGCTTATGATGAATGTGGGCGAAATGTATACAATCCGGTTTGTGAAGGACGAAAGCATTCCAGCTGTTGCCGCCAAAGATCCATCGCTTTTGTTTATTAACGAAAACAATATCCCCGTGGCAGGACGGTCGTTCTTTTTTGTTTTACCCCTCGACATAGAAGCCAATTTCAACATTCAAACCGATATTGCCTATTTCAAAGAAAACTTCAACCCCAAGAAAACCGGCGCGGTAAAAGTCGATGCCGAACCTGTGTTTAAAGAAGTTCCCGTGAAAGAATCACAGGGCTTTCCGATATTGGTAAATACCGAATCGCTTACCGAAGTTTCGGCCAAGAAAATAATGGCCACCGAATTGACCATTATTCCTGGTACTATGTACATACTTACCCTGAGTAAAAAGGACCCTGCCACAGGAAAAGATATTGAAATTGTAGTACCACTTACAAAAGGCGTAAAATATAACCTTGGTACCGAAACCCAATCGGAAAGCGAATACAACAAAACACTCTCGCAAATGAGTGCAGCACCATCGAACACCGCCGATGCTGAATTAATCGATATCTCCATTCTTTCGAAGGAACTGAATGTAATGTCGGACGAAGACGTTGTGTTTAGTCTCATGCCAGCCGTTAAACTTGCCTCACAGGCCGCTGAAGCTAAAAATGTGCTAACCACTTTAAATGTCGATGGCAGGAAGTTTTTTGTTACCAGCATGCAAAAGCTCCAGGTGAACCTTAAACTCGATCAGAATAAAAAGGTTAACATCCAAACCGATTTGGCTTACATCAAAGAAAACTTCGATGCCTCTACCATTGCTTTAAAGGTAGATACCAGCTCGTTCAACACCAACCTGAAAAAGTATGACCCCACGGTTATTACCGATCCGGTTTATGATGTAATTGTGGTAAATTTCGATCTGAACGACTATGCCATACGAGCCGACGCCAAGGTAATACTTGAAAATAAGGTTATTCAGGCTCTGCGCAGCGATAGCCGTCTTTATGTAACAATAAAAGGCTATACCGATGCGCTCGGAGATGCATCCTACAACGAAAAACTTTCGAAGAACCGTGCCGAGGCTGTAAAAGATTTTCTCTCGAAAAATGGCATCGGCGAATCGCGCATCCGCACCTTCTCCTATGGTGCCTCTTTGGCTCTGCAGGCAGGCGTGAAATGGGAAGATTTAAGCGAAGCTGAGCTCCAGAAACACCGTAAGGTTGAAATCATTCTCTATCTGCCAAAAAAGTAGACGATTCAAATACTGTTTAAAGAAAATCCCCCTTTATGTTGGTAGCACAAAGGGGGATTTTTATGGTAATGGTGCCAAAAATAGTTGGTGATTTTTTAAATTATTTTTAGTAAAATACGATTGTAAATCTGAAGAGGAAATAGGCTCTGCTGGAGAGCATCCTATTAGCAATAGGATTTACTACGAAGAATGAAGTCCTGAGCAATGTTCAGGACTTTTTTGTTACATTCTTTGTAGAATATGGCTATTAAAACTCATTTATT
>JAMIIA010000017.1:0-2493 GCA_035913795.1 Bacteroidales bacterium
CTTCCAAGAATTAATCAGAGGTTTTAAAGAGGTTTCTTTGTGTACTGCTTAGGCAGTTACCAAAGAAGATGCAGTGGAGTCCTTCGCAAAATGGCGGTTGGGGCTTTTTTTTATGTTTGAAGCGTTTCTGTAAAATCTATAGATACAACTGATATAAGTTAGCATTTTAGTAAATTATCATGAGGGTGTGTCAAAATAGGCACACCCTCGTTTTATGCACAAAGGTCGAACTTTCCCAAGCTCGGCCTTTGCTATTTCCTAGAGTTTTTGTAACTTTAGGTTTTCAAAATTCATATGACAAAGTTACATTTTCGCCCGTATATATCCAACCAAACGCTTCTTTTTCCGAGCCGGATTGATGAAGATATTGCTGAAGATGACCCTGTGCGGGTTGTCAATGCCCTGGTTGATAATCTTGATCTTGATAAGATTAAGGCTCTTTATAAAGAATATGGTCGTAGTCCCTATCATCCGCAGATGATGCTCAAGGTGATTATCTACGCCTACATGAACAACGTTTATTCCTGTCGCAAGATTGAGAAGCTGCTTCTTCGCGACATCCATTATATCTGGCTTGCCGGGTATGAAAAACCAGACTTTATTACAATCAACCGTTTTCGTAATCGGGTAAAGCATGAGATTAACCAGATTTTCACCCAACTAGTGCTTCTTCTTGCCGGTAAAGGCTATGTGAGTCTGGATGTGGAATACATTGATGGGACAAAGATTGAATCCAAAGCCAACAAATATACCTTCGTCTGGCGCAAAAGCGTGGAGAAGAACCGGGACAAACTTCTCGATAAAATAAGAATCCTACTTGAACAGATTGATGAAACGATCGCCCAGGATAAAGCAGCAGAGAATCAATCCGTGGCGTTTACTCCGGCAGCCATCTCCGATCTTGCCCGGGAGTTGAAGGAGGCGCTGGCAGAGCAACCCGCAGCCAGGACCAGGGAAGAAAAGAAAGCCCGTCGGGCAAGGGAGAAAGAGATAAAAGAGTTAGAGAAGCACGGCGATAAGCTTGCCGAATATGACCAGCATCTGCAAACACTCGGGGATCGTAATTCTTATTCCAAAAGTGATCCTTCAGCCACCTTTATGCGGATGAAAGAGGATGCGATGAACAACGGCCAGACCAAACCCGGCTACAACTTACAAATCGGGACAGAGAACCAATTCATCACCGACTTTTCCCTGTTCCCCAACCCTACAGACACATTAACCCTTATACCTTTCCTTAGCTCGTTTTCCGGACGTTACAACCGGCTTCCCGGCAAAGCCGTTGCCGACTCCGGTTATGGATCGGAGGAGAATTATCGTTTTATGGAAGAACATGATATAGAGTCTTTTGTAAAATACAACTGGTTCCACAAAGAGCAGAAGCGTTCGTTTAAGAATAATCCTTTTCTGGTGGATAATTTATATTATAATGCCAAAGATGATTACTATGTTTGCCCCATGGGGCAGCATATGACCTTTGTGGGTAAGACTCATGGAAGGACAGCTAGCGGATATATTACCGAATCACATCGCTACAGGGCAGCAAGATGCGAAGGATGCCCTCTTCGGACCGGATGCTTCAAAGCCAAGGGGAATCGCTCCATCGAAGTTAACCGCAGACTCGTGGAATATAAACGCAAAGCCCGTGAGAAGCTGATCTCGGATGAGGGACTTGAACACCGATCCAAACGACCTATAGAACCAGAAGCCGTTTTCGGACAAATGAAATACAATATGGCATACCGTCGATTCCGTCACTTCGGACTCGACAAAGTCACCATGGACTTTGCCTTCTTTGCCATAGCCTTCAACATAAAAAAGATGTGTGCAAAAGCAGCTAAAGGGATATCAAAGGGCTTTTATAACAGGAAAATTACTCTGAAAACAGCGTTTTATGAGGTGATAAGCGATCAAAATCGAATCGAAAGAAAAATCAATCCAAAATGGGCGGCTTGAAGCTTTTTTGAAAAACGAAACAAAAAAGAAAGAGGATGTGCCAATTACTTTGTTTTGACACACCCTCCTTTTTTATTACCTTTGTTCCGCTATGGAAAGCTATCAATTAATTACAGTTTTAGGGCCAACCGCTTCGGGCAAAACATCATTTGCCGCAGCACTGGCTGCCCGTCTCGATTCGGAGATTATCAGTGCCGATTCGCGCCAGATTTATCGTTCGATGGATATTGGTACAGGAAAGGACCTGGCCGATTACACCATTAACGGCAAACCTGTGCCTTATCATCTGATTGACATTTGCGATCCGGGTGATAAGTACAATGTATTCGAATATCAACATGCCTTTTTCCGCGCATTCGAGGATATCCGCAATCGGGGTAAACTACCTGTCCTTTGCGGAGGTACGGGGATGTATATTGAAGCTGTACTGAAAGGGTATAAACTCCTTGATGTTCCTGCAAATCCGGTTTTACGCGAATCTTTGAAAGGAAAGTCGCTATCCGAACTTGAACAATTACTTTCTTCTTACAAAACATT
>JAMIIA010000018.1:0-11514 GCA_035913795.1 Bacteroidales bacterium
TCTCTTTTATTTCACATTAAACGCCACCCGTAACTCATCAATTTCCTTGTCTCCCATGGGTTGAAGCGGTCCGATGGACGAAGCCATTACCAGTGAATTTGCCGAAAACTCAGCTACTTCGAGGTAATCGAATGTATTAATCAGTTGATTACCGGTTACGATAACGCAGTCATTTTCAACAATTACCACACGATTTTTTGCAAACATTTCAGCAATAACTTCTGTATCATTATACAAACTTTCGAATGGAATTGAAGGCACATCTTGCAAGAAAATCCAGCTTTCGGGAATGGTACGCACATCAAATTTCTGATGACTAACCGCGTGAGCCATTAAGTTGGTCGGCTGAGTTGTAATAATTGAATTGATATGCGGATACAATTGATAAATGCGGTGATGAAGTGCTACCGAGCGACTTGGTTCTTTGCCGGCTTCGGTTGTACCGTTTTTTACCTGTACAATATTTTTAGGCAAAATATCCCAACGAGCCACATCGCGTGGTGTAATCAGAAAATCATTGTCTTTCCAACGTACCGAAACTGTGCCGTAAGTAGAAATCATCAATCCCTGATCGCAGGCACGACGGATTATATTCACCATTTCTGTACGAATTTCGCGCTCGTCCGAAGGATATTCCACATCCATGAATGGTGTGATATTTTTTGGAAAATGATTCACATATTTCGAAATCTGCTCATCGGTCAGTGTGTTTACTTTTCCAATTCGGCCGGCGTTTACAATGGTACGACAGCAAAATTCGAGCGTTTCGAAACGTTGATAAGCGTCCATCATGTCGGTTCCACCCAACACAACGCCATGATTTTCCATTATCACCGCTTTGTACTTTTTGTTTTGAAATTCTTTGGCAATTTTCTCACCCAACTCTACGCTACCGGGACATCCGTAAGGTGCAAAACCAATTTCGCCGCAAATTTTACGAGCTTGGGGCACGATGCTGGTATCAGGAACAACCCTTGCAATACTGAAAGCAACCAATCCCGGTGGATGTGCGTGAATGATAGCCGTCAATTCAGGACGTGCTTCAAAGATGGCCTTGTGAAATGGAAATTCGGACGATGGTTTGTGTTGACCAATCACCGTTCCGTCTTTTTTTACACACACAATGTCCTTCACCGTCAACGATCCTTTGTCAACTGCCGAAGGCGTTATCCAAATATCACCGTTTCCATCTTTTATGGAAATGTTTCCACCTGAAGTAGTTGTCATTCCACTCCGGTAAATGCGTCCGATAATCACATTGATCTGTTCTTTCGGATGCATTAATTTTACATCGAGTTGTTTCATTTTTATTTTTATAAAATTGACTAATAGATATTTAATGCAAATTCAAAATTAGTATATCACCCAAAAAACCATTTGTGTAATTCGCCGTAATTTTTCTTGTACAATTTGAAGCTATCATTAATAATTTCCAATGCTGTTTCCTTACCAAAAAATTTCTCAATAACCACCGTTTTATTTTCAAGTTTTGTATAATCTTCAAAAAAACTCATGGTTTCCGAAATCAAATACTGAGGAAGTTCCGAAATATCGTTGTAATGGTTTACACTTGGATCGCCAAGAGCAACGGCAATAATTTTATCGTCGGCTTCTCCATTATCCAACATCCGCATTACTCCAATTACTTTTGCCTCCACAATGCACAGCGGAACAACTTCGATTTGTGATAGAATAAGAATATCCAACGGGTCATGATCATCGCAGTAACTTTGTGGTATAAAACCGTAATTAGCAGGATAGTAAACCGATGAATACAAGACCCGATCGAGTCTGAGTAAGCCACTTTCTTTGTCTAATTCGTACTTGGCACGTGTACCTTTGGGTATTTCAATAATACCTTTCACTACGAAAGGCGATTCGGTGTGTGGCACAACTTGATGCCAGGGATTGAAATTATTTCTCATAATGTCTTTATGAATGCAGTTATTTTTAGTTTATTATATCAATATTTACTGAAAATTGTAATGAATATTATTCCGGCTATTTAAAAACCAAAATTAATCAATAAAGTTCAAGTATTAAAAAAAACATTCTAAAAACATTTAATATTGTAAAGTTAGTTCGTGTACTTTAAAACAGTTCAACCCATTTTTTATAAAAATGGTGGAATCGAAATTCCACCATCTCAAATTAAATTAATCCTGCTGCGTTGTCAAGCAGAAAAGTTTCAGCCTCAACACTCCACAAACCAAGATTTTTATCACACATTTCGGCCAATGTTTTGTACACTTCATTCGTTTCACCCAGTTTTGCAAAATCCGAAATCGGCGTTAGCGGCATATCTACATGCGTATAAATAAGTTTCTTTCCGCCAGGTATTTCAGGTAAATGCTTTGTTGCTTCGATTACTGCGCCCAAACCGCCAATGTGTGTTACCAATCCGGCAGGGTCAAGACCCTTCGACATCATATCGAGTGCTTCCACCATGTCGTCAGTATTTCCACCGCTGGTTCCAACCACGTGTGTATAAGCATAATGAACGTTATAAAAATTGAACATGGCGCTGAATTTCGGATCGCTCGGACCTGCAAAGAAGTTCAGACAGCCGTCGAATGCCAAAATAGCATCGGCTTGCTCCACGACCGGTTTTACAGGTGCAAATGCAAATACATCGTCGTATCCATAACCATCGGTGATAGCTCTCAAATCTTCCACAGGATTTTCCATTTTGCCTGTGTTGATATATTGAAGGTCGATACCGCGTGATTTGGCAAAATCGACAGTATAAATTGTTGCAGCTCGGTCGAGACGAGTTTGATCAACATCAGTAACTACCAGCAATGATGGTTTGCGGTCATCGCGACGAAGCACATAGTTGATAGCTGCCAATCCCATTGGACCAACACCGGCCAGAATAGCCATTTTTCCACCTTCCACAATGTCCATTTTGTGAACATAACTTCCGGGAGTTGTATGATAGTTGGCATGCATTGCACCAATCACGCACGAAAGTGGTTCTGCCAACGAAGCTGGATAATAACCTTCGCCTTTGTATGCCAGCAGGCAGTCTTTTTCCATTACCTCGTTCGGGATAATCACGTAGGTTGCATCACCACCAATGTGTTGGTAGCTGTAACCCGGCGCACTCAACACGCCCACGGGACCATCTTCGTAATACAAAGCAGGTTGAATAGAAAATTTATCACCTGCACTGAATTTATCAGCCCATTTTGCACCGATTTGCACCAATTCTCCTGCAAATTCGTGTCCGATAATGATTGGATTTTCAGCGATATCGTTCGGTATACGTTTGTGGTTAGTAGCCTGAGTTGCTGCTTTGTATGATGACATACACAACGAGTCAGAAACTACTTTTGCCAATATTTCATTGTCTTTAATCTGTGGCAATTCGAACTCTTCCAATCGAAGATCTTTTTTGCCATATAAACGGATTGCGGTTGTTTTCATTATTCTTTTAGATATTGAGAATAAAGAACAAAGAGTAAAGACAGTTACTTACGTCTTTAAATGTAATTTATTCAGTGTTATATATTTCAGATTTTCAGAATAAAGAACAAAGTGAAAAATTAGTTCTTTCCTTTGTCTTTATTCTTTGCTCTTTGTTCTTTTGTCTAAGAAAGCATCACCTGCCCACCGGTAATTGGCAATGCCTGTCCGGTTTCGCCGCATTGTTCCATCAGGTACAGTGCACCTTTGGTAACATCCTCGGGTGAGCAACCTTTTTGCAACGGAACTTGTGCTAAATAAAACGCTTTCACATCGTCGATTGTTTTTGCACCGGGCACTTTTCCTGCATTTAAGTACTGTACAAACAATCCATTTTCAGGATCGCTCCAAAGCGGACCTTCGTAGAAATTACCCGGACAAATTGAGTTTACTTTGATACGGAACGGAGCCAATTCCAAAGCAAATGATTGTGTCAGACCAATGCCACCGAATTTTCCTCCTGCATACGCAAAGTTCGCCTTGCTACCGCGTAATCCCGATTTAGAATTTATCTGAATTATATCAGCATAATACTCCGGTGCGTATTTGGTTTGCAACTTCATAACTTTACTCACCACTTTGGTACAATAAAAATAAGCGTTATAGTTGATTTTGGTTACAAATTCAAAATCTTCAGGCGTCATATCTTCCAGTCCTCCGGCACGCAGCACACCTGCATTACTAATAAAAGTATCGATTGCTCCAAAGTTGCAAATGGTTTCGTGAACGAGGTTTTCGATGCTTGGAATTTCGCTTACGTTGGTTTTTACAAAGATGGCACGGTTACTTTTTGCAAAGGTATTGAATCGTTCCACCGTAGCAAGTCCAACAGTTTCGTTCATATCAGCCACTACAATATTTGCACCTTCCTGCAACAGGCAGCGGGCAATTCCTTCGCCAAAACCCTGTGCAGCACCGGTCACTATGATAGTTTTGTTTTCAGCACGACCTTTCGAAGCTCCTGCCGCTACACTGCGACGGTAGTTTTCAACTTCCCAATTATCAATAAAATCAATTTGAGCTTGCGTCATGGGGTGAGGTCCACCAAACGATTCGGAATAATACGCTATTTTCATTGCATCTTCGAACACATCCAGCAAAATATCACATTGCGCAGTATTATCACCTGCCGCTACTAATCCAATTCCTTTTATCAAAAAAATCTTGGGCTGATAACCAAATGTTTGGGTAAAGGAATTAATTCTTTCTTTCATTTCAGTAAGAAAGTTATTAATGCTTTCCTCATTTCCCCCTTCGGGGGTTAGGGGGCTGAAAATATAGTTCGATTTGCAATAAACTATCGCATCGGGCGTAAATGGTTTAGCAATTTTTGCCTGTGCCTCGTCAGTGTCGTAGAAGTGTTTGATTAAAGCATTCTTGCGCACCTTCAAAGTTTTTAAACCCTCTTTCGAAAGCATCATGCGGATAGCAGGAAGACACCCCACCCCAACCCTCCCCGAAAGGGAGGGAGATATCGCATCTTCATCGTTTGCAAAAACATTGAGATCCGTATCTTCTCCCCCTTTAGGAGGTTGGGGGGCAAGTTTCTCAAGAACCTCATTATAAATCACTTTTACTTCTTCAATGCTATTGGCAGCTACGAAGATTCCGTGATTTTGCAACCAAATTACTTGTGGTTCTTCATTGTAAGTGGCACGATATTCTTTGATGGCATCTTCCACTTTTTTGAACAATACATAACCCGGATCGGTGTATTCGATGTACAATGCTTTCGCTCCGAACAATTTTTTCAAATCACTTTCGGCATTGTTGGCACACATTAATCCGTTTACCAAGGTTGGATGCATGTGCACAACAAAGGCGAAATCTATGATGTTATGCATCGATGTTTCCACTGACGGACGCTTGCCTTTTGTGATGGTGGCGTCGGCCAAATCATTCTTCACTTGCTCCTCACGCTCAGCGGCATTAACGCTGTACACTTTGTCGGACATGAGGTTAAGTTTGGCTCTGTCTAACACAGCAAAACCATCCCCGGTAATAGTTGCCAAAGACGAACCACTGGCTTTTACCCAGATTTTCTCAGCGTTTTTGTACGATGTATTTCCACCGCCTGCAATTACAAAACGGCTATCACGGCCGTAAAATTGCGATATTGTAATGAGATCAGAAACACCAGCCCCCCAACCCCCTAAAGGGGGAGTAGAGAGCCCCCCTGCCCCCTGAAGGGGGAGTTGAGAGCGATTATCATTGTTATCTGTATTATTCATTGAAATTTATTTTTATATACCTAATATTTAAGTAATTATAAGACGAACTTGCATTTTTCCCCTTTAAGGGATAGTGGCTCTTATTCCCCCTTTAGGGGGTTAGGGGGCAGGGCCGTAATTAATTCGTCTCCCAATTTTATAAACTCTCCCCGTTTGCTTCTGTCGGCTTGTCCGTTGGCATCCACGTAACCACGCAGACCTTGAGCTACCAAATGTTGGTGAGCCGCTACCACGCAAACACCTTCGTAGTTTATTTGCGTCAAACGGTCGGTAAGCGGTGTACTGTTACGCGCAAAAAGTTCAATAGGCTCCATAGCAGGCGTGTTGTGTTCGCTACCGAATGTTACCACAAAGCCCTGATCGTGTAGATAGCTGGCATATTTCTCCAACAATTCCACACCGTTGCGGGTAGTGATAAATTCCACCGAATGAAAACCGCGCTCTGTCAATTGTTTGGCCACACGTTCCAAATCATTTTCAAAATCGGTGTAACCACCCTTGGCATCATCGGCTAAAAACGGATACGTTGGAATTCCGCCACCCGCCACAATAATATCGCAAACGGTTTGCATGGGTAGAAATGCCTTTGGATCTTCGGGAACGAATGCTCCCCCACCCGCTTTGAGCAAATTTGCACGAATTTCATTTTCAACTCCGGCAATGTCATTGATAGCAGATTTCAATTCTTTTCCGGCAAATAGTTTGCCGAAAAGTTCCTGAATTTTTATTTCAACGTTTCCACAAGCTTCATAGACTTTCAGGCGCAATGCTTTGGCCAAATGACGTTCACGGATAGAGCCTTTGGTGAGTTCATTCTTAATCCATTCGAAGTCCAGCGTAAAACCGGCATTATTCACAGCCAGAATTTCATTTACCTTGCCACACATGGCTTCAACCTGTGCATTGGCTTCATTCGTTACGTCAGCCAATTGTGTAGCAAAGGGTTCTGCTAACACAAACGGATACGAAAGTCCTTTCCCACTCAGGTAGGTACGACCGGGATTTCCGGGATCATTCACCCGCAAACCGGCTTGTTGGTCGGCTTCGTTCAGACTTATAAATTCGATATTGAACAACGGATACAAGCCGCGTTCTTTGCAACCCACTGCCCATGCTTCGTAGCCGGCAGTAGTATAAAAATCATTGATACCAACCACTTTTACACCTTCGGCAACTGCCATGTCGAGCGCCTGATTTACATCAGTGAATGCACTGAATGAGTAAGGTGTGTGGAGATGTGCGTTTACTTTTTTCATAAATTATTATTCCCACCTCTCCCTAACCCTCTCCAATGGAGAAAGAAAGTACGAAAAACTAATTTCTGTGGGTTTGATATAAATACTATTAGTTAGTTCTTTTTAAAATTTAATTTTTTATTGTCCTTATTTTCGAGTTTCTTTACTATTAGTAGTTAGTAAATCTTCAGGCATTGTACCACCGATTTCCTCAATAGTTTTAAGAACTTTATTACCGACTTCGTTATGTGTTTAATTCGCTTTTTGTTTTCCTTTTATATATTAATGTCGCTCTTTCGTCACCAAAATAGATAATTGAGTTCAATATACCATTTCCGCAGATTAATATACCATTTCTGCTGGTCAATATACCATTTCTGCTGGTCAATATACCATTTCCGCTGGTCAATATACCATTTCCGCAGGTTAATATACCATTTCGGCAGGTCAATATACCATTTCTGCAGATCAATATACCATTTCCGTAGATCAATATACCATTTCCGTAGGTTAATATACCATTTCGGCATGTTAAAAATTACATTTCGGATAAAAAAACTGATTTCAGTTAAAATACTCTTTGTCAGCCAATTGGAATCAAAACATAATTACTTCAAAACCACAAAGACACCAATTCTTTTATAGAATCAGTGCCTTAGCATTCATTAAATTACACTCCCATTTTCGATCTTCTTACAAACTCGGCATCAGTAAAGTTCTGACCGGGAATGTATCCAGCTAATGGTTGAATGCGTTCATTGATCATATCGAGGAACCACGATGGTTGCGCGAAGAATGAGCTTTCCAATTCGTAGGCCGGTGTAATCCAGTTGCGTGAACCAAGCACACAAACAGGAGCATCAAGATAATCAAAACAAAGTTGATTGATACTTGCTGCAAAATCATTGAGGAATGAGCCACGAGCAGTTGCATCGCCGGCAACAATGATTTTACCTGTTTTTTTAACCGATTCAATTACTTTTTCGTAGTTGAATGGAACCAGCGAACGTGCATCGATAACTTCGGCTGTCATACCGTATTTTTCTTCCAGTTCTTTAGCGGCAGCCAAAGCAGGATAAAGCGTGTGACCAATGGTCAGGAAAGTAACATCGTTACCAACTTTTTTCACATCCGGCTCACCGAAAGGAATTTCGTAGTAACCTTCGGGCACACCACCTTCGTGGAATTGCTCTCCAATTTCGTAAATACGTTGACTTTCGAAATAAATAACCGGGTCAGTACCTTGCAAAGCGGAGTTCATCAAACCTTTGGCATCATAAGGAGTTACAGGGAAGCAAACTTTGATACCCGGAATGTGAGCCACCAACGAAGTCCAGTCCTGAGAGTGTTGTGCACCGTATTTTGACCCAACCGAAACCCGAAGTGTAATCGGCATTTTCAATACATTACCGCTCATGGCCTGCCATTTAGGCATTTGGTTAAATACTTCATCGCCGCAACGACCCAGGAAGTCGCAATACATAATTTCTGGAACCACTCGTCCACCGCACATGGCATAACCAATGGCTGTACCCACGATAGAAGCTTCAGAGATTGGTGAGTTGAACAAACGGTGATAAGGCAAAGCTTCGGTCATACCGCCATAAACAGCAAATGCTCCACCCCAATCGCGGTTTTCTTCGCCATAAGCAATAAGTGATGCATCTTTGTAGAAACGATCCATCATGGCTTCGAAAATTCCATCGCGCAACTGATATTGTTTCATTTTGCTGAATGGTTTTCCATCTTTATCGAATGCAAAACGTTCTTTAGCAGCAATTTTCTTAACACGCGAATTTTCTTCCAATGTCATCAGCACATCCGGTTTTGCAGAGCTAAATGCATCTACCGAACCATTCGAGAACATCATATCGCCAATTTTCTCCGGATTTGTCATCAAAGGAGAAATCACAGGGTCGATTGATTTCAGGAACATTTCGTAAATCAACGCTTTGATATCGGCTTGCGTTGCGTCTAAATCGGTTTGCGTAACTACTTTTGCATCAACTAATTGTTCACCATAGCTGGCAATACAATCTTGTTTTTCCCAGGCTTCCACTTCTTCTTTCGAACGATACGATGATGCATCCGAAGGTGAGTGTCCGCTGTAACGGTATGTTAACACGTCCAATAAAACCGGTCCGCGTTTTTCTTCAATTATTATGCGTTTGCGCTTGTAAGCATCAATTACAGCCAACGGATTGTAACCGTCAACACGTTCAGCGTGCATTTGTTCTTCATTCACACCGGCACCAATACGGGCAGCAATACCATAACCCATGGTTTCGCCACAAGTTTGTCCACCCATTCCGTATTGATTATTCATGATGTTAATAATCACCGGCAAACCACCTTTCATATCACCTTCCCACAACTCGTTGAACTGATCCATGGCCGAAAAAGTAATACCTTCCCACACAGGACCACAGGCCATAGAAGCATCACCAATGTTGGCTACCACCATGCCGGGTTTACGATTTACTTTTTTGTATAATGCGGCGCCTACGGCAATATCGCCCGAACCACCTACAAGTGCGTTATTAGGATAAACACCAAATGGAGTAAAAAATGCGTGCATCGATCCACCCAAACCACGGTTGAAACCGGTTTCGCGGGCAAAAATTTCGGCCAATGTACCATAAACCAAAAATCGGCGAGCCAGTTCTTTGGTTGTACCGGTGAAATCTTTTTTTACCACTGCCACTACTGCTCCATCGAAAAATGAATCCATAATGTCAGTCAATTCTTTGTCGCTGAGTTTATGGATAGCTGACATACCTTTGGCCAGAATTTCGCCGTGCGAACGGTGGCTACCAAAGATAAAATCATCAACAGTGAGCGTCCAGGCCATACCTACAGCTGCCGATTCCTGTCCAATAGACAAGTGTGCAGGGCCGGGATGGTTGTAAGAAGTTCCGTTGTATTCCCCTTTTGTTTTGATGAGGTTCAACATGGTTTCGAACTCACGAATCAATGCCATATCGTGATAAATGGCTTTGAATTCTTCGTCGGTAAAATTACCTTTTTCGTCGTTTACCGTTTTCTGGTATTGATTTACCGGAATGGGTTGAAATTCCACGAACCCCGGTTTCCGTGCTTCTGACGGATCAATGAATTGTATTTTTGGCATTGTATAAAGATTTTATTTGTTTATTAGTTGAAATTGAACCACATTAGACACATAGTTCACATATTTTATTTAAAAAGAAAAATTGGCGTTCAAATCAAAATGCAAATATTGTTTCTTTAAATATCTCACTTACAGTTGGATGTGGGAACACAACTTCCTGTAATTCTTCGATCGTCATTTCCTGTTCGATGGCCATACAAGCACCGTAAATCATTTCGCTGCAGGGATTTCCAAGCATGTGAACACCTATAACTTCGCCGTATTTTGCACCTACCAACACTTTGCAAAGTCCTGAACCACCTTCGTTTTCGGCTACGAATCGTCCGGCGTAAGCCATTGGCAACTTTGCTACTTTAAAGTCTATGCCTTTTGCTTTGGCCGATTCTTCCGTTTCGCCAACGCCTGCTACTTCCGGATTGGTGTAAACTACGCCCGGAATAGCATTGTAACGCATTTGGTCGGTACGACCGGTGAGGTTGTTTACCACCACTTCGCCTTCGCGACTTGCTGTGTGTGCCAATAACGAGAATCCGGTAACATCGCCAGCTGCAAATACATTCGGTACGTTGGTGCGCATTTTTTCATCGGTTTTGATTCCGCCTTTGAATAACTCAACATTCAAATTTTCAAGCCCAAAGCCTTTTGTTATTGCACGACGCCCAACGCTCATCAGGATTTTTTCTCCTTCGATAGTTTGTGTTTGCCCATCTTTTTCGAAAATAACATTATTGCCTTCGATTTTCACTACTTTGGCATTCAGGTTAAATTCAATTCCTTTTTTACCATAAATATCGCGCAACATGGCAGAAATTTCAAAGTCTAAACCGCCCAAAATTTCAGGAAGCATTTCAACCACAGTTACTTTTGTACCCAGGCTATTGTAAAAACTCGCAAATTCCATTCCGATAACGCCACCACCGATAACTACCAACGATTTTGGTTGCTCTTTCAAATCCAGAATTTCGCGGTTAGTCAGGATAATTTCACCCGCTTCGGCCAATCCGGGAATGGGTGGAACAAATGCTTCGGAACCGGTACAAATTAATAAGTTTGCTCCCAAATAGCTTTCACCACCACAAGTCACTTCAACACCTTTGGGACTGCGTCCTACAATTGTAGCTTCGCCCTTCACCACTGTAACGTGGTGCAATTTCATTTTGCCTTCGACACCGGCAACGAGTTTACGAACTACTTTATTTTTGCGGGCAACAATTTTACCAAAATCAAAACGGATATTATCGCCAAATACACCGTATTTATCACCGTGTAGGGCATTTTCATACGTTTTTGCGCTGTAAAGTAATGTCTTGGTAGGAATGCAACCTTCGTTCAGACATACGCCACCCATTTTATTTTTTTCAAAAAGAATTACATTAAGTCCTTTATGTCCTGCACGTTCTGCAGCTACATATCCGGCCGGACCACCACCGATAATGATTAAATCAAACAT
>JAMIIA010000019.1:0-29491 GCA_035913795.1 Bacteroidales bacterium
CAAAACAAAAGTTCAATTTGTAGATGATAATTCTGTACAAAAGGCTGTCTATTTGGCTATTATGAATATTGAGAAAAAATGGAATATGCCAATCCAGAATTGGGGCATTATCCTTCATCAATTTTTGACTATTTTTGAAAACAGGTGTAAACTAAATTAAAAATGTTTTTAAAGCGTTTACACAAAATAATTTATACTCTCCTTTATTCCAGGGATCAACTGGAAATTCAAAGCGTGCCATAGAAACTGCAGCCATTATCGCATCGTGTAATACCGGCATTTTCCATTCATTAACCGACTCATTTTCAATAAAATTTACATTTGCACCCATCTCAAGCAGATACTTCACAGCCCAGAAATTCTTTGTTTTGAATGCAATCTGCAAAGGAGATTGCCCGTCGTCTTTCTTTGGTGGTTGTTTTGCAATGCAATTTACAAGCTCTGGCTTCTTCGAAATTAATTCTATTATCTTTTCCGTATTTCTTTCGCGTATTGCTGTAAATAATGCTTTCATTAAATCGATCGATTTTAGATGATTGGACTTTTAAATAGAAGACCTGCAGAACCAGAATTTTATTTTAATTTTAGTTTTCCAATGCTCCTATGAAAAACAACTTTGAATCGTAAGATTGAATTTATTCAGTATTAAAGGTTGATTTCTAACTTTCTGAAAATTTCAAGTATCAGTTGTTATATCATCCCAATCATCGTCAGATGTAACCCAGTTTAATGCATAATGCCATTCTAATACAACATCCGCATTCAATTTTCCAATTTTTGTAATTCCATCTAACGCATTTTGACGAGTTACCCAATGCGAACGATATATAAGGTCTAATAAATCAATTACCTCATTTTTATCTCTTGCTTGCAAATTACAAGTAAAGTCATCCATTTTAGAGTTAAATTTTGGTAAGACCTTACACATATCCACTACATTAACTTCTATTACCGGATCATATATATCATACTTCTTAAGTATCCATAATAAAATTAAAATGCATTCGGCTTGCCACATAAATTTATTCTTTTCTGCTTGTGTGGTACCCTTTTTATTTAGGAATTTAAGTTCATTCGTCGTAAAATATCTAAAGAATTTTTGATTTTCTACCAGTTGAAGTATTTCTTTCTTATTAATACCCTCTGCAGCACCAGAGGCACACATTAAACATAGAATTCTATTTCCTATTTCCTCTGGGCTTCGCAATGTTACTTCTGCTTCAGCTTCGACATAAGGCAAAGTTGAAAGATATTCGGCACCCAAACGCTTTAAATGCTTCTCAGATTTTTCTTTCCGGATTTCTTGCTCTCCCTTCAATTTATTCATTTATAGATTCTATTTGTAGGTTCGAAATTGTTTAAAAGTAAAAAAATGCAATTTACTAACGATCAATAGTTCAGATTATTTTTCAATATAATAAGCTAATTCGAAAGCTTTTATAGCGAAATATTTTTCTCGTTAAATTCAAGAAAGACTCAATGTAATCAATAAATCCATCTGATTGACCTTTTTGAAATAGAATAATACACTACAATTTCTATACTTGGAATAAATGAGTCAAAATCATAAACATGATTTATAAGGCACTACAACAAACCTTTAAATCATAATTCAGATAGTTTATAATGAATTACTGTAAATCTATTGGTGCATATCTTATATTTTAAGATCTGGTGTCGGATGGATTAATTACTTTTTTATCCTTAAAGCTCAACAAATACATCACTAAAAACACCAAGAGTCCATTATAAATAAGCACCTCAAAACCCATTTTATATCCCCAAAAAAGTTGCTCGGAATATTTGTTCAAAACAAAGATGGCAACAGGAGCAGCCACCGAAAGGTAGGGTATATATTTTTCCCTAACCTGTCTGCGGGTAAACATTCCAAAAGCAAACAAGGCCAATAGGGGTCCATAAGTATAGCCTGCAAACTTAAAAAGCGAACTGATTACACTTGCATTGTTAAAGGCTTTAAAAACAATTATTATCAGGGCAATCATCAACGACATAAGCAGATGAACCAAAATGCGTGTTCTTTTTAATTGTGCTTCAGGCATTCGCCCGGCATTCATAATATCAATAAGAAAGGAAGTAGTAAGCGCTGCAAGAGCCGAATCGGCCGTAGAATAAGCCGCAGCTATCAGCCCCAGAATAAACAATACGCTCACAATTACAGGTAAGTATCCATTCATGGCTATATGCTGAAAGACATCGTCGGTGCGCTCGGGCAAAACAATTCCATGGTTCCCGGCAAAAATATACAATAAGGCTCCAAGAAAGAGAAAAAGCAAGTTTACAGGTATAAAAGCCAGAGCGTAACTCAGCATATTCTTCTGGGCATCTTTCAAGCTGCGGCAACTCAGGTTCTTTTGCATCATATCCTGGTCCAGCCCAGTCATCACAATGGTAATAAAGGCACCGCTAAGAAAGTATTTAACGAAAAAACTCTCCGAACGCCAACTCGAGAAATCGAATATCTGCCCATATTCACTTTTTGCAACCAGTTTTACAGCATCTAAGAAACCAATATCCATCGACTTAATAATATACCAAACGGTAAGTGCCACCGCTGAAAGCATAAAAAATGTCTGAAAGGTATCGGTCCATACAATGGTTTTAATGCCCCCCCGATAAGTATAAATCCAGATGAATATCAAAGTAAGAGCTACTGTCAGCGAAAAGGGTACATTTATTTTATCGAAAATAACCAGCTGAAGCACGTTGGCTACCAGAAACAAGCGAAAGGCAGAACCAATTAAGCGCGAAATTAGAAAGAGACTGGCTCCAGTTTTATAGCTTACCTTGCCAAAACGCTGGTTCAGGTAGGTATAGATGGAGGTTAGTTGCATTCGGTAATAAATAGGCAGGAGCACAAAAACAATCACCAGGTAACCCATCAGGTAGCCCATTACCATTTGCATGTAAAATAGCTTGTTGGTAAGCACCCAACCCGGAACCGATAAAAAGGTGACCCCTGAAAGAGAAGCTCCGATCATGCCAAAGGCTACCAGGTACCAGGGCGACTTTCGGTTGCCAATAAAAAACGACTGGTTATTGGCATTACGCGAAGTAATAAATCCCATAATAACCAGAACGCCAAAATAAGCCAGAATGATAAGAATGATTGTTGTTAGTGACATAAAAAAGATTGAGCTGCAAGGATAACAAAAGAAATGGACTACTGAAAGCCCTGTTGTGATAAAATCTTTTTCTGCAATGCCCTACAATGATTATTTTTACAGAAAAGTGACCTGCCTCTTATAGCACGAAGATAACCCACATGAATAAAACCTATCCCTCGCAATTACTTACCGCTGCCGTGGAGCAATTTTCAGGTTTGCCTGGCATTGGTGAGCGCACCGCGCTGAGAATGGTGTTGTTCTTACTGAAACAAGAAAAAACCAAGTCATTCTTGTTTACCCATGCTATCGAAGAATTTTTGCAGCATGTAAAATTTTGCACCACCTGCCATAACCTTTCCGATTCTGACCTCTGTGCCATCTGTGCCTCCCCTAAGCGCGACCGACGCACGATTTGTGTCGTTGAAAGTATTAAGGATATTTTATCGATTGAACAAACCCAGCAATATAATGGACTGTACCATGTTTTAGGAGGCACTATTTCGCCAATGGAGGGCATCGGTCCGCAGGATTTAACCATCGACAGTCTGCTGGCCCGTCTGCACGACAATATGGCTGCAGAGGTAATCTTGGCCTTAAGCACCACCATGGAAGGCGACACGACCAATTATTTCCTCAACCGCAAGTTAAAACCAACAGGAGTGAAAGTATCGATTATTGCAAGAGGTATATCGATAGGAAATGAACTCGAGTTTACAGACGAAATTACCCTGGGAAGGTCTATCCTTAACAGGCAACCCTTTGATGCATAACTTCCAGGAGTATGCCTGCACCAATGAGGGTTGCAGAAAAAGCTATGAAATATCTATTTTTTTAAATTGCTTTTTGGCGGCTACAGCAGCACCAACAATACCCGCTTCATTTCGCTGTTTAGCCATTACAACAGGAGTTTTAATATGAATTGCCGGAAGAAATTTTTCAGGCTTTTTACTAATACCGCCTCCAATAATAATGAGTTCGGGCCAGAATAATTTTTCCATTTCTTTAAGACAAGTATTCAACCTTTCCGACCAGACTTCCCAGTCAAGTTCCTCAGCCTGGCGAACTGAATCGGCAGCAAATTTTTCGACAATTAGTCCGTTGCTCAGGAAAACATGCCCCATTTCGGTGTTCGACACTAGCTTACCATTGGTAAACAAGGCACTTCCAATACCGGTTCCGATTGTGAGCATCAGCACTGTTCCTTTTATATTCTTTCCTTCGCCAAAGCGCATTTCGGCCAGACCTGCTGCATCGGCATCGTTTACCACAACAGTAGGGCACCCGGTTACCTGAGTAAACAGTTGCTGTGCATTGGTGCCAATCCAGCTTTTGTCGATGTTAGAGGCTGTTTTTACTACTCCATTCAGCACAACTGCCGGAAAACCTACCCCTATTGGTCCCTTCCAGTTGAAATGATTTGCAATCTGGTTCACATGCTCTGCCAATTGCTTTGGCGAAACAGGTATTGGTGTTGCAATTCGATAACGATCATGCAAAAGGCTTCCACTTTTAGTATCTACGGGGGCTCCCTTTACGGCCGATCCGCCAACATCTATACCGAGCACTTCTACAATTTTCATCATTAAAATTTTACAGCAACAGCTTGTTTAATACAGTAAATATGTCAAATTTTTTCGTCTTAATAAAATTAAATTATTGTTGACAACTTTAAAAGTCTGACCAATAATTATTTAATAATTTTGATATAAGTTTTATCGAAAACAGAACTACCATGGAAGACCTGATTATTGCATTGTTAAAAGAGAACGGACGAGTCATAGTTCCAGATTTCGGTGCTTTTATTATTAAAACCAGATCGCCCTTTAAGGTAATTTTTAACGAATTTCTGCAATACAACGATGGGGCTCTTGTAGGTGCCCTGGCTGAAAAGTATAAATTAGAGCCTAACGAAGCAATCGAAAAGGTTAACGATTTTGTAGAGCATCTTAATGCCTGTATCGACAAGGGTGAGACTTTTCCCTTTCCGGTGATTGGCATCATTGCAAAAAGCAGCTCGGGGAAAATATATCTGGTCGATTCTATGGCAGAAGATGATCACTCAAGAAAAACAGATCCATCTCCGATTATGGAGTTGGAAACAAACGATACTCCAGACCAACCCAAAGCCGAAACAAAACAAACTCCAACACCTAAACCCGAAGTTCCACAGCCAAAACCTGCTGTTCCAAAATTAAATATTACCGAACCAGTAAAACCTGTTGCAAAAAAAGAAGCTGTACCCACACCACAAAGCAAGTTGTATTACGAAGAAGACAAAAAGAATTCATGGCTTAAACTTATGCTTTGGGCAGTGGTTTTAATCGTAATCAATGGAAGCATTATAGGTTATTTCCTGTTTAACGAGCAAATAGCTTCGTTATTTAATAAAAAGAACCAAAAACCTGAAACCATACAAACCACCACAGTGGTAACTGATTCATCGGAAATTGAAAGCCAGGGAATGACAGAAATAATAACTGATACAGCGTCAGTAATTGAAGAACCTACTCAAATTAATGCTCCTGAAAAATTAATTGCAGGCACAAAATACTATGTGGTTGCCGGAGTTTTCAAAGAGGAAGCCAATGCCGACAAACTGGCCAGTGAACTAATAAAAAAAGGTTACAAAGCCGAAAAGTTTGGGCGCATAGGCAATTCGTATGCCGTATGCTACGATGTATTTTCCACGCGTAGCGAGGCTGATCAGTTTGCCAAAAAGGTACGGGCCCAGGATGGTGCCGAGACCTGGGTAAGAGCTGTCGAATAACAACCTATTCTTCTGCACGCAATAGTTCGAGATAATATTTTGCCCGGGGTTTTATTGCTTCATTTGAGAAAACTTCTGGAAAATACCTGCCGTTGACGTAATCCTTTACCTGATCCATGTAAAATTCGCTCCGGATGTGTCCGGAGTTGCCACCAGGAATCACCGCGAGACCCTGATCCCAGTTGCCAGGAGTAAAAATATTGCGGTGCGATGCCCCATGATAAACCTCGCCGAATGCGAGTCCGTTGAACGAATAAGGAGCTACTGTATGGAAACTGCCGCTTACCGCATAAGGGCCACGGTTGAAACTAAAAACTATGTCGAGAATTTTCACTTTTGATAGCGGATGGCTTAGAGTAAGTTGATGCAATTTGCCCCACTCCCAGTGCGAAGTATTGTTTCCAAAATTTTCTGCAAGGTAATCGACTGCCTCAGCAAAACTTTTGCTCATCACATCAGAGAGGGATTCCACAGCCGGGGTCGATTTATCGTCGATAAAACCAGACTCCCCATTTTGAATGAGGGCATAAAGCGCTTGCCTTACCAGGGTGTTATTCAGAATAAATTTATTAAAAAGGCTGTCGCCCATTTCATCGCGGTAGGTATTTTCCACCATCTTCACCAGGCATGTTTCAAACAAAGCAGGAGAAACCAGCTGTTTGTCCATGGAGCCATTCCACTGCGAAAGTTCGTGATAAGCTTCCTTGTAAAGGGCTTTACTTTCGCTGACTACCACAAATGGTAAAAGTTTTTCGATAAACAAGCGTGCATACTCCGATTGAAAATCGTTTTGCATGGAAACAAAATCAGCCGGTGAGAGCAATTCTTTTTCATTCAGCATCTGGCGTATCCGGTCGATACGGTAAGGAAGCCCGTACCAGGTTCCAATATGATAGGGATAATCTGCCCCAGTGGTTTTATTGTTGGCCGAAGAAACATATCCTCTTTCGGGGTTGTATTCATGAGGCAGGGAATCAAAAGGCACAAGACCCGTCCAGTCATATTCATCGGTCCAGCCAGGCAATACTTCAAATACTGCATTACGCTTGCGCACAGGCACACCCGCGCAGGCATACAGACCTATGTTTCCGCTTGCATCGGCATAAGCTATATTCTGACTAACAGACCGAAAGGTGCTGAAAGCCTCTTTAAATTCTGTCCAGTTGCCGGCACGGTTCACCTTATACATACTTAAGATTTCGTTGCTGGGTTCATCGCCAACCCATCTTATCGAAAGTACTCTGTCTGTAATGCCTTTTGTCTCAGAAACCACAGGACCACGATGGGTGCGCCTGTAGGTTCTTTCAAACACAGTGCCCGAACTGCTGCGTATGGTTTCCTTACTTATTTTGAAATCCATCCAGACATCGTTAAAAAGATATTGATTTGCATTTTCCGGATTGATCTTCTCTTCGTAAAAATCGAGGTTGTCGACATAGGTGTTGGTCATTCCCCAGGCAATGCTATCGTTATGGCCCACAATAATAAGCGGCTGACCCGGAAGTACTAGGCCCGAAACGTTTAGCCTGCCGGGTATTTGCTGGTGTATCTGCATCCAAATACCGGGTACGCTGTACGAAAGGTGCATATCGTTGGCAAGCATGGGTTTGCCGCTTGTACTTTTTTTACCGGAAACAGCCCAATTGTTGCTGCCGCAAAAAATGTCGGCACCCAGCGGGGTCAGTTTATCGAGATGAAGCAAAGCGTTGCTGGCAAAAAGCTCAGAATAGGTACTGTCAAAAACAGGTGTAAACGGAAGATTGTTGTCGGGCAATAATTCAGCATAAAGGGCGCTGTCGAGCCTGGTTTTTAATACTTCTAAAATAAGCTCATTCCATCCCGATTTTAAATCCCAGGCCATATACCCGATAAGGTTTAAAGATTGGTAAGGTTCCCAGGGCTCAGGCTGGTATTTCAGCAGAGCAAATTCAATGGGCAATTTCTTGCCGCGTTGAGCAATATACTGATTTACCCCATCGGAAAAAGCTTCGAGGGCCACGATGACATACTCCGGAGACTGCTCTAGCAATTCCTTCGATTTTACAGAATACTCAAGTGAGCGAAGCAAAAGATCTGTTTCAACAAAACTGTCGCCAAAAATCTCCGAAAGCCTTCCGAGGGTAATTCGTCGAAGAAGATCCATCTGCCAGAGCCTATCTTGTGCCATTGTATAACCCACAGCACGGTATAAATCGGCCTCGTTTGCAGCAAGAATATGGGCGACACCCATGCTATCGCGATACACTTCTACCTTTTCTGTAAGGCCTGTAAGCCCTATTTGTCCCTCGTATTGGGGCAAAGCACGGTAAGAAAGGCGGTTCACAAAAATGAAGCCGACAATAACAATCACTACAATTGCGACAAGCAGGATAAGAAGTATTTTTTTTAATCGCTTCATAAGGAAGTATTTAAATAGGTAATTTCGAAAACAGCTTAATAAACTACCCAGCTACAAGCAGCGAAAAAAAAACTATTGAATCCTTTACGCTTCTCTTTTAGGGTCAGTTCGACTTTAAATAGTAATGTAACTTCGACTTTTATAATTATTGTTTCTCTTACTTAAACCTGAACACCAACAATACCGGATGATGATCGGAATTTGCAAATTGCAAGTCGATGGTTTTGCAGCTGAGCACCTCGATATCGGGCGATGACAGAAAATAGTCAATGACGGTGACCGGGGTCTTTTTTTTGTCATAAGGAATCATAAGGCGGCGGCTGGATGGTACCATGTCATCATACTGAAAACTCCATCCGGCATCAGGAAAAACCTTGTTATTGATCACAAAATCGAGTGTATCGAAAATATATCCTTCGTCTCTGATGCGTGCTTTTACGCTGCTCGCCGGACTCTGATTCCAGTCGCCCCCAACCAGGAACGATTTTTCGGATTTGGTTTCCTCCGCCAGGTGGCTATACAATTGCTCGATCTCGGCCTGGCTAAGGGTGCCATTGTCGTAGGCTGAGTTATGGGTATTCACCAATAAAAATTCCTTTCCGCTTTCGCGTTTAAACTGGGTGACAAGATAACAGCGGTCGAGCATGAACAGGTTCTTAGGCCATGGAAAGCTGGCCAAAAAAGAATGCCTTACTGTTTCGGAAGGCACATGTTTCGAAAGGCTCAGCAAACCCGATTGCACCTTACCCATTGGATTGAGCAAAGGCATAGGAACGAAGGATACTTTATAATTCAGGGCAAAAAATGGGAAATACCCGGGCAATGCCATGTTTAGATAATCGACCATGTCGATGCCATAACTGCGGTGTGAGTTTTTGTCTACTTCCTGCAGCAGCATAAAATCGACGGTATCGTTTTTAAGCAAAAAGTCGGTAATGTATTGCAGGTTCATGCGCACATTTTCCTCTTCGTCGCGCACCATTTTACCCCCATCGTAGAAAAAATCCATTCCAGCTCCCAGCCCGGAATAACCGATGTTCCAGATAAGTACTGAATAGCTTGCCGAATCGGAAAGCAGAAAGTCGTCTTCTATTTTGCTGATCTGCTCCTGTGGTTGGGGTTTGTAATCTTTTATGGTTGCAAGCCCAATTACAGTAGCAAGATAAAGTACCGGCAGAACTACTATTATAAGAAGTATCCTGAAGATAGTTTTCATGGATTGGCGATTTAAGGCTTAATTAATCATTGATGCGCCCCGCCGCTCAATTTCTGCTTCCAGAAACTCCTCCGACAATTGGCCACTGCACCGCACCACAAGAAGAGAGTCTTCTTTCTGAAGTATAATCTGATCGATGCCTTCGATGGTGAAAATCATTTTCCATAAGGAGTCGGCCACAAGGCTGTCTTCCATGCCAGAAACCTTGAATTCAAACACCTGAAGGTTTAAGGTATCGGATGCAACTTCGGTTGATTCGGAATTGGATTGTTTTTTACACGAAGCTGCTAAAAGCAGCAATAAAAAACCTAAAAAAAACTTTCTCATGATGTAGACAATTTGCAGATTAGAGGCATAAATCTACAATATTTCTTCAAGAATAAAAGTAGATTTTGCTGATCTATTCGTACTGGTATTTCATGTACGAAATCATTTTCCCCTTTCCATCGTACTCAATTTTTCCACTAATCATCCCATCGGGTCTGTACTGAAAGATTCTATAGGGTAGTTTGGTTCCATCGGGCAATATCAGATTAACCTCTGAGGCATTCCCCGCTAAATCGTACACATACTCCAATACCCTGTATAAAGCACTTTTATCTTTCGAAAATTCTTCGCGCTGGAGCTTATTGTCTGAATAAAACAACTCGCTTGTAAACTTCAGATTTGTTTCACCCTCATACTGGGTGTGGCGTATCAATTTACCGGTATCGGCCGAGGAATATGTCCAGCTATCTTTTTGTGTTACCATGCCCGGAGCGAGATAGGTGCGTTCGACAATGGATTGACCTGGCTCAGGTTTTTCAAAAATAGTCTGATAAATTGTGTTACCATAAGCATCGAAACAAAGTTCCCTCACCAGGTAATTATTTTCGTATTGATAGGTAGTTTTCTGCACTACCTCGCCGGTAGGGTGGAATTCGGTTTCGGATTGCGGCAACCCGCTGGCATGGTAACTAAAAATAAGAATGGATATTTTGCGCCCAGTTTGGTCGTAATGAACAATTTCTTTGGGTTTGCCATCGGCATAAAACTTCACCACCTTTTCGACATAGCTTTCGCTAAGCACCATACCCTCTTGTATTTTGTAACGTAAATCGCGGCGAATAAGTAAGCCGGATTTTTTTACCAATTCTGCCTCCTGTAAATAGGTTGTCATTTCGGCGGGGGCCTTTGGCAGCGAAAACTGGCAAAAAGCCTGAGTCGATGCCAGCAAAAACAGAAAGAATATTAATCGATTGATTTCACCCGACATAGCTTTTCGTATTTAAAATGAAAAGGTACAAAAATGCTATAAAATCAGAGCTTTGCTTGAGGGACTTTTTTAAACCTACCAACATTTAAAACAGCTAAATCTTGGTAAAAACAATAGATTTTCTTCCAGTGCATGCCAAATGGTATTGGTGTATAATTCGTCTTCAAATGAAAACAACAACCTACCACACAATTTCCATTTCGTTGAAGAGGTAGCTGCTCTGTGCAAATTTATCAATGAGAAACAGCACATAGCGGATATCGACACTGATGTTGCGGCAGATGGCATCGCTGAAATAAAAATCGCTCATGGTGCCCTCCCAGGTGCGGTCGAAGTTAATGCCCACAAGCTGCCCGTATTTATTGAGTACCGGGCTGCCCGAATTGCCCCCGGAAGTATGATTCGAAGCAATAAAACACACAGGTAATTTTCCTTCGGTGGTGGCATAGGGACCAAAATCTTTTTGGCGAACCAACTCAATCAACCTTTCAGGTGCCTTGTAATCGGGGAAATCCATTGCCGACTTTTCAAGAATACCTTCGGCATAGGTTTGAAAATGGTAAATATGGGCATCGCGTGGCGAATAGCCCGATACGTTGCCATAGGTAAGCCGAAGTGTGAAATTGGCATCGGGGTAAATAAGTCTGGATGTATCGATCTGCGGTAGCAAGGAAACATAAATCCTGTAAAGGCTATCGAGCCTGGCAGTATAAAATTCGTACCCGCCGATGAGCAGGTTGTTGTGCACCGCCAGCAACTCTTGAAACAATTGCACAAAGGGGTCGTTACGGAAAGCCTTTACATTATCCTTCGAAATATTTGTAAGTGCTTTTTCAAACCTCACAGAATCGGTTAAAACCGACTTCGAATATAATTCGTCGATGTAATTCTTCCAGGCATCTTCGGAACTTAATGAGCTGAAACGTGCAGGCTGAAAAGTACCACTCGCATTTTTATTGAAATAGTTTAGCATGAAAGAGGTTAATTCCTTGTCGACCTTTGGATTGTAATCGGTAAAATAACTTTGTGCGGCTGCAGCGAGTTCTTCAACCATTTTTTGCACCTCCACTGAACCCGTTTCAATATCCAGTAAATTGTTCCTTATCTGTGCATAAAACCGAATGGGTTCGATAGCCCATATCGCCTCGCTAAATAGGTTTCTGGCCAGAAAATAAGGTTCGTATTCGCTATAGTTTGAGCTAAATGCCTTGTATAATGAATCAAGCACTGGCCTATGGGTTCCGGCACCGGCAAGCAATTCTGCTTCGTATTGCTTGCGCATTTCAATTACTGCATAACGATCAAAACCATACAATACACCCTTCCATTTCTTCCAGGCATTGCTTATGCGCTGATGTTTCGAAGCATATTGAATGTAAACAAGCTCATCGGCTAATCGGGCCTCATCGATTATTTCGAGGCGGCCATCGCGCAAGGCAATGCTATGCGGATAGAGCTTGTTGCGAATTAGTTCAAGTGCTCCGGAATAAAGGTATTGCTGTGTCGAACCAGGAAAACCAAGCACCATGGTAAAATCATCTTCCTCAATTCCACGGGCAGATATGGTAAGGAACTTTTGTGGCTGGTAAGGAATGTTTTGTTCTGAATAGGGGGCAGGCTTACCATCCGTATCTGTATAAATGCGAAATAGAGCAAAATCGCCTGCATGCCTGGGCCAAACCCAGTTGTCGGTATCGCCTCCAAAACTACCAATGCTTTCGGGTGGCGCGCCTACCAGTCTAATGTCGTTGTACACCTTGTAGGTAAAAAGGTAATACGTATTGCCATAGAAAAAACTCTCAATGGAAACCTCCAGCTGAAGCGAATCGATCATTGCCTTTTCGAGGCTGTCGATACGTGTTTCGATTCGCTCTTTGCGGGTGATGGCATTTCGTATGGTATCCAGGCCATTCAGCACCTGATGGGTAATGTCTGCCATACTCGTTAAAAAAGACACCGACAATTCGGGATTGGGTAATTCTTCTGACCGGTTGGCGGCCCAGAATCCATCGCGTATATAGTTTTTCTCCAGGGTACTGTGTTGTTGTATTTCAGGAAAGCCACAATGGTGATTGGTAAGTATCAGCCCATCTTTGGAGATCAGTTCGCCTGTGCAGCCACCGCCAAAAATCATCACCGAATTGGTAAGGCAAGCCTTGTTCACGCTGTAAATTTCTTCGGCAGTGAGCATAAATCCACGTGCCTGAAGGTCGGCATAATTAATCTGTTCGATTAGAACCGGCAGCCACATTCCCTCTCTGGAAAATAAGGGTTTTGCCGCCAGCATTATCAATAGCACGACCATAAACCTAATTCTCTTCATCGCGTAAAAATTTTATCAGTTCGGTATATAGTTTCTGCACAGGCAGTCCCATGACATTGTAAAAGGAACCTTCAATTCTTTCAATGGCCGAATAACCTATCCATTCCTGTATTCCATAGGATCCGGCTTTGTCGAAAGGTTGATACTTATTCAGGTAATAATCAATTTCAACGGGGTCAAGATGCCTGAACCATACCTTCGAAAGGGAATAGAATTCAACGATGCGCTTTTGACTTCGCAGACAGACCCCGGTAACCACTTCGTGCATGCTGCCAGAAAGTTGGACAAGCATATCGGTAGCATGCTGAAGGTCGCGCGGCTTGCCAAGTTCTCGATTATTATGCCAGACAATGGTATCGGCAGTAATCAGAATGTTGTTTTCCACTAACAAATCGATATAGGCATCTGATTTATGCCGGGCCAGGAACACCGGAATTTCTATTTTATCCATGCCTGCAGGCACTGTTTCATCTATACCCTCACGTATCAACACAGTAAAATCAATGTCTAGTCCTTCGAGCAAAGCTTTCCGACGTGGCGACTGCGAGGCCAGAATGAGGGAATATTTCTTTAAAGTTTCTTGTAACATCGCTAAAAATAAAAAACAAAAAACCTTGCTACAACAATATAACCTAATCCACCCAGCATGGTAATTTTCAGCATAAAGCTTGCCCTGTGATATTCAACTTTGGATTTAGCCCTGAGAAAAATAGTTAAAAAGAGACCTAGAGGAACTAAGACAGCAATTATCGTATAAAAAATGCTTATCGGGTTTGACAAATATACCATCATGGCCGCTAAGATGAGCAGCAGGGTAATTGCTGTCAGAATCACCACAATGGATCTGGCCGTACCAGATCCCCAGGCAATGGGTATGGTTTGCCTTCCAAAAGCAAAATCGCCTTCAAAGTCTTCGATATCCTTAACAATTTCTCTTACAAGCGTTAACAGAAAAGCAAAAGCAGAATAAACACCAATCCATGCTACCATGACATTCAAATTAGCGCTGTCGGCCTGCAGAAAAAAACGATAACGGCTCACCAACGAAGGCAATTCGAATAAAACAATAAGCAATGGCACACTGGCAACCATAAAAGCTACAATGATATTACCCAACAGAACCTGCTGTTTGTAAGTGGTGGAATAAAACCACAAAAGGCCGCTCATAAGAAAAAAGACGATACCCAATTTAAGTGAGCCGGCTTTAAAGGCTACCAACAAGCCCAATAGAATACCTACAATGTTCAGCACAATATGCCATACCATACCGGTACGCTGACTGAGTATGCGCCCCAGAATGACACGCCCGGGTCGGTTTATAAGGTCGGCTTTCCGGTCGAAATAATCGTTGATTACATACCCACCTGCTGCTATGCAAACAGTTGCCATTACAAGCCAGATAAAATACCATTCATTAAGTGTAGGAATAAATGCTGTTGCGCTTAGCACAGGCAACACCACAAACCAACGCAATAGAAGCATGGTTGCCGCAATAATTAAAAGATTGCGAAAGCGAATAAGCCTGAAAAAGGCCTTTGTATATTTAAACCACCTTACCATATAAAAGACTGATCGTTGAACCAATTACCATGTAAACGCATTGTCTGTTCAATTACGTCGCGCACACAGCCTTCACCTCCCTTTTTGTTGGAGATATAAATGGAAATATCTTTAATCTCCTCGGCAGCATCGGCAGGACAAGTTGGAATTCCGCATCGCTGCATAACTTCAAAATCAGGCAGGTCGTCGCCCATGTAAAGAATATTGTTGTTTTCGAGATGGTACTTGAACCTGAAATCCTCGAAATCGTCAAGCTTATTGGCAGAGCGCAAGTAGATATCTGTTACCCCAAGGTTTAAAAACCGTTTGCGCACCTCTTCGGAGCTACCACCGGAAATAATGGCCACCGGGTAACCAGCCTTTACACAGTGCTGCACGGCATAGCCGTCTTTGATGTTCATGGCACGCACATATTCATTTCCGGGCATGAGGTAAACCTGTCCATCGGTAAACACCCCATCGACATCAAAAACAAAGGCTTTTATTTCGTGTAATTTTTCTTTAAAGTTCATAAAGGCATTCTGGAATAATAATCAATGATGCTATTACTTAGCAAGCTGTATATTTTTTGAAGTTCGTGGTTACCAGCAAGCAAATCTATATGTTTTTTTACGATTTCAGCATCGCCCCTGCGGGCAGGGCCTGTTTGCACATTGCGCGGATGATGCGCTTTTAATTTTTGAATAGTTTCTTCGAGCAAGGGATACAATAAACTGGTATCCAGATGATGTTGTTCAAGAAAATCATACACATGGGCATACAGGTGGTTAGAGAAATTGTTGGCCATCACCCCGGCAAGGTGCAGGTGCATGCGTTCGGATGAATTGAGCATAACAACTTTGCCTGAGATTTTACTGGCTAAAAACAGGAGTTGTTCCATAACAGCCTCATTGGATGCCTCGAGGCAAACCGGAAAAGATACCTGCCCCGGATTTACTTTTGCCGACAAAGACTGAAAAGGATAAAAAACTCCCACATTGGATCTGTAAGCTAAAAGAGTTGCCATAGCTACACTGCCCGAAGTGTGCACCAGAGGAATCTCTGGATAGGGGATTTCTCCGGCCACCTCTTCGATTGCCTTATCGCTTACACAGAGTAGAAACATACTTGTTTCTGGGCTGATTTTTTGATAGTTATCGGTAAAGGAAGCCCCTACCTTTTGGGCCAATTCCTTGGCTTTTGAAGCAGACCTGCCTGCTATAAAATTAATTGGTATACCTGCCCGTAAGAAACGCAAGGCAAGATGCCAGGCCACATTGCCAGTTCCAAGAATACTTATGCCCAGGAAATTATTCATAGGGCCATAAAGATATTGTATTTGCCCAACTTACAAAACAAACAAGCAGACAATCCATGCAATTAAAAGGCTAACTTTCACTGTTAAAGAGAACTGGTGGGGTGTTCGTCAAATTTAGCTTTCGATGCTCAGCAATTCAATGGCAATAAACCTATCTTTGTCCCTCTAAAATTTCGATTATAAAAACAGCTAAATATCGCACTTATGAGTTATAAAGTAGTACAGCTCCAACCTTATGTAGGCCAGGAAGAAATTGCCAACCTCACTAAATCCATTAACGATGGATGGCTTACAGAAGGTCAGTTTTCTCAACAATTTCTTGAGGGCATAAAAGAAATAACCGGAGCCAAATATGCGGTGCTGGTCAACAATGGAACCCTGGCGCTTTACCTTGCCCTCTTGGCCATGGGTATTAAACCCGGCGACGAGGTAATTGCCCCTTCGTTCAGCTTTAATGCCACAGCCTCTCCCATCGCCATTATTGGCGCCATACCAGTTTTTATAGATGTACGCGAAGAAGACCTGCAAATGGATGTGACCCAACTTGAGGCAGCCATCACTCCTAAAACCAAAGCCATCATTCCTGTGCACATGTACGGTCAGGCATGCGACATCGAATCGGTAATGAAAATTGCAAAAAAACACAATCTCATGGTGCTGGAAGATGCCGCACAGGGGTTTGGAGTTACTTTTAAAGGAAAACACGTGGGCACCTTTGGCGACTATGGCATGATTTCGTTTTTTGCCGATAAAACCATCACCTGTGGCGAGGGTTCAGTAGTGTTGATGAACACCGAAGAACACTTTGATAAAATAAAACTTATCCGCAACCAGGGCCGTCCTAACAGTGGCACCTTTATACACCCTTCGCTGGGTATGAACTTCAGAATGACCGACCTGCAATGCGGAGTTGGCGTGGCGCAGCTGGCAAAATTCCCTGAGATAAAAGCCAGAAAAACTGAAAATTTCAATTATTATTACGAATTGTTGAAAGACTGTCCGCAGGTAAAATTTATCGGCATGAACCCCGACTCTAATTTTGTTCCTTTTAGGGTTAATATAAGAGTGGAGCGGCTTGAGGAAATATTGCAATACCTCGAGAATAACCAGCTTCAAACACGCCGGTTATTTTACCCTATGCACCGTCAACCCTGCTTCAGTTATTTGGGGTACAAGGAAAATGATTTGCCTGTTTCGAACAAGGCTTATGCCGAAGGCCTTTCATTGCCAGTGCATCTGGGTTTGAAAAAAGAGGATATCAAACTCGTGTGCGATACCATTAAGGCGTTTTATAAATAACCTATTTTAAAAGCATAGCAGAACCTGCTGATCCGCCATGGCGGATTGGCAGGTTTTTTTTATGCTTTATCAGAAAGGCTCAAGGATTAATGAAAGGTACAAATGCTTTTTCTCGTAAGGGCTTAATAAATGCTAAACAAGGGGGTTAAAAATTAATCGTTGTGAGCCTATTCGTCGAAGTAAGCATCTTCGTTGCAAAAAAAACGGATACTCCAGTCAATCAATTGTTAAGATTTTTTATTACCTTTTACTATTGTATAAAAAAACAGCAAACTCACTGGTTGAAGATGGATACTATGAGCCTTTCAAAATTACACCTTGCACCAACAACTCGAATGAACCTGGGTCTGAAAACCACTTATGTGAAGTTCTTTCGGCTTCTTGCCATTATCGGCTTTTGCTTTCTCATGAGCCTGGCTAAATCCCAGTTCTATCCCATTGAAATTTCGGCCATAATCGATAAATATGGAGTTCCTCCGAGTGCCACTTTCGAAATAGTCGAAGACAAGCAAGGATTTATCTGGTTTGGAACCATCGATGGCTTGTATCGTTACGATGGCTTTAACTACAAAATCTACCGAAATGACCCCCAAAACCCCAATTCGATATCGAACAATACCATACGCGATATGGTCATCGACAAGGAAGGTGTTATTTGGATAGGAACTCAAGGTGGCGGTTTAAATTCGTTTAACCCAACAACAGAGACATTCCAACACTATCAGAATTCAGGCAAAAAGGCCGGTGAAATTAGCGGCAACTCCATATGGTCCGTAATGATAGCCCGCGATGGCGCTATCTGGGCTGGTGTATCTGGGCAGGGCCTCGATGTTTTAGATCAGAAAACAGGGGTCTTTACGCATTACAGTTTGTTAGAAAATGGAGGAAACATTCAACAAGAACAAAGTGTGCGTTCCCTGCTGGAAGATGAAAAAGGTACCATTTGGGCTGGCATTACCACTCTGGGTATTTCAGCACTGAACCCGAAGAATGGGAGTGTGAGACAAATTATTCATCAATACCACAACCAAAACGCACTCACAAACGATCAACCCTTTGATATGATTATGGGTCATGACGGAAATATTTGGATTGCTACCTATGGAGGAGGAATCAATATTCTTAATCCGGAAACTTTTCAAATGAGCCACATAAGGTATCGCGAAGGGGACAATTCAATTATTTCCGACCTTACTTACAGCATTGCGCAACGTAATGAAAAAGAATACTGGATTGCCACCGAATACGGAATTAGTGTGTACAATGCCCAAAACGGCCAATATAAGACTTATCAGCAGGGTAATACCAGCGAATCGATCAACGAAAACCGTGTGCGAAAAATATTTGTCGACAGCAAAGGTATTGTATGGGCTGGTTCTGAAAGTGGCGTAGACCGCTTCGTGCTGCAGACAAACTTTAAAATGTACAACAATTTCATCCCATCCGAAACTGGCAGCAGCAAGGCCATTGTTAAAGCCATTGGCACAGACGATAATTACCTTTGGATAGGATTGATAGACAACGGCCTGGTGCGTTTTTCACTAATTGACCACTCAATCAAGCGCTACTATAATTCTAATAATACACCCAACAGCCTTTCGGGCAACAACATCAACTCCATTCTTATCGACAGCGAACACACCATGTGGGTGTCGGACTGGAATACAGGACTGATGAAGTACAACCCCAAGAATGACAATTTTACGCTTGTTTCAAATGCCTATGCCGAACAAAATCGGCTGATCGATAACCGCGTTCAACGAATTATTGAAGGAAAAAATGGAATATTATGGATTACAACCGAAGGAGGCTTATCTCGATACGACATTAAAAAGAATAGTTTTATCAATTTCACTCATAATCCGAACGATACCAATAGCCTGAGCAGCAATTCGCTACAATCGCAATCTGTTGTTTTCGATGGCGACAGTAACCTATGGCTCGGTACCTGGTCTTTTGGCCTTAACAAAATGGAATTTACCAACAAAGAACACACCGAGGCCAACTTCATCCGATTTAAGCATAAGCCCGATAATCCGAACAGCCTGTCCAACAACAATGTAATTTCCCTACTTCACGATGAGAATGTATTATGGATAGGCACCTTTGGTGGCGGATTATGCCGTTTTGATATAGAAACAGGAATATTTACAACCTATACCACCAGAGATGGATTGCCAAACAACATAGTATTTGCCATCGTAAAAGATAAAAACGGCAACTTATGGCTTAGCACAGATTATGGCATATCGATGTTTAACCCAAGGGAGGAGAAATTTCAGAATTACACAGCCGAAGATGGCCTTCAGGGAAATCATTTTTTTTGGGGTGCCGCCCATAAAAACAAAGAAGGAGTTATCTATTTTGGGGGCATCAATGGCCTGAACAGTTTTATACCCGAAGAGGTTAAACCCGATACAATTCCTGCACCGGCTGTGCTAATAGACATTAAACTGTTTAATGAGTCGGTCATGCAGCAACGGCGTGATCCGGTCGAAAACAAAGTAGTTTTTTATTACGACGAGAATTTTGTTTCATTCGAATTTGCTGCTTTAGACTATTCCGTTCCGACCAAAAACCAATACCGCTACAAACTCGAAGGCTTTGACAAAGAATGGGTTGATCTGATCGGTCAGAACAGCATATCGTATACCAACCTGCCACATGGTAAGTATACTTTTATGTTGCAGGTTTCAAACAGCGATGGTATTTGGAACCCGGAGATACTCACAACCAAAGTGATCATTGTGCCTCCATGGTGGAAAACCATTTTAGCCCAAATCAGCTTTATTCTCCTTTTAATAGCAGCCATTTTTGGGGGTTACAAACTTAGGCTAAATACTCTTCAACAGCAGAAAAAGTTGCTCGAATTACAGGTACGCCAGCGTACGGAAGAAATTGAACAAAAAAACAAACAACTCAACGAACAACGAGACGAACTCGCAGCCCGCAACGACAAACTGCATAAAACACTCTATGAACTGGAAGATGCCCAGGAGGCTTTGATAAAATCAGAAAAAATGGCCTCACTGGGTATCCTCACTGCCGGTGTTGCACACGAAATTAACAATCCGCTTAATTTCATTTCGGTGAGTATCGAAAACATCAAATCTACGCTTTCTGATTTTCAAACACTTGAATGCCATACCGATTCTGAAAACCTCGATGAGCTTTTTGAACTGATAGCTCATGCCGAAGCCGGAATTGAACGTATAATTAACATTATTGGCGGACTTAAAACCCTCATGAACAATACCGAAGAAGACTTTGATTGGGTTGAACCAGGGGTACTGGTAAATGAGTCGATTACTTTGCTTACTCATAAAATTCCGTCTTCAATCAATCTTAATATTCAAATCGAACCCACTCCCCCGATAAAAGCCCGAAAACACCGATTGTCGCAGGTGCTAATAAACATTATCGACAATGCCCTACAGGCCATCGAAGAAAACAACCCTTCAGGTAAGGGTTCTATTGAAATTGTTGTTAAAAAAAGCACCTACATGTATATCGAGTGCGTATTATTCGAGCTTGCCAATTCGGGCCCGCCAATTAAAGACGAAATTATCAATTACCTGTTCGACCCATTTTTTACGACCAAAGCACCGAACAAAGGTTCTGGTTTGGGGTTATACATTACGCATAGCATTGTTAACGAGCATAAAGGCTATGTTGATGTAAAAAACAGCGAAGGAAAAGTAATTTTTTCTATATTTGTTCCAATTCAAACTGATTTGGTTTAAAACAAACGAATGGTGAAAGTACTTTACGTGGACGACGAGCATATCAATCTGAATCTTTTCGAAATTTCCTTTCGCAAAGATTTTCAGATTATAAAAACTATTTCGGCACATGAAGCCATTGAGATATTCAAGAACAACGAAATAGATGTGGTAGTAACTGATTTGAAAATGCCTGAAATGAGTGGAGTAGAACTTATTCGTGAAATAAAGCGGATTAAACCCAACCAAAATTGCATCATCCTTACTGCCTATTACGAGCCACAACTAATTCGAAGTGACGAATTTAAAAGCATGGTCTTTAGTTACGTGGTGAAACCCTTCAAAAAAGTTGACCTCCAAAAGATAATTCACTCTGCTATTGCCTAATCAAAGTCAATCAGCTTGCATTTGCGGCTTTCAATCTATTTGCTGAGTCTGTAATGAACTACCTCGCACCAGAGCTGTCAAGGTATCAAAATGGATTTTTTTTTCAATCGCTGCAAAGCAGCGGAGTATTAACCGAACCGCCGCATGGCGGAGAGCTCGGCGAAGCCAAACTCATTTATCCCGATAGCGCAGCGTATCGGGATTATTAGTTTCACTGAGCTCCCTTTGGTCGGTTCCCTGCGGTCATGAAATAGTTCATTCAACTTACAAATTTCAAGTTTTACATGCAAAACTTGAAATTTGAGTTTCACGAATAAATTCTATCTTTACCCCTCTGCATGGTCAGAAAATGCCCAAAAAGTGCCTTCAGATGCATCGGTCTATCCTTATTTTTTTATCGATACTTTTCTCAATTCACTGCCCTGCCCAGGGAACGGATAGCCTTTTTATTAAACTGGAAAACCATATCGCCAAGCGAAATCAATACATCCAGGAGAAAAATCAAAAAATTGCCAAACTTGTACAAGCCTGTCGGTCAGAAAACGGAGTCTTAGAGAATGACATGTTATTCTTTGTCTATGCTCAGCTGGTAGACGAATACCAAGCCTACAACTTCGATTCGGCCCTGCACTATTCGACAAAATGGTTAAGCCTGGCCTATCAACTTAACGACCCGGTAAAAATTGCAATGGCCAAATCAAAAACCGGCAACATTCTTACCGCCAGAGGCTTATACCGCGAAGCCATCGATACTTTAATCTCGGTATCGGCGGCTATTTTGCCAACAGACAAAAAAGCAGAACATTACGGTTACCTGGCCCGTGCCTATTACGATGTAGCTGACTTTAACGGTACGGCAATTTTTTCGCCTACTTACCGCAAGCTGGCAGAGACCTATGTCGATTCAATAAATTTAATACTACCTTCCGACTCATTCTACCCTCTTTGGTTCGAAGGTCTGCGCTACCTTGCACGATACGACCTGAATAAATCGGTAGTTTATTTAGAAAAAATTCTAAGCACTCTAAACCCCACACATCGCCAGCGAGCTGGCGTGCATTCGGCCCTTGGATATATTTACAGAGAATACAATCAACCAGAACAAGCATTATACCACACCATAGAATCGGCCATTTATGATATGATGACCGCTACAAAGGAAACCATGGCGCTTACCTCGCTGGCAGAACAACTTTACTACGAAGGCGACATCGAACGAGCGTACCGCTATATTTTGCTGGCAAAAGAAGATGCCGATATTTTTAATGCAAAACTGCGTCAGTTGCATATTGCTTCCTTATTGCCCAAGATTGAGGCAGCCCAGTTGCATCTGGTAGAAGAAAAACGCAGGCTGATGGTTCAATCTGTTCTCCTGGTCGGGTCGGTAATGCTGCTTATAAGCACGCTGGCTGTTATTGCACTCATTCAACTTCGACGACTTCGAAAAGCCCGAAAAATTATTTTGCAGAGTAATGCCGAATTGCTTGAACTAACCGAGAAATTGCACGAAGCCAACAAAATTAAAACCGAATACATCGGTTACTATTTTAAATTTAGCATGCAATACATCGATAAACTCGAAGGATTGCACAGCGTAATTAACAGCTTTCTGGCACAAAAAAACTTTATCGGAATTGAGCGATCTATCAATAGTCTGAATCCAAAAACAGAACGTGACAAACTTTTTAAAAACTTCGACACCTATTTCCTGAATATTTTTCCGGAATTTGTGGAGAATTTTAATGCCCTTCTCTTGCCGGAAGAACAAATTGTACCCGACGAGCCCAAAACCCTCAACAACGACTTACGCATCTTTGCACTCATCAGACTAGGGATTACCGACAATGAACAAATAGCCCGGATTCTGGGCTTTTCAGTAAATACTGTGTATACCTACAAAACCCGTATTAAAAAAAAGGCGCGAGTTTCAAGCAACGAATTCGAAAATAAAATCATGGAAATCAGGTTTGCATAAACCTTTTCGTTAAAATTAAATCTTGATTGAAGAATTCTTTTTAAGTTGTATTAGCTTGATTTTTTGATATTTAACAAAACAATAACAAACTTCAGTCTATATAATGATTAATTTCGTAGGAACTTGAATTCAACTTTGTTTCTTTTGCCAACGTATATATCTTACCGTACCTAAACTTTTTGGAATTGGTAAATTCAAAATAAAAACAAACAATTTGTAAAAAAGCATGAAAAAGGCACTTATCATTATCACCCTGTTTATTGGCCTGTTGTTGCCCTCTTGTAAAAGCAACAAAAATACTGAAATGAAGGAAACCAAGGTTCAACAAAAAGTAGTTGTTTATCAGGTTTTTACCCGATTGTTTGGTAACCAGAACACCACCAATAAACCCTGGGGTACTTTGGAAGAGAATGGTGTAGGAAAATTCAACGATTTTACCGATACTGGTCTTGAAGAAATCAGAAAACTTGGCGTTACCCATATCTGGTATACCGGCGTTTTGCACCATGCTGTAATTACCGATTACACCAAATATGGTATTTCAAACGACGACCCAGATGTAGTAAAAGGAAGAGCCGGATCGCCTTATGCCGTGAAGGATTATTACAATGTCAACCCCGATCTTGCCGTTGATCCTGCCAAACGGATGGAAGAATTCGAAGCCCTCATCTCCCGCACGCATCAGCATCAGATGAAGGTGATTATAGATATTGTTCCTAATCATGTGGCCCGCAAATACCAGGGAGCCTCGAACCCCGAAGGTGTGGAAGATTTTGGAGCCTCCGACGACACCAGTGTGGAATACAGCCGCGACAATAACTTTTATTATATCCCAGGACAGAAATTTGTGGTTCCGGAGTTTTTAAATGGATATAAACCTCTGGGTGGCGAAAACCATCCCCTTTCCGACAAAACCTTTGACGAAAACCCTGCCAAATGGACTGGCAATGGAACACGCGCCCCACAACCAGGTTTTTACGATTGGTACGAAACTGTAAAAATTAATTACGGAGTAAAGCCCGACGGTACATACGATTTTGATACCCTCCCAGCCGCTTATGCCAACAAAACTGTAGCTGAACACTATGCTTTCTGGCAGGATAAATCGGTTCCCGACTCGTGGAAGAAATTTAAAGACATAACACTCTTTTGGATTGAAAAAGGTGTGGATGGGTTCCGTTTTGACATGGCCGAAATGGTGCCCGTAGAATTCTGGAGTTATATGAATTCAGCCATTAAGATGAAAAATCCAGATGCCTTTCTATTGGCCGAGGTTTATCAGCCGCACCTTTACCGCGATTACATTTTTAAAGGAAAAATGGACTACCTCTACGACAAGGTAGAACTTTATGATACACTCAAACACATTATTCAGGGGCATGGCAGCACCGACAACCTGGCTGCCATACAAAATGGCCTGGCCGATATTGAACACCACATGATCCATTTCCTCGAAAACCACGACGAGCAGCGCATTGCCAGTGCCGGTTTTGCAGGAAGTGCAGAAAAAGGCAAACCCATGATGGTTCTTTCGGCTACCATCAGCACCTCGCCTACCCTTATTTATTTTGCCCAGGAACTGGGTGAGCCTGGCAGTGGAAATGCAGGTTTTGGCTCTGAAACCCGTACAACCATTTTTGACTATTGGGGCGTACCCTCTCAGCAACGATGGATGAACAAAGGCGCATTTGATGGCAAACTGCTTACGGAAGACGAAAAACAACTGCGCGATTTTTACAGCCGACTGTTGAATTTTACTTTAAGCAGCAGTGCTTTGATGGGCCAATATGCCGAAATACATACCCATAACCGACAGATTTCTGAATGGTACAATCAGAAAGTATTTTCTTTTGTTCGCTGGAGCGATACAGAGAAAATCCTCGTTGTGACCAATTTTAGCGGCACCGACTCTTATGGTTTTGAGCTGGAATTGCCCGAAAGCATTGTAACTGCCTGGGATCTCAAACAGGATTCTTATAACCTAAAAGACCAGATTTATGGAAGATATAGCACACAGTTATTTGTGCTCGATGGAAAAGCAAAAACCCGTATCGACTTGAAACCCCTCGAGTCATTTATTTTAGTATTGGAATAATTTAAACACCCGAATTTTCACTTAAAAGAATACAAATGCAACGATTACTCATTCTGTTTTTTAGCCTTCTGCTCACCTTGACCAGCCAGGCACAAATTGTTAGCCTGAACCCTTCGAATGCGGGTCCGGATGATGCCGTAACGCTTACTTTTGATGCCAGCGAAGGAAATGCTGAACTAGAAGGTTTCAGTAAGGTTTATATGCACCATGGGGTGGTAACTACCAGCCCAACTGGTACTACCTGGTCGAATGTAATTGGAAACTGGGGCGAAGACAATGGCGTAGGGCAAATGACTGCTGTAGACGGTCAACCCAACAAATGGCAGATTACCTTTTCTCCCTCTGTACGAGCCTATTTCGGTGTGACTGCTGGAACCGACATTTTTCGTATTTGCGGAGTGTTTCGCAGTGCCGATGGAGCTGTAAAAGGAACAATTGCCAATGGTAACTATGGTTGGGGTTCTGTCTCCAACGGTGATTTCTTCATCAACCTGAATGTGAGTAATTACATTTCAATCAATGCCCCTTCTGGTAGTGAATCGTACTTAAATTCGGGCGACTCGGTACGCATCTCAGCCACCGCTTCTGCCAGTGTAAGTAGTATGAAGGTATGGATTGATGAAGGTACAGGATTTGAAGCCAAAGACAGTGTAGCTACCGGTACTAGCATCACCTATTATTATAAAACCGCCGCTACCAAACTGATAAATATAAAAATTACCGCCACTATTGGAGGTGAAGAAGTTCTCGCCGAAAAGGCACACAATGTGGTAATAAAAAAGTCTACCAGCATTGTTGACCTGCCTGCCGGTGTGCGCAAGGGAATAAACTACCTTGAAGGAGATACCAGCGTAACACTTGTTCTGGAAGCACCCGAGAAAGATTATGCCTACGTGGTAGGTGATTTTAACAACTGGAATGTAGCCGACGAATACCAGATGAACCAAACAACCGATGGAGAGTTTCTGTGGCTCACTATCAATGGACTTACTCCACAGCAAGAATATGTATTTCAATACTGGGTCGATGGCACCGCCAAAATTGGCGATCCTTATGCTGAAAAAATAGCCGACCCATGGAACGATCAGCATATTCCTGCGAGTGTATATCCCAACCTTCCGGTTTATACTAAAACAGAATACCAGACAGCGACCGTGCTGCAAACCGGACAAACAGAATATGTGTGGTCTTCCACCGAAAACACATGGGTGCGTCCGGAACTCGACAACCTTGTTATATATGAACTGCTGGTGCGCGACTTTATTGGCACTCATTCGTATTCAACCCTTATGGATACGCTAAACTACCTGAAGCGCCTTGGCGTTGAGGCCATAGAACTGATGCCCTTCAGTGAATTTGAAGGCAACGAATCATGGGGTTACAACCCATCGTACTACTTTGCCCCCGATAAATACTACGGCCCCAAAGACAGCCTGAAACACTTTATCGAAACCGCGCACCAAATGGGCTTTGCCGTAATTATGGACATGGTGCTTAACCATGCCTTTGGCCAGAATGCCATGGTAAAACTTTATTGGGACAATGCCGCAGGAAAACCTGCAGCCAACAACCCCTGGTTCAACCGCGACTTGCCGGCGAATCATTACGGCTGGGGTAGCGATTTCGATCATACCAGTGACTATACAAAGGCTTTTATCGACAGCGTGAACCGCTACTGGATTCAGGAATACCATATCGATGGATACCGTTTCGACTACACCAAGGGGTTTACCAATTCAACCAGTCCCGACAGTTACGATGCAACAAGAATAGACATTCTTAAACGCATGGTCGATTCAATCTGGGCAGTTGATCCTGATTCGTACATTATACTCGAGCACTGGGGACCTTCGAACGAAGAAACCGAACTGGCCAATTACGGCATGAAATTGTGGCGCAACAAAAGCTACGACTATGTGCCAGCCATGATAGGTAATGCCACTACAGGTTCGTTTAACGGCATGCAACAAAACAGTCACGTTGCCTATTTTAACAGCCACGACGAAAGACGCCTGGCCGAACATGCACTTTCTGAAGGTTTGATAAGTACCGATGGAAGCTATAATGTAAAAGATCCATTGGTTATGTTCGAGCGTAAAAAATTGGCTGCAGCCTTTACTTACCTTTTCCCTGGCCCAAAAATGATTTGGCAATTCGACGAACTGGCCTACGACATTGACATTAACTTCAATGGCCGTGTAGGCAACAAACCTCTTCCTTGGGGCCCCGATGGTCTTGGCTATTATGAAGATGAAAACCGTCAATATGTGTACGATGCCTATAGTGGCATCTTAAATCTTCGCAACGAAATAGGGGCAGAGAACCTGGCCTCAGCTACTGTGAACCATAAATACAATACCGTTACAAGGCGCTTAAGCTACGATTTTGGCAGTGAAGGGCTTGTTGTGATAGGTAACTTTGGATTGACCGACAATACAGTTGATCCTGCATTTCCTCAAACCGGCACCTGGTACAACTATTTCTCAGGTGAAGAAGTGAATATAACCAACGCCAGTGATCTCATAACTCTTAAAGCAGGCGAATGGCACATTTTCACCACCACCCGCTACTCCGATGGTATGCCAGGCGTGGTAGAAGTTTATGAGAACCCTGTAACTGTGAACCCATATCCGTTTACACGCGATACCGAGATTACAATTACCTTCGATGCTACCAAGGCCTCGAATGACGGCACTGCCGGATTAGTAGGCGCCTCGAAAGTATACATGCATGCGGGTGTGGTTACTACAGGTAAAGACGATACAGAACTTTCACATCTAATAGGCAACCTTAACGACGACGGTGTAGGTTTAATGACAGAAGTTTCAGAAGATATCTGGGAGATTACACTCACCCCCGAAGACTACTTTGATGTAACCGCAGGAGAATCGATTTACAGCATTGGTATGTATTTCCGCGATGCAAGCAATACCAATCTTGGCAAGGGATTCCGAAACTCGCTTGTTTATGCAAAAGTTCAATCGAGCGAACCATTCATCACGGTTAACCCCGCGAGCTTTGCCAATACCACACCCATTACCATTACCTTCAATGCCAACCAGGGCAATGGTGAATTAGCCGCCGAAAGCTATATTTACATGCATTCTGGCATAGTTACAACTGCTTCTGGTACTACCTGGGAAAATGTAGTTGGTACATGGGGTGCAGATAATGGAGTTGGAAAAATGAACCCTGTTGCCGGAAAACCAGGTTATTTCTCCATCTCATTCACACCAGCAACTTATTACGGAACCGCAGCCAGCGATTCGATTTACTGGATTGCCGCTGTATTCAGAAATAAATCCGAAACAAAAGGAACTGGGACGCCCGGAGTTTATGACTTTGGCTATATTCATTCCGGAGGCGAACATAACGGCGATTATTATATTAAAAACCAGGCTGATACAAACGAAATTTCGGTAGATGACAACTACATGGATAAACCAGCCGTAATCTCATTGTATCCGAATCCGGCCAACGAGTATATTAACCTGGGCGCTACCAACATGAGGTACGCTGCCATTTACAGTATTGCCGGTCAATTGGTGAAAGAACAAATCATCGACGGCCCTGCAGACAACACCATTGACATTTCGGCCCTTAAACCTGGAGTGTATGTGGTAAGGACTCGCGACAATGAAAACAATTCGTATGTAGGTAAGTTTATGAAAATTAAATAAACATCCACGAACTAAATACAAAGAGAGGCTGCCTATAAAAAGGTAGCCTCTTTTTTTGTTTGCATTTTCCCCAACCTAAGCGTAGATTGCCAGAATAGTTGGCACAACAAATAAAGCGTAATCCCGAATTACATCGGGACTACGCCTTATTATTTTTGTAGCATTTGCTACACAATTATTGCGGTAAAGAAAATTTTACAGCGTAGTGAAAACTCATAGCCGTCAGTTTAACGGCATCTATTTCTTGGATTACCAGCATTATGCATGCTAAATTATAGAAGAATTAAAACTTATAACCAAGAAACTCGGTTCCAGGATTTCAGAATTCTTTTCTTCACGCGAGATTGAGGATGAAGCAAGGGCAACAGGATTTTTACAGCGAAAGTCAAAGC
>JAMIIA010000020.1:0-6990 GCA_035913795.1 Bacteroidales bacterium
CGGTCATCCGGGTTCTCCGGCGACAAATAATGAAACTTCGTGATTCCAAGCGCCTTTTTCAGTGTTTTTGCATAGGCTCCGATAACGGGAATCCTTGCCGCGGTGCCATGTAGGCTGATCTCACATTCGTCGTCTTTCCCAGGTCGCCCGTTACCTGTCGGCCTGTTGTATTTTTCAACCTCCAGCGGAAAACGCTCAAAAGTTCCCTCGATCCGATCCAATGCCACCAGATAACGCCGGTGCGTCTGAATGAATAAACCGTGCAGCCGTTTTGCCCAGGTGTTAAGTGAACCTGCCAGCTCAGCATCATCTTTGCCGGCTCTGACAGCGAAAGTTCCGCCGCTGCTGTAAATGTAAATAATCTCCTGCAGCGGTATCAATTCGTCAGTTGTAGTTCTGATCGAGCCCCCGGCCTGCAGAATCCTGTCGACACTTGTGAGCAGTTCAACGCTCATGTCAATTTCTTCTCGAAATCAGCCAGATAAGTGCTGGTAACCGCATTTACCACCGGATTCTTGATTCCGTCAAACCACAGATCCCTGGCCGCCGAAACCTTCAGCCCGCGAATCTTCGTCAGATTCACAAGATAAAACTTGCTGGTGCGCATGAAATGCGGGTGTTCCTTGAGCCGGCTCTCGATCTCCGTCAGCCGCAGGTTGCTGAAATAAGCCTTGCCCCCGGAAGTCACAAACATCGTTTCTTCCCGACCCTGGTCTGATTTCGTCGTGATGTAGCAAACATCTTTCAGATCCACAAAGTAAACCGCCATTGCCGCATCTTCCGGCGTAACCGGAAACTTCTTGATCGGCGGGTCCAGATACATCAGCTTCTCTAAAACCTGTTTTAACAGTTCACTATCGCCTCTCGCCATCTTCTTTAACCCCCATTTCAATGTTCCGCCCGCCGCCCGTCATTTACACCAGACGGCTCCCAGACCCGCATAATCCGTAACCCGTTCAAACAAACAACTGCCTGCAAATTTCACGTGTTTTTCGTCCCTTTCGCGCTGTTTACAGCCGTTTCCTGGGAAACATTTTGCAAGGCTGTTTGTCATCTAATGTCATCGGAATGCCCATTTTTGCTGCCCGGCTTGTCTTTCGGCGACAGCGGTTTTAATCCATTGCGCTTTACCGCGCGGTCAAAGTCCTGCTGCGTAATTTCCTGGTAATCGTCTGGGTCGCTATTCATGCTTATATCGTCATCTGTTGTCTTTTGTATTTTATGCTTTAAAGTGCTCATAAAACGTTGTAAGAAGCTCCATCTGAGTTATTTCGAATAGGTTTTGCTTGTTCTACGTCTAACGTTCGTAAAGGTGAGCAGATCCCCCTCGAAGGTAAAGAAAGCCCGCCAAACTCCGATTCTTAAACGCCACAAATCTTCTTGCAGCCTTAGAACGTCAAATTTTTCACCAGTCTTGTTTACAAAACTTTCAATAGCTTCTTTTATTTCTACCTGGTCCTTATAAGGCAGTCCGCGTAACTCTTTTTTAAAGCGCGGTTTATAATCGGCTTTTAATGGCATAATCTTACTTTCTCTGTTTGGCCGGGATTTCTGTCTTTAAACTTTCCCAGGTTCCCTCGTTTTTTTCTTTTAAGGCAAGAGCAATGTCTTCCAGATCTTCTTCGCTTAATTCTTCGTCGTCGACGGTAATTGGCATGGTTTTTAGTTGATGAATAAAAGGATCACGCCCCTTCACCCATTTTTTTATCAGATCTTTCAATACGTCTGCAATTGGCCGTCCTTCTATGGCAGCACCGATTTTAAGCCCATGATGCAGTTCGTCATCAATCTTGAACGATAAAGTTTTCATGCAGATCTCCCTGTGAAACGTAGTTACTAATAATATAACTATCACATGTAAAAATGTAAACATGTTTGCATTTTTTCTTTTTAACTTAATGTTTTATCAGTATGGTTGTTGCCGCATTTTCCACGGCTCAAAAATTTCTACCCAGAGTTTTTGATACCAGGCTTTACCCACCAGAGGGCTTGCAACTTTCTTTGGTTCCCAGGGTTTAACCTCTGCAAAAGTCTTTATCTGAACCGGTTCGGGCTTTCTTTCTTCGAGCATTTTTTGCATTTTGCCGACGTCTTGAGTCAACTTCATGATAATGGTGTCAGCCCGGGCTCGTTCTTCTGCCTGCCGCACTCTTTCTGCTGCATGTTGGGCTATCAAGGCATCAAGTGTTTTTTGCTGGTTCGCAATGATTTCTCTCAGGCAAATAATACCGGAATCTTCTTTATTATTAACGGTTTCACCTGGGTTTAACTTTGCAAAAAGACCTCTGAGAATCTCAACCCCTTCTGCTGTGACATAAGTGACGCCGTTTTCTTTCAGGATGTGACCGTTTAACTTTTCTTCACTTTGTTTAACTTTGCGATAAACTGAGTTAAGAGAAACGCCTAAAGTTTTCGCCACCTGAGAGATTTTCACATGTTCCAAACCATTCACCTCGATTTAACATAGTTTAACTTTCGTTAAACTATCGGCAAAAAGTCAGTTTTTGTTGCCTCTTAATCTGTCAGTCAGTTGTATTTTGGCGTTGTATCTTTCCAGGGGCACTATTGTTTTTGCGAAATCGCTTTAACAAAGGGCTTTCTGATGTAACTGATAAGAATTATTCTGTAAACCTGTTAAGTAAAAAGCAATCTGGAAGCAACTTTTATAGTTTTTACCTCACCAAGGGCACCGAACTACATTAAAATAACCAGTAGCCTAAAAATCGATTTTAGACCCCCTGGCGTGCCCTGTACGGAATCGAAAATCGTTTGTGTGTGTCTTACCTTATGGTTAGAAAAAATTTCTTCCCAAGCCGGATTTCGAAAAAGTGTTCTCAAACCCCGGGAGTTTTAGCTTTCTTGTTTTTAAGTGTTTTCAAACATCAATAGTAAAACTGTTCTCCAACAACGATACTAAAAAGCCTGGCTTTTTGTATTTCAACTCTAAAAGTCTGACTTGATAAGGGTTTTAAGCAAATAGTGTTCTCAAACCTCACTAGTCGAGTGTTGGTTTTGCTGGCTGCCTTATATTCTCAAAGCTTTTTTTAATCACTGTTTGCTATCTTAACTGTTTTCCAATATCGGTAGTTTCCAAAAAAAACAGACAAACGAACCTTGAATCAGATCAACCAGATTTGTTTACAAATTTTCTAAGTCCTCTAGTCGTAAGTCTATCTAAAGTACTATCTAATATATATCCAACTAAAAAACCATGCCTGTAATTGCTATCTGATGTGTGTTTCCGAGAGTGGCACTGTTTTCAAACATCAATAAAAGTGTTCTCAAACATCAATAGTAGTGTTTTCAAACATCAATAAAAGTGTTCTCAAACATCAATAGTCCCTTGCTGTTTTTGTTGAAAGAATCTAATTGCCTAAACACCCTTTATCATTGATTTGTTTTATGTTAGAGTTTGTCGATAGTTTAGAACTGGTTGTTTTACAAGTGGAGGGCAAATGGAACGCGAAAATGTTAAGCAAAATATAAATTTTCTGGAATATCCTCTTTGGTTTCAAGACGAAATCGCAGCATCAAACACCGAACAAGGCATGATTTGGAAAGATCGAGAAGGCTATGTTTATAAAGCTGGCTATAAGTCGCCTGTTAAGACTGATGCAATCTTCTTATTGTATCTTTTGATGCAAAGTCAGAGACAAGACTATGGCCAAGAACTTTCGTTAACACGCTATCAAATTCTTCGGGATTGTGGTTTGGCTGTTAATGCCCAATGGTATAGCCGTCTTGAAGATAGCCTGGAACGCTGGAAAATGGTTGGTATAAAATTCGTTGGCACTTTTTATGACGGTGAATCATATAGCGCAATCAACTTCGGTATTATCGATTCCTGGTCTATACATGAAAAGACAAAAGAACTTAAAGTTGTTTTTTCTCCATCGTTTATCAAAATGATGCTTGGCAAAGGTTTCTTCAAATACATCAACTTTGCTGAGTTTAAGAAACTGCGCTCGCCACTTGCAACCAGATTGTATGAAATCCTTTGCAAATCATTTTATGGTCGAGATACCTGGGAAATTAGTGCTGCCAAAATGGCTGAAAAGATTCCCATGAAAGAGCGCTATCCCGCTCACATCGTTCCCAAGATCAAAACCGCCATAGCTCGCATTAACAAATGCTCTGATACAAAATTTTTGCTTGAAACTAGAAAGCTGGATCACGGCCAGCCCATTCTTTGTTTCACAAAAACTGTTGCTGAGAAAGCCTTGCTGCCGTTTAATCAGCCGGAAAAAGAGTCTTTCGCAATTCCAGACAAGCCCGAAATCACTGTTTTAATCAATCTTCTTCCAGAACCGCGCCGATCACAAAGAACAATACTTGAGCCTGTAATAGCCTTTTATGAAATGCGCGGCACTGATTATGTGGCCCGGAACATCCGCTATACCAACAAAAATGCGAAAAACAATTATAGGCCCTATCTTTTGAAAGCCTTACAGAATGATTACGGCCTTGCAATGCAGGAAGACGAAGAAGCCGCCCGGCAAGTTATTGCCCAGGAAGCTATGAAGGCACAGGAAATCGCTCAAAGTGAAGCCTTACAGCAGAAACGCAGGAAAAAGCAGGAAGAAAACAAGAAACGCGCCCAGGAATATATTGAAAGCCTCTCTGAAGAATCTAGGTCAGATCTTCAGGCGGAAGCCATGGCCAATATGTCTGACAGCATCAAAGAAATAGTTCTGAAAAAGGGTCTTGGCAGCAAGATTATGTTGAATGTGGCCATGGAAAACATTGCGTTGCAAAAGCTTGCCGAAATCAATGCCAGTAAGCCTGTTCAACCAACTTTGGAAATGGCTGTGTAATTTTGACTGTTCTCAAACTACAATAGTCGAAAAAGAACAAAAGCATGAAGACAACATCTTGTAGGTTATCTGAAAACTCGCACCGGGATCAGACATTAAGCTATCAGGTAATTAACTCATTGAATCAAACTCAGAAATATTTTCCATTCCTTCTCAATTTCTGAGTTTGTAAACTTTGCGCCATGAACTCCTGGACTTAATTCAGAATAGAATTTTTTTTCCCATTTACTAAAGGCATTTTCTTCCAATTTTGTTATTGGCAACAACAATTTTATAATTTCAGCAAACGTTTGTTTCGATTTATACAATTCTTCATTATCTTCTTTTCCTGTAATTTTGTTTTTTTTCTGATGCTTCTGTAGTAGTTTTTCTTGAAGTAAAACGCTTGTATAACCGTCAACACCTCTGTCAATAGGTTTGTCTACATACATATAATTCGGATTTGCCCCATACTTTAATAAAATTTTTGCGGAATCTAATCTGCAAGTTGATACTGCATCATATAAAGCAGTTGAATTGCTGAATTTGTTGATAAATTCAGTATCTGCGCCCTTTTCAAGAAGGAACTCTAAGATTTCTGGAGTTCCATCCATGGCTGCATAACAAAGTATAGGTGTGGTTTGAAATTGTTCAAGGCAGAATGTATTTATATCACCAGAATACGCTGAAATATCTTCTTTTATTTGTTCCAAAGGTCTTTCAAAAAATTCTCTTACAGAAGAGAGCTGTGAAGATGGTCTTTCTGGGTGCCAAGCTGTTGAGAATTCTTTAGCATCCAATTGGGACTCACCAAAAGAAAACACGAGTATAAATATGCAAATTGAACAAAATATTAAAACTCTCTTATTCATAATTAACCTCACCATAAAAAAATTGAATCGGTGGCAAATCTTTATCATTTTCTGGATGGTCCCAATCGGGGGCAGCAATTGCATATTTTCTTATATATTCTGTTACAAATTCCCAATATTTATTGGAATCATCGCTTTCCATATCGTAAATAGGGCGAAAAGTTTCCATTTCATATCTAACGACTAAACCCACAACTTCAGAATCAGTAGAATATGGAAAATCCATAGGATAGGTTTTTTCACCATTTAATGGTTTGCCGATATTAATTTGTTGCCATAATTTTGATTGGTCGTTGGACCACATTTCTTTTCTACCAATTTCTTTTATCAAGCCTCTAGAATCAGTTATTTCGATAAAACTACTAATGTCGTTATTCTCAAGATCCTTTTTAAATTTTTGCCAAAGAATCCAGAGTTGTTTGCGCCCTTGAGTCAAAAGCTCAACGGCTTGCCAATGAGAGCTTGGTTGCTTTTGAAGCTTTACTTTTAATTTTTTTACAAGAATTATATCTATGACACCTGTTTGAGAATCACGTATTTCTACCCTGTAAGGAACGTAGCACAGCAGACTATCACCACGAGGGAACTGTGGTTCTTCTGTTCCTGGAACTCCTGGGATGCCTGGAAAACCTGGAATCTGCCGTTCTTTTTGTTTGGAAATGTTGAAGGCTGAACCTTCATTATTTATTGCCATAGCAGATAATGTGGAGGCAAATAAAAATAGCCATATAAAGACACTGATTTTTTTTATCATTCAAAATCCCTCTCTTTTATATTACAGCGATTAGCTTAACAACTTTATGGGCGAGTGTCAATATTGGGGTCACGGCACCAAACTAGTCACTTTTAACTAGTTCTTTTGTAATTTGAAGCCCAGAAAAGCAGGCCGGAAAAGGAAACCGGCTGCCGGTTTCTCAAATTCGCACACGGCCCACGCCCTGTTGACCTGGCCAACACTCCGGCAGCTCTGCCGCCTCCGCTTTTGCCCCGGTCTCGGAAAGCCCTTCGGGCTTCCGCAGGAGCGTGCAATGTCCTGCCTGCCTGCGCCGAGTTTCTGCCTCTGTCATTTATTGTCATCGGCAGACTTTTCCCTGCCGGCCATGCCGCCAGTCGCTCCGGCAGTACGGACATTGGGGCCGCGTGCTACCCGGTTCGCATTGACTTTCGTTGCGATCCGACACAGACAAACAGCCAGCACCCGGAGCCGCTTGCTGGAAGAAAGACCGGCAACCAGTCAGAGCCCTGGTTGCCTCCAGCTTGTTGCGCCGCCCGCGATCCCGGAACCGGGTTCGGCGGCCAGCGCTCTTGAACCCCTTTTAGATCCC
>JAMIIA010000021.1:0-24454 GCA_035913795.1 Bacteroidales bacterium
TAGATAAGTCAGACACAAATTGATTTCTGACTGCAAGTAGATTTTAATGCGCTGATTTTTAAAAGCCATAAACAGCGTTTGATTACAAAAGACAAAATAGCTACAAGGATTCCGAATTGAAAAAAGCATTGCCTAACCGTGGCCTTCACCATCTATTTAGACAAAAGGACAAAATTTTAAAACAAAAACCCACTGCACGCAACAAGCAGTATACGCAATACAGGTTGTTTTGCTATATTTGAGGCTTGTACATAAAACCAACAAACTGCATAATATGACAGATAGGCTTTTCAAAATCCCCGCACTGCGCATACTGCCGGGCGTTAGCGGTCATTGTAAGACGACACTGCAACCATCAAACAGACAACAAAACAAGTAATACGTAAACATCAAATATGACACAAGGACAAAAATCATTACCAAAATGGATACTTATCAGGGCTTTTTGCATTACTCGGACTTATGGTAAGTTCATCATTGTGCTTTTCGCCCCAATCGGTTTTGCAGACAGTTGACCTAAATGCAAAAGGCGTTGACTACCTAATTTATATGTGGGCAGCCCGACAATTTGCAATTGGTTTTATTTTTGGTTTTGCGACATTTAAAAAATCAATTCCAATGCTGACAATTGCTCACATTTTCTTTTTAGTAATGAACATTGGCGACTTTTTTATTGGCATATCACAACAAGACAGTTCACTTTATTTCGGTGCTTTAGTAATGTGCATAATTTCTTCGACAATGATATTCGTAATTAATAGAAAATAGTTTTACTGTATGACATTAACATTCTTCGCTAAACAATCCGACTTTAGAAAGTGGTTAGAAAAGAACCATAAAAAGGAAACCGAATTATTAGTTGGTTTTTACAAGGTTGGCAAAGGAAAACCAAGTATTACTTGGAGCCAATCTGTTGACGAGGCACTTTGTTTTGGTTGGATAGATGGAGTAAGAAAATCAATAGACCACGAGAGTTACTGTATTCGTTTTACACCAAGAAAACCGACAAGTATTTGGAGTGCTTTAAACATCGCCAAAGTTGAAGAATTGACAAAGCAAGGAAAGATGCACTCTTCAGGTCTTTCAATCTATAGCTTTAGACAGGAAAGTAAATCTAAAATTTATGCCTTTGAAAATGCAGAGGTAAAATTGTCCCTTGACTTTGAAAAGCGATTTAAGAAAAATAAAAAAGCTTGGGAATATTTTCAATTACTTGCACCATCATACAAAAAACCTTCGACAAACTGGGTAATGAGTGCAAAGCAAGAGGCTACACAAATAAAGAGACTTGCCGAACTAATCGCAGACTGCCAAGCAGGAACTAATAAATGGAAAGACAATAAATACACCAAAAAATGATAGACAGAAAAGAACAACGAACCGCTAACAGCGCCAAGCAAAAAAGACGATACCAAATTATAGTTTGATATAATGATTTTGTATTTTTGAGAAAATATTTGATATATGAGAACAATTCAATTAAACATACCAGATAGTGTCGATTTGAAAGATTACGATTTTTCAATGATAGTTGCTGCTAAACTCTATGAAGATGCAAAACTTTCATCAGGACAAGCTGCACAGATTGTTGGACTATCAAAAAGAGCATTCATTGAAATGCTTGGAAAATATGGAGTATCTGTATTTAGTACTTCAATTTCTGATTTACATTCCGATATAGCAAATGCCTAAGATTGTAATTTCAGATACCAGCACCTTGATACTTTTTCACAAGATTGATGAATTCAATCTCTTACAGAAAGTATATTTAGAATTGATTACAACGCCTCAGATTGCAGAAGAATTTGGAGAAAAGTTACCTGACTGGATAAAGATTCAATCAGTATCGGATAAGAAATATCAGAATTTTCTGGAGACACAAGTGGATTATGGAGAAGCAAGTGCACTTGCTTTAGCAACAGAGTTTGATGATGTTTTGTTATTACTCGATGATTTAAAAGCTCGAAAACTAGCAACTCTATTAAATTTTAAGATTACTGGAGCACTTGGAGTTATTCAAAAAGCAAAGCAAATGGCTATTATTGATAAAGTAAAACCTTTGATTGATAAACTATTATTGACAGATTTTCGAATAGCTGATAATATAATAGAAGAATTTCTAAACCTGAACAACGAATAATTTGCCAGGCGCTAACACATGTTATAGTGCATGCGGGTTTACTCGCTTTATTCGTGAGAAAAGTTCAGAGGTTTTCGAATGTTAGTAGCTCGCTCCTACCTTGGTTTAGTATGATAATAAATCACCACTTAATCCCGCACGACACGCTACCATCAACCGTTAGCTGCAAAGTTGAGTTCATCTAACTATTTTTTAGACAACAAGCTTGTGTTATACGGATATAATTTATATATTCGCACGTATAAATTATTCTGCTATGGACACAAAATTAACTTTAAAGCTAGATAAATTCGTGATTGATAAAGCAAAAGAATATGCCAGTTCTCATAATAGGAGTCTTTCACGTATGATTGAATCGTATTTAAAATCACTTATTAATCGTGAGCCAAATAAAGACAAAGATGAAATTCAAATTTCCCCATTTGTAAGAAGTCTATCTTCTGGAGTAAATATTCCTTCTGATTATGATTACAAAAAAGAGTATAGAGATTATTTATCAGAAAAATATAAATGAAAAATAAGTTATTTATTGACACAAATGTAATGTTGGATTTGCTGGGAGAAAGGATTCCATTTTACGATTCTATTGCCAAAATAGCGACACTTGCTGATAAAGGTAAAGTAAATATGGTAGTGTCTGCATTGTCATATTCTACAGTTTTTTATTTACTCTCCAAGTTTGAAAGTCCTGAAATTGTAAAAGAGAAACTTAGAAAATTTAAAATAATATCTGAGATATCGGACTTAAGTGAGAAAGTTATTGAGAAGGGACTCTCTTCAAATTTTACTGATTTTGAGGATTCTTTACAATACCATTGTGCATTGAAATCTGATTGTGGAATTCTTATTACTAGAAATGGTAAAGATTTTAAAGGATCTGAAATACCTGTCATGACTGCGGAAGAATATCTACATAGTATAAAAAGTAAATAGTCGAGTAGGTAAAGGGGAATTTCACCCCTAAACCTCTCTCAGAACCGTACGTGAACCTCTCGATTCATACGGCTCTTCACAATCAAACCTAAGGCGTGAATCCGTATTTCCAATGAGGAAACAAGTATTGATAATTCTTAGAGATCTGCGTAAGCCAGAGTCTGGCATAGAAGACCGTCTTACGCCTCTTAAAGCGTTTGTACTTATTAAAAGCCCATTTGGCCAATCTGCGGTTTAAATGCAGAAAGGCTGTTTTCAAGCCTGAGATGTGAAACTTCCCGTAATAGTACACCCAACCCCTAATCTTCGGTGACAAAGCCTTGGAAAGTTGATGTATATCCATCTGTGTCCATCTATGAAAGCCTAAAGCTCTGCATTGTGCGACTATGCGCTTCGCAGATTTCCGGCTGATGGATGGACTAAACCCGAACATCAGTTTTCCGTCTTTAGTCATCAGTTTTCGGGAACGGAATGTATATCCCAAAAAGTCGAACTGTTGAACCTTAATCTTGCTTTTCTTACGCCTTCCGTCCCGGTTGCAGTATACAAGTTTCGTCTTTTCCGGGTGCAATTCAAGCTTGCACTCCTTCAGACGTTCACTCACTGCGCCAAGTACTTTGCGGGCATAAGGTTCATTCTTTACATGGATGATTATATCATCTGCGTACCGTTCAAACGGACAATCCGGAAAATTGATTTCCATCCATCTGTCAAATACTACATGCAGGAATATATTGGCAAGTACCGGACTGATCACCCCTCCCTGTGGCGTTCCCTTTTCCGTATTCTGGATAAGGGTGCCGTCTTTCAGTTGTATGGGTGCTTTCAGCCAGCGTTTTGCATAGAGAATGATGTGCTTTCTGTCGGCAAAATACCTTAAAGCTCTTATCATCAGGCCATGATCAATATTATCAAAGAAGCCTTTGATGTCCATATCTATGACCCATGCATAGTTCCAACAGTTCTTTCGGGCTTGTTCGATGGCTTGGTGTGCATTCCGGTTTGGCCGGTAACCATAGGAGTTGTCGCTGAACTTCGGCTCAGCGATTGTTTCCAGTTCTCTGGTTATGACCATTTGGGCAACCCTGTCCGTAATGGTGGGTATGCCCAGTTTGCGTACCTTGCCTTCGCCCTTGGGTATCTCCTGCTGTTTTACAGCCGCAGGATAATAACTACCGCTTGCCAGACGGTTCCACACCGGGTACAGGTGTTTCTCAGGATCTGTTTCAATGGTTTTGATGGTTATTCCATCTACTCCCGGAGCTTCTCCTTTCTGTCTTACAAGCTTAAACGCTTCCCATACCTGTTCTTTGGTGATGGGATACGGTTTTGGTCTTTTGAACAAATTCATTCTTTTAAATTGTTTAATTTAACGTTGATTCAACAATTGATCCGATTGTGTCAGTCCCTTGGCTCCACTCCCATTACAGGAGTTTCTTCGCTACTACGAACTGATCCGTCACTATTCTGCAGACTTGGTATTGATCTTACCGCTTCGCGGCTTATGACGTTCCCTTATGCGCCTGCAGATAGTTTCCCCTGTTCCGTAACCGAGCCTGGTATAAAGTCATGCCACCTTTACGCCGGTTGCCCGTCATGACAGTTATAGGATTAACACATTTACATGACTTGTCCCTTCCGGTCGCTGACCCGTCCGGTTTTGAGCAACAACAGAGTTAGTTACGACGCCTCTGCGATGGTTTAATTTCATCTCTTTCATCTCTTTATACCGTACCTGAAACTGTCCTTAATGTAAAGGCCTGTATCTTTCCACAACGCTCAGTACCAAACCGTGAAAGCTCAGCACCTTGTGGTGGTTTAGCAGGTGAGCCTACCCTCTCCCTGCTGAAAGTTCAGCCACCATTAGTGTGGTTCCGTTTTCTCTTTAGTGAGGCCTCTGATTTAAACCTGTAACAGTATCAGCTCGTTCCCGAAGAAAATAAAACCTCTTTCTGATGGTTCTTTCATCTCAATTACAGCATTGTCCATCTTTTATTCAAAGAACTTTTATAAATTGTACCCTAGATGGACATTCAGGGCACACAGCAACGAACCGCCAACACATGGTAGCGTTCATGCGGGTTTCAGCGGGTTGCGGGTCCCGATGTACATCGGGATGGCTCGTAAAAAAAAAGTAGGTTGCAAATTGACAGTTTAGTGCTTCGCAAACCCACACAACACGCTACCACCCACCGTTAAGAATTTTAATTATTCTAGAAAACAGTAGTGCGATTCTGCTGTCGCACCTGCAAAATGCACGAGTTTGTGTGAATAAAAAGGAGTGCTTTCTTGTCAATTTGCTTACATTACCATTGGTATTGGCTAATTGTAAAATTTCGATCCGCTGTGAACCCAACAAGAATTAACACTTTGCTTTTTTTATCCTCTTTCTTCCAATGCTTAATGTTCGGAATGTTGCTGTTTTAAGACAGATAAAATATCTTTGGCACCTCGAACAGGGCGGTGAAGATGATGGTGAATCCCTTTAAGTTCGCTGCTGTAAAACAGAGTTCGGATACATCTTTGTTACATTCGGTACAACAACTCCAATGACCCATTTACATGAAACAACATCTCGCATTCTTCCTTTTGTTTTTTACACTGTCTCTTTCAGGCCAGAGACTTCCAATTTGCGACAGCTGCACTATAATCGAACACAGGCATTACACCCTGTGCTACAGCGAGGAACATGAACAGGCTAAATGGGTGTTTTATGAACTTACAAAAGCGGAAGTGCAATCGTCAACTCCCAGAAAGGATGCCTTCCGTGAAGACCCAAAAGTGATAACAGGTAGTGCCACTCCTGCCGATTATAAGGGCAGCGGTTACGATCGAGGCCACCTTGCCCCTGCAGCCGATATGGAGATGGATTCAACATCGATGATGGAGAGTTTTTACATGAGTAACATGTCGCCCCAAAAACCATCGTTTAACCGCGGAATTTGGAAGCAGTTAGAGATGCAGGTAAGGGAATGGGCTATTCAGGAAGATACGGTTTTGGTGGTAACCGGGCCTGTGTTCATAAACAACCTTGGAGCCATTGGCAAAAACCAGGTTACCGTTCCGGGGTATTATTACAAAATAATAGTGGATGTTACAGGTGAAAAGAAGGCCATAGCCTTTTTAATGAAAAACGAACCTGGTAACCAATGCCTGATAAACTATACCGTACCCATAGACTCCCTTGAAGGGCTAACGGGGATAGATTTTTTCTCAGACATAGAGAATGCATTAAAAAGGCCTGAGAATGCAAATTCTCACAAATTCACATTCAATCCTTAATAGAGTCAGTTCAATGTATTCTATTGGTGGTTTTATTAATAATAGTAAGTTTCTACATCGTAACCGGAGTACATCGAGCTTATCCCATCGATAACTTTTCTTATTTCATTTTGCTTCCTTTCAATCGAATCGCTTTTTGGCATTTTGTATTGAAAAGAGCTCACAACAGAATAGTTGGAATACTCCGTAACCACCATTTTCTTGGTTTGTAAATCGAGTATTAAATAGGACGATTCTGCCTCTGAAGAGCTGAAGTATGCAAAGCTTCCGCTTATCGGAAAACTTTCGTGATACACCCCTCTTGCTATCTCTTTACCTTCTGCATTGTAATAAGTTGCTTCTCCCTGTTTTGAATAGTTTTCTAAGGTAATTACCGATTTTTGATTCCCGTTGTCGTAGTAGCTTGTTTCCATCCATTTATCGTCTGCAAGTTCGCGCTTCTTTAAAGGTTTCCCGGGTTGATCGTAGCTGTATTCAATTACAAGAGTTTCCATCCCCTCTGAATACTTCGAATAGGTATTGTATAGAAATTCCTCTCCTTCAAATTTTTCATTGTCTTGATAGAACAAAGTATACTTTGGGATCCCATCGACATAGCTTACACTCTTTATGGGTTCATTGTTCTCATAGCTAAGTGTATATTCCAACTTATTTTCGGTATAATAGCTAGCCTCACCCTGAATATTTCCATTGACGTAAGGTGTTACTATTGTGGGTTGATGCAATCCGTCAAATTCATAGACAACACCTTCCTGCGGAAGACCCTCTTGATAGCTTACTTCCGAGAGTATTTCACCTTTTGCATTGTAATAAACGGCTGGTCCGTGGGCATTGTCGTTGCTATAGTTTATTTCACTTGCCAGATTTCCATTTATGTAATTTTTCTGAATCCCTTCGCGATTTCCTTTGGAGTAATTCGTAATGGTTAGTGGAGCATAGGTAATATAATCCTCTAACAAGGTATATTCAACACTTTGGCCATCGAGCAAGCCGTTTTTATAATTTTTCTCCCACAAAATGGCATCAGAGTAATAGGCTTGACTCACCTCGGTTCCTTCGAAAGGCAAACCATTTTTGTAGGTTACATGGTACTCCTTCTTATTCACTATATCGTACACAACCGAAGCTCCATTGTAATCGATATCAGACACCAGCACCCCATCGTCATTGTATGTTTTGGTTCTGATAATCTCATTATTCTTATACACCTCAACTTTTGAGATGTGGTCGCCATAGAAAGTAATATACTCGCCGTTATAGCCTAAGTCATTGTCCAACTTCAATTTGCCGATTGGTTCGCCATCCTTGGAAAAAAAAGATTTATCCACCTCAGAATATCCATCCATTCGGGAAATAGACTTCACGGCTCCGGAGGTGTAATACTCTGTCCTCTGAAAAAGATCTCCATTTAAGGCATACTCCGTCTTTTCATTGGGTACTCCATCGACATAACTAATTGATATAGTTACAACTCCATTTACATAGTCTGTGGAACTTATAATAATACTACCATAGGCTGCTATTTGTTTTCCATTAAAAGGCTCACCATCTCTATACTCCAAATGAGCAATACAAACTCCTGATGTATCGTAACTCTCCTCGATCAGCAAATCTTTAGAATAGGCTAGTTTTCCGTTTGAGTGGAACCCTCTCTCCTGCACTATCTTTCCTTCTTTGTAGGTGGCCACCGAATTGTGATAGAGATCGTCCATCACATCACCTTCCCAGGGTTCCCCCTCTTTATAAAAGGCCTTCATTTTCTCCGCGCCTGAGGTATCGTATACAATAGAATAACCTTCGGCTCTACCCCCTTTATACTCCATTTCAGAGCGCTTTTTCCCATTCAAATAATATTCAAATGCCGTTCCTTCCAGCTCACCTTTTCGAAATGGTCTGCTACGTTCTATAAGATCCGACAACCGACTCTGCTCTAAGGCATAAAAAAATTCGTATTGTATTCCGTTATAAGGATACCCTTCCTTATAAGTCAACGAATCGAGTATTTCACCCTTGCTGTTGTATACAATTTCGAGGTTTTTTTCGCTTGTATTATTTTCTGTATAATTCTCCAACTTCTTGAGTTTTCCGCTGGTGTAATAGTGTTTAACCGGATTTAGAATCACTCCATTTTCAACCTGTTCAACTCTTGTAACCACCATCGGACAACAGGTATATGTTGCATACACTCCACTGGTGTTTTCGAATTCAAACATTCCGGTAATATCAAGATCTCCGACATACTCTCCAAGCTGATTGTACTGACTTAATTTTGAGCGAACACTATCCAACCTGGTCCAGATCATTTTTGCTTTGCTCAATGAATCAATACTTACCACGGAATGTTGAATCAAATTTGAATTCTCGTAATGATCTAAAGTAATCACGCCAAGCTGTTCGTACCCAACCGTGCCGGAATAGGGTGAACCTTGTTTATACTCAGCACTTGCAATTACAGTTCCATCTTCGCGAAAAGAAGTGCTGTTTCCCTCCATCGCACCATTTAAAAACATTTGTTTTTGCGATACTTTACCACTCGGAAAATACCAGGTTATAAGCCCCTCAAAGATATCTTCTGTTGCACTTGAAGTTATCCCTTCCATCTGAAGATCGCCTGAGATATAGTAGTCTTTTAGCAAGTATCCTGTTTCTACTTTCACAAGTGGGAGGCGGAAGTACTCTGCAGTTTCTCTCGGGGTCGGCTCCCACGATTGATCAAAATAAATTGTGTCGGTTTGCCCAAGAATTATACTAACTGAAGAGATGGATTGAGAAAAACCCTGATTGAGTATCATGAGCGATACGATAGAACCGAATATAAAATTCACTTTCTTAGTTTATTAATGTTTAGTATTTCGCTTCGAATATAAGTCGGTTTGCAACAAGAACTTCTTCTGGTGCATAATATTTCGTTAAAATAGTGTTGGATTATGGTTTCTGAATTCTTTTAACCCGTTTTTTATGTCCGGGTTGTGAGTGTAAAAGTACTTTCTTTTAAAAATACAGTTTTTTTAGGGATCCATGAATGACAACCAGAAGAAAAGTCCCAGTGAGCTGTTCGATGAATTAGGAATTTAAGAAAAATGCCATACCTACCTGCAAAAACAAAAGTACATGGATATCTTTCTATAAATTATTTAACAAATTGAGTAAAAAAACCCCGCAAGGAAATAGTCTTGCGGGGTAAAAATGTATTCGCTTAAAAACTCAATGTGCTTATTGCAATAGGTAGTTAAATTTAAAGTTGTTGTCCCACATTTCAACTCCGTTTGCTTTGTACACCACGGCAGCCTGAACTTTTGTGGTGCCTGCAACAAAACCAGGAAGAGGGATATTGGTATTTTTCCAGATTTCAACATTAGGCTGGCCTGGATTCACTGCTGCATAAGTAGCGCTGGCTCTTTTCGAAGTTACCCAATTGTCGGTAGTATATACAAGTGCTACTTCTTTCGAATAGGCTATATTTTGCACATAAGCCCAAAAAGCTATTGAATAGCCGGTAGTAGATCCACCTTGCAATACAACCTTCGCATCGACCATTGTTTCGCCACCTAGTAAAAAGTCGTTCACAAATTCATAGCCCACACCACCATACATTTTGTAATTCTGGCCAGAATTGTTGTCCCAATAATCTACTCCGTTTACACGGTACTTGAAACAAAATTCAATGGTAGGCATGTTATACCTTGAAAAAGGAGCTGCTCCTGTAGCGAATTTCCATATTTCATAGCCATTATCAAGTGTGGTGAAGTAGCTTGCACTTACATCTACCCATGCTCCTGAAGCGATGCGATACCGAACAATTACCTGTTTGGTATAGGCCACATTTTTAACCTTAATAAAACCTACAGCTTTGTAAGACGATGTTCCTGCAGGAGTCTCAAGATTGGCCTGATGCAAAATCACCATTGTAGAGGTACTTTTTGTTGAAATGGTTGCAGGGTTTACTGTCCCTACCAATTCTTCGTTACTTTCTTTGGAACAAGCTGCAAAAAGAATGGCAAGGATTAGAACAATAAAATAATTTTTTCTCATTGGGGTTTAGTTTTTGGTTGTAAATAATAATACTAAAAATATGGGCGCAAATATAGATTTTTACATTGCACATAACGATTGGTTTCGCAGCATAAAGCCCGTATTTACTAGGAAATAGGTGTGGTTTTATAAAATAGCACTTTTACTTGTTTTAGAATCAATGGTTTAAATAAAAGAGGGTTGCTGGCAAATAGTGTTGTTTTTTAGGCTTATGCCCCTTGTTTTTATTAAGTCGTGGTTAGAATAACATAAAATCTTGTGGAATAATCAGCTATTGATTCACCAAATGCCTGTTCATTTCTCCTAAACCCAACAAAAGGCGGATGCATTTAGTGTATTTGAACAAAAAAAATCAAGGAACCTAAAAAGTGTGCACATACAAATGGCAATGCGCTTATTAAGGATGTGTGCTTTTCTTTTATCGCCTATTCTTTCTTCGGGTCGATTAAATTCGCGAAATTCTAGGTTAACACTCTATAAGTTTGGTAAAATACAATAGCTTTGCAATTATTTGAATTTTGCAAATATGGAAAACATAAGCATAAGAGAGTTTTACAAGGAGATATGTGGCGAAAATGGATTTCTGCTTGATCAATTTTTAGAAAGTAAAAGCTCGAATGATTTGGGGCATTTCAATGTCTTTGATACCGCTAAGTTTTATTATAGCGGCAAAAAAAAGTCTGAAATGACCTACAACAGACGATTATATTATAAAATTAGTTTGATCAAAGGCAAAAATCTTGTGGAGTATGCCGATAAAACGGTTTTTATCGAACAACAAGGAATATTGTTTGCTACGCCTAAAATTCCTTATCGATACACCCCACAGGCCAAGGAACAGTCGGGCTTTTTTTGTGTGTTTACCAAAGAGTTCTTATCCAAATCGAAAACAGGATTGCTTATTGATGAATTGCCAATTTATCAGCCGAATAGCGATTTTGTGTATCAGTTAACAGATCAACAATATCTTGAAATGGAAGTAATTTTCAAGAAAATGGATGCAGAACTTTCTTCTGATTACACTTTTAAGTATGATTTGTTGCGCAACTATGTGATGGAACTGATACACACCGGACAGAAGTTAAAGCCAATGGAAAGTAAGGCAGCTACTACCAATGCTGCAAGTAGGATTTCATCATTGTTCGTGGAGTTATTGGAAAGGCAGTTTCCGATTGAAAGTGATGCACAAGTAATACAGCTTAAAACACCTATTGATTTTGCTAAGGTATTGGGCATACATATTAATCACCTCAACAAAGTATTGAAAGAGATCACAGGCAGAAACACTACAGAAATCATCAATGGCAGAATAGCCGAAGAAGCAAAGATTTTATTGAAGCAAACACAATGGAACATATCTGAAATAGCTTTTGCCTTAGGTTTTGATGAAGTAGCTCATTTTTCTAACTTTTTCAAGAAGCACACAACACTTTCGCCATTGAAATATCGTAATTGATTGTTTTTTGCAAATAGTTGATTGCTATTTACAAGCATTTTATTTACTGAACAACACATCTTTGTATATCACTTAAAAAGTAAATACGATGGCAAGTAATTCAAAGAAAGTAGCTATAGTAACAGGCGGTAGCCGTGGACTAGGCAGAGATATGGCTATACAATTGGCTAAGAAAGATTTTGATGTAATCATCACCTATCACAGCAACAGACAAGCCGCAACTAAAGTAGTAGAAGATGTCAAAGCTATTGGCAAGAAAGCAATTGCATTGCAACTTGATGTTGCAAAAGTCAGTGGTTTTGATGACTTTGTAATTCAAGTTAAAGAAACATTAGTAAAAGATTTTGGCACAAATCAAATTCATTCTTTAGTAAATAATGCAGGAACAGGACTTTATGCTCCATTTGAAAGTACTACCGAATCACAATTCGATGAGATGGTGAACATTCACTTAAAAGCTGCATTTTTCGTAACACAAAAGTTGCTGCCTATCTTTTCTGATGGCGGTAGCATAGTGAATATATCGTCTGGCCTGGCACGTTTCAGTAATAGCAACTATTCAGCTTATGCGATAATGAAGGCTGCAATAGAAAGCTTAACCAGATACCAGGCATTAGAATTGGGGCTTAGAAAAATAAGGGTAAACACTGTTGCCCCTGGTGCGATTGAAACCGACTTTGCAGGTGGTTTTGTTAGAGACAGCAAAGAAATAAACGATATGATTGCGGGCGGCACTGCATTGGGAAGAGTTGGATTACCTGATGACATTGGCAGTGTGGTAGCATTTCTTTGTAGCAACGATGCCAAGTGGGTAAATGCACAACGAATTGAAGTGTCGGGCGGATATTATATTTAATTAATTCTGAAACTTACAAATTCAATAAAAGAGTCGTTTAACAGCGACTCTTTTATTTGTTTTAATACAATGGCTTTCTGAAGTTTACAATAGTATCTCCAAATTAAAATGATTTTATGTTTTGTACTTTGTTTTCTCTTGTGGTTTATTGGATTTGTTCGTTAACGGATCGCAATATGACAACTGACACATTGTAGCAATTATAATAGCCCGCATAAGGTAAATAGTACCTTAGAGGCCACCCTAAAACTAATTTCATTTAATGCTTTCAATCACCTTTCTTTAGTTTCTTCACCTTTTCCATTACTTCTGCATTCATTTTTTCTTTATACTCAAGCATTTTTCGACGCAATTGCTCATCTTTCACTGAAAGAATTTGTACGGCCAGCAAACCTGCATTTTTTGCACCATTCAAGGCAACAGTAGCTACAGGCACTCCACCCGGCATTTGAAGAATTGATAGTACAGAATCCCAACCATCGAGTGAATTGGAAGATTTCACGGGCACTCCAATTACCGGCAATGGCGAAATTGCAGCCACCATTCCGGGCAAATGGGCTGCTCCACCTGCCCCTGCGATAATAACTTCAATGCCTATTTTATGTGCGTTGTTCGAAAACTCGAATAGCCTTTGGGGGGTTCGGTGAGCCGAGACAATTGTAATTTCATAGGGCACTTCGAATTGCTTTAAGATTTCGGCCGCCTGATTCATAATCCCCATGTCTGAATCGGAACCCATAATAATGCTTACAATTGGTTTTACCATGACTTCACTTTAAGTATTTGCTTTACAATACCTGCTTTCATTTTTGCTTCTTCAATCGATGAAGCAAGAATAGTTACGTGTCCCATTTTTCGGTATGGTTTTGTAATTTTTTTTCCATACAAATGAATCTTCACACCATCAATACCCATGCACTCTGTCAAGCCCTCATACTTAACGGCTCCTTCGTAACCGGGCTCTCCTAAAAGATTAATCATTACCGAAGGCATTTTTAGTTGCGTGCTTCCAAGCGGAAAATTAAATATAGCCCTTAAAAGTTGTTCGAATTGCGAGGTAACAATGCTTTCAATAGTATGATGACCGCTGTTATGAGGGCGTGGTGCAATTTCATTGACCCAAACCATCTTGTGTGTATCGACGAACATTTCAACCGCTAAGAGTCCACAAAGCTGAAAAGAAGAAATAAGTTGGGTGGCAATTTCATTTGCCTGCCTGATGAGTGTTTCATCTGCAGAGGCAGGACAAATCAACTTCTCAACCATATTGGCTTCATTGAATTCCATTTCGACCACCGGAAAACATTTAACTTCTCCTTTACGATTGCGGGCTGCAATTACAGAAATTTCGGTTTGTATATCAACAAGATTCTCAACCAGCGATGCCCCTTCCAGCAAGTAGGAAAAATCGTTTCGAGAACGAATTATTGCAACCCCCCTTCCATCGTAGCCACCTTTTCGTAGCTTTTGAACAAACGGAAGTTTCAATTTGCCGGATTCAGCCGCAGCAATTATTTCAGCTTTATTGTTGAACAAGGAAAATGCTGGCGATGGAATGGAATGCTTTTGGTAGAATTCTTTTTGCAAACCCTTATCCTGAATAATTGCCAGTGCGTCAGGGTCGGGAAAGATTCTTTTCCCTTCGGATTTTAGCCTCAACAAAGCTTCGATATTCACATTCTCAATTTCAAATGTGATCATATCAACCCTCTTCGCAAAATTGATTACATCGTCATAATCGAGTTGATTTCCTTTCACAAAACAGGTGCAGCATGTGGATGCAGGACAATGATCATCTGTATCTAATACATATGTTTTAATATCCCAATTACTAGCAGCAAGAACCAACAATTTGCCCAATTGACCTCCGGCAATAATTCCAAGTTTAAAGTCTGAAGTGACCAGTTGTTCCATAATATGCCAGATTGTGTTAGCCTTTTCTTACTAAAATGAAGTGACAATTAAATAATACATGGGCATCCCGATAGTGATGTTGAAAGGGAAAGTAATTCCCAGAGCCATTGGAATATACAAGCCTGGATCGGCCTTGGGTGCGGCCAATCGCATGGCGGCAGGTACGGCAATATAAGAGGCACTTGCGGCAAGGATAGCAAATAAAAATCTGTTCCCAATATCGTCCATAAAAAGTCCGCTTAAAAAAGCAACTAAACTTCCATTTATCATTGGGACTATAATTGCAAATGCGGTTGCAAACCAACCGTATTTTCGAAAGGCAGAAAACCTTTTCGCTGTAACCATTCCCATTTCCAGAAGAAAAATTGCGAGAAACCCTTTAAAAATATCCGTTGTAAATGGTTTAATCCCTTCTGCTTGTTTCGTATCTGCAATTAAACCGATAATTAAACTCCCAAGAACCATCAACACACTTCCATTTGTAAAAGAGTGTTTAATGGTTGCTGTCAATTTTCCTTTGCTACGGTTTTCTTCATCGTATTTCATCAACATCATTACTCCGACAATTATTGCAGGAGATTCCATCAATGCCATTACTGCCACCATGTGACCACCAAAGGCAATTTTCTGGGCCTCGAGAAATGAAACAGCAGCAACAAAAGTAACCGCACTTACCGAACCATAAGAAGCTGCAACCGCACTGGCATCGCTGGTGCTTAATTTGCGTTTTAAAATAAAAAATGTGTAAAGCGGAATAAGTGAAGCCACTACAAGCCCGAATAAGAGTGCATATATTATTTCGCCGGTAAACCCGCTGTGCGCCAATTCCTGGCCGCCTTTAAACCCAATGGCAAAAAGCAGATAAAGTGCAATAAACTTGCTTGAGGATTCAGGAATTTCAAGGTCGCTTTTTACAATAATTGCCAGTATGCCCAGGGCAAAAAATAATAAGGTGGGGTTTGTAAGGTTTGAAATTAAAATCTGAATATCCATCTGAACTAATTTTAAAAATTGTAGTCGACAATTATCTTGCTAAATATAATAGTTTTCAGAATTGCTTGTTGCTTATTGCACTTGATTTCGGGCAGTTCTGGAACCTGGCGCAAAGACTATCTCATTTGTTTTAAATACCCCCCCCTTAGTCAGCAAGTATCCGTTGAAGTTTAAAGTCCTTAATATTGTGTAGAATGCTAAATTAAGAGCAACCTAACAAAGGTAAGTTAAAATCGAAAACAAATTCATGCAATAAAGGTACTTCTAAGCTATGCCGCAAGCGTTTGCCAGGCAGCCAAAGAGCAAAGACGGCTTTTTTCGGATTAACTCTTTCAGCCATTTAATAAAGCCATTCGCCCGAATTTATCAATTATCGCATTTTATTTTAACCCTTCCAGAAAAATTATGTTATAATACATATTGTGTATTTCATTCTTGAATCGTTTCACCAGATTTAAAATTTTTATTGTTCTTTTTTAATTGATATTTTTCGGATATAAACCGGTAACCAGGCTTTTAAAGGACGGACATTATAGGATTATAGCATTGGCGGCATTTATAATAAACCTCGGAAAATGAAATTTCAACTAAAACTTAAAGAGAAACTTATCCTTTCTATCCTCACAGTTACTGCCATAGTATATTGCGTGTCGATGGCAATTATTATAAGCCGCACACGGGTTGCTAGCCTTCACGAAGCGAACCGAATGGCAGAATCTTATGCAGAAAAATCTGCCAGTAAGGCCAATGTTACCATCAGCTCGCATCTCCATACAATCAAAACCCTCACTAATATTTTTGAAGATTTTAAAAATATTCCGGAAGAATTAAGGCGCCCGGTATTTGCAGATATGCTTAAAACCACCCTGGAAAATAATCCCGATTTTTTATCGGTCTGGAGTATATGGGAGACCCAATCCATTGATAGGAATGACAATCGGTTTCGAAATACTGTAGGCAGCACCATTCTGGGAAACTTCCGTTACATCTACTACAAGGATAAGAACCGTATTTTACTAAGCGAATACATCGAACAAGACTCAGCCTCGGTGCTTAGTGGGAAATTATACAATACAACCAAAGAAAAACGACACGAAATACTTATTGATCCCTATTATTATTCCTACACAGGCAATAAAGAGGACGAGGTTCTCGAAACCAACATAGTGCTTCCAATCCTTGCAGAGGACAGGTTTATGGGAGTGGTTGGCATCGACTTTAAGCTGGAATCCTTTCAAGGTATAATAAAGGAAGTAACACCTTACGAGGGAAGTTTTGCGATGCTGGTGTCAAACAACGGTACCATAATCGCTCATCCGAATCAGGGATACGGTGGTAAAAGCCTGTCAAACATCGATTTTCTCGATAACAAATCATCACTCCTGATCACAAAAATAGCCAAAGGCGAAAGCTATCTCACACGGCAAAAATTAAGTAATGGCGACGATGTGTTTATCTCCTTTCAACCCATTTATGTTGGCAATACAGGCACCCCCTGGTCTTTTGGCATTATTTTACCAACCAGGCAGGTAATGAGCGCGGCCAATAACAACTATATAATCTCCATAGTTGTTGGATTAATTGGTTTGGCTTTGCTTACCTGGCTAATTATCTCCATTGCAAACAACATAATAAGGCCCCTTCAGAAGGGAGTTGATTTAACCCAAAAAATTGCCGAAGGCAACTTAGAGGTGAATTTGAAAAACTTCAAACAATCGGATGAAATTGGAGTGCTTATGCATTCGCTAAACAATATGGTTCTGAATCTGCGGAATATAGTGGAAAGCATTATTGATGGGGCAAAGGGCATTAACTCAGCAGGTCAGCAGGTGAGCAGCTCTGCCAACTTACTTTCTGATAATTCAACCTCACTTGCTTCGTCGGTTGAGCAGGTGCTTGCCACAATTGAAGATTTACATGAAAAGATAAAGGCAAACTCAACCAATTCTACCATTGTACATAATTTATCGAATCATACCCTCACCCAAGTCGACGAGGCTTCTACTATATCATTAAAAGCAAAAGAAGCAAGTAAGCGGATTTTAGACAAAATTTCGATCATCAACGAAATTGCCTTCCAAACCAATATCTTAGCTTTAAATGCTGCCGTCGAGGCAGCAAGAGCGGGTGAATATGGGAAAGGATTTGGGGTTGTGGCGGCGGAGGTTAAGAAATTGGCTGAGCGAAGCAGTCAGGCCGCCGATGAAGTTATAAGTCTAGCCTCTTCGAGCCACATGCTCTCCGAAGAGGCTGCAGGGTTTTTGAACGAAATAATTCCTGATCTAAAGAAAATGGCCGAACTTATTGAGGAGATTTCGTTCTCGAATAAGGAGCAGGTAAATAGTGCCAACGAGATTAACAATGCTGTGCAAAAAATAAGCGTTGTGTCGCAGCAAACTGCAGCCACCAGCGAGGAGTTGGCCGCAAGTTCTGAAGAACTAAATGCACAGTCTGATTACTTAAAAGAAACTGTCTCGTTTTTCAACATTGATAAATGAGCTCAAGTTTAGCGTTTAAGATTTTCACTTATTCTAGCTATTCTCGATATTATCAGGTGTTTTTATAAAGAGAAAGCCGCAAAATCATCTCGTCAAACGAAGATGAATTTGCGACTTTTTCTAAATCCTCTGGCTTATTCTATATTAGCTGCCTCAACCTCACCCGAATTATCAAACTTGGTTAAAGATACTGCAATGGCTTCGGCATAGGTAAGAATCAGTTTTTGTCCAATGTGCAGAGTTTCCAAAAATGCCGGATCTTCTGCTGCAATGGTAAGGTAATTGCCATTGGGTCCCTTCACTACAGCCAATAAATTAGGCCTGTTTAACACCTCGATGGTAACCACACCCTGAACCATGGCACCCAACACTCCTGCCGGAGCTACCTCTGCAGGTGCAACAGCCACTTCGGCAAGCACTTTTAAAGGCTCAGCCAGTTCTTCGGCGGTAGGTTCGCGGAATTCAGCTTTCAAATAAACCAAATAATCGAAAGTGATCCTATCGCCAACCTGAATTTCATCGAATCGTTCTACCGCCTCGCTTGCAGTAATGGTAACCAGGTTGCCTTCTGAACCCATCAGGGTAAGCTCTCTGGTCTCTTTTACAATCTTGGTAACAATGCCAGTTACTTCGGTATTAATCCAGCGCTCTTTAACAATAGGTTCTGAAACAGCTTGCTCTGGTTTGTCGTTTCTGTTGGTGCTACATGCTCCCATAGCCAGGGCTATAGTCGCCAATAAAAAAAATCGATTCATTTTCATTTGTTAGTTATTAAGTATTTAGTTATTTCGTTAGCTTATAATCCTCTTGGCGGAAGTAGAGAATCAACTATTATGTTTTTTATCAGTTTGTTGTCATCGCTTGAGGGTAGCGAGTCGCGCGGTATAGCGAAGTGGAAACTTATCAGGTTAAACCAACTGGTTTTTACAAGTTACAACCGACGACGAAGGAGGAGCTCAGCGAACCGAGCGAAGTGAGCTCACGACCGCAGGGAGTAACAAAGCTAAACCCTCGAAAACCTCTGAACTTTTCTCACGAATAAAGCGAGTAAACCCGCATGCAGTTGGGTTTTCCTTGCGCTAAAAAATTTGGCAAACTTTTAATTTTAAAGCGACAAATCCCCAACACTGCCCCCACCTCTGCCGCAAGCCTTCAACTTTTAGCCAAACTTAAAAGATCACCAAACCCTTTACCTTTAGTTTAGTAAAAAAACCTAATAAAAAAGAGAATGCCCATTTTTGGGACATCCTCTTTTAATTACAACTTTTCGAATAGTACCACAAAATATTTTACAATTCTGGCTTTTCTTTTTTAATCACTGTATTTTTTACTTCTCTGCCGATCCTCTTTCTAAAACGCTTGCACTATTCACTAGTCGAACCATTTCGGCGCGATAGCCTTCTTCATCTTCCCCTTTAGAGTTTTTAGCCATTAAGCAAGTCGATTCCCATGTAGCAGAGCCTTTGAATTCTGAATTGCGCAACAACATGCCAAACTGAGCAACAGAAGCCGAAAAACGAAAGTTGTTGCTGCTTTGTTCAAATGGCACAGGATTGTTCTTAACTGTTTGTTCTATCAATTTGCTTTTATAGCCATCTGGCTCTTTGTAGCGAAGTTTTAATGTGATTAAATCGTTGCTGGATATAGCTTCTTCAGACAAATTCCATACCTGGTATTTTAGTTTTTCTGCATCTTTTTGTTTGTTGGAAGGAACAATTTCGTATAAAGCTGTTACGGTGTGCCCTGCACCCATTTCTCCGGCATCTTTCTTATCGTCTTCGAAATCTTCGTTATTCAAAAGACGATTTTCATAACCAACCAATCTATATTCTGCTACATGATTTGGATTAAACTCAAGCTGGAACTTCACATCTTTAGCAATAGTAAACATAGTACCACCAAATTCTTCAACCAATACTTTGTTGGCTTCCTGAAGGTTGTCGATGTAGGCATAATTCCCGTTACCCTTATCGGCAATTATTTCCATTTTATCGTCTTTGTAGTTACCCATACCAAAGCCAAGCACTGAAATCGCTATGCCTTTTTCCCTTTCTGTAATTATAAGCTTCTCCATATCTTCGTTACTGCTTTCTCCAACATTAAAATCGCCATCGGTAGCTAAAATAATTCGGTTGTTACCATTTTCAATAAGATTTTTTGATGCTACTTTGTAAGCTAGTTTTAGGCCAGCACCACCTGCAGTAGATCCACCTGCTTCTAAGCGATCGAGGGATTCAATGATGGTTTGTTTTTGATTTCCGGGAGTCGACTCCAATACTAAACCTGAATTTCCAGCATATACTACAATTGCTACTCTATCTTCTTTGCGTAATTGCTGTACAAAAAGCTTCAACGACGATATCAGAAGCGGTAATTTATTTGCTGCTGCCATGGATCCTGAAACATCCAATAAAAAAACGATATTAGAAGGTGGCAGTTCATCATTGATAATACTTTTTCCCTGTAGCCCAACGTGCAATAAATAATTGTCAGTATTCCAAGGACAAGTAGATAATTCGGTATTAATGCTGAAAGGATGTTCGCCTGTTGGTTGAGGGTAGTCGTAATTAAAATAGTTAATCATTTCTTCAATGCGCACTGCATCTGTTGGAGGTAGCGTTCCCAAATTAATAAAACGTCGCATATTGCTGTAAGAGGCAGCATCTACATCAATCGAGAAAGTTGATAAGGGATTAATAGATGTTTTTTTGAAACCATTTTCGTTTATTGCGGAATAGGCTTCTGTGTTGGGTTCACCTTCAAACCCATAAGCTGGGACTGGCATTATGCATCCCGATTTGTTTTTAGACCTTCTTCCTGCAGAAACTGAACTAAAGGCTCCAGTTACATCCCACCTTCGATTGGTGCCGTAACCAATCACAACTATTTCTTCAAGACCCTGCAAGTCATATACCATGGTCACATTAATATTTGTTTGTCCATTCACTTTTCTTTCCTCAGTAAGCATTCCAACGAAATTAAATGTCAGGATTGCATTTTCATCGGAAATTTCAATACTATACCTTCCATCTAAATTGGTAATTGTGCCAGAAGTTGTTCCTTTTATTACCACAGATACACCCGCAATAGGGCTACCCTCCAAATCGGTAACGATTCCGCTCACTATTTGAGCCGATAAATTGTTTGTGCCTAAAAAGATAATGGCTACTAATAAGAGTTTAATGGTCTTTTTCATGATGGTAGATTTTAATAGTTTACATTTTTATTGTTTATTTGAATCTAGCATGCAGACAAACCTAAAATTCCATAAAAGAAAAGAAACTATTTTCTAATGACATAGCTATATGTCAGTATATGAGATATTTGATTCGTAATTAGGGTCGAAATAAAAATTGAGCTTAAAATTAAAACTTGATCTTAGCCTTTGGAGATAATCTAGGAGGACTTAAAATTATACTTTTACTAATCGACTTTACCGCAAAACAAAATGCAATCGGCTACTGAAACAAGACTTATAAGCGACTATAAATCTACTGGCAATGTTGAGCTGGTAGGCAAATTGTATGCGCCTTATATGTCTTTGGTTTATGGCTTGTGCCTTAAATACTTAAGCAATTCTGAAATGGCTAAGGATGCTGTAATGGATATTTTTGAAAAGCTTTTAATCGAATTAAAAAGGCATGATGTTCCCACCGATTTTAAAGTTTGGCTTTATGTAGTGTCCAAGAATTTTTGTCTTATGAAATTGCGCCGTGATGGGTCAGAGAACCGCGCTTTTAAAAAGTTGTCATCCGAATTTATGGAGAATGGCATCGAGATGCATCCTATCGACAAAGTAGAAGAACAAGATTTGGATCCTTTATTGAAAGCATGTATCGAAAAGCTTAAATTAGAACAACGTAATGCAATAGAGTTGTTCTATTACAAAAAACATTGTTACCGAGAAATTGCGGAACAATTAAATGTGGCAGAAAAATCTGTGAAAAGTGACATTCAGAATGGAAAACGAAATTTAAAAATTTGCATCGAAGCGAATAGCTAAAATGGCACCGAATTTTTTTAACATATCGCTATTAATGGCATATTTGAGAGATTCTCTCTCAAATACCGAACGTCGTACACTTGAAAAAAAGATGGGCGAAGACCCATTTTTAAGTGATGCAATGGATGGTTTTGAAAAATTACCTGCTGATAGAATCGAGAATGACCTAAATGAGCTTGAGAAAAGGCTGGAAATCCGCATTCATAAACCAAAAACGCGTCGCTTGTTACCAATATTAAGAATTGTAGCAAGTATTTTATTGCTAGTAAGTATAGGAGGCTCTGTATATTTCCTTTACACAAAAGAATTTTCAACCGATGAGTTGGCAGAACAAGTAAAGGATGCTTCATCTGCTCCAAAAGAAAAGCCAGCCTTACCTGTTAAAGAAAAAATACCTGGCAAAGCAGAGTCGGATTTACAAAATAAGGATAGTTTAGAAAGTAAAGCAAATGATTTTGAAAAAGAAAAGCCCATTTTAGCATTAAAAAAAGAGAGTTCGACTTCATCAAGAGAGTGGGATGTCTCTGATTCAACTGCTATGTCTGAAAGGCTAATAGTTGCGAACGAAAAAAAAGATGCGGTTATTGAGGAGGAATATGGCAAAGTGACTAAAGTAGCTGTATTTGAAGAAGATTTGTCAGGAGCTGTAATTATGGAAGTTCAAGCATCGGAAACCCTTTTCGATGGATTAGTTTCAATTAAAGGACGAATAGTCGACAACTATGGGAATTCTATTGCCGGGGCTACGGTAATAATTAAGGGAACTACAACGGGTACCACAACTGATTTGGATGGCAATTTTGCACTTAAGGCTATGCCGGAAGATATTATAACCGTAGCGTTTATTGGAATGATAACAGAGGAGTTGAAGGTTTCTTCAATTAATCACAATTCAGAAATTGCACTAACGGAAGATTTACAAGAGCTTGAAGAGATAGTTGTTATTGGTTACGGCACCAGGCGAAAGTTGGATTTAACAAGATCTACTTCAAGTACTCAAGAAGATGTATTAGATTCCTCTCCAATGCCTGAAAAAGGTTATGAAAAATTTTATAAGTACATTCTGAATAATAAAACAATCGATTCAGGAATCACAGTTGAACTTGAATTTGTGGTCAACTTAGACGGATCTCTCAGTGATATTGAAGTTATAAATACTCCTTCAGCTACTTATTCTGAAGAGGCAATGCGGTTATTAAAAGAAGGTCCAAAATGGATTCCCGCAAAAGTAGGAGGTAAGCTAGACATCCAGGAAGTTAATCTAAAAATAGTGTTGTAGAGGGTTAAAAAATATTCAATTTAGTGAATAGGTGAGTTTTCCATTCCTGATAATTCATCGCTATAATAGAAATGAATTTATAGTACCCGTTGTGCATTTAGGCGATATTGATTTTAATATTATTCATATTTCTCTCCAGAACGAACTTATTAATGGCTTGAATAATGGTTAAAGCAGTGATTTTGGTTAAGATACGCGTTTTAAAACCCTCGAAAGATTTGGCATAATTGCGTCTAATCATAAATTGGTCACATAGTTGCGAAAACAGGGTTTCGATTCGTTTTCGTGATTTTCTGAAGATATAGGCTTGTTTTCTGTAGTTGTGCTGGTTATTTCGCATGGGGACTTCAAGTTTGATGTTTTGTGTTTCAAACAAGTTTAATTGCACCTCGGTACTGATATACCCCCTGTCTCCAAGCAAAACACAGTGGTTAAGCTGGTCTTTGACATCTTTTAAATAATGGATGTCATGTACCGATGCCCTTGTGATGTCAAAGCTTTTAAAAACCCCATTCAATGAGCAAACCGCGTGAAGCTTATAACCATAATAGTACATCTGCTGGCTGGCGCAGTAACCTTTATCGGGAGCGGACAGATAATCCTCTTTGCAGATTTTGCTTCTGCCGCTTCTTGATAACTTGGTCACCTCCAATGGCATGCTGTCAATAACGTAATAATCCTCAGAACTTGTAAAGGCCGAAGCTATGTGTTTTTGAAACATGGCAATGTGAGGGAATAATTTTCGCTTTCGTTTATTAAAAACCGACCGCTCTATTTTTTCAGATAATTCATCAGGTAAAAACCTAAAAAGTTGACATTCACTATCTATGCTTAAATACTCTGCGGTTAAACTCATGGCAATCAACTCAATATCAGATAGTTTTGGTTTTCTAATTTGATAAAGGAAATTCTCCTTTACTGTAAGAGTTTTTAGATAAGTCAGAATCTTTTCGTAACTTGCTTTAAAGTTGTTCATTTATTTATATGATTGGTAGTCAGATAAATATATGGATTTTTTAACCAAAATCCAATGAACAACTTTCTTTTTTTCTAAATGCACAACGGGTT
>JAMIIA010000022.1:0-1019 GCA_035913795.1 Bacteroidales bacterium
AACAATTCATACTTCATTCCGAAGCCTCTGAAGGCATTATAGGTGCCGACGATTCCGGCGTATCTTCCAAAACCGATTAGGCGTTTGTTCTGAGCATCGACGATGGTTTCGTGATCGTATAGTTCAATGTTTTTATCGAGGATAGCCTGTAATAATTTTCTATTGTGCGGCTGTTTTTTGATGGTATGGGAGAAGAAAAAATACTTTTTATTGGGAAGTAAAGCTTCTACGGGTACTTCTTTGACACCAATTAACACATCACAATCGGTCATGTTTGTTGTTACTTCGAGGCCTAGGTCAGCGTAGGCGGTATCGGGGAAAACTCTGATGTCTGAGGCTTCTATTTTTATCTTGGCTTGCGGAAACTGATTTTGTAATCGGACTAGTTCTTCCGGGGTGAAAACAACTCTTCTGTCGGGTGGATTTTTGCGTTCTTTGATGATTCCGAATGTCATTTGTGATATTTTTATTGTAATGCTTTAAAATTGTTTCAAATGTAACATTATAGAATAAGTCAGGCAAGTTTTATTTCTGCCAAATTTTCATGTATCTTTGTGGTCTGGTTTTTGATAATGAATTGTGTTGCGAGTTACGAGTTGCGGGTTGCGAGAAACAAGCAGTGGATAACAGACAATTGTTAATAAAAAACAGAAAAAATGGGGTCGACCGGTTTTGACAGCGGGTGGAACTAGACGGTAAGCACGTCGAGCATTGGACATTTGGATCGTAAATATCAAGGTTCACAACTTATAAACGGCGAAAATAATTACGCTTTAGCTGCTTAATCTGAATTATAGTAAGATTTGCCTCGTTCCTACCAGGTAGGAAAGCTGGATTCACCTCGAAAGCCTTGGTTTGTGGCGTTTGAAACAGGTGAACCGTAAAAATAAACCTAGGAAGGGTAATGCTTTGAATCCCTTCTGACACTTATTAAGCTAAGCAAGAAGTGGCTGCCTTTGGCCTTGCTTTTTGTCGAAAACTCAATCAGAGGATAAACGCGTAGAAAGCTCTTTGGTTGC
>JAMIIA010000023.1:0-1216 GCA_035913795.1 Bacteroidales bacterium
TTTCAGAGCAAACCATCAAAGCCCTTAAGGACGCTTATCGCATTGTTTTCCGTTCAGATCTTCTTCTGGAAGCCGCCCTGGAAAAAGCGCAAAAGGAAGTAGAAGATTTTCCGGAAGTCCGGCATTTTATCGATTTCATCAAAGGATCAAAAAGAGGCATTTGCCGTTGATGCACATACAGAGTTTTGTTGAAAGCAGGATCTGGCGGCCTCAAGGCATCGGAACAACAATGATCTGCATGAAACATCTAGAGCTATAATTAATCTGCAGTGATTAGTGTAACCATTTGACACCTCCAATATTTCAGGGATTGAGAGGGACCATTTCCAACAAATTAAAAAACAACAACTGAAGACAGGATGAACGATGCCTTCTAAAAATATAAATCCGGATTCTGCTATGCCTACAGGCAGCAGGAAAACGAAAAAGGTCATGATTGTTGCAGGCGAAGCATCCGGTGACATGCATGGCGCCGCCCTGGTCCACGAAATGTCTAAAATTAATCCTTCACTTAATTTTTATGGCATCGGCGGCAGCCAGTTGGGAAAAATGGGAGTAAAACTTGTTGTCAATAATTCCTCACTGGCCGTCATGGGAATAACTGAAGTTATCTCTAAATTGATAAGTATTTTAAAAATTCTGGCTATGATGAAGAAATCCTTGGACGATGATAGACCAGACCTCGTTATTTTAATTGATTTTGCTGATTTTAATCTCCGTTTGGCCAAAGCGGCGAAGAAGAAGGGCATAAAAGTATTCTACTACATCAGTCCAAAAGTATGGGCCTGGCGCAAAACACGAATCAACCAGATTAAGAAATTTGTGGATAGGATGGCTGTTATTTTTCCCTTTGAAGTCGATACCTATGCGGCAAAAGGGTATACGGTTAATTATGTCGGCCATCCTTTAGTCGAGATGGTCAAATCGCATGATACCAAGCAGGATTCGAGAAAAAAAATCGATATTACCGAAAACAAAACCACCATCGCACTTTTACCGGGCAGCCGGTTATCGGAAGTAACCAAATTGCTGCCAGAGATGGTCTTGGCTGCCGAAATTGTTGCACAAAAAATACCGGACATACAATTTGTTCTGCCACTGGCTGATACAATCGAAGAAAAAATTATATTCGATCTGACCAAAGGTTCTTCACTCAAGATTAAAGTGATTGCCGGTAAAACCTACGATGTTATTTCTTCCGCTGATTTGGCCATCG
>JAMIIA010000024.1:0-1248 GCA_035913795.1 Bacteroidales bacterium
ATTCTTTATCCCTCCACTTCAAATCCCCGGTATTATAAAGTCACATAGTGATTTTTGATCAGTAATCGTTGACTGAGAATTGCTGATCTTGGTGAACAATTTTTCTTTGTCGGGCGATTTGTCATGTTAGAATCTCAGCTTGAAGAAAAGGTTTTGAAAAAGGGGAAATCATGTCAAGTAATCGCTCAAGTATGTTCAGGGCTTTTCTGGCAATCAGTCTGATGCTTTTTGTTATCGGCTTCGTTGTTTTTAAAAGCGGTGCTATTGAAAAGCGAACCACAACTAAGGTTGTAAATGGAAAGTCAACCGAGAGCACTGGCTATGCTTTTGATGCCAGCAAGATTCCAGCGTATCTGAAATCAGTAGTTGCGCCGATTACCGGTTCAAAAGCTATACCCGAAGACTGAAGTTTTTCGCGTGTTCTGGCTGGGAGCGTTTTCTGGAGCCCGGCGGGAAAAAATTGCCCTAGTCTGCAATACCAATGCGAATTGCCATGAAGCGATTCCTTCCAGTCTTTTTGACTTGAGAATGCTTTTTGTACATTCATCTGTTGTTTAACCGAGAATAATTAAAAGTGCGAGAACCCTATCACATTTGTTGGCAAACTTTCAATAGTGGAAAAGTGGCCTGGCAGGTCGGGTTATGAGGTTTTGGTTATGCCTGGGAACAGGGTACACATCAGGTTAGAAAAAAAATAGTAAATTTTTTCCTTTCATTACCGATAATTTATGATAGAATATTATCCTGAGTTTGACACTTGTGACAAGAAAAAACGCTCAGAACTCCTTCTCGATCAGGGGTTCTGAGCGTTTTCTGTAATCTGAAAAGTGAGTAATGTGAATTTAGCTTTTAGTTTTTTTGAGAATTTTTTTCATGCCCGCTTTCGTCACGATTTCCGTATCTGTTCTGAATCCGAATAGATCGTGGATTGCGTCTGTCATATCGGATCTGGTATAGAGTGGCACATAGCCCTCGCCTTGCATGTCAAGAAAGTCCATATCTTTTAGGGTTCTGACTATCGACGCTCCACATATCTCTTGCCGTGGCAACTTGGCTTTTAGCCTATGTTCAAGAATGCGATAAATCAGCAATGAGATAAAACAGGTCAGAAAATGAGCCTGAATCCGATCGTCGCGGCTCAGAAAGACCGGTCTGGCACGGAATTCATGCTTCAGTATTCGAAAGGACTGCTCTATTTCCCAGCGCCTTTTGTTGATTTTTATAATTTCCGTTGGCTCCGCTTCAAGA
>JAMIIA010000025.1:0-2203 GCA_035913795.1 Bacteroidales bacterium
CAATACTCCGTTAAACTTTAAGCGGCAATTTTACCGAAATTAATGAGTTCTTTGACAGCATTAGGATTTTTGATAGAGTTCGGCGAAACTGCGAACACGTCAAAAAATCGATTAAGCAGTAAAGTGTTGTGATACATGGTTTTAATATTAGCCATTGAAAATGCTCCACGGGTTTCTTTGGGTTCAGTTATCCAGTGAGCAACTTTGGCAATGTTAATTGCAGTGAGAGAAGAATTGAAGTGAAAGTGCAATTTCCTTGTATCCCTGGCTTGACAATCTGTTAAGCCGGTGTGTTGTTTTCCATCCCTATAAAGGAACTCTATTTGGAAACGGTTGTGGTAGTAGTTATAGATATCCATTCCTTGCATTACTAAGTCGGTGCCGAAGTAAAGTTTACGGACAAGTTTCTGTTTATCGGTTAAGGTTTCCATGATGACTAATTTGATGTTTCGCTTCAGAGCTTTGCTATAAACTATAGCGCAGTAGAAATTCTCCTTCCCATCATGTTCAAGCAGTTCGAAGTAGCTATAGTCTATTTGGCCAAAGACGATTTTGCCACTGTATTTTTTAGGCCGACCTTTTTTGCCGGTAGGTGCTCCGGAATAAATATACCGTAAATCGGCATCATCACGTAAACGGCTAATCAAATGCATTTTTGCTTGAAGTATTTTATCTACAAAAGTTTTCTTTGAAAAGAATGCATCTGCAACCAAATAAGGAGAGATGGACAATAGAGATTCTTTTCTATCGGTAATCAACTTGGCATACCATTCAAGCAGGTTACTATTTTCTGCATTCAGATCATCGCCTGTCGGGGTCTGAATAGCTTCAAGGTGAAAGGCGGTTTTATTATCCAGATCAATAGCAGCTATTCCGCCAATCTCAAGACCCCATTTGGCTTTGCCTGCACATCCGGACCAAAACCAGTCCAAACCAGGAGTCTTTTTCCCGGACTTGCTGATGTAACTTGGATCAAAAGCGATAGCAAAACTTTTACTTCCGCTTGAAATTGACAGTTCTTTGTTGAAACTGAAGAAATCAAATGATTCTTCAAACTGCTGACGATACCGTTGTTCACCATAATCACCATATCGAGCTAACTGTAAGAAATTTATTCGACCTTTGATGCTGATAAACAAACAAAAGACCTCAACAATAAAATCTTTACGCCACTTGTTCAAGTTCAAATTTGTCAATGTACTGATAATAAGTGTATTAGCTAAACTCTTAACCTTGATAGTCATACCGGAACAGATTTTTGGAAATTTCCGTTAAGGTACTGATTATCAAGGTTTTAACCAAATTTATTTTGACTTATTTTGCTGATATTCAAACATTTAACTTAAAGTTTAACGAACTATTGTAAATGGGATTCAGGTAAATCTCAGTTCGCTCCGATTCTTTTCCACCATTTTGCATCTACCTTCCCCTGTAAAAATTGCGCCAGGTTCTGAGACCAGCATTGAACTTGACTGGAAACAAAAAATACCGGTTACCGCTGTAAAAAGACAAGGAACCTACAACAAGACCAGTTTCTTTATTGCGTACTGGTATCCCAAATTGTGTGTTTTTGATGATATTGAAGGCTGGAATGTTGCCGGGCACAAAGGCACCGCTGAATTTTACAGCGATTATGGAGATTTTGATGTTGAAATAACGGTGCCTGCTGAATACATCGTCTGGTCTTCAGGAGAATTGCAGAATAGCAGTGAGATATTTACCGGGAAGTTCATTGACCGGATCAGGCTGGCCTCCCAATCCGACACGGTGGTTCATATAATAACCAAGGCTGATCGGATTGAAAACCGAATTACCAAACCGGAACAAAAGCATCAGTGGAAATTCAAGTCCGAAAATCAAACTGATTTCGCCTTTGCGTTGAGTGATAGTTATTTATGGGATGGAGCCAGTATTAATTCCGGTAATAAAGTAATACCAGTAAATTCGGTATATCATGAAAATGCTGAAACTTTCAGTACTGTTGCCGAGATCAGTCGTAAATCGATCGATTTTTATGTAAAAAAAATGCCGGCCATCGCTTTCCCGTTTCAACATCTTACGGCCTTTCAGGGCAGCCCCGGGGGAATGGAATTTCCGGGCATGATAAACGATCAGGATTTTAACAATGGCATGGAAACCATACTGGTAACTTCCCATGAAATAGGTCACGCCTGGTTTCCTTTCAATGTTGGCATCAATGAAG
>JAMIIA010000026.1:0-2740 GCA_035913795.1 Bacteroidales bacterium
CATCCATGCCGGCACCAAGTACATGGACCAGCTGATGACGAAATATTTTCCGGATGCCGGATTCGACGAGGCGAACCGGCCGCTGTTCGCCTTCGCCAGCTACAACTGCGGTCCGGGCAATGTCGCGAAAATGCGCAAGGAAGCCGAAAAGCGCGGTCTCGATCCGGACAAGTGGTTCAACAATGTCGAGATCGTGACCGCAGAGAAGATCGGCATCGAGACGACGACCTATGTGCGCAACATTTACAAGTACTACGTTTCGTACCGGCTTACGCTCGATATCCAGGGGCAGTCGGAAAAAGCGAAGCAGCAACTGACACCCGCCGTCAAGTGACCGGCAGCGAGGAGAGGGAGGGAACTGTTTTTTTACCTGACGGCGGGCAAAAAAATCCCCGCCTCAGGGGCGGGGTAACAGGGAGGTCTCGAAAGGGGGATTTCGAGGGAGGGTAAAGTGGTCAGTCCTTGCGCCGGCGCTTGAGCCACTGGCGCGTTGCGATGATGGCGGCACCTGCGGCAACGGCGGCAAGTACGGCAGTCATCGGTTCCGCCTGGCCATCGGCCAGCCAGTCAAGGCCGGCAACGCCGACGAAAACGCCGAGGCTTTCACTGATCGGCAGGTTGTCGGCGAAGGCCATCAGCGACCCTGGCGCACCATTGCCGGAATGGCGGCAAAAGCGGGTTGGACGGGAAGCAGGCCGAACAGATGCTGGCGGGCGGCTTCCATGAATTGCCTGATGTTCATTTCGAGCATGTTGCTTAATTCCTCTTGCTGGGATTGTGGTTTATTGATGTCTCGCATTCTATGGACGGCCAGGCTGCGCGTCTGTTGCGCGAGCGTGGCGTCGACGTAACGGGATTTGATGCTTTGTGACGCCGTGTAACAGCGGCTACTGCTGTGCCTGCCAGGCCAGCGTGAAGCGGGCGCCGCCGAGTGGGGCGGCGTCGGCGGTCGCGGTGCCGCCATGCAGTTCGAGTACGCGCCGGGTAATCGCCAGCCCGAGCCCGTAGCCGCCGGTGGCGCGGTCGCGCGAGCACGTTTGAAGAGCGTTTTGAATTGCAATTCCTAAATGGAACTTTAGGGGTACCAACCTTTAATGAAGAAGGCGTGGTGGTTTATAAAAATAACCAGACCATTTTTATCAATTCCGGAGTAACTATGATGAAAGAAGTTAAAATCTTTGACATCAGAGGACGTTTAGTGGCAGAGAAAACCAGCATTAATGCAACCGATGTTCAATTTAGTAACTTGAATACAGCTCAACAAGTGCTTTTAGTGCAAATCACTACCGAAGAGGGAGTGGTGGTAACGAAAAAAGTAATCTACTAAGCTTACTTACAACTCAAAATAAAGAAACCCTCGAATTTTCGAGGGTTTTTTGTTTTGATATGCTAAGTGTTTGTTTATAAAAGTGATACACTTCGACAGGCTCAGTGTGACAGTGTGCTTAAATTGTAAACGTGCTAAGAATAAAGTATAAAGATGAAAACACTTCAAATCCCTACTGTCCTGCTGAGCTTGTCGAAGCATCGAAGCATCATCAAAGCACTTCGACAAGCTCAGTGTGACAGTGTGCAATTTATTAGCGAAGTGCTAAGAATAAAATATAAAGAAATATGCAATTCAAAAAGCTACTGTCCTGCTGAGCCTGTCGAAGCATCATCAAAACACTTCGACAGGCTCAGTGTGACAGTGTGCCTTAAATTGTAAACGTGCTAAGAATAAAGTATAAATATGAAAACACTTTAAAAAGCTACTGTCCTGCTGAGCCTGTCGAAGCATCAAAGCATTAACAAAGCACTTCGACAAGCTCAGTGTGACAGTGTGCCTTAAATTGTAAATGTGCTAAGAATAAAGTATAAATATGAAAACACTTTAAAAAGCTACTGTCCTGCTGAGCTTGTCGAAGCATCAAAGCATTAACAAAGCACTTCGACAAGCTCAGTGTGACAGTGTGCCTTAAATTGTAAACGTGCTAAGAATACAATATCAAGATAAAATTTGGCTCAATTTCACCCAATTCAAACAAACAATCTATTAAATTAACAAGACAATGCTTAACGCTGTTTTAACTAAAATTAACGTTGCTAAAATCAAATCAAACTTGTTCAAAAGATAGAAAAAATCTAAGGGTTAGCAATTTTTTATGTATTTACACTAATTTTAATCATAAAAAAGTGCTTTACATTTCATCGTCAAAATGTGTTTTTTATCGATTTGTGTGTTTTTGGTTAACGTGGTATTAACATTATTACTATATTCACTCACTTAATTTAAAACCAATTTTTTTTATTTATGATTAATAACTACAATTCCTTGAGTATGCGTTTGGGGACGATACTCAAATCCAGAGAACCGGATGTAGTTGGGCAACCGCCCAATGTCACATCTGAGGGCACTCGATGGTGGTCAAAATCCACCATTTTGTGTACAATGCTGTTGTTAATTTCTTTTGTATCCTTTGGATTTAATAGTCCGAGTTATGACACAAAAGGAAATGACACAAAAAAAACAAATACGACTGCAAGTACTGCAGTAACAACATGTGCAGGTGCAACAGTACTTGATCCTGTTACATTGCCAATTGCTTCCCAAACTATTATTTGTGGAGCAACTGATGAAATCAATTCAGGTAATGCAACGGCTTGTGGTAGTGCAGATTATATGGGAGGGTTTGAGTCTTTATACTCATTGACACCAACCACTTCCGGTAATTACAACATTGCTATTGCAGGTCAAAGT
>JAMIIA010000027.1:0-1762 GCA_035913795.1 Bacteroidales bacterium
GGCTTATTCGTTAATGCAGTTAGCTAAAACTTCGGCTAAGTTGGCTCAGTTAGCTGAGGCGAAGATTCCGTATATATCGTTGTGTACAGACCCAACTACGGGTGGAACTACTGCTTCGTATGCCATGTTAGGCGATGTAAACATAGCCGAGCCCGGAGCTTTAATTGGTTTTGCGGGGCCACGTGTTGTTAAAGATACGACAGGAAAAGATTTGCCGGAAGGATTTCAAACGGCTGAATTTGTGTTAGAGCACGGATTTTTAGACTTTATTACGCACCGAAAAGAGCTGAAAGACAAGGTTAACTTGTATTTAGATTTAATACAGAACGAAGACGTTCGATAACAGAGAATCCCGAGAAATCGGGATTTTTTGTTTTTAGGGGGTATATATTTTAGTGGGGGCTATAAGTTCGGCCTATTCATACCATCATGCAAAAACATTATTATCACAGAAAATAGATAGTCTTACTTATGAACAAAAAGTTTCTAAAAAATAGCGGTAATGTGTTAGTGTTCCAAAGTTAATGATAAACCCAGCTCCGCAAAATGTTCCTATGAAATGCTCCGCAAACGTAACTGACTTCGTGTATTATTTTAATATTTGGTAGAAGATGATTTGAAGCAACTAATTTTCATTGGAAAAGCGTTTGGTTTTTCTGCAAAGTCTACAGTAAAATTTTGATTAAAGGGTTGTAACCACACGAAGGGATTCGTGCGGTAGCGTGGGGACATTTGCGGAGCTTGAGGAAATTATAGGCTGCGAGGTCGAGAGACTAACTCAGAGCATTGTGCCATGAGGGAGACTTCGGTGTGCTGGGACACATGGGTGTTATTTTTTTATTGATTACTGTATCACCATTTTTTTTCTATAAATACGGTTATTATCCGAGGTGATTTTAAAAACATAAACCCCTCTACTCCAATGGGAAACTGGTAGGGAAAGCGTTCCACTAAAACCGATGGTTTTGGTTTGATAAAGTACCCTACCGTTAAGGTCAACTACTTCCAAAGTAGCATTAGGTAAGTCGTTATACGTAAATTGAACCTCGTCTTGAGCAGGATTAGGCCAAAAGGTGACATTAATTTCCGGATTGTCTACGTCAGAAATACTCAACGTACACAAAGCATTGTTTTGCAACGGCACAGTACTCCCTTGATTGAGCGTACCATTGCCAAACTGACCAAAATCATTGCTTCCCCACACCCAAACGGAGCCATCGGTTTTTACACCCACGGTAGTGGTAGCACCTTGTGCATATATCCTATCCCAATTATTATCAGTCCCTATTTGGGTAGGTACATTTCGATTTTCAAAAGTGCCATCACCGAGTTGACCTTCTTCATTTCTACCCCAAGCCCATAACGTACCATCGGTTTTGATGCCGTATGATCTTAAGGAACCTGCTGCAAAATCTTTCCAAGTATCGGTTGTAATTTGATAAGGGGTTAAACTACCGTTAAATTGACCATTACCTACTTGACCATAGCTACCACTACCCCATGCCCATAAAGTGCCATCCGTTTTTTGAGCTAAAATAAAAAACACTCCTGCCTTTATTTTGCTCCAATTATCCGAAGGTCCTTGTGAGAGGGAATATACATAGTTCCCTAAAAAACCTAAAAAGACATTATTATTAAAACCACAACCCCAAAACGTACCATCGTTTTTTAGTACAAATGTCCCAGAATCTGTAACTGCAACATCTACCCAATGGTTATCACTCCCAATTTGAATAGGGGTAAGTTGGCTTAAATTATTATT
>JAMIIA010000028.1:0-3252 GCA_035913795.1 Bacteroidales bacterium
AAGATCACCGAAGAGATGGTCAAGATGCTGTCCGCGTGGAAACATTCCGGCTTCAATGTTTTCTGCGGCAACCGCATATCGCCGAAAGATGACACGGCGATGGAGAATCTGGCACGTTACATCATTCGCGCGTCGTTTTCTCAGGAGCGCATGCGGTATCAGGAAAAGGAAGGCACAGTGGTCTATCGCGCTAAAGACGGAAAGGATCAAAAAACTTTTCCGGCATTGGAATGGATGGCGGCGATGTGCTCGCACATTCCCAACCGGGGCGAACAGATGGTGCGTTACTATGGCTATTACAGCAACGTTGCGCGGGGTAAACGCAAGAAAGACGCGAGTGATGATCTTGTTCCCTGCATCCTTGAACCGGTGGAAAACAATAAAGCGCTCAGGAAAAACTGGGCAAGGTTGATTCAGAAGATATATGAAGTTGATCCCCTGGTCTGTCCGAAATGCAAAGGAAGCATGCGAATCATCAGCTTCATCGAAGACGCGCAAGTTATCCGGGAAATCCTTATGCATCTGGGCATCTGGCTTGTCCGATCAAGGCCGCCGCCGAAAAGCCATGACCCGCCAAACATCGAATACGCTGCTGCTGATCTTCAAATTCAACCACACACTGACATTATCTACGGCGATCCGGAATACTCCTGGGATGAATACATACAGTCATAACGCATTATGAAAAGAGGCGTGCCGGAGAGGTCTGTCTGAATTCTGTTCAAAATATTTTTTTGGCAAGTGGACAGGCTAAAAGGTGATCAGATTTATCATAAGGACGGGTATCGCAATTTGCCCACGGCGCGGTCATCTTTGTCGAGCACTACATCTTGTGGTCAAGATTTTCTTGACATACTAGTCCCCGTTTCTTATACTGCCGTTCACAGAAAGCAAGTTCTTATCAAAAAATCAAAGTGCTAAACGATGCCGCAATAAACGGAAAAGTAGATCGATTGGAAGGTATGAAGGAAAATGTAATTTGTGGACATTTAATTCCTGCCGGTACCGGACAGCGTGATTTTGATAAGTTAGTGGTTTATTCCCGTGAAGAGTACGAAAAGAAAATTGACTCAAGGCGTGCGGTGATTGATATTGAAGAGAATATTGAAGTTGTAGAGTAATTTTTTTATCAAAAATAGGACAAAGGATGTTTAATGATTTGTTAGGCGTCCTTTTGTTTTTTATTCTAAGAAAACAATGCAAACAATGTTGATTTCAAGTTGGTTGAAAGCTGTTCGGCTGAGAACATTGCCTTTGGCTGTTTCCAATACCATAGTGGGTTCGGCTTTGGCATTAATGGAGCATCAATTTAGGTGTTCAATATTTATAATGGCTACTATCACAGCTGTTTTGTTGCAGATTCTTTCTAACTTGGCGAATGATTATGGCGACTTTAAAAACGGAATGGATACCCAAGAACGTGTGGGACCTCGTCGGATGGTTCAGTCAGGGGAGATCTCTCCTCACGCCATGTTGAACGGAATTAAGTTCATTGTGTGTTTGAGCATCGTTTGTGGGGTTTTTCTTATTGCATTGGTTGTGAATGAGCTGAATTGGTATACTTCATTGTTCTTTTTGCTATTGGGCGTTGGTGCCATATTGGCTGCCATTTTGTATACCAACGGAAAGAATCCTTTTGGTTACAGGGGTTATGGCGATTTGTTCGTTTTTGTTTTTTTTGGTTGCGTGGGGGTTGTTGGTACCTATTTTTTGCATACCTCCCGTTTGGAATCAATTGTATTTCTTCCGGCAATATCTATTGGGCTACTGAGTGTGGGAGTGCTCAATGTGAATAATATGCGGGATGTAGAAAACGATAGAAACTTGGGGAAACGGACTTTGGTTGTAAAATTGGGTAGGAGGGGAGCCAAGGTATATCATCTATTTTTGGTTGTAGGAGCCATTCTTTGCATGCTCTTATTTTCTGTGTTAACTACGAGTTCAATCTATCAGTTATTGTATCTGGTAAGTTTCCCACTCCTCTTTGTGCATCTGCGTAATGTGTTACTCCACAAGCATGGAATTTCGTTGATTGATGAATTGGGGCGTTTATCGGTTGCCACTTTGCTTCTGGCAATTGCTTTTTTTGTAGGAATTTTACTTGCTTAGTCAGCTTGTTTTTTTATTCAAGTTGTTTTAAGAACCATTTCCAGTCTAAGTTCCAAGGGTCAGACTTTCTGGATGGGGCTATATCGGCATGTCGCAGTATAAACTCTATTTTGTATCTCGACTTGATGTCTTTTACCAACAGTATGAGCGAATTTAATTGAGCTTTGCTTTGCTTGGCTTTTCTATACTATCATTTGCCAATTCAATACCTATTGAGCATTCGTTCACCCTACGGTTACCATCGGGTAAGCTACTTTTGCCTGCATGATATGCCGTGTTTTTTTCTTCAACCAATTTGTATATTTCCCCTTTGCGACCAATCAAGTAGTGTGTGCTTACATTGAACTTGGCAAAAATTTTCAATATTTTTTCCACATCGTATTTTTCACTTGTCAGATAATTGTGAAATGAATGATAATGGCTTTTATAGACCTATTTTTGCTTTCATGATAACCTCGAGAGACTATTTTATTGATAATGTATGGACGATTTCCTGCATATCCGTTGCAAAGAATTACAAACAGTGGAGGGCAAAGAACCAAAAGAAGCAAAAAAAATAGGCACGGTTACATGTAACATACAGAAAAACAAAAGAATGTGTGTTTATGTACTATAATGAACGGAAAAATTTTTAAGTGATAATGGCGCATGGATAAGAACTTATGAGCGAAAACCGCGAAGATAACGTGAAGTGCAAGTTATCAATGGAATACAATGACTGCGAAGATTTATATAAACAATACGAAGGCTTGCTGATGCAGGCCTTTTTTGTAGGAAAAAGTAACCGGTTATGTTTAAAAAGTAACCGCATCGGTTACAAAAAAGTAACCGGAAAAAGTAACCGCGGTTACTATATTAAAAAAACGTAAAAGGCGAAACTTTAACGCTTCGCCTTTTGGTACGGATATAAAAACCGCTTTAAATACACCGTTACAAAGATATAAGATCACCGAAGAGATGGTCAAGATGCTGTCCGCGTGGAAACATTCCGGCTTCAATGTTTTCTGCGGCAACCGCATATCGCCGAAAGATGACACGGCGATGGAGAATCTGGCACGTTACATCATTCGCGCGTCGTTTTCTCAGGAGCGCATGCGGTATCAGGAAAAGGAAGGCACAGTGGTCTATCGCGCTAAAGACGGA
>JAMIIA010000029.1:0-19457 GCA_035913795.1 Bacteroidales bacterium
TGTACAAAGAACTGGAGCGGCAGCTAATAGAAATGCAATCAAGCTTTAGCCCAGAGAAAGCTATTGCAATAGCTAAAACAATTTATCAGGTAAAAGCCAATACCCTAAATAGGAAAGTGTCGCACACCATGTTGATTACCCAAGAGCAACAAAATTTAGCTAAGTTGTTCAAATTTGGGTGACCCAGTGTCGAAGTCAGGAGATGAAAAAAGCCGGTGTGGATTGATTTCCATACCGGCTTTTTTTTTCGAGCTGGGCAAATTTATCTGAATTGTGATTTCACAAAATCAATCTCTATGTGTTCGTGGTAGCGAAACTCCGACCTCCCTAAGCTTTCATGGTAAATTTCGGCCATTTCCAGGCTGTCTTCGTCGTCTTTTTCGTAATGCCAGTTAACCAATACCTGCGAGACTTTATCATTGACATCGACGGCTTTAAACAATTCTAGCAGCTTTTTTGAGCTGGCCGTATTAAAATATTCCAATATAATGTCGAAAGTTACCAAATCGGTTTGCAGCTTGCGTGCAAAATCAATTAGCGGATTATATAGCTCAGCCACATTTTCCGGCAGCGAGCGTCCTGTGATTTTAAGCTTTCCACTCGGATGAAAGTCGATATGCGGCGAATGGTTTTGGGCTTCGATAACGATGGGTTCCATCTGGTTGTGTTTAATTTTTGGTTCTTGTGATTATTACGCCAATAATACGCAAAAAGTTCGTTTGCTTGATGAAAGGTAACATTTTTTTGACATTAATCAGTTTATTGAGGGCTAAGCATTAATATGCACCTGAAATTATACTGTTTATTTACCCCTGGGCAAAAAACAATTATTCTGCGCAAATTCAAGGGTTTAAAATTGCCAAATAAGAAAATATTATATTTTTAGATAAATTCTAAAAACAAGCTATTCTTTGCCCTGGGTTTAAACCCAGGGCAATAGAAAAGATATCAGGAATAAAATCGAAATAAAAACCATAAAAACGAATTTATCCATTGAATTATTGAATGGGGTATTCAATTGCCTTGGGTTTAAACCTATGGTAAAATATTCTGAATAACAAACATTTGTATTTTTGATTATCCAAATATATTGAAATGAAAATCGAATTCGCTTCTGCCATTCGCCAAAAATTACCTTTTATGCGGCTGGGGGTAATTGATTTTTCTGCCCGAGTCGAAAATACCTCGTCTGAATTATGGCAGGTTATCGAGGCCGAATGCACCCACATTCAGCAAACGCTAAAAGCCGAAGAGATTACCCTTCAGTCCGAAATTGCTGCGGCTCGGGTGGCCTATAAACAATGCGGCAAAGACCCCAGCCGTTACCGCCCCTCGGCCGATTCGCTTATGCGCCGCATTGTAAAAGGATTGGGGCTATACCAGGTAAACAATGTGGTGGAAGTCTTGAACCTTGTTTCGCTGCAAACCGGTTTTTCAATCGGAGGTTACAATGGCAGCTGCCTGAAAGGATCCATTTTTATGGACATTGGCCGTGCAGAAGAAGTTTATACAGGCATAGGACGTGGTGAGCTAAACATCGAAGGATTGCCTGTTCTGCGCGATGAGATTGGCGTGTTTGGTTCGCCCACAAGCGACAGCGAGCGCAGCATGATTGGCTTTGAAACCGTGCACACAAGCTTTGTCTTTTTCGATTTTGGTCTTTCGGATAAGTGCAAGCCAGCCATGGAAAGCTGCGAAAAACTGCTCCGACAATATTGTCAGGCAACCAATTTTAATTTCTGTTTCATTGAATACGGTATCTAAAAACATTCTTAACTTTTGCTTGTATTTTTGATATCAATAAAAAAATTGCATAAACAAACCTCTATCGAATGAATAGCCTCATACGCGACCTCCGTGATGCCATTCGTGGAAGCGAGCAGGACTACACGAAAATTCGCCTCAGCCGGGCCATTTTTCTTTTGGCAGTGCCCATGGTGCTCGAAATGCTGTTCGAATCGACCTTTGCCATTCTCGATATCTTGTTTGTCTCGCGTATCAACAACGAAATTGTTACTGGCGATACAGCTGCCTCCATTGTAGGGTTTACTGAATCGGTGATGACCATGATTTATGCCATAGGCATGGGTGTGGCTATGGGCACTACTGCGCTGGTTTCGAGACGCATTGGAGAAAAGCACGACAAAGATGCAGCCATTGGTGCCAGTCAGGCCATCGTGCTCGGCGTTATGCTTTCCTTTTTTATTGCTATCCCCGGTATTCTTTTCCCGGGAAAAATTCTCGAATTGCTCAATGCCGAACCCGAAATAGTTGCTCACGGAAAAACTTACACTTCGCTCATGTTGGGGAGTAATGTGCTAATCATGCTTCTGTTTATCAATAACGCCATTTTCCGCAGTGCCGGTAACCCGGTTCTCTCGATGCGTGTGCTTATTCTGGCAAACCTGATTAACATTGTGCTGGACCCTATACTTATTTTCGGCTGGGGTCCCTTTCCTGAGATGGGCGTAACCGGGGCTGCAGTAGCCACCATTATCGGTAGAGGCACCGCTGTAGCCTACCAGTTTTACCTTATGGCCAAAGGGGAAGGAAAAATTAAGCTTGTCTGGCAATACTTTCTCATACGCCCGAAAATAATTCAAAAAGTACTCTTTTTATCTGGTGGGGGCATGTTACAATTTATTATTGCTACCACCAGCTGGATATTCCTTTACAGCATTTTAGGTGAATATAAGCGTGAAGTAACAGCAGGTTATACCTATGCAATCAGGCTGTTTGTGTTTTTCTTATTACCTGCATGGGGATTAAGCAATGCTGTATCAACTCTGGTGGGCCAGAACCTGGGTGCCAACGATCCTGCCAGGGCAGAAAGGGCAGTGTATTATACAGGTTTAGCCAATGTAGCCTATATGTTTGTGGTAACGTTGTTGTTTTTGTTCATTCCACATCACCTTGTAGGTATTTTCGAAACATCACCCCGATCGTTTGAAGTGGCTGTTAACTGCCTGCGCATAATAAGCATTGGAAATGTCTTTTATGGTTTTCACATGGTGTTGGGACAAGCCTTTAATGGCGCTGGCGATACCTATACTCCCACCTGGCTAAACTTCATTGCCTTTTGGCTGATAGAGATCCCTCTGGCATGGACGCTGGCCAATGTAGCCGGCATGGAAGAGAAAGGTGTATTCTGGTCGGTATTTATTGCCGAAACGGTTTTATGCTGGCTTAGCTTTTATATTTTTTCGCGTGGAAAGTGGAAGAAAAAGCTCGTTTAAATCGACATCAAGCTCTATGCACTAGGAAATAAAAAACCTTCTTATTAACTTCAGGTCAAAGCCTTTACCATGGATATTTTAGACAACAACTTGTTCAACTATGGGGTGCTTCCGCTCCTAATCATTGTAGCACGTATCTGCGACGTGTCTATGGGTACCTTGCGCATTATTTACCTTTCGAAAGGATTGAAAACCCTCGCCGCGGTGCTGGGCTTTTTCGAAGTGTTTATCTGGCTGGTAGCCATTACCCGTATCATGGCTAACCTCGACAATTGGGTTAGCTTTGTGGCCTATCCGCTTGGTTTTTCGATTGGCGTGTATGTGGGCATGAAAATCGAAGAGCGTATTGCTCTTGGGCAACAGCTGGTGCGAATTATTACCCGCAAAGATGCCTCGCAACTCACCCAGGCTTTGCGTAAAACAGGCTACAGTGTTACAGCACTTAAAGCCGAAGGCAGCCAGGGCGAGGTAGGTGTATTGTATTCCATTGTGAACCGTAAAAATATGGAAGAAATTGTAAGCATCATCAAGCAATTTAACCCCAATGCCTTTTATACCATCGAAGATGTGAAGTTTGTGAGCCAGGACCTCCATGCCCAACGACAAAGCTATGGCCGCGAGGTAAAGATGAAATGACGAGGCGGAAAAGGAAAGGAGTCCGTTAAAAAGGGTGCCTCATTTAAAAATAAGCTCTTTAGCTGTTTATACCTTTAGTAAAACCTGATACCCTCCAAATTTGCGCACATTCAGTACATTCATTTGGTCGAACATCAGGTATTGCCCTTTTATGCCTGTGAGTTTGCCTTCCACGAGGGGAATTTTTTCCAGGTCCAGTGAGGCTACTTTTTGCGGGTAGGCAAGCACCGGGTATTGTATTTCAATCACTTCATTTTCCCACACCAGAAAGGATTCAAAACTGCTGTCGAGTTTTTCTATGACCAGAGCTTTCACCGCAGCTAGTGAATTGTCCGCATTAGATAGGCCAAGCAACATTTTACGCCAGTTGGTTTTATCAGGTAGATGCTGCTTCAATGCAACTTCTATTTGCCCGGCCAGAAACCGGTTGGGGGTGCGTGCAAGCACCATGGCTTGCGTGGCACCCTGGTCGATCCAGCGGGTGGGCACCTGTGTACTGCGGGTAACCCCTACTTTAATGTCGCCGGTGTCGGCCAAATACACAATCTGGTCGATCAGACAATGGCTTTGGGCATAATCCATGTCGCGTGCGATGCCTTCGTGTGCGCGGCACAACTCGGGGTGTAACACACATTCTTCTGTTTCGGGTGCACTAATAAGACAGGGGTAACAGAAACCCTGAGAGAAAGATTTTTGGGTTTTACGTCCACAACGTATGCAGTGTATTTCGCCTGAATAGCTTAGTTGAACGGGTTTGCCAAGCAACTCATTCATGCATATTTCATTGCTGCCCAAGCTAAGGTAATAGTTCACCGGCTCGCGAAGCTCGGTGCGCATTTTCTGCAGATTGCCGGTGTATTCCATTATTCGATCCGATAAAATTTTAACACTATTTTTATCTAACTCCCTGTTTAAGCAAAGCTCAAAATACCAGAAAAATTCTTCTAACAATATAGCGCTGGTCTTTGCCTGATTAAATTAGTATATTTGATAGAATCATCCAATCTTTTCATGAGACCTCGGGTAAAATACTTTTTCGCTTTGCTGCTTCTTGCGTTTCAATTTCTGGCAGGATCCGCCCAGTTCTATTCTACCGGTTCAGCTCCATCTTCTGTGAAATGGAAATCGATTCAAACTCCCCATTTTCGCCTCATTTATCCTGCCGAAGGAGAACAGATGGCACAAAAATATGCTTCTACCTTGCAGCAAGTATATCCTTACACCGGTTACAGCCTTGAGCACAAGCCCAAAAAACTCGACATTGTATTATACAACCAAAGTGTTGTTTCGAACGGTTATGTGGTGTGGGCACCAAAGCGTATGGAATTAATTACCACAAGTCCGCAGAGCACTTATGCCCACAAATGGCTGGAACAACTGGCCCTGCACGAACACCGGCATGTGGTTCAGATCGACAAACTCGACCAGGGTTTTACCAAAGCCCTTAGCCTGCTGGGTGGCCAAATGGTGGTGGGTGCTATGTCGGGATTTTTGCCGCTTTGGTACCTAGAGGGCGATGCGGTGGTTACCGAAACGGCCCTGTCGAATACCGGTCGTGGGCGTGATCCGGAATTTATTCAGCAAGTGATGGCAGCCGAAACTCAACTCGAAAAAAAATTCAGATACGACGAGTTTTATCTGGGCACTTACAAAGCCTTTGCGCCTGACTATTACCACTATGGCTATTTTATGACGGCTTGGTCGCGTATGAAGTATCCCGACGGCTTATGGCCCAAAGTTATCGATCAGGTAGCCCGTAAACCCTTTCTAATCGCACCATTGCATTTAAAGTTGAAAAAAGAAACAGGCCTTTCGAAACTTGATTTGTATCGAGAAAGCACCCTAGCCATTGCAAAAGAATGGATGAAAGAGAACGAATTTCGGGCAAACAATTCGCAGCCAAAGGTTGCTCTTGCTACCAGTTATTCTTCTCCGTACACAAGTTATCAGCATGTTCATCGAACCGAAAAAGGAAACCTGCTTGCCCTGCGCACTTCCATCGACGATATTGCCAGGTTGGTGGAAATTGACCCGGCCGGAAAAGAAAAAGTGCTTTATACATTTGGATGGTTCCGTGGCGCCAACCTGGCCTATAGCCGTCAATACATAGCCTGGGAAGAAATTCATTACGATACCCGCTGGGAACAGAGAAGTTATTCCGTGATAAGAATATTCAATCAGAATAACGGAAAAACTCACCTACTAAAATCGAAAGAACGTCATTTTTCACCGGCCATAAGTCCCGACGAAACAAAAATAAGTGTGATTAAAGACGATGGCATATATCACAGTTATTTAGAAATTTACGACCTTTCTACAGGAGTATTACTTAAACGATATCTTAAAGACAAGGAAGCACATTTATCGTACCCCGTGTGGCTTGATAACAACAAAATGGCGGCTATTGTGCTTACATCCGAAGGGAAAGGAATATACCAACTCGATATCCATACAGGATTGTGGAAAGAATTGCTGGCACCTTCTTATCATAACATCGAAGCACTAGCCATGGCAAGAACAGCCATACTATTTACGTACAGTTACGATGGACGGTCGAATATTTATAGCCTCGATACGGCCTCGTGCGAAATCAGCAGACTTACCGACGAAAAAATTGGGGCTCACTTTGCTTCTTTTAAAAGTGAAACAGGCCAATTGCACTATTCAGAATATACTGCCAAAGGCTATCAACCCAGAGCGCTCCAAGTAAACCAAAGCTCAGTGCCTCTTGATGCAATAAAAGCATACAAATACAAACTGGCCGATACCATGGCGGCACAAGAAAAAATCAATATTCAGGATTCCTTGCTGCCTCTTCAACACTTCGAGTCAAAACCGTACCAGAAAGGCTTGCACCTTTTCAACCTGCATAGCTGGATTGTTCCCTTTTACATCAATCTGACCGATTTGCCCGACGAGGAACTCAGAATACTTCCGGGTGTTACACTATTCTCGCAGAATAGTTTAAGTACACTTAACTCAAGTATCAGTTATTATTATCAAGAGGGATATCACTATTTGCAGCCTCGTTTCAGTTTTCGGATGTTTTATCCGGTAATCAGCTTCGAATCGGTTATTGGTGGCCCACCCCGTTTACTCACCAGCTCGGCGCTTGTTACGAATCGGCCGGAAAGTCTGAACAACCATGTAGAGTGGTTAACCGAAATTAGCCTTCCACTAAATTTCTCCACCTCGCGGTACAATTTAGGAATCGTTCCGGCTGTAAAACACCGCTATGAGAATTTGTATGTGGCCGACTCCACTAACTATGGCAATGCCTGGCTTACAAGCGACCAGCTATACTATTACAAGGGATATTCCAGCTTCGATTACAGGGCTAACTTCTATACCTCGACTAAAATGGCATATAAAGCCCTTTATCCTCGCTGGGCTTTATACTATTTTGTTTCTCACCTAACTCCTGCCATCCAAAAGCAATATTGGGGAAAGAATACGGTGCAGCTGGCAACGGCTTTTCTACCGGGCATGTTCAGACATCATTCTTTACAATTTCAGGTAGGAATGGAAAACGGCTATGGTAAACGCATGGCATTACCCAGAGGATATGCAGGTTTTAACGGGAGGTACAATAAAGCAATTAAATTAAATACCGGTTATGGTTTCCAGATGGCCTACCCAAACCTCTCTATCGGACCACTGGTGTACATTAAAAGAGTTCAAGCACTGGTTTTTTACGACCAATTCCGTTATGAAAATACCAACAACCAAAATCAAGGGACCTTAAGTTCTACCGGCATTGATCTGGGATTCGAAACCCACTTTCTAAGGTTTTACTGGACCTTTCTTCCAAGTCTACGGTTTGCTTACCTGATTGAAAGTCAGAGCACAAGCTTCGACTTTTTCATCTCAACCCGCTATTCTTTTGCACTGGGAGGCCAAACGGAGAAAACTTATTGAATGGATTCTTGAATCAATTCGTCGAACCGATTCATCAGCTGCACCACAACTTTGTTCTTTACATCGAAATGAACCTGATTAACGCTGTTAACTGGCAATATTTTAGGTGATGTGCCGGTTAAAAAACAGGCATCGAATGTGTGAATGTCGCTTAAAGCAATATTTTCTTCAATAATTCTTAGTCTCTTTTCAAAAGCTATCTGCAGCACTTTTTTACGGGTAATGCCTTCGAGTATACTTCCGGAAGGCGGAGAATAAAGGCTCTCTCCCTTCACAAAAAAAACATTGGTGCGGCTGCCCTCGGTAATATTACTCAAATGATCTACAAGTAAGACTTCAAAAACCTTCTGGCTCTCGAAAATTGTCTGCAACTGCTGCCGAACCTTATCATTAACCTCCGATTGCTTCACATGCGGGTTGGGGCGCTCCACTGCATAAGAGCTTACCGTAACTCCCTGCTGGTAGGCTGTAGGAAGTGGATAACGAAAAGGATATAAATACGCTGTAAAAAGTAATTTCCCTTCCTGCATAATGACTTCGAAACGAAGGTTGCAAATGGCTAAGCCGTTTTTTGCAATAAGTTCCTTAAGTATTTCAATCACCTCCTTTTCGGTAAGAGGTGATTCGAGTTGGAGATTCTGAAGTGAATTGACAAAGCGAGCGTAATGATCTTCAGCAAAAAGAGCCTTGCCATTTACTACCCGCAGCACCTCATAAATATGATTGACACTCATTGGCACTATCCGCTCAAAATCGCCGACCGGAAACCAATTGCTGTCGAAAAAAAACCAGTTGCCGGGTAGTGTCATGTCGAAATTGTTTATTGTGAAACAAAAACATAGGTAATGGTTCCATTCGCACGTTTGTCGGTAGTTTTATCTGACTCGAAAAGAAAATTCTGTGCCGATGCCACAGCCATCTCCATGATACATTCTTCCTGTGTTGTTGAACTTTGAATGGTGGCCTGCAAGACATCGCCCGTGGGGCTAACTGCAATATCTACCACCACCGTTCCGCCGCCCTGACAACGGTAGATAGGCCGGTCGATATAGCGTGCCTTGCGGTTGATTGGTACATTGTAGGTAATGCGGGTTTGTCCGAAATTGGTCTTTACCTCTTTCGGTTTAGCCTCCTTTTTCTCAAAAGTCACTGCAGGTTCTTCGGGCAATTGATTTTCGAATTTCGGGTTCAAATCTTCAGTGCCTATTTCCTGCATTACTTCCTGAATGTATTTTTCGGTGCTGATTTCTTCGTTCATCTTATCAGCTACATTCGAGGCGATGTTGCTTATGGTTTGCTCTGTGAGTGGGGTAATTTCCTCCTTTACAGGTTTGGTTTCCTCAATAATCTGCTCAATCGATTTGTAAGTTTCTTCCGATAATTCTATCTCAATCAGATCGTGGTGTTTGTTTTTTACCTCTCCAATTTTAAAACTTAAAAAAACCACCAGCAATGCCAGATGGAATACAATGGTTCCCAACAAACCTGTGATAATATTACGCTTTTCTGCCTGCATTTGCATTGTAAGATAATCAAACTGCCAAATTAGAAAGATTCAACCAAAAATAAAGCAAAATATTGCATACAACCAACAGAAATCCATTTTAGACAGATGCGCTACATCATCAAAACGAACCTGTTTAGCGCATTGACAATGCGGGTGATTTTTTGTAAATTGTGACGTAGCTTCCATTACTCTCAGTAAACCTTTTTTTAAGGTTGATATAAAAGTACCCTTTCAAACAAAACCTTAACAATAAAATCATGGAAGAGAATAAGGTAATAGAAACCATTGGGAGCATTATTAAAATGGAACACCTGCGCTCAGTGGAAACAGGCCCTATGGTCAATACGCTGGTTTTGAACAATGTCACGCCCTTTCCGGGATTAAAAAGTGAAGATTTCAGTGAAAGAAGCAGCCTTGGTTCCTACTTTATCATTCTTCGGTATCGGTACGCAGCAGAAAAGATTAACCGAATCAATTGCAGTTTATTCAAAGATAAAAAACTGAAACGCTATCCAAGTTTCGGCGAAATCATCACCCTCGATTCCATACTACCCTGCATTCGCCTGAAAGAAACTACTCTTTCAGAGCTCTCGGGCATACAGGAATACCTTAAAAACAATACCCTGCAAATGATGAGTTACAAATTCGTTGATCAGGTGAGTAGGATTAAGATTTTTAAAACCTTTAAGCTGGTCGAAACCAGCAATGGCATTTACAGGGATTTAAACGAGGGAGAGAAATTTTACCTGCAATATTCCGGCGAATTGAACTGGAAAAGATTCGAATACATTGTGAAAAAAATCAAATTCGATTGTAAAAACAAAGATTTCGATGCTGCACTTGGTGTAATCTATCGTTTTTGCGGACCACAAAATGTGATTCGCGTTTACGACAAAGATAAAACGGCCGAACGTGCCTTTAACCTTCGCAAACTTTTTTTAACCGAAATAAAGAAGGAAATTAACATCGGTACCTTTCACGAATAAATCGCTTAAAACAAAAAACCGGACACCTAAATTGATTATTTCGGTGTCCGGTTTTTTATGTATACCAATCTATCAGGGTTCAACAAATTTGAGCCAACCATGCAGATCGGGCTCATCGCCAAATTGGATAGCCGTAAGATGCTCATACAGTCTTGTGCTTACGGAGCCGGGTTTGTTGTCGGTACCGTAGGAGTATATATGATTGGTTTCGGGGTCAATAATTTTTCGAATGGGAGTAATCACGGCCGCTGTACCACAGGCTCCTACTTCTTCAAATGTAGATAGTTCCTCCACCGCTACTGGTCTGCGTTCTACTTTCATGCCCATATCTTCCGCAAGAGTCATCAGGCTCATGTTGGTGATGGAAGGCAATATCGATTTCGACAGAGGAGTCACATAGGTATTTTGTTTAATGCCGAAAAAATTAGCAGGACCTGCCTCATCGATGTATTTTTTTTCTCGCGAATCGAGGTACAAACTAGTGGCATAGCCCCTGTCGTGGGCAATTTTAAGAGAGAGCAAACTGGCAGCATAATTCCCTCCTACCTTATAGCAACCAGTTCCTAAGGGGGCAGCACGGTCGTAATCGCGGCAAATCATTATATCCACCGGATTAAACCCATCTTTAAAATAAGATCCTACAGGAGTTACAAATACCACAAACATATAGGAGCGCGATGGTTTTACCCCCACTTCAGGACCTATACCAATAAGCAATGGCCTTATGTAAAGGGTAGCACCTGTGCCATGGGGTGGGACAAAATCGATATTTTTTTTCACAGCGGTAAGCACGGCGTGTTCGAATAATTCATAAGGAGGTGCTTCCATTAAAATGCCTTCGGCTGAGCGGTGCATTCGTTTCCAGTTTTCATCGAGTCGAAACACACGCACCTTGTTATCTTTACCACGGTATGCTTTCAAACCTTCGAAAGTCTCTTGTCCGTAATGCAGGCAGGTTGCGGCCATATGAAGTTGCAGGTATTCCGAAGTAGATATTTCCAATTCACTCCAGTATCCTTCCGAATAAGTGCTACGAACATTAAAGTCGGTTTTTGTATATTGGAAGGGAAGGTGCTTCCAGTCGAGATTTATCATGGCTAAAAACTATAAAATTCATTGGTCTCACCAAAATTAGTTATTCGCTGATTCAAAACAAGAAACTATTGTCATCTTTGATTGTTTTTAGTATCTTTTCGTTTTTTACACCAAAACAATACTTTATCAAGCCAATATGTCGTTCTTTGCATAGGCTGAAAGACGATTAAAGAATATAGGTTTTAGCCATGGTGTTAATTTTTAATTTGATTTTTGAATTTCTATTTAAGTATAATATATTATCTTGTGCTAATAAACAAGCGATAACATGGTAGAAAAAAGTATGATACTTGTAACATGGGATTTTACAGAAGTTTCTGAAAATGCCCTCTTACATGCCCAAATTGCGGCGAAAAAGGTTCGTACCAAGGTTGTATTACTCCATATTGTTAAAAAAGACAGTGAAATTCAACCTGCAGAAGAACGCCTGCACGGTGTGATTGCCGACAAATACAGCCATTACGATCCTAAACCCGAGGCACTTGTAGTTGCCGGAACCATTTTTACCAGCATCACCGAAGCTGCCGAGGAACATGGGGCTAAAATGGTATTTATGGGCACACACGGAATTAAAGGCACCCAGAAACTATTTGGTAGCTGGGCTCTCAAGGTTATTTCCAGTTCGAAGGTGCCTTTTGTTGTAGTACAAGGCCCTCCTGCAGCCAACCTCGAATATAAAAACATACTATTTCCGGTAAATTACCGAAAAGAAAACAAAGAGTCGGTAAACTGGGTAAGCTTCTTTTCGCGCTACTTTGGTTCCAAAATAACTATGTTCACAGCCAAGCATACCGATCCGGCCTTTGTAAAAGGGCTCGAATCGAATATCATGTTCCTGACCAAGAACTTTAGTTCGAAAGGAGTGGAATTTGTAAGCGAAGAAGCCGAATCTGACAAAGAATTCGCCAATCAGGTAGTAGAACATGCAAAGAAAATAAATACCGATGCCATTTTTGTTGTTACTACCAAAGACATTGGTATTGCCGACTACATGCTTGGTGCACATGAGCAATATATTATTGCAAACAAATACGAAATTCCGGTTATTTGCGTGAATCCAAGACCCCCAAAAGTTGGAGGAAGCTTCAGTACAGCCGGTGGATGATTACTCAATCTTCAAAATATAATGAACAAGGGCTATAAGGCCCTTGTTTTGTTTTAACCAAATCCGAAAACGCTCTTGTATGTCGCTGCTATTTGTTACCAACAATGCCCATAAAGTGAAAGAGGTGGCCGCCTTGCTTCATCACAAGTACAAGCTTCTTAGCTTAAAAGATTTACAAATTGAAGAAGACATTCCGGAAACGCATGATACCCTGCGGGAAAACGCCATCGAAAAAGCGTTTTACATTTACAATAAATACGGTCACAATTGCTTTGCCGATGATTCCGGTCTCGAAATAGATGCACTAGATGGCAGACCTGGAGTATTTTCGGCCAGATATGCAGGTGAACAATGTTCCTTTGCAGACAATGTAAAAAAGGTACTCGAAGAGATGCAGGGGATTTCGAACCGGAAAGCACGCTTCCGAACCGTGATTGCCCTTGTAGAAAAAGGTGTTGTGTATACCTTTAATGGCGAAGTAGAAGGGAATATTATTGAATTTGAACGTGGTACCGAGGGATTTGGTTACGACCCAATTTTCTTACCCCTGGGTTTTAGCCAAACATTTGCAGAAATGCCCCTATCGCTAAAAAACACCATCTCTCACCGAGCCAGGGCATTAAGTCAATTTATCAGTTTTTTAGAAGCACGCTAACAATTTTATTTAAAAAAAGACGTATTTAGCTAATAATTAACTTTCTACAAATGCGCTTTCCCCCAAGAAAATACATCTCCTTTCACTACCTACCAGTGAGGGTCTTATCCTTTTTAATTTTACTGTTTGTTGGAATTGTTTCTTATGGACAAATACCCAACAACTCCTGGCGCGATCATCTCTCTTTTAACCAGGCTACCGTGGTGGCTATGACACCGCAAAAAGTATACAGCAGCATGATTAATGGTGGCATGCTGGTTTATCACCGTTCAAGCGGAGAATATGAAAAATGGTCGAAAGTAAATGGATTGTCCGATATCAATGTTACAGCATTGGCATATTCATCCGAAGCAGCTGTATTAATCATTGGGTATCAAAACGGAAACATCGACCTGCTCACCTCATCTGGATTGATAAACATGCCAGATATCAAACGAAAACGCATGTCGGCTGAGCGATCCATACTTATGATACATATATATGGAACAAAAGCATACCTGGCCTGCAGCTTTGGCGTGGTAGAAATTGATCTCATTAAAAAAGAAGTAGTAGATACATACATGTTTGGCCCAGATGGTAGTACCATCGAAGTAAACGATATTACTGTCCTTGATAATTTCCTATACGCTGCCACCAAAATTGGCATATACAGAGCCGATCTAAATGCGCCAAACCTGGTTGATTTCTCTTTTTGGCAGCGCTTGATGAACATACCACAGCCGAATTCGGATTACAAGCGGATTGAAACATTTGATAACCAGATTTTTGCCCTTTTCAAGTCTTCCACTGAAAATACCGATAAAATAATCCGTTTTACCCACGATGAAAACTGGAATTACTGGGTTCCCGTTACCGATACCCTAATCAACCAATTGAGAGCCTACAATAACAAGCTTGCTGTAGTAACAAATTTAAATGCCCATTTTTTTAATTCATCCTTGCAACAAATACAAGAGGTTTATATGCCCCGGGGCCAGGATGCCGTTTACGATGCAGATGGAAACATCTATGCAGCTGCCACTTTCAAAGGCTTTCTTGTTTTCATTGGTGGCACTCAGGAACAATGGAGAATTATCAATGGCCCCTTGGAAAATATAACAGGTTATGTGCATGCAAAGGATGACCACATATGGGTTGGTTCTGGTGGTTTTTTTAAAGTTTATGCAAATGGTGCGGCCTATCATTTTTTCAACGAAAAATGGTTTACCCTTTCGCCTAATAACTCTGCAGAATTGGCCGGAATAGGAAATTTCAACCGGTTTGCCTTTCATCCCAACAACATTAACCATGTCTATGCTAGTGCTTATCGTTATGCCCTTTTCGAATTCAAAGACGAGAAAGTGGTGGCGCGGCACGACTTCTCAAATACTCCTTTGTTTGCTGAAAAAATTCCTAACGAGCTGGGTGTGCGTATAATGAATATGGCTTTCGATTTCAAGGGCGACTTATGGACTGTGATGGAATCGACTCCTCAACCCGTGTTCATTTTACGAGGAGGCAAGGATTGGTACCAGCCCAACCTAAAATCCACCATATTTCAGTCTGCCAGTAAATGGCGCGACCTGATTATAACCAAAACCAATCAGGTATGGTTACTCGACGACCGAAATGGAGTGGTGGTATTGCAGGAACTGTCCGATGGCAGCATTCGCGAAAAGTATTTTCCTATAAAAAATCAGGATGGCGAATTGCTCTCTGCAGCCTATTGCCTGGCCGAAGACCTGGATGGCAATGTGTGGATTGGTACCAGCAAAGGACCTATATTCTATAATTCCAGCAACCAGATTTTTAACGAAACCGAGGTCATCGGCAATCAAATTAAAATACCACGCAACGATGGTACAGGACTTGCTGATTACTTGCTCGACTACGAAATTATTAACGACATTTCGGTAGATGGTGGCAACCAAAAATGGCTGGCCACAGAAAATTCAGGGGTGTTTCTGGTTTCGCCAGATGGAAAAAAAACCATTCATCACTTTACTTCCGAAAACTCACCGCTTATTTCAGACAATGTGATAAGTGTTGATGTACAGCAAAAAACAGGCGAGGTATTTATCTCAACCAACAAAGGGATGATTGCCTTTATGGGCCGATCAACCGTGGGTAATGAAGATTACAGTGATGTGTATGTTTACCCTAATCCGGTACGACCAGATTACGAAGGCGAAATTACCGTATCGGGCCTGGTGGAAAATTCGGTGGTTAAAATAACCGATATTTCGGGCAATCTGGTTTTCGAAACTACCTCGCTGGGTGGAAAAGCAGTGTGGAATGGTAAAAACTTTTACGGTGAAAGAGTAAATACCGGAATTTACCTTGTATTTTTGGCTACCGAAGATGGCAGCAAAACTCACATTACTAAACTGGTATTTATCCACTAACACACAATGCAAGCATTTTGGGACAACAGGTATAGCCTTGATGGCTATGTTTATGGCGAAAAGCCTAACATTTTTTTTGCGCAGGAGCTTGAGGGATTAACTCCAGGTAAAGTTTTACTGCCCGGGGAGGGAGAGGGCCGTAATGCTGTCCATGCTGCCCGGCAGGGTTGGAAGGTTTGGGCTTTCGATTTTAGCAACAATGCTCACGACAAGGCTCTTAAACTGGCACATCACCATTCTGTTTCAATCAACTACCAAATAATAAGTTATGCCGATTATGTACCAGCAATTGCCATGTTCGATTGCCTGGCTTTAATCTATGCTCATGTTACCGATGGTAACCGCCAGCTTTACCACCGAAAAATGCTCGAAAGCCTTAAACCAGGTGGAAAACTAATCTTAGAAGCTTTTTCGAAGAGTCAAATTAAGAACAAAACAGGAGGACCGCAAAACATCGACTTTTTATACTCGAAAGAAGAACTTGCAGAGGACTTCAATGAACTTCAGCAACTTCGAATCGATTATTACCAACTCGAGTTAAACGAAGGAGAATGTCACCAGGGCAAAGCCGATGTGATCAGACTTACTGGCATCAGGTAGTTTTGTTCCTTTTCTTTTTCTTCCGAAAATACTTTATCAATAACAAGGCAATAGCTGCAAGTAAAAAGAGGGGCCACACATAAAACAGGCCCACAAATACACCTACCAATCCTTTCCATCCGGTATGCAAGGCCCGAATGAGCCGCTCAAAGATATTTTTCTGTAACTCAGGCTCGTACTGATAGGCAAACTTCTGATAAAAATTGAGGTAAACTGTGCTATAATTGACTCTATTCTGCAAGTAACGCAACCTGCCTTCAACCGATTCTATTTCTTCGCGTAGTTTGCGCAATTCTGTTTCCACCTCCAGAACTTCTTTAATCGTTTTTGCCTGTTTTAGAATTTCATAATAACGCTTTTCTGCTTCGCGTTTGGTTTTTAACCTTCCTTCTACATCGATGTATTCTTCTGTCACATCCTGAGCGGTAATGTTTTTATACTCGAAACGGCCTGGTAAGGCTCCTATATTCGCCAAAAGTTCGTCGAAATATTTGCTTTCTACCCTAATGGTAATACTATTAGAGAGCTGAACATTCGAATGATTCTCGCTTTCGTTCACAAGATAAGCTTGATACTTACGAAGGATGGTGTCAAGGGCACTGCGGGTTTTGTAATAATCTTTTACTTCGAAACCTATGTTGGCCTCCCGGATAATTTTTAGCACAGGCTCCTGAACCTGCTCCTCAGAAGATTGCACCTCCTTGGCTACCGGTTGCTCATTCCCCATAGCCGGTTCTGCCATCAGGGCCATGTCGTGATCGGCTATGTTTTTAGTATGTGGCGAACTGCAGGCAAAAACCATTGCAGAAATAAGGTAGCTGATAAATAGTTTCATAGTAGACGGTTTATTCAGAAAAATTACTCATTTTTTACCACAAAGCAGAATGGATGCCTTCAGAATTTATTATCCCCTTAAAAAGTTAAACAAAAGCCCATGGCTACAGGGTAAAGTTCGGGGCCACGCTCGTCGAGAAATAGGCTTACAGGGTAGTAATTCATATAAACTTTCAGAAGTTTATAGCCCAGGCGTCCGGTAAAAGCATAGCGGAAAGGCCGCAGGTAATAATCGCCACGCAAATTTTCTTTTCGCTTGTTGCCATTTTCGGTATAGGTAACTTTAGTGTTGGCCCCCAGTTTCAATCCCCCAATCAAGCCTGCCGAAACATACATACGGTCTTTTCGGGCGCCATCAAAAAATTGAACTTCAAACAACAGAGGCACTGTCAGGTAGGTTGTTTGAAAACGGTTTTTAATCAAATCCTGGGTAAGAGTTTTTTCCTCTATTTGCTGAGTTTGTGTGTTTTTTACAATGGTGTTGGAATTCGAAAAATGATAGTTCGACCATTCGATTCCCATTCCGGTAACTGCCCCAAAATAGGAGGTGTGAATTGGTAGGCTGTACTGAATAAAATTGAGGTTAAAATTCCACGAGTTATTGGTGCTGATATCCATAAACTCACTTTCGGGTGAACGGTTGAGCGAAAAATTATCGTCGACATAATTGTTCATCCCAAATTCAAAACCAGCCCAGTGTCCCCTGAACCGCGAAGATTTTTCGAAAAGCTTTTTATCAAAATCAAAACCTTCCTCATCGTCATCTAAATCTTCCTTTTCCTCGCCTTCTTCCCATATCTTCACATAGGTGCTGTCGTTAATTTCTATGATTTCTACATTCTTTTTTCCCACAGTAAAGTAGCTGGTATCGGCAGTCTGTTGGTTTGAACCTGATTCAAGAGCTAAGGTGTCTTGAAATTCTTTTATCGAAGCAGAATCGGTGCAGGTATTCAATGCATAGCCTGGTAAAACGAACCACAAGCTTAGAATACTAAAAAGAATAATTTGCTGGTACATGGCTGTATTTTTTATGTTTTTCTGTAAGACGCTCTTTTTAAAAGGAATGTTACAGGGTTGCGTCTTTTTATTACTGGCCTCGCAAAAACAGTTGCCCTTAATTGCTCTTTACTTTACGCCTTATGGTAAAACTTTCCGTAGAAAGTGCAAATGCTATGATCCGGCCATCTTCATCGGTTTCAGATTCGAAAAGAAGGTTTGCCTCAGTTAATTGGTTTAGGCTGTATACACTTTTTTCCAACACTTGATTTACAGAGAGTTGTGCAGTTTCATCAAGGAATTCAGCACTTTTTTTCTGAAAAAGATTCCAGGCTAATTGGGGGCGATTTGGCTGTTCCGGATTGCTGACAGGCTCTTTTGTAGATGGAATATTTACTACTTCCGGAATAGCCGATTGTATTTTTACACGACTTAATTCTATGCGGTTCACAGGTATAAAAATATCCGGGTTACCGATGGTATCAATTACTTCTTCCGAAATCTTATCAGAAGAATAGGCTTTGGTTGAGTAGCCAAATGCTTTGTGGCTTGAAGCAAATTTTGGTTCGGCAGATTCGTTATCCTCCTTAACATCATTCGCTGAGAAGATTTTAACAACAGAATTAGACTCTACCAACTCCGGTTTGTTTCCAGGGGTTGTATCCTGCAGATTTTCGGGAAAGTAATTTAAAAACCATCCGGCTAAGAGCAAAATTGAAGCAGCCATGGCAAGTGAAAAATAAACTACCCTTCGACGATTAAAAGGTAAAATGGGGGTTTTTCGACGGAAGAGTGCTTGCTTTTTCAAATAGACAACTTTCGGAGGGTTAATTTTTAATTTTTCATATACCCTTAAAATCTTAAGGTATTTCGGGTTTGTACCTGCAAATTCTTCTAGTTTGTTTTGTGTATCAGCATCCAGATCGCCTTCGTGAGATGCAATACAAAACTCTTCAAAAGTTTGTTCGTTTATGCTTACTGAAGAAAAATCCTTTTTTAAGTAGGCAAAGTTTTTAGCACTTAAAAAATGCGACTCAGAATCTGAACGGCTGCATAAAAGTTCGATTTCGGCCGAGATATCCGGATTCTGAGCCAGAAAAAGCATAAACATGGCTCCCTCGGTGGTACTGAGTGTGCCCTCAAGATAAGCTATTGCCCAACTTTCGTAATTATGGCGGGTGATGTTCATGTTAGATAACATTTTCCAGTGAACCAATGTAAGTCTTTAAAAACTGCCGGGCCCTATAAATATAAACCTTAACCTGGCTTTCGTTTAGTCCCGTAATAGTCTCAATCTCCTGGTAATTAGTCGTCCCTTAAAATAGCATTATATTATTGTATATTAACATGTTATGTTGATAATTTTCACTAAAAAGGCGATATAATTTGCAAGGAATTTGATAATTTGCTGAAAAGCTTTGCAAAATGGTAGCAAAAACAGAAAGACATCCCCAACTGAGCATCTTCAGAACCCCGTTGAAACAGTTTATTAATTTGGATCATGA
>JAMIIA010000030.1:0-17348 GCA_035913795.1 Bacteroidales bacterium
AACCAATAATGTTGTTTGCTTCCACATTTTTTACAAACTAAACCCTGATTCTCTCTTATGCCTTTGAGATGCTCTTTACAGCTGTGTTCATCAGGGAAGTCCTCTATAAATTTGATTATATTCATGACATTTATTTTTTCATAATATAATCATTTCGTATTTTCCTGGCATAATAATGTATCAACAATTAATATTTTTATTTTCTCTTTATCATCATCGATGTTCTTAATCAAGGTTTGAATTTTGTTTTTTTCATAATCTGGCAATTCACCTAATCCATTCAATAATTCCAATTGCCAATTTCCAAAAGATATCCAATCTTTAAAAGAACCATTTATGTCATAAGAGAATACGATAGGAATTATTTCAACAGTGGGCAAGAAGTTAGAAATTGATGGCGAATGCACTTCATTTTTTATAATATTCGTGTAGCCTGCTTTCCACCTAAGTTTAATTGCATTTTCAATTGTGTCAATTATAGGATTGTCAACAAATTGGTTTTTATAAACTATTTCATAGTCTGTTGGGATCGTAACTTCTAAAATGGCGCTTAAAGTTGGTATTTTCTCATTGATAATAGGTGTCCAGGAATCAATATTTAGAAATTCATTTTGTTGCGTTTGATATGAATATACAATTGTGTAAGGATATACATTATGTTTAAGAGTAAACTCTTTAATAAAGTCATCTTCATAAAGTGAAAAGTCGGATATTGAGCTTTTCTCAACAATATCACTTTTCGTAAGTTCTTTTACCGTCTTTCCATTAGAATCTTTTACATAGGCTTCAATTTTACTTAGTTTAATGAGTTTCGAAAAAGGTATTTTTATTTTCGTATACTTTTCTCCAGCTCTATTATTTATTTTAACCTCATAATATAAACTTTTTGTGAGGTTCCCTTTATTAATCTCAATTATGGTTTTCTGCGATATAAGTTCAGCATCATAGACTTGAGTGAAAGATTTGGTATAGAGCAGTAGAAACGCTAAATTCAAATATAGTTTAATCATTCTGTTTGTTTTTTCGTGTAGTTTGTTTTTAGCAATTAAACCCAACAGCTGATTAACCCATTCGTTTAAGTTGCACCAGCTCAACCTTCGTATGCGATACATTCAGAATTTTTATTTCGAAGGGAGGGATAGAAATTACCTCGTTTAAACCAGGGATATTCTGATAGGCATTTATTACAAACCCTGCCAGGGTATCGTACTCTTCCGATTCGGGGATTTGAAGCATAAAGTGCTCGTTCAGGTAATCGATTTCGAGCCGGCCTGAAAAAACAAACTCATTTTCCGAAATGGTTTTAGCCACCAACTCGGTCGTATCGTGTTCATCTTCAATTTCGCCAAATATTTCTTCTAAAATATCTTCGATGGTAAGCATACCCGAAACACCCCCGAATTCATCCACGATAACTGCAATTCCTTTTTTTTCCTGAATAAACTTTGTAAGCAGTTTTTGTGCCGGCATGGTTTCTGGCACAATTGAAATATCGATAAGGGGCAAAGTGGTGTTAATTTGTTTATTAAAGAGCGATTTCGCAGTAACATATCCGATTATGTTATCTATGGTTTCATTGTAAACCAGTATTTTCGAAAATCCAGTCTGAAAAAACAAATCTCTGATTTCTTGCGTGCTTGCGGCTTTATCTATCGCTACAATCTCGGTACGAGGCACCATGCACTCATGAATTTTTACGGAGCTAAAATCCAAAGCATTTTGGAATAACCTTATATTTTCATTTTCAGTGGTTTCGTTCTGGTCCGAAAGCTTGTTTTGCTGCATCAGGTAAACCAGATTTTGTTTGCTGAAGTGCACCTGATAGGGGTCTGCACTGTCGGTCTGGTTGACTTGTACTTTTCGAATACCCCGGGTAAGAATTCCCAGAAGAAAGGTAAAAGGAAGGGATAAAGTAAAGACAAAGAGCAAGGGTACCGAAGAAATGATAATTATGACATTGGCATATTGTCGGGTGAAGGGTTTTACTATTCCTTCAGTAAAGAGACTTATCGATAATCCCAATCCCATTATCAGAAGAACTGCTACAAGAATAACTTGTACCATAGGTTGATCTGGCGAGAAATGGGCATGAAAAATTCCTAGGACACTTAAACTAAAGGCTATTACCGATAACACCTGGCCCATAATTAAGCTGGAATGAAAAATAGCTGGGTTGTGGGCAAAGAGTTGTAATATGCTTGCCTGAAATTCGCCTTTTTTACGGTTAGTCTCGAATTGAGAATGGTTAGCAGCTCCAAATGCTACCTCTATACCCGAAAAAAAGGCAAGCATTAAGGCCGATACTATCAGTAAAAAAGTATTTTCCATTTTAGCCTGGTTTATTGGTGTTGCTTTTTCGGAGACCCCGACGAAGCATGTACAATATTAAGGACATGGCTGAAAGAACAAAGAATATATAGTTGTTGCCTAAACCACTGCGAACCGATCCGACTATACCCGAAACGAGTGTGAGCAGGGCGGTAATCAACCAGAAAACCTCCATAATTCTATTGACCCTTTGGTTATTCTTCATCTTGTACCCTTACTGTTCCTGAAGATCCAAGAAGGCGATAGCTCGAAAGATCCTGAGCAGCCTCGAAGCCTTTTTCGCCGAAATAAATCCCGTCTTCATTTGTAATTTTTGTAAACAAATTTGAATATATTTTTTGCTTTGGTTGGTCCCAGAACATTTGTTCGCTTTCCACCAGTTCGCCAGTTACTATATTTTTTGCTACTACACTGTCGCGGGCTTCCCAGATCTGCGTTATTTCGTTGTAAATAGAATAGTTGGAAGTGATAACCGAAGTAAGCTCGGCATCTTCGTTGTAAAATTCAACCCTGATACCTTCCGGAAATTCGTAATAAGGTTCTTCCATATTCGAATAACGCTTCAAAACCGGAGTTATAAATTTCAGCTGAAGCTTACCTGTATCGGTATATTCTACTTCCAGATTTTTGGCCGATTGGTCCGGAAGGTTAAGTTCCGACGCATACAGATTCACCTTTTCGAGGTCGCTTTTGCAAGAAATAGCAAAAAAGGTGATAACACAGGTTAAAACCTGTGCTATCACCCAGAGTGATTTTTTATTGGTTAACTGCTTAGTTAAACCTTGCTCGTGTCGATTCATTGATCCAACAACCTTTAACTTGATATGTGTCGCCTTCGTTCACACCTTTGAAAAAGGCCTCTTCTTTATTTGGAAAATAGTTGCTATAGGTACCTATTAATTTGTCGGCGCGATCGGCAATTCCTGCATCTACCGATTTGGCTTTGTAAAACATATCTACTGCTACCCAAAAAACTGCAGAGGGTACATTGGTCGGGTCGTTGTTGGTACAAAGATCGCGGCTCTCAGCATACAATTGCCCAATAAGTATATAGGGTTCTCCATAGCCGGGTTTCAGTTCGGCAGAACTAAGTGCGGCCTGGCGGGCATTGCTGTATTGTTTGGTTTTACTATAGACAATTGCTAAGTTAAAATAATAGTCGCCCTTTTTCGTGTTGTCTGTTTCAAGGCTGATGGCTTCGTTGTAATAATTTATCGCGTCCTGGTAACGCTCCTTGTTTTGCGATAAGAGGGCAATGTTCAAGGCGGCCTCTGCAGTGGGCTTAAGTTTATACAAGTCTTTCGAAGCTTGCATGAAAAGATCGGAATTGGTGCAGCCGCGACCTTTCAGCAGGTTCGTGAGCATACTCAGAAAGTCGGCATCTTCTCTCTTGGTTTTGTGCTCTTCGGTAAAAATACCGATGAGTGTTTCGCAATCGCCGGGACCTTCCTTGGCGAAATTCATGTCAATAGTGGCTTTCAGGTCTTTCAGGTCGGTTTCGGCAGGGGCGGCAGCAATCTGGGCATCAACAATTTTTGATATGAGAAGGTAATCGTCGATAACCTGTTTGGCATCAACTTTATTTGCTTTGAAAAGCGAAATAGAAGCCGAGAGCATTGTTGGCAAAACGGCTTTCGATGATTTCTCCTTTTCGAGACTCACAGATTCCTTTAGGTAATCATATCCTTGCTGCACATATTGAATATCATCGTTACGGCGGTATTTCAGCAAGTCGGCTCCTTGCCGTCCACGTACGTTTCCGATTTCGCCATAATTCGCTATCCGACGCTCGTAGATAAGCATAAGGGTGTCAACTAACTCTCCTTTTCGGGGTTGATCGATGTTTTTATCGCAAAGATCCTGATACATTTTGGCGCCATCGAGGTAGATATTTTTCGATGACTTGGGGCATTCGTCAAAAACGATTCTCCAATAGCCAAGCGCCAGATCGTTATGTTTGCTTTTTACGTTCTCGCGGTAGAGCGAAAGATTGGTTACACACCTCACACTGTCTTCGCCATGTCCAAATTTCGAACCATCGTCTCTGCCCTTTTGGGCCCATGCTGAAGGACTTACCCAGATAATGGCTAATATTCCTAATAAAAAAACTAAAGTTTTCATATTCTTTGTGTTAATCGTATTTTGGCTTAAGAAACCAGAAATCGTGCAGTGTTAAGCCAAATGTGATAAAATGGTAATTCTCTTTAATTAATCCTTGCTCTGTTGTTCCTCTGATACCAAATTGGTATGCCACATTAAAGGTTGTTCCTGTAAATAATTTCCGGGCATTTTTAATCGGCAGCCCAAGACCTGCTGTAACACCTTTATCGGAGATGTTGGTTCCGTTGTAATACAAATAGGTTTTAGTTAAATATCCTCCTAATTGATAATGAATTCTTTTATAATACTCTTCGCGCGTTCTAACATCCAAAGGAACTGGTATGTAATCTGCACCAAACCGGTAACTTTGATATTTGCCAGCCTTAAAGTTCGATTGAACAATATCTATGCCACTCCAGTCCTGGGTAATCATTTCCCCAGTAATTACAAGGGTTTTTTCTAGTTGATAACTGGCCCCGAAAGTGAATTTATTGGGTAAAATTAGTGGTTCAGGGGTGTCAATAGAATACTCAAGGCTATCTGCAAAAATGGTTTTTCCGCCACTAATAGGATTGTAGCGAATGGTTTTTCCTTTAATTTTTACATCGATATCGGCTTTTGCATCCAGTGCGGCACCCAGGACAAAAGAATGCTTCTCGCCAATTTTTGGATGAAACTGGACGCCTATTTTTGAATAGAAATCGCTGGCAATGTAATTGGATGATTTTTTTAGGTAGGCCGAATTGGTTTTTTCTGTCAGGTAAGAGGTTTGGGTTCGGTCGAGCGATCCGAAAAGGTAATTCAGGTTAATACCTACTGAAAAAATTTTTTTTATGGCGAGCGCACCGCCCAGGTAAAACTCATTGAACCCACCAAATCCGGAGTATTCAAAAGTAGTGGATTCCCCAACGCCGGGAATAGTTCTTACATCGTTGAAATTATATTGCATGCGCGAAAAGGGAACCAGCCCGGCACTCAGGTTGAGCCAGCTGGTAATCGGAAACCCAATGGCCAGGTAGTCTATGTTCATGTTGCTCGACTGGTCGGAGCTTTGTTGGGTATTGATGTTTACAATTCGGGCTACAAAAGCCGTTTGAAAAAGAAATGAATTAGTATCCTGCGAAGTATAGGAGGCAGGGTTTAGGTAGTTGATTTGATTTTGTATTCTAAGGGCTGAAGAACTTCCCCCCATCGCTTTATTCACAGCAAAGCCAGAATTGGTTAAATCGCCAATGCTGTAACGGGTATACGGAGTGTTATAGTAATTCTGAGCTGTTCCCCTGAAAGACAATAACAAAAAAAACAGGAGCACCAGCCCTCTAAAGATTTGCGACATTGTAGTTTAGTATTGTATTTAGTCCCGAACTCACCAAATTTGGGAGCACAAATATGGTTTTTTTTAGTTTAATCTCAAAAAAATGAGCGTCTCCGCCAGTAAGTATCACTGTTAAATTATCGTAAATCTTCTCAAAGTTCTCGATGGCACCCTCAATTTCGTATACCATTCCGTTCACTACCCCACTCATCAGAGCATTGTGAGTATTTTTTCCAAATAGTTCGGTGTGGTTAGTGGGTTCGAGTAAGGGGAGCTTATCGGTGTAGGCATGCAAAGCCTTGAAGCGCATGCGTAAGCCAGGAGAAATGGTGCCACCCAGGTACTCGTTGTCTTTATTCTTTAACTCGAAAGTAATGGCGGTTCCGGCATCAATGATCAATACGTTTTTATCTTTATACTCGTTGATGCAGCCTGCTACAGCAGCCAGTCTGTCGAGCCCGATGCTGGCAGGCGTTTCGTATTTCGAAATAAAAGGCAAAGCGCTTTGAGGAGAGAATTTCATAAAATAAGGAATCCGACTTTTTATTTCTTCAACAATACCTTCTGGTATAAGACCACTGGCAGATAGAATACACTTATTGGTTAGGGGATTTTTTTCTAAAATACTTGCTATGTTTACTTTGGTGAGTTCCTGGGTTTGTATTGAAGAAACAAGCGTGTTGCCTTCGAAAAGGGCAATTTTTATTAGCGTATTTCCGATGTCAATGGTGAGGTTCATTTTACAATTTAAGAGGCTAAAAATAAGGTGTTTAATATACGAATGGCATGATCGATATCACGCACTATATCAACGCTGAGGGTTAGTTTTTGTTGCCCTTCCTTCATTCTGAAAAGGTTTGGGTTCTTTTGCACTTGTTGAAGTATCGCAGAAAACTCAGGCGAACGATAAAATCCTGATTCAGGGCTCGAAATAAAATAAAGAATCAGTTTTTTGTTTTTTAATACCAATTTTTCGAATCCTAGCTCCATGGCCAGCCACCTGAGTCTTACGATTTTGAGTAGTTCTTCGGTAGCTTTTGGCAGTGCACCAAAGCGGTCGGTGAGTTCGAGGCTGAATCTCTCAAGGGCTTCTTCGTCTTTGATGGTATCAATGTCGCGGTAAAGCCTTATGCGTTCAGCGATATTTCCGATGTAGCTTTCAGGTATCAATACTTCGAGGTCGGTATCGATTATACAATCGCTGGAGTACTTTCTTTTTTCGTTGGTTTCTGGTAATATCTCATCCTGAAAAAGATCTTTGTATTCGTTCTCCTTCAATTCCTGCAAGGCCTCGTCCAAAATGCGGTTGTAAGTTTCGAACCCAATGTCGGTAATATATCCGCTTTGCTCTGCTCCAAGAAGGTTTCCTGCTCCTCTTATATCAAGGTCCTGAAGCGAAATATGCAAACCGCTTCCCAGGTCGGTAAATTCTTCAATGGCTTTTAGCCTTCGTCTTGCCTCGGGGGTTAAGGTAGCAATTGGCGGAGCCAGCAGGTAACAGAAAGCCTTACGATTCGAACGGCCTACTCTGCCTCGAAGCTGATGGAGATCGCTTAATCCGAAATTCTGGGCATTATTGATATAAATGGTGTTGGCATTCGGAATATCAAGCCCCGATTCAATAATTGCCGTGGCAATTAGCACATCGAAATCGCCATTGATAAAATCAACCATTACCTGTTCGAGCTGAGGACCCTCCATTTGGCCGTGCCCAACAACAGTTTTTACCTGTGGACAGAGCTTTCTGATGTAAGCCTCAACCTCAAATATATTTTGTATGCGGTTATTAATGATGAACACCTGTCCACCTCTGGCAACCTCGTAATTGATTCCTTCGATGAGAATCTCATCGTGAAAAGTATGTACTTCGGTAATTACCGGATGCCTGTTAGGAGGAGGGGTGTTGATTACAGAGAGGTCGCGGGCACCCATCAGCGAGAACTGCAAGGTACGAGGTATAGGTGTAGCTGTAAGGGCAAGGGTGTCAACATCAACTTTAATAGCCTTGAGTTTTTCTTTAGCCGATACACCAAACTTTTGTTCCTCGTCGATGATAAGCAGGCCGAGATCTTTGAATTTGATGTCTTTACCAAGCAAACGGTGAGTTCCTATTAAAATATTGACTTTCCCTTCGGCAGTGTCTTCGAGTACTTTTTTCTGATCAGAAGGCTTTTTTAATCGGCAAATGTAATCGACGGTACACGGAAAATCTTTGAGCCTGTCGCGAAAGGTTTTGTAATGCTGAAGAGCCAGAATGGTTGTAGGCACCAAAATAGCTACCTGCTTATTGTCGGTTACTGCTTTAAAAGCTGCCCGGATGGCTATTTCTGTTTTGCCAAAACCCACATCGCCACAAACCAGCCTGTCCATGGGCATAAGCCTCTCCATGTCAGCTTTTACTGCACGGGTTGCTTTCTCCTGGTCGGGGGTATCTTCATAAATAAAAGAGGCTTCCAGTTCTTCCTGAAGGAAAGTATCTTTCGAAAAGCGGAACCCCTGCTTAGCCTTGCGCTGGGCATAAAGCATGATAAGGTCTTTGGCTATATCTTTTACCTTTTTCTTGGTGGTCGATTTGAGCTTCTGCCAGGCACCTGAACCCAGCTTGTGCACGCGGGGAGGGGAATCGTCCTGCCCTTTGTATTTCGATATACGGTGTAAGGCATGTATGCTTACCTGTATCACGTCGTGGTCGCGGTAAACAAGTCTTATCACTTCCTGGGCCTTTCCATTCTGTACAACCCTTTCAAGACCACCAAACTGCCCGATTCCATGGTCTATATGCACCACATAATCGCCGGGTTTAAGGTCTTTCAGTTCGCGTAGCGAAAGAGCGGCTTTGCCCGAATGAAAGCCATGAAGTTGGTATTTATGGTAACGGTCGAAAATTTCATGGTCGGTATAGCAACAGATTTTCAGGTCGTCGTCGATAAACCCGCCATGAATGGCCTTGCGCAAAGGTTTAAAATCGATTCCTTTATGGGTATCCTCAAAAATGGTTTTAAGGCGTTCGTGCTGCTTTTCGTTGTCGGAACAAATAACTGTCAGATAAGCTTTTGATAACTGACTTTTCAGGTCATCACCCAACAGCATAAAATTCTTTTTAAAGGCAGGTTGCGGTCGGGTGTTGAAGGTAAACTTGCTCGATTCGGTATAGAATGGTTTGTTGCTAAGTGCTAAGGTTTGAAAATTGCTTAGTTGATGCAAAAACTCTTTGCCCGACAAGAGTGTGTCTGTGTCAGAGGAATTGGAATCGGCCTGGGCATTTCTATTTAGCTCTTTTATTCTTTCGGCAATAAAGTCGATGTTACTGCACCAAATTCGGGTTTCGGGAGGCAAAATCTCGAGGAGGGAAATTTTCTCTCCATCGTGCCGGGTTTCGAGGTTAGGAAGAATCGATATTTTTTCAAAAGTATCTTTCGATAACTGGCTTTCTACCTCGAAAGTTCGGATGGTCTCAACTTCGTCGCCAAAGAAATCGATTCGGTAAGGATTTTCGGCTGTATAAGAAAAAACGTCCACCAAGCCTCCGCGCAAGGCATATTGCCCAGGCTCATAAACGAAATCTACCAACTCAAAACCATAGGCATCTAACACTTCGTGGATGAAGTCGATACTTATTTTTTCCCCTACATGAAGGTGTAATGTGTTTTCGTCAATTTGCGCCTTGCTCGAAACTTTTTCGGCCAGGGCCTCGGGATACGTAAAAAGAAAAAGGGGTTCATTCTGATGTTGGGTGTACTCATTCAATCTGTTGAGCACATTGGTACGTAGAATAATATTCCCGCTCTCTGCTTGTTTATATTGCACCGAGCGTTTGTACGACGAAGGGAAGAAAAATACCTGGCTATGGGGTAAAATGCTCTTAATGTCGGAATAGAAATAAGCAGCAGCATCTTTATCGTCGAAAATACCCAATTGACAGTTTCTGGTATCTTCAGTGAGGGCGGCAAATAGCATGGTGGAAGCCGATCCGCTTAAGCCTTGCAGCAAGATTGGTTTGCTGGAATTTGAACCAATAAGTTCCTCTAGCTGCGGATAGTGGGGGTGTTTACGGTAGGCTTTGAAAATATCGTGCAATTCCAGGCTCATGCTTACAATTATTCTCGAATGGGCCGGGGGCCTTATTTCTTATTTTTTCGTTTCTGCGCACCCCTGTTCGCGGGTTTATCAACCCGTTTTTTTCCGGGGCCTCCCAGGTTAACTTTTTTATTTTTTTGCTTTTTTTCGTGAAATGCACCCTTCAAATTCTTCAGTCGCGGAGCCTTTATGTAGTTCTTGGTCGAAACCGAGGGCTCTTCTTCGGGGAGCAATAGTTCGGCTACTTCCACTTCTGAAGGCAATTCTTTTATTAGCAAACTTTTTTTCATTAACTGCTCTGCCTGCTGCAAATACTCCAACTCCAACTTATCGGTAAAGGAGATACTAATACCAGCCTTGTTAATACGACCGGTTCGGCCAATACGATGCAGGTAATCGCCCGGATTTTCGGGAATATTCATGTTTATTACATGGCTTACATCGGTTATATCCAGTCCGCGGGCCATAATGTCGGTGGAGACAAGCAGGTTGATTTCTTCTTTCTCGAACTTTTCGAGGGTATTAAAGCGAAAATTCTGCGATTTATTGCCATGAATAACCCCAATTTTCTCCGGAAACTGGGGCTGAAGTTTTTCATAAACAAGGTCAGCAATTTTTTTATTGGGAACAAAAACCAACACTTTTGTAAAGTCCGGTTCTGTGTTAAACAGATATGCCAGTAAATTTATTTTTGTATAGAAATTAGGCACAAGAAAAACTCTTTGTTCAATCTGATCGAGGGGAGTGCCGTGTGGGGCTATTTCTATTTTATGCGGATCGCGAAAGAATCCCGATAAAAGATTCTCAACCTGCGTAGATAATGTGGCCGAAAAAACAATGTTTTGCCTTCGTTCGGGAACCAGATCAAGTATAGTTCTTACTTGCGGCAGAAACCCCAGGTTAAGCATTTCGTCTACTTCGTCAATTACCAGGTGTTTGATTTGTTTTACCGAAAGTACGCCTCTCATTGCCAGATCGAAAAGCCTTCCAGGGGTACCAATTAAAACATCTAAGCCATCCATCACAGTTTCTGCCTGCGGCGTCATGTTGGTTCCTCCATATACTCCTGCAATTCGTAAATTTGTGTATTTGGCAGCTTGTTTGGCTTCTTGTTCAACCTGCACCACCAATTCGCGGGTAGGTACCAGCACCAAAATGCGCGGATGTCTTTGATCAGAGAATTTTTGGTGTGTCAATAAAGGCAGGAGGTAGGCCAGTGTTTTTCCTGTGCCGGTCTGCGCCACACCAACCACATCGCGTCCAGACCGTATTACTGAAAAGGCTTGCTGCTGAATAGGTGTTGGATTGATAAACCCCATTTCGTCAATAGCCTTGAGAATTGGGGAGCTTAGATTAAGATCGGTAAATAGCACGTAGTATTTTTTTGCAAAGGTAATGGTATTATTTGGAGAGACCAGTTAGTGGGGTCTTTTTTGTGTGAGTGATCCCTGAAAGGTTTTTGTTGAGCGGATTTTTTAATCATTTCTTCTAATACAAAGGGTTACAAATTGTTGTTAATAAATATGGAGTAGTATGCCGAAATACTGTTATTTTTGATTCTACAAATCCTTCCCGAGCGCTATGAATATTTTTAAATTTGGAGGAGCTTCGGTAAAAGATGCCGCAGCCGTTCAGAACCTGGCCAAAATCATAAACGAATATACTGAACCGCTGGTTGTAGTAGTCTCGGCCATGGGAAAAACTACCAACGCCCTCGAAAGGCTCGTACAAGCCTATTTCGATCAGGATTTAAATACCAGTAAGATTTTAGAAGAAATTCGTAGCTACCATTTCGAGATTATGAAGGATCTTTTTCCTAACGATAACCTTGCCTTTAATCAGATTGAATCTGTTTTTTCTGAGATGAAAGACAAACTTTCTCAATCGCCTTCACAAACTTTTAATTTCGAATACGATCAGCTGGTTTCATTTGGTGAAATTGTTTCTACTAGCATTGTAAACCTCTACCTCAATCATTTTGGAATTCTTTCGGAGTGGGTCGATATACGGAATGTGCTCAAAACCGATGCAAACTATCGCGAAGCCCATATTTTGTTCGAAGAATCTGCACCACTTGTGCAGGCAGCCTTCACAAAAACAGATCTGAATGTATTCGTAACCCAGGGGTTCATTGGCTCAACGCTAAACAGTCATACTACTACTCTTGGCCGCGAAGGATCGGACTATACTGCTGCTTTGCTGGCGTCTTTTCTTAAGGCCGAAAGCCTTACTGTTTGGAAAGATGTTCCTGGTGTGTTGAATGCCGACCCCAAATGGTTCGACCATACTGTTAAACTCGATAAACTTACTTATACCGATGCCATTGAGCTGGCTTTTTACGGTGCCAGCGTCTTGCACCCGAAAACTATACAGCCAATAAAAAAAAGTAATATTCCCTTGTATGTAAAGTCCTTTCTGAATCCGAAAGCAGAGGGAACAGTGATTGGTAATTTCGATTATGAGAAGCTTATACCAAGCTTCATATTTAAAGTCGACCAGGTACTCATTAACATTCATCCTAAAAACTTATCGTTTATTGCCGAAGATAATCTGGAGCGCATCTTTGGTGTACTGGCCAAATACGGGTTAAGGGTAAATCTCATGCAAAATACTGCCGTAAGTTTTCGAATTTGTGTCAACAACGATTCTACCCGTGTGCCCGGAGTATTGATTGACCTGGGTCACTTTTACGAGGTTTCTACTGAGTACAATCTGGAATTGATTACTATACGTTACTACGATCAGGAAACTATTCAGCGTGTGCTGGTGGCCAAAGAAGTTATTCTGGAACAACACTCCAACAAAACAGTGCAAATGGTGGTTCGAAAATCACAATAGCCGCAACCCACCTTGCTTGCAGAAGAATTAAACTTCGGCGATAAACTCACCTTCCCACTTTAAGCCCTGAAATTGACACAAAGGGAGGTGTTAAGCGCTACAATGGCTCTATGATAATCCTGACGGTTTATTACAAATTGCATATTCACCTGCTTGAGCGATTGAGAGAAGGCTTCGATATTAATTTTGTTTTCCGCCAGAGCCGCTGTGGCTTTTGCAAGAATTCCAGGGTGGGCAATATTGGTTCCGAGTGCGCAAACAATGGCAACAGGCTTAATGGTTACCTCGAAGAAAGATTCCTGTAACTCCTTCACAAGATCAGGTTTCACATCTTTTTCCCATAACAGCTGTGTGATGCTATTCGCATTGGTAGCTTTTAGAATGTAGCTGATTCTATATTTTTTCAGAGTTTCCATAATCTTAAGGTCGAAACCAACCTCACCTACCATCGATGGATCGTGGATTTCAATAGCCATTACTTTGTCTGTTCCGGAGATAATTTCGACATTGGCCCGGGTATCGACAAAGTTTTTCGAAATAAGTGTTCCTGGATGTTCCGGCTCGAAAGTGTTTTTGATGCGTATATTGATATTGGCCATTTCCAGAGGTTTCGATGCTTTGGGGTGGATGGCTTCCATTCCAACATCGGCCAGCTGATCGGCTACATTGTAATTTGTATGCCCCACAGGTATTGAGTTGGCTATGCCAACAATATTTGGGTCGGCCGAAGAGAGATGAAACTCTTTATGTATCACGGCTTCATCTGCCTTAAGATCTACTGCAATTTTGCTAAAGGTAACTTCAGAATAGCCTCTGTCAAATTCACGCATAATTCCTTCTGTCCCCTTGGTATATCCGGTTGCAATTACAATGGTTTTTGTAAAATCAATCGCATGAAACGATTTGTTGATACGCTGATCGATGGTGAGGTATTCCGGATCGTTAAAACCACTTAGGTCGATGAACGTGGCATTTAATCCGTTGTTTTCCAGTATGCTCGCTGAATTGAATGCTGAATGGGCTTCGCCAATAGAAGCCAGAATCTCACGAGCGGCGAGTAAAATGTTTGTGCGTGAAACATATCCTGTTGCCAATACGTCGGCAAGGCTGTTAAGGTAATTTTTTGCCTGCACTACTCGTTTAGCAATAAAATACTCGGCTTTGCCTAAATCAAGGCCAATGCTTGCAAAAGATTTGTTCAGTTCAAGCAATTTATTTAATACTTCCGTCAGCGAACTATTGTAATCGCTTCCGACTGAAAATTTTTCGTATACTCCGGGTTCGCCCGTTTTTTTATGTTCCAAAAGCCAGTTGGTCACACCAGCATAGGCCGAAACTACAAACACACGGTTATAGAGTTCCAAACCTTTTCTGTTGCCAATAATCACATTTTGTAATACATCCTGAAAGCGGGTCATGGAAGTACCGCCAATTTTTTCTACTGTTAGCATGAAAAGTGTTTTAATCGGGGGGCAAAAATAGAGATTTTATTTCTGTATAGAAATACAAAGTTTCGGTAAATTAATTCAAATTAATTCTAAAAAGTGGTTTATATCCTTTTAATTCGCCCACACTGGTAAACTGTTCGAGGCCCAGGACCATGCTTACCACTCTTTTTTCAAGCAAAGCTTTTTCTGAATCGAAGTACCAAACTTCGGTAAACTGAATTTTGCCAATGGCATCGCGCGAATATCCATCCTCATTTTCTATTTTCTTAATATCGCGTGGGTTTAGTTCCTTTTTCGAGAAGAAATCGTAAGCAAGTATTTGTTTGTTATAGATGCCATCGAAAAGACTGTCCATGAAAGAGCTTCTTTTCAGTTGCCGCAGACATTCCTCTGTCCAAAAGTCCTCTTTATTGAGGTTTTTTATGATAACATCGTAAACAATGGTATCGGCAATCACAGGCAGGTTTTCCCTTTGGGCTGGGGCATAAACTATTTTTTCCGCTGATTCGCATGGATGGCAACCAGCAAATAGTATTGCTGCAAGAGCCAACATCAAGATTAATTGTACTTTCATCAGGGAGTATTATCGATTAAACTCTAATCGTTCGCCAGCTCTTTGCACTATTTTATCATCCTGGTAAACTATTTTTCCATTAACAATTGTGCAAATTACTTTTGAGTTAAAATCAACCCCCTCAAAAGGTGACCAAGTGCATTTGTAGATGATATTCTCTTTAGAAACTTTCCATTTGCGGTTCAGGTCAACCAAAACCAGATCGGCTTTGTAGCCAGGACGCAGGTAGCCTCTTTCTTTTACACGGTAAAGATCGGCAGGGGCATGGCACATTTTTTCTACTACACGCTCAAGTGAAATTTTACCCTGATGATAACATTCAAGCATCACTACTAAAGAATGTTGCACCAGTGGCCCACCCGAAGGGGCTTTAGTATAAAGGTTTGCTTTTTCGTCAAGCGTATGAGGAGCATGGTCGGTGGCAATTACATCAAGCTTATCGGCATGTAATCCATCCCATAAACCCTGTTGATCGGCAGCGCTCTTAATAGCAGGGTTCCACTTAATGAGCGAACCCAGTTTATTATAGTCGGCACTGTTAAACCACAAATGGTGCACACATACTTCGCCGGTAATCTTTTTGCTGGCTACAGGTCCGCTCTCGAGCAGGCTCATCTCGAGCAAAGTTGAAAGGTGGAGGATGTGTAATTGCGATCCGTAGCGCGAGGCAAGTTCAACAGCTAATGCAGATGATTTGTAGCAAGCCTCGGCGTTTCTTATATCTGGGTGGCATTCAATTGGAATGGAATCGCCATAGGTTTGTTTGAACTTTTCTGTATTGGCCCTGATTGTAGCTTCGTCTTCGCAATGCGTGGCAATTAAGATTGGGGCTTCGGCAAAAATACCTTCTAGTGTTTTTTTGTTGTCTACAAGCATATTGCCGGTAGAAGCTCCCATAAAAACCTTCACTCCGCATACATGCGAGGGATTTACCTTTTTTATCTGATCGAGGTTGTCGTTGGTAGCCCCCAGGTAAAATGAGTAGTTTACCACCGACCTGTTTTCGCCCAGTTCAAATTTTCTTTCCAGTTCCTCGAGTGTAGTAGTTTGTGGAATGGTGTTTGGCATTTCCATAAAACTCGTAATACCGCCTGCTGCAGCTGCAGCAGACTCGCTGGCAATATCGCCCTTGTGGGTGAGTCCGGGTTCCCTAAAATGAACCTGGTCGTCGATTACTCCCGGCAGAAGATAAAGTCCACGAGCATCAATTACTTCGGCTTCATGAGGTTCAGAAATTGCTTCGCGATGAATGGAAGCAATTAAACCGTTTTTTACAATCACATCTGCCTGGTAGATTTCTCCTTCGTTAACCAGACTTGCGTTCTTAATTATCAGTGGTTTCATCGCTCGCTTTTTTATAGGTATTAAAGAAGCTTGCTACCTTTAATTTAATTACTCCCCAGAAAGCTTCGTTGAAAATACCGCCCGACATTTTCGATTTACCCTCTTTGCGGTCGGTAAATACGATCGGAATTTCCACCACATGAAAACCCATTTTCCAGGCAGTAAATTTCATTTCAATCTGAAAGGCATAGCCTTTAAACTTTATTTTATCAAGTTCTATCGATTGCAGCACAATTCGGCGGTAGCATTTAAAACCGGCAGTAGTATCATGGATCGGAAGCCCGGTAATAAAACGCACGTACCTCGAAGCAAAATACGACATCAGTACTCGGCCCATTGGCCAATTAACCACGTTAACGCCCGATTTGTAACGAGACCCAATGGCCAGATCAGCCCCATTTTCGCATGCTTCGTAGAGTTTTATCAGATCCTGAGGGTTATGAGAAAAATCGCAATCCATTTCGAAAATGTAATCGTACTTATTTTCAAGGGCCCATTTAAACCCGGTTATGTAAGCCGTACCCAGGCCAAGTTTTCCAGGACGCTCAATGAGATGCAGTTTCCCTTCATAGCGAGCTTGTTGTTCTTTAACAAAAGCACCAGTTCCATCGGGAGAGTTATCGTCGAGAATGAGCAGATGGAATTCACGTGCCAGAGTAAATACGGTTTCGATCATCCGGCCAATGTTTTCAATTTCATTGTAGGTTGGAATAATTACAAGTGCCCTGTTCATAAAAGATTAGATTTTAATGCGAATATACCATAATATTCCAACAAGCCGAAACACCTTTGATAAATTGTAATCTCCAACATTTTATGCAAGAATGGCAAAAGTCCAACAGCAAATTAGAGCAAATCATTCAGGGTGAAGAAGTAAATTTGTATCCTATCTATCAGAACTATTTTTGATATCGGCAAGAGAATCAGGCGAGTAAAAAAATAGCATTAAAAAAGTGCGCTTGAGTATTGCGAATTAAAAAAAAGGAGATAGATTTGCAGCCGCTTTTGAAGCAAGGTTCTTTTAAGCAAATGAGAGTTTTTTCCGGATTTCTTTTTGTTCGGCTCTGAGAAAAAAGGAGTTAGAAAAAAGTTTTAAAAAAAAGAACAAAAAAGTTTGGAAGGAAAAAAAAACGATATACATTTGCACCCGCTTTTGAATCGAGGCTCTGGTCAGAACGGAGGGAGAAGAAAGAAGCAAGAAGAAAAGAGAATAAGTTCTTTGAGAATAATGTGAAGAGGAAAGGTAAAGGAAAAGGTACTCGGGGAGAATTCCCTGGTAATAAGCCAGTAGATCAAGACATATAAAAGTTTAATTACAATGAAG
>JAMIIA010000031.1:0-5291 GCA_035913795.1 Bacteroidales bacterium
AAGTAAAGGGCATAACAACATATCGTCAAAGTCAATTATGCCTTCTTTGGTAAAGGCTAAATTACTGGCGTTAACTGCTGCTTTTGCCCAGTGAAGAATTTCCTCAGAAAACTCGATGTCATAGTTATCGCTAAGTTCCTCCCAAACACCAGGCTCGTTAGGGGTAAAGCCCTCCGGCCCGGCGGGGTCAGGCTGGATACCGTATGTTTTGGCCATGGTGGCGAGATTGCGAATTTCGCTTTGTAACTCGAAGGGGATTTCATTCTCGTCCGCTAAATTCTTTACGATTTGATACATTTTGCTGGTATCAAGTTTAATGGTCTTTCCGGTACCTTTAAGGGCTTGTCGTCCTAGGGCGTGAAAGGTTTTGGCGGGGAAACGCTGTGGACTAATTTTTGCCGCTAATTCAGTTACTGTGCTTTTGCTAAAACTGACGGCAATGCCAGTCTTTTTTGATAGGTTAGACCATTTTTGTATGGAGGTGGTTTTACCTGTTCCTGCTCTGGCGCGCAGAGCAATAGAGTCTGGAAGGGGATAAGTTGCTAAGAAGTTAATTTGTTGCTGTGTGTCTTGCATGGCTACTCCTGAGACAGGAAGGGGCCAGCACAGGGCCGGCCCGGAAAGGGCTAAAAGGAGATTAGGAAATAAGTTTTGAAAACTCGTCGTTTTCAATTACCGTGAAATCGGCTACTCCCATGGCAGATAAATGCCGGCTGGTCGTTTTACTGGGTGACTGGATGCGCACTGCGTGCGTATTATCCCAATAGGCTACGCATGTGTTATAAGAGTAATAATACTCTTTTTCTCCTACCTGTATATAATAGCAGTTCTTGCCGAAGCCAATGTATTTTGGCGCCGGGATTTTTATTTCAATATCGTTTTCGGCTGGAAAAAGAGTTACCACCAGGTTTGTTTCGTTTGTGGTAATCTCAATGGTTCGCCACTTTGAGCCTTTGTAGCGGATAATGTCACTTACTTTGAGTGACTGTACATTGTGGATGTTAATAAGCATGGGTTAATCCTTTTAGGGGTTAAAGTTTTTGGTTTCGAGTTTAAGTAAACTCGCAAATAGTCCCTTATGGGAAAAGGGACTATTTACAGGTTACTCAGGGGTTAACCTTCTTGGCAGCCCGCCAGGCAGCGCTGCGGGAATTGAAAGGCCCGAAGTATACGTTTTTACTTTTACTTTCGAGGGCGTAAAATTTACTTTCGTGTTTACGGGTTAGGGGTGGAATGAATAATTTAAATTCGTGGGACGGTAGTACGTTTGGAACGTACTCTTTAATGGTTGGGTACTCAAAAGGAATGTATTCGTTTATGATTTGCTGTTCCATTTTATTCACCTTTTGGGGTAATGGGGGTGGTAAGGTCGTAAATGTGCAGGGCTTTTGCCGCGAATTGTTGCGGCTGGCCCGCCGGGGTGCGGAACTCGTTTTCAAAGATTCCAATGCGGAAATGCTTGCAAAGACGCAGTGCAGCGCTGGGATGAACAACTACAGCGCCTACAAAGTGGTAGCCTTTGCTGCCCACGAATTCTGGAGTAACACTAAATGCGTCTGTGTCTCCAATGTGAATTAACTCAATACCTTCGCCAAGGGCAATGAGAAGCTGCTCAACGGTGGGCTTGTGGCGGGAGATAAAGGCATATTTAACCATTGTAATGCTCCGGGGCGGGGCGGGGTTTTTGGGAAAAATCCAGTTGTTCTAATTGCACAAGCAACTGGTGGAGTTTGGTTTTACTTATTAGGCCAGCCCTTATTAGGGCTTTTGCGTGAATTGTGGTATCAAGGTCGGCAATGGTGCGGGCTAGCAAAATGCTAGCTTGTGTTACAAGGCGCTCGTTGTGAGTCATTGGGAGGGCTCCTGAAAGTGGTTTTACTTTTACCAAACGGACTCAAAAACGGACTCAAAAACGGTTAAGTTTCTGGTTGTTTCCAGCACACTGGACCCGTCAATAAAAAGCATTAAAACGGTGTCTGGTGCAAGGATTATTGTTACGAAAAACTCTTGGGTGGTACCGTCTTTGTACCACGTTTCAGCCATGCTGTACATAAAAGGTCTCCGTGGTTGGGTTCAAATGAACTCACGAATAGCCACTTATAAGGGTTAGTGGCTATTGTGTGAAGTCATTCTGTAGCACAAAAGAAGTAAACTGCGCCGTAATTGTATGGAATTTCTACGGCATTCCCGTAGTCATCCATTTGATATGGTGGCCCGGGAATGTCAAAAGTTGTGCTATAAAATGGTTTCATGACTTGCTCCTAATAAAGGTTCCCCAGGCAGGGTGAGTGTAGAATTCATACTCGGGCGGGATTGCTGGAAGGGGTTTGTATTCGGCGGAGTACAGTTCCCCGTTTATCTCGCGTTTACCATTAAACGCAATGGCTTGCCCATATTGCGGGTAGTTGCTAGCATTGCTAGCGATTAACCCTTGGGGCTGGCGGTTGCCCCAGGCGTCTTTGGGTGCGTATCTGGCCCGGCGCGCGGCCTCAGTGGTATCCCACGTTTCTTGAGGGTGAGTGTATATCATACGAGGCTCCTTACTTGAATGTACTGGACGGGGAAAAGGTTTCCTGCGTCGTCTACAATGCAAGTCCAGTCGGCTAATAAACCTATTACAATCCAGGCTGGGAAACCCGCCCAGGTATTGCGGTACAGGGACCACGTTTCCTCAGTAGCCCAGAGTTTGGACATTTTATTGCTCATTTGGGGACTCCCAAAGTTCTTTACATTCTTGAACGGCATGAAGTCCGTCTTCAAAGCCGCCTACCCAGTTCCGATGGATAGGGTGGTAAAGGCAAAAGGCTTTTATGGCGCGACTGTTGCAATCTTCCCACTTGTTGCGCCACTGGAGGGCTTCCCGATTGTTGGCCTTTATGGCTAGGGGCAATGGGAGTTTCTTGCACTGCTCGTTAGTAACGAACAGGTAAAAGGGGTTTTCGTTGCAGGTTTCTGGAAAAACCTGATGAGTACGATTGTGTATCATGACTTACTCCTGATGAAAAGTGGGCAGGTTTTGTATGGGCGAAATTGCTTGGGTGTTCCGCCCATACGTTTAGTGTGCTTTATAGGGCTATGCACCAGTCCCCGATGTTTTCGGGGGTCAAGTAAAAACCATTCTTTAACCCGTATTTAACAGGCAGTTTAAAATCTTGTGGGCGAGTTTTCCACGTTTTTAGCTTGCCAGTTTTGCGGCAACGTACTGGTGTTCCGTCGGCGTTAGCCACGAGACGATGCCAAAACTCGTGGCCGGCCTGGAGGTCTTCAACCGTAAGGCTGGGTGCTGTGTTAACGTACAGCCTGTAAAGGTCTGTACGCTCGCGTGCCTTGGCGACTGCAAGGGCCTCACGAATCTCGCTTGGCAGGCCCGGCAGGACGGACTGTGTGCTGGCGTAAGCATACAGGGCGCTGGATTGGCCGCTGTGGAACGCGGCGGCGATGGATTGGAGAGACTTTTGCATTTACTTCACCTTTACGACTAAGCCGTTTTTTAGGAATGCCTCGGCGTACCATTTATGAGGCTCTGGGTAGTGCGGCCCTTCGAGTGCAACTGGGCCTTCGGTAGGGCAGGGAAATGGCCCAGGGGAAAAGACCTTAACGGATTGGCCGGCGGCAATGGCCGCCTTTAAAGCCTTTTTAGTCTTAAAGTTTATTCTTGTGTACATGGCTGAGCCTCGATATTGAACATTGCGGTTTGGTGGCGGTGGCGCAGTACGCGCCAGGCACGGGCTTTGGCGGCGTCAGCGGCGAACTTGGCAGCGGCGTATTCGTGGCTGCGCCATTCTTTAAGGAACTGAATTTGGTCTTGTTCTTGTTCTTGTTGGTCTTGTTCTTGACTTTGAGTGTTCATCTTGATTTCCTCTGTTTGAGCGTGTTTGGTTACGGTTTGGATGATACGACGCGCGAAATACATTGTCAATACCTATTTTTAATTAAATGGTGATTTATTGGCGAATTGCCGGGAAATGGTGATCGGGCGGACGGGCGTGGAAATGGTGGCGCGGCGTGCGGGGAATGGCGTTTAAACGGCGCATGGTGGCGTGTGGCTGGTTTTGGTTGGCTGGCGGTATGTTTGCATGGGGGAATGGTATTGGCGTGTTGTGGGGGATTCTCGCCATAACATTCCCATAACATCCCCATAACATCCCCATAACATCCCCATAACATCCCCATGAACCAACCTCGTGCGATTAAAACAATGCGCGAAACGTCAATACGAATGAGGATGGAAACGTATTGCTGAATGAAAGGGGATAGAGGGAAAGGTATGGGTGAAAACCTCAAAGATAAGGTATTGGTATTATTATATTATATATATATAATTTTTTTATATAATAGTGTTTCGTATTGCTTATATGCCTTTTGGGGCAATTGTATTGACTTTACGCTTGAGGCGTGTTTTTGCGTTTTGGTGATGGGGGGTAAGTGGAATGATGGGGATTGGATGGGGATTGGATGGGGATTGGATGGGGGGTTGATGGGGTAGGAGTGTAACAATAATCATCCTTTAAAATCAATAGGTTAGGATGATTTGTTTTGAATTTTGAAGTCAATAAAATCAATGGGTTATGGGTGTTTTAATAATCATGTTGGAATATGTGAATAAAAACAAGGGGTTAAGTGTTGTGTAATTCAAGGATGCGATTGTATAAATTTTAATAACGTCAATACGGATTTTGGGATATTTGAATAAAAACAAGGGGTTGGAATTGTGTAACTTGGTTGTTAAGTTACAGTTGTATGGATTTTTGATCATGCAAAAAGTGTATAAATTTTAATAATGTGGATGTGGAACGGGTTTTTCGTGAATACAGAATAATAAGTATGGATGAAATGCAGGTTTTGACGGGGTTATTGTTAATACAAAAAGCCCCTTTTACGGGGCTTATGGGGATTTTGTGGTTTTATGCTGTGTCCTCCATCATTTTCTGCCGCATTTTATCAAGCTGTTCCCAACAAATGTTAGGGATAGTGGTAAGTGTTTGGTTTTCCTTTTCGCTTTTAACGAAAGTTGTTATAAAGTTTCCATTGTTAATGGCGTATATATGATATACGTCGTCGCAGGTTTTGTCGGTAATGGTACTGTATAAACAAGGTATTTGTTTCATTTTACGACTCCTGTTGGGTGTTGGGTGTTGGGTGCTGGGCTCATGCGGGCGTTCCGCATGAACCCTTATGCTTTATTTCTGGTCAGCGTTAATCATTGCTGCCAAAGCACTAAGTTGCTCTGGGCTCAACTTGTTAAATAACGCTGCCGCGTTCAACTTCTTAATGCCTTCATCAAACCTTGC
>JAMIIA010000032.1:0-85308 GCA_035913795.1 Bacteroidales bacterium
TGTACAAAGAACTGGAGCGGCAGCTAATAGAAATGCAATCAAGCTTTAGCCCAGAGAAAGCTATTGCAATAGCTAAAACAATTTATCAGGTAAAAGCCAATACCCTAAATAGGAAAGTGTCGCACACCATGTTGATTACCAAAGAGCAACAAAATTTAGCTAAGTTGTTCAAATTTGGGTGACCCAGTGTCGAAGTCAGGAAAAAGCCTGCTGCTGAAAAAAAAGCCCCTGCTAAGAAGAAATAAAATTGGTTAACAGCATAAAAAAAGACCGTTTCAAGTTACAACTTTTGAAACGGTCTTTTCATTTACTCGGGCTTCTATTTCACTTCGCCCTTTATATAAAGCTGGGTTATACCCTCAGATGTGTTGGTTTGAACGGTGACAGTTTTGCTAAAATATCCCGATAATTTTGCATCGTAAGTTACCACAATCTTACCTTCGGTGCCAGGTGCAAGAGGCTGTTTGGGGTATTCGGGAACTGTACATCCACAAGATGACTTGACATCAAGAATAACCAATGGAAGCATACCAGGGTTTTTAAACGTAAATTCCACTGTTACCGGCTTATTACGTTCAATTTTGCCAAAATCGAACTCGGTAAACCCCCACTCAATTGTGGCATTAGGGCTTCGGAAAGAAAGAAGCAATATGGCGGCTAGACTAATAAAAACAAACCTTTTCATATACAAGTTTTTATTCTAAAACGAATTTACAACAATAATGGTTTGCAAGTATTTAAAAAAAAGTTAAAAAGATATAAATGCCTGCACTCGTGCCAGGGGCATAATATACCGTTGATTATCGTGAATTTCTGCTCCATTTTCGATTGTTAACGATTTTACCTGCCAGATTATGCCCATGTCGGCATTAAAACCCAGCCAGGTATTCACTGCAAATTCGCGGCCGAGCGAAAAATTCAGGTAAGAAAATTTTCTGGTTCTATCGGCAGTTTCGAGGTTAACCGAATAGGTAAAGCCTTGGCGGGCATACCATGCCGGACGATTGGTATACATCGATAGCGTGCCGAAATGGATCATGTGATCGATGCTGTAGGTTGTAATTTTTTCCGAACGTAACTCAAGGTCGCTTCCAATTGAAATACCAAGTTGGGTTATATCGGAATATTGATAGCGAAACCCTGCATGAAAATATTCGCGGGCACTCAGGCCTGCCACAAAATCGAGTTTCGATTGTATTACCTGGGCCTGAAGTGCAAATAGCATAACAGTGCAGAATGCAACCGATAGAAATATTTTTTTCATTCGAGAGGTGTATAGTTGAATTTTTATTGGTCTTTATTTTTAAAGCATGTGCAGAGTAATGAATGTGCAGCTTCCGGTTCTTTTTTGTTTCTACTTATCAAATTTTTTGGCATCTTCCCAAATAAGGTTCATTTCATCCAGGGACATTTCTTTTAAAGAACGTCCTTTTTTAATGGTATGTTGTTCGAGGTAATTAAAGCGATCCATAAACTTCAGATTAGTACGCTCGAGGGCTGTTTCAGGATCGATCTTATAAAGTCTGGCTGCATTAACCACAGAAAAAAGTAAATCGCCAAATTCCTTTTCAATATTTTCCTGGTTGTTGACCTTTATCTCGGCCATCAGCTCATTCATTTCTTCATGAACTTTCTCCCAGATTTGCTCTCGCTTTTCCCAATCGAAACCAACAGCACGCACTTTTTCCTGAATACGGTTGGCTTTTATTAAAGCAGGAAGACTGCCCGGCACGCCACTCAGAACCGATTTATTTCCTTCCTTTTGCTTAAGCTCTTCCCAATTCTCCACAACACGGCGACTGTCGTTCTGCACATCTACATCGCCAAACACATGCGGATGCCTGAAAATAAGCTTCTGGCAAAGTGAGTCGATTACATCTTTGATATCGAAACTATTTGTTTCTGAGGCTATTTTCGAATAAAACACAATGTGCAATAGCAAATCGCCTAATTCCTTTTTTACGTGCTGAGAATCGCCCTGCAAAATGGCATCGGCCAATTCGTAGGTTTCTTCTATCGTCAGGTTGCGGATACTCTCCATGGTTTGCTCACGATCCCAGGGACATTTGGTGCGCAACTCGTCCATTATCTCGAGCAATTTCCTGAATGATTCTAATTTTTCTTCCATAATGGCTTACTCTCCACTTAATAATAGTTTGTTCGACTGAGTGGCATGGGCAAACTTAACCCGAATGGTTGAATTTACATCAAGATTAAGCAACTCTGCAGCAGGAGCATTGGAAATGGCAATCTCGAGAAGATCTGCAGAATTAAACAAAGCCAGCAACTCGCCACTGGCTACTTCCTGATAGGAATGACTTATTTTATCGATGACATAATGGTTGCTCTGGACATAAATTTTAAAATCCATTCCATCACCAACCCGGCTAAAGGTTTCTCGGGAAATGTTGGTAATGGCATTGGAATAAGAATCGACATATACCACATTGCCATTAATAAGCCTATTGTCTATTACCGGGCGTAGCGGCAATTGAAGAATGTATTTTGAAGTTTCTTCTGCAAAATCAGCTGGCGCTTCTCCCGCAATCAGTTTAAAAGCAGCATCTACAAAAAAATCAAGGCTTTCAAGGCTATGAACAGGTGTTTTTGTTAAGTTCAACCGATAGACCTTCACATTCTGATCTGGAAAAATAAGGCCAGGAAAACCAGTATCGGAACACAAAAAATAATGTCCTTCCTTTTCGAGTATAAGCAGAGAACTTTTTCGAGACAATACAGGGTTAACACCCACAATATGAACTGTACCCGCCGGGAAATAAAAATAGCAGTTTCGAAGAATAAAAGCTGCTTGCATCATATTGTAAGGGGCAACCAAGTGGTTAATGTCGACAACAACTGTTGAGGCATCGTGGGAGAGAATTTTACCTTTTATAGCGCCAATGTAATAGTCGCTTTTGCGCCAATCGGTTGTCAGAGTTATTAGGGCCATGAAACTACTCTACACTTGTTTTTAATTGAATTTCTTGAAAAAATAAGTTACTTTGCAAGCTTCAAATGTAAGTATTCTTGGCCAATAATTTATGATAGAAAAGTCGATATATTTAGAGGGAATCGACCCGCTTCATCTCTACGGTACCAATAATGTTCTGCTCGACAAAATTGTTTCCTATTTTCCAAAAATCAAGATTGTTGCCCGCGGAAATGAGATAATTACTATTGGCGAAGAAACAGAAATCAGAAATTTCGAAAAGAAAATTGATCTACTGATTAACTACTATCACCACTATAACCAAATAAACGCATCGGACATTGAGCAAATGTTTTCTGACGATGAACCCCAGTGGTTGGGAGAAACTCCCAACCCCGGCGGAATTCTGTTGTATGGCAACCATGGAAAAATAATAAAAGCCAAAACTATTAATCAGCATGCACTTGTAAAAGAATACGATTCGAACGATTTGTTGTTTGCCCTGGGGCCTGCCGGTACAGGAAAAACCTATACCGCCATTGCACTTGCAGTAAGGGCTTTACGCAACAAGGAAATCAAACGGATTGTCTTAACAAGGCCTGCGGTAGAAGCTGGAGAAAACCTTGGTTTTTTACCTGGTGACTTAAAGGAGAAGCTCGACCCTTACCTTCAACCCCTTTACGATGCCCTGCGCGACATGATTCCGGCAAAAAAACTGCAAAGCTATATCGAAGACGGCACCATTGAAATTGCTCCACTTGCATTTATGCGCGGAAGAACCCTCGATTATGCCTTTGTCATTCTCGACGAGGGCCAGAATACCACCCCCAACCAGATGAAAATGTTTTTAACGCGTATGGGTAAGAATGCCAAATTTATTGTTACTGGCGATACCACTCAAATTGACCTTCCCCGAAGAAGTGCCTCTGGACTCATAAGAGCTCTTGAAATATTGAAGGACCTCACTGATATAGCCATTATCCATTTCGATGTGAGGGATGTTGTAAGGCATAAACTGGTTAAGAAGATAATTGAAGCTTATGATAAATCAGACAAACAAACTATAAATACAAATTAATATGCAGGCATTAAGCAACACCAACTTCAGTTTTCCGGGTCAAAAAAATGTTTACCACGGAAAAGTACGCGATGTCTACAACATCCGCGACCAATATATGGTAATGGTAGTAACCGACCGCATTTCGGCATTCGATGTGGTATTGCCAAAAGGAATACCCTATAAAGGGCAGGTTTTAAACCAGATTGCCTCCAAGTTTCTGGATGCTACCCAGGATATTGTGCCGAACTGGAAAATTGCCACCCCCGACCCTATGGTTACTATTGGCCATTTTGCACAGCCCTTTAAAGTAGAGATGGTGATAAGAGGCTATCTGACCGGACATGCATGGCGCGAATATAAGGAAGGCAAAAGAAGTCTTTGTGGGGTATCGATGCCTGAAGGCATGAAAGAACACCAAAAATTTCCGCACCCCATTGTTACCCCCACCACCAAAGCTTCCGAGGGGCATGACGAAGATATCTCGAAACAAGAAATCATCTCAAGCGGACTGGTGAGCGAAGCCGATTACCTGTTGATGGAAGATTATACTAAAAAACTATTTGCCCGTGGCACAGAAATGGCCGCACAAATGGGTTTGATTCTGGTAGATACTAAATATGAATTTGGTAAAAAAGATGGTAAGATCTACCTGATTGACGAAATTCACACACCCGACTCATCGCGCTATTTTTACAAAGAAGGTTATGAAAATCGGCTCGAAAAGAACGAGCCTCAAAAGCAGCTCTCTAAGGAATTTGTGCGCGAATGGCTTATCACCAATGGATTTCAGGGCAAAGAAGGGCAAAGAGTGCCCGAAATGCCCGATGCCTTTGTAGAACAAATCAGCGAAAGATACATTGAGCTGTATGAAAATATTACTGGCGACGAATTTCAGAGAGCCGATTTATCTCAACTCGAAGAGCGGATTAACCATAATGTAACCAGCTTCTTGTTAAAATCGAAGTAATCTTTTGGAATTGACCTAAATATTAAAGCATCCGGAATTGGTAAATTACTAAATCCGGATGCCTTTTTCGAAAAAAATTGGATCAATCCAATAAAATTCGAAAAACGAAATGCCTGTTCTCAATTTATAGTTTATCATTGAGTAAATATTAACTTCGACTCTGTAAAGAATATTTTTCATGCGGTACTTTTTTCTGATTATTCTAATTGCCATTTCTTTTTTACTCAGGACAGTAACTTTAAATGCCCAGTTCCAGCCTGCCCCTGTCGAAAAATCGAACGAAAAGATTTTGTTTCAGGGTAAAATATATTACCTGCACACTGTAAAAGCGGGACAAACCCTCTATTCGATTAGTAAAGCTTACGAAAAAGATATTCAGCAGATTAAAACAGCCAACCCCGAAGCGAATCTCGACGTTTTATCGACCGGACAAGTATTGCGCATTCCCGATCAAAGCACTATTTCGAAGAGCGAACCTGGCATTCAGCAAACATTTCCGGCCGATAGTAATTTTCTTTACCACACGGTCAGAAAAAAAGAAACTGTTCATACCATTGCAAAGAATTATGGGGTTTCGAAAGAAGCAATCTATAGCCATAATCCGGGAAGCGAAACAAGCATTCAAATAGACCAGGTATTAAAAATACCCATTATCAAGAAAACAGATACTACCAGCCCCGAGTCTGTTGTGGGAAGCAATCAATATAGAGTTCAGGAAGGCGACAGTTTGTTTCTGATTGCACAACGTTTTCAGATTGAATTGGATGAGTTGGTAAACATCAATCCCTCTTTGCGCTGGGGTTTAAAACCGGGCATGATTATTTATATTTCTTCTGCAGACAGCCTATTTACCTTAGCCAAACCGGATAGTAGTCTGCAAATTGATAATTCTATCAGGCAATTTAAAAGCCTTATATGCGACTCCATTCAATCAGCCTCCAAAATCAAAACTATAAAAATTGCGCTCTTGTTACCTTTTCATGCCGAGGAAATGATAGCCCTTGATTCTGAGCCCACTGATTCATTAAAACGAAAAAACCCGGCATATCGGTTTAAAGCGCGAAGCCTTAGTGCCACAGATTTTTATCAAGGGTTTCTCTTGGCGGTCGATTCATTGAAAAGAAAAGGTATATCGATCAGCATCTTCACCTACGATACCAAATCCGATACCCAAAAGGTAAAAGGCATACTTGCAGAACTCGATATCATAAAACCAGAAATAATCTATGGCCCTATGATTAGCGAGAACGTAAAATTGGTATCGGAATATGCCGAATTTAACAAGATACCTTTGGTACTTCCTTTCTATAAGGCAAACGATAACAGCATTCGGAGCAATCCGTTTGCCCTGTTTATGATTCCAGACCGGCAATCGGAAATTGAAAACTGCGCCGATTACCTTTCTCAGTTTAAAGACAAGAAAATTATCGTTTTACATCATCAACTATCGGCAGATAGCTTGCAGTTAAAGGATTTGAAGGAAAACCTATTTGCTTACTTCCTGGCTCGAGGTTTTTATGGCACAATCGACTATAAAGAAATTCCACTTAATGATACCCTTGAAAAAGGTTTAAGGAAAGAGCTGGTATCGACAAAAGGGAATATCGTTGTCATTCTTTCTAACCGCGAAGCCAATGTGAGTAACCTGATAGGTATTTTAAACATTTATCAGAGTCGGGGATTGGATATAGATGTAGTTGGAATTCCGGAGTGGTTGACGTTCGAGAACCTGCGTATTGAACTTTTGCACCAATTAAACACGGTGATATATTCTCCCTTTTTTATCGACTATAATAACCCTCATACCCAATCTTTTGTAAAAAACTGCCGCAAAACACTTGGCTACGAGCCGCAACTAGCATTCAATTCCAATATTCCATACAATTTTACCTTTCTCGGTTACGAATCGGGACTATTATTTATGGATGCGTATAGCAAATATGGCCTTAACTTATTAAATTGTGTATGTCAGGTAAAAGGTAATATGCCGCAATCTCAATACCAATTTGAACTAATCCAGGGCAAGGGATTTGCCAACACCTCTATTAACTTTATCAATTACAAGACCAACTACGAAGTAGAAAGGATCCGATTCGAATCTCTTCAGGAGCTGAACAGCAAAAAAAACCTTGAATCTCCCCAGTTGCCGGCTGGCTATAAACCACCAAAACCTTAAAAGAATAGGTTTTCTGCACCATTTTATTAACCCGGAAAAGCATCTGTAGAATTGATTGCCAGAACTATTAGGAGGGTATTTTAGAAACCTGTTCTGCTATTCGCAAAAGCCCAGTTTTGCTTTTAAGAATGTAATCTGCTGCACCGTTAAGGATGCAATTTGTAGCCTTTTCCATTCCGTTATCCGAGGTAAGAAAGAAGAACCGGGTGTGACAAAATAAGCGTTTGTATTCCAGCATAAACTCTAAGCCACTCCAGCACTCCATCCCAAAAATGCTCTCAGTTATAACAATATCGGCGGCATCCATTTGGGTTGAATAACAGTCTTCACCGGAACTAAACTCTAAAATTCGATCGTAATGTTTGGATTTTAGTAAACTAAAAGTTTTATTCCGATAACCTGCATTGCCATCGACCAGATAAATTAATGGCTGTTTTTTCATTGGAAGCGAATAGATTTGCTTTCTGTTAAAATTAAGCCTAATAACCAAAACAAAATCTTTTTATTACCCGCATTTGACTAAATAGAGACTATTCTAGATAAAGTTATTTTTACTGAAGACAATAACACCTTTATTCACTGCAGGAAGGCACAAAAAAAAACCGGGCCGGCCGGGTTCTTATAATGTGCCGGGGTGACTTTATTGAATAAGTGATACATCTACCATGGAATGTCCGAGCTGATTATCCTTAAAACGTACCAACAGATCGTAAAAACCAGTTTTATTGCATTCAAAACTTATTTTATCGAAGTACTTCTCGCCTATTCCATTGGTCATAATAAGGTTATCGGCATCGAGAAGTTCGATGATGGCCTTACCCGGTTTGTCGTTCACATTATTGGTTATAGCAAAGATATATCTCGAACCCTTATTGAGTTTGAGGGTGATGAAATACTCATTCTCATAGTCGATATCGCTAACAGCTTCAAGATTAAATTCAATTTGTTTTATAAACAATTCTTTCTGGGCAAAAGCAGACTGATGGGCAGCAATGCTTAAGAAGAATACTACACTTATGGCTTTGAACAATTTCATGATTTTCACGATTAAGTCTTCACTATAAAGCTAAATGCAAATGGAAAAACGCAAACAACGAATTATAAACAATTCTATTCCGTTTTAAGGCTCAGCCACTCAAGTTTGCTGTCGAGCAAAATTAATTTGGCATTCTCAGATATTCTTTGAACATCTGAACCACTCAGGCGAACAATTTCTTTCGATATTTCTTCGTAATAATAATCGCGGGTAAGATCGTTGCATTTCGTGGTGCCATTGCGCAAATAAAACAAGGCTTTCACCTGTCGTTTTTCATCGAAGCTCTTAAGCGCATCCACCAGCGATTTAAGGCGGGTAAAGTTTTTACCATACTCTTCCCACCAGGTTTTGGCAGCCTTTACAGCCAAGGCTTGCGCTATTTCGCGTAACATAGCTTCAGTAGCTGTTTCGAGTTTTTTACGGTTTGTTGTATTGTTGTAATAGGCAGGAAAGGTTACTTTAATGTGGGTAATAAGCTCCTCCTGGGGAAGATGAATACCAGAAAAACCGAAATTATTAAACGAAATTTCTTCAATAAGCCAACCGGCTCTGATAGAAAGGTAATCGATGTCGTAATCGATAATCTGGCCGTGTCCAAAAAACTTCTCTGCCCCTGGGTAGATAAGGCTTCCTGTGTTTTCAAGCTTCTTTTTCTCTGTATTGTCGAGCATTTTAATTAATTCAGGAAGCGCCAATCCCTGAAGGTTTTCTATACTCGCTTTAGAAGCTTTTACAAGCTTCCAATCAGTGCCAGTAAAATCGGTAAGGTTTGTTTTTGGTATTTGTGCCTGAAGCAGGCTGCCTGTAATAAACATAGAAAAAATAAAGGCCAACAATTTAGGTGTTTTCATCCTTATTAATGTTATTTTATTTTGTTCTGAGGTACCTTCACATTTTTGTCGAATGATTGCTAAATGGGTGATGCGCAGTCATTCAGGTGTATTTTTTACTTAAACCAAATGCACCATTATAAAAGTAATAAAAAAAGTGTAAAAACAAAGTTCACTCTTTTCTTTGAGGCAAATATTCGGTGAAGATGTTTTCCATAGACCGGAAAATGTTTTTCCGGGCATTCTTTGAATTATCGCTCATCCAATCAATTTTACCTTTTAGTACTTTGCGCTTGCTGTTTTCGTAGGGACAACTCTTTACTTCCTTTTTAAAATTTCTCTCCAAAGCATAAAGTTCCAGCTCTTGCTCACTAACTTCCAGCATAGGTCTGATTACTGTTAATCTTCCATCGAACATATTAAACTGATAAGGCATGGAGCTGATTGAACCATGGTAAATCATATTCATAAAAAGAGTTTCAATGGCATCGTCCATATGATGTCCAAAGGCTAACTTATTAAAACCTTGCTCGCGGTTGATTGTAAAAAAGGCTTTTCTTCGGTGCCATGAGCATAAAAAACACATCGATTTCTCAACGGATGACTTTGATTCAAACTCGGGCCTTACAACAACAAACGGTACGTTCAGGTCGCGACAAAAGTTTTCGAGGTAGTTGAGGTCGGTTTGGTAACCAATTTTTTCGATGAATACATGCACTGCGAGTACTTCTATTTTAAAGGGCAGCCGCTTGGCATGATCGGCAATCGCTTCCAATAATACCATCGAATCCTTACCGCCCGACAGAGCAACCATCAGCCGATCGCCTTTGCGAAGTAACTCTTGCTTTCGTATGGTACGCCAGATATGTCTTTTTATATTTTCGGTATATTTTGCAGTCATCCTGTCTACTCTGGTAAGGTAAATCTTTTGTAACTTAGTTGCGAAAACAAAGCTACTTATTAATTCTATCCATGCATCGAATACTTATTCTGATAATGATAGGTTTTCTGACAACCGGATGCGCTACTACCAGCTATTCGCGCGAATTAAAACGTAAATCGAAGGATTGCGATTGTTCTAAAACACAAAAAGCTCCTGCGAATCATCCAAAAAGACATCGAACCTTATAAGGCATATTCAATTGTAAAATATTTGCCTTTTTATTGAAAATTAAGAAAAGAATATCGAGCAATTGCACTATTTTTATTCGCCCTACAAAATCAAAACTGCTTTTTTGTATTAAAACTTTAATTAAATTGCAGCCGTTTTGTTATTTGAATAACAATAATACAATAAGTAACTGAAAAAGAAACTGATATAAAAATGCAAAGTAAACTTCAAGAACTCACCGAGAAGATATACCAGGAAGGTCTTGCCAAAGGGAATGAAGAAGGCCGTGCCCTGGTTGACAAGGCTAAAATAGAAGCTTCGGAGATTCTAGCCAATGCGAAAAAGGAAGCCGGAATCATACTTGCAGAGGCGCAAAAACAGGCAGCCGAAACAAAAAAGAATACCGAATCGGAAATTAAACTTTCCGCAAGACAAGCCTTAAATGCACTCAAACAACAAATTACCGATGTTGTCAACAGTAAAGTAATAGCTGCTGCCACAGGAAAAGCTTTTGATGCCGAGTTTGCCAAACAACTAATTGAGTCGACATTAAAAAACTGGGCAGGAAGTCAGGTAGCAGACCTCAACCTTTTAGTACCCAAGGCACAGGAAAAAGAGCTAACCGAACACCTGAAAAAATCGGTAAAAGAATTATTCGAAAAAGGCCTGACAATAAGCAGCGAAGCTTCGGTAAAAGCTGGTTTTCAGATTACCGCCAAAGATGGCAGCTACAAGATTAGCTTTACAGACGAAGATTTTAATAATTTCTTCAGGCAGTACCTTCGTCCTAAACTGATTCAATTTTTATACGAAGCGTAATACAGTATCTATGAGCCGACAATACTATTACCTGGTTGCCGGATTACCAGATATATTGCTGGATGACACAAAAATGATCCTTTCGCCTGTCGAATACCGGTCATTTTTAGCGGAGCATCTGCCAGCAGAAGATTTTGAACTGATCAGTCTGTACTTTTGGACTTTTGATCACCATAACCTTCTGAACAGGCTAAAAGGTTCCGAAGAACCCCATGCAGAATCGGGTAACCTGAGTGCCGAAATGCTGGAGCAATTGTTGGCTGCTGCAAAAGATTCATCATACGATTCACTACCTTTTAAATACCCTTCATACCTGCCTCTGTATCTCGATACCTATAAGGCCGAACAAGCAATAATACCAGGTAAAAGCTGGGATTTACAGCTTACCGAACTACACTTTCAACATGCCTTGCAGGTGCCCAACAAGTTTATTCAAGATTGGTACCTCTTTGAACAAACTCTCGGTAATGTGCTTACAGCCTTCAAGTGCAGAGAGAACAATCTTCCAATCGAACCTCAACTGGTTGGTACTGGTGAGATACAGGATAAGCTGGCTCGAAGCTCTGCCCGTGATTTTGGGTTAGATTCTGAAGATCTTCCATTCTCCGAAGCCATCTTCAGGGCTTTGGAGACCAATGAACTTCTCGAACAGGAAAAACGAATCGATAGCATTCGTTGGGAACTGCTCGATGAACGATCATTTTTTCACTATTTCAGTCTAGAAAAACTATTTGTGTTCTTAGTTAAACTGGCCATCATAGAGCGCTGGATGCGTTTGGATAAAAATATTGGTTTAGAATTTTTTAAAGATATGCTTAAGAAGCTTGAAACAAGCTATTCGTTTCCGGCCGATTTTAGTTTAAAATAAGTCAACAACATGTCAACAAAAGGTAAAGTAAAAGGAATTATTGCCAACCTCGTAATTGTAGAGGCCGATGGTCCGGTTTCGCAGAACGAAATCTGCTACATTCACACGGGCAATACGAAGCTGATGGCCGAGGTGATTAAAATAAACGGTTCCAACACCTATGTGCAGGTTTTTGAAAGCACCCGTGGTGTAAAAATTGGTTTCGAGGTAGAATTTGCCGGTCACATGCTCGAGGTAACTCTTGGGCCTGGTATCCTTTCTAAAAATTATGATGGGCTGCAAAACGACCTCGATAAAATGAAAGGGGTTTTTCTGAAACGAGGAGAATATACCCACCCGCTTGACATAGACAAAAAGTGGGATTTTAAATCTCTTGCCAAGGTGGGCGATACCGTTCAGGCAGGAGACTGGTTGGGAGAAGTAGACGAAAACAGCATGCCCCATAAGATTATGGTTCCCTTTAAATTAAAAGGCAGCTATAAAATAAAAAGCATTGCCGCAGCAGGAAAATATACCATCGAAGAAAATATTGCTGTAATCGAAGACAAAGAGGGCAATGAGATTAAATTAACCATGATGCAAAAATGGCCTGTAAAAGTTGCCATTACCCAATATAAAGAGAAACCACGGCCGTTTAAACTGCTCGAAACAGGGGTGCGGACCATCGACACACTCAATCCGATTGTAGAAGGAGGCACCGGTTTCATTCCTGGTCCGTTTGGTGCAGGAAAAACCGTATTGCAACATGCAATTTCTAAACAAGCAGAGGCCGACATTGTAATTATAGCAGCCTGTGGGGAGCGTGCCAACGAAGTAGTAGAAATTTTTACCGAATTTCCGGAATTGGAAGATGCCCGCACCGGACGCAAACTCATCGAACGTACCACCATCATTGCCAACACCTCTAACATGCCCGTTGCCGCGCGCGAAGCATCCGTTTACACCGCCATGACCCTTGGGGAATACTACCGTGCAATGGGACTTCGCGTGCTGATGTTGGCCGATTCAACTTCGCGCTGGGCACAAGCTCTGCGCGAAATGTCAAACCGTCTTGAAGAGCTCCCTGGCCCTGATGCCTTTCCAATGGATTTACCTGCCATTATATCGAATTTTTATGCCCGTGCCGGTTATGTGTTCTTAAACAATGGAGAATCAGGGTCAATTACCTTCCTAGGAACAGTATCGCCGGCAGGTGGTAACCTAAAAGAGCCTGTAACCGAATCGACCAAAAAAGCTGCACGCTGTTTCTACGCCCTGGCCCAGGGACGTGCCGATAGTAAACGTTATCCGGCTGTTGACCCAATCGACAGCTATTCGAAATACCTCGAATACCCCGAATTTGCCGAATACATTAGTGGTGTTATTTCCGAAGACTGGCTGGAGATGGTAAATACAACCAAAACGATATTACTTCGTGGAAAAGAAACCTATGAGCAAATCAACATCTTAGGCGACGATGGTGTACCTGTTGAATACCATGTGAATTACTGGAAATCGGAATTGATAGATTTTGTGATACTTCAACAAGATGCGTTTGATAAAATCGACCAATCGACACCCATAGAACGCCAGGAATACATGCTGAGAAGCTTGTTGGAGATTTGTCATACTGACTTTAGTTTCGATTCATTTAATGAAGTAAATGCTCACTTCAAGAAAATGATTAATGCCTGCAAGCAAATGAATTATTCCGAGTTTAAATCGGAAAAGTTTATCAAGTTCGAAAACGAACTGAAAGAGCTGGTTAAAGAAAGGCAGACAGCCTGAATCACACAACAGTAAAATAAACAAAGCATGGAAAACAAGGCTTTTCAAAAGATATATACAAAAATTACGCAAATCACCAAAGCAACCTGCTCTTTAAAAGCCACTGGTATAGGCAACGAAGAGCTGGCCATTGTGCATGGCAAGCTTGCGCAGGTGGTAAAACTTGTAGGCGATAACGTAACCCTTCAGATCTTTGGTGGTACAGAGGGAATCCCCACCAATGCCGAAGTAACCTTCCTGGGCAAAGCACCAACCCTAAAAGTAAGCGACGACCTGGCGGGGAGATTTTTCAACGCTTTTGGTGAGCCCATTGATGGTGGTCCTGCTATGGAAGGCAAAGAAGTGGAAATTGGCGGCCCCTCGGTAAACCCCGTAAGACGTAAACAACCTTCTGAACTGATTGCAACAGGCATTGCAGGTATTGACCTGAACAACACTCTTGTTTCCGGACAAAAGATACCTTTCTTTGCTGACCCCGATCAGCCTTATAACCAGGTGATGGCCAGCGTAGCACTGCGTGCAAAAGCCGACAAAATCATTCTGGGAGGTATGGGGCTTACCAACGACGATTACCTTTATTATAAAAATGTATTCGACAATGCCGGCGCCCTCGACCGTATTATAAGCTTTGTAAATACCACCGACAACCCACCTGTGGAGCGCTTGTTGGTGCCTGACATGGCACTTGCTGCAGCAGAATATTTTGCTGTGGAGAAAAACGAATCGGTATTGGTATTGCTCACCGACATGACACTTTATGCCGATGCCTTGAGTATTGTTTCGAACCGTATGGATCAGATTCCATCGAAAGACTCTATGCCAGGATCGCTTTATTCCGACCTTGCAAAAATTTACGAAAAAGCTGTTCAATTCCCCGAAGGAGGTTCTATAACCATTATTGCCGTAACCACCCTTTCCGGAGGCGATATTACCCATGCCATTCCGGATAATACAGGCTATATTACCGAAGGACAGCTCTTTTTGCGCCGAGATTCGGATATCGGTAAGGTAATCGTAGATCCATTCCGGTCGCTCTCGCGTTTAAAACAGCTGGTGATAGGCAAAAAAACCCGTGCCGACCACCCACAAGTAATGAATGCTGCAGTGCGTCTGTTTGCCGATGCGGCCAACGCCAAAACAAAACTCGAAAACGGGTTCGACCTTACCGATTACGACCAAAGGAGCCTTCAATTTGCAAAAGATTATTCCAATAAGCTTCTGGCCATTGATGTAAACATCGAAGTAAACGAAATGCTCGATACAGGATGGAATTTATTCAGCAAGCATTTTAAACCAGAAGAAGTTGGTATTAAACAGGAATTAGTCGATAAGTATTGGCCGGCGAAATAGTTTAAAGTTTAGAGTTTAGAGTTTAGAGTTTAAAGTTCTATGGCGCATATTGAAAAATTTGAGGATATAATTGCCTGGCAAAAGGCAAGAGACAATGATAAAATGGTATATGAACTTACTCATAATTCTTCTTTCTCAAAAGACTTCTCACTTATTGATCAAATGCGAAGATCCAGCGGTTCTATAATGGATAATATTGCTGAAGGCTTTGAACGGGGAGGAAATAAGGAGTTCATCCAATTCCTTTATATATCTAAAGGCTCAGCCAGCGAACTAAGATCTCAACTATACTGAGCATTGGATCGAGGATATATTGATAAAGTCGTCTTTGAACAAATTTATTCGCAAACATCAAAAATTAGTAAACTTATAAGCGGATTCATAAATTACTTAAAAGAAGCTAAAATAAAAGGTGATAAGTTTAAATGAATGATTGCAACTTTAAACCTTAAACTTTAAACGGAAACGAATGGCTATCAGTTTTCAATATAATAAAACCGCGTTACAGGGCCTCGAGAAACAGCTTAAGGTGCGTGTAAGAGCCTTGCCTACCATAAAAAACAAGGAATCGGCGCTGCGCATCGAGGTAAAAAAAGCCAAAGACGAAAGTAAGCGTCTGGAAGATGAATTGAATGCTGCCATCGAATCTTACAACAACATGGTGGCTCTTTGGGGCGAATTCGACAACAGCCTTTTAAAAGTAGTGGATGTAAAACTCGATGTGAAAAAAATTGCTGGTGTAAAAACGCCTGTGTTGAATGAAATAGAATTTGAGCAGGCTGTTTTCAGTGTATTCAATGCCCCAAAATGGTACCTCGATGGAATAGCCATTGTGAAGAATATGGTGAGGATATCCATTGAACAGGAAGTGTTTCTGCGCAAAATGCAACTGCTTGATCATGCGAGGAAGAAAACCACCCAGAAAGTAAATCTTTTCGAAAAAGTGCAAATACTTGGCTACCAGGATGCCATTCGAAAAATAAAACGCTTTATGGAAGACGAGGATAACCTCTCTAAATCAGCTCAGAAAATTGTAAAAACCCGTCAACAAGAGGAGGCTGAAGCATGATCGTGCCAATGAAAAAATATGCATTCCTGGTTTACCACAAGGATTACCTGGGTTTTCTTAGCGAACTTCAGGAATTAGGCGTATTGCATGTGATTGAAAAAAAATCGGGAGAGATTGAAGATGTGGCTTTACGAGAGAAATTCTCGCAAATTCAACAATTCAATCAACTTATTTCGTTTTTGCAAAAACGTCAAATAGAACCATCCGGAGAACCTTACAAATCGGATGGTTTTAAAACTTTCGAAGAGATAAGAAACCTTCAGTCTGATAAAGAACATCTCATTCAGCAGCAAGCATCACTCAAAAAAGAATATTCATTACTCGAGCCATGGGGAGACTTTTCGTGGGCCACCATCGACAAACTTAAAAAAGCCGGAATTAATGCCAGGTTTTTGAGCAGCCCTGCCAGAAAGTTTTCAGAAACATGGCAAAATACTCTTTTTGTCGAAGCCATTGCTGAAATAAAAGGACAAACATACTTTGTTCTATTCGAAAAAATCGATGAAAAAATCGAGATCGATGCCGAGGAAATGACTTTGCCACGTCGAAAACTTAGTGAGGTTTTAAGGCAAATAAATGAAATAAACGAAAAGCTCGATAAAACAGAGACACTCCTTGATAACTATGCTGCAAACTGCATTGAGACACTAAAAGAAACTAAAAATAAACTTGCAGGGGAATTATCGTTCGACAAAGTAGTACTGAACACACAAAAAGAGGCAGAGGAAAAATTGATGATTCTCGAAGGTTGGGTGCCAAAAGATAAAGCAGAAGTTCTGGTGGCTTATCTTGAAAAGAAATCGGTTTATTATAGCATTTATGAACCCTCAAAAGAAGACTCAATTCCGATTAAATTAAAAAATAACTGGTTTAGCCGTTTGTTCGAACCCATAGGTGAGTTATACTCATTGCCTCAATACACTGAACTTGATTTAACACCTTTCTTTGCTCCGTTTTTCATGTTGTTTTTTGGCTTTTGCCTGGGAGATCTCGGTTATGGACTTCTTATTTTGTTGGCAGCATTTTATTTCAAGCCAAAAGTAAAACCTAAAGTCCGGGCAATAATTACTCTAGGTCAATTTTTAGGAATTTCAACCATTCTAATGGGGTTAGTAAGCGGAACATTCTTTGGAATAAACCTGATTGAGACTGATTTTCTCTTTTTCCCATCTCTACGGTTTATGATGTTGGATAGCGATGAATTAATGACCCTTGCACTCATAATTGGAGGTGTTCAAATAATCTTTGGAATCTGCATAAAAGCGGCGAGAATAATCATCTTCGAAGGGTTTAGGGCTAGTTTAGCAACCTTAGGTTGGATTGTAGTTATTGCAGGGTGTGCAGCTGTATATTTTCTGGCAGATTTTGAATACATCGCCAAAGAAAGCACCAAAAATTTATACCTTATAATATGTACGGTTGGTGGTATACCTATTCTACTTCTGAATAGTCCTGGAAAAAATGTTTTTCTCAACTTCGGAATTGGCTTATGGGATACTTACGGCATGCTTTCTGGTCTGATGGGCGACTTGCTTTCTTACATACGTCTTTTTGCCCTGGGCATTTCAAGCGCCGTTTTGGGCTTGGTATTTAACCAAATAGCGGTTGGACTTAGCGGAGATATACCAGTAGTGAGCCATATTATCATGATACTTATACTTTTATTTGGGCATACTCTAAACCTAGGATTATCGGCCTTAGGATCCTTTGTGCACCCTATGCGTTTAACCTTTGTGGAATTTTATAAAAACTCCGGTTTTAGCGGAGGAGGATTAAAATATAAACCTTTCAGTAAATAAACATTTAATTAATACTAAAAATAAGAATTATGGAACCTATTATTTTAGCCTATATCGGAATTGGACTGATGGTAGGCCTAGCAGGCGTTGGCAGCGCCTATGGATGCACAATTGCTGGTAATGCCACTATCGGAGCTTTAAAGAAAACTCCTGAAGCCTTCGGTAATTTTCTTGCCTTATCGGCAATGCCTGGCACACAGGGTATTTATGGCTTTGTTGGCTTTTTCGTTTTACAAGGTCGGTTGGTAGCTGAAATGAGTTGGTGGCATGCTGCAGCAATATTTGGTGCCGGAATCGCTTTGGGATTGGCTGGTTTGTTATCGGCCATCCGTCAGGGACAAGTATGTGCTAATGGAATTGCTGCAATTGGCTCAGGACATAATGTGTTCGGCAATACGCTTATTATGGCTGCTTTCCCTGAATTGTATGCCATTCTTGCTTTGCTTGTTACCATTCTAATTAATGGAACTTTAGGCTAAACCTTATTATGCACTATTAAAAAAGTCTCTGGTAGCATAACCAGGGACTTTTCTATTTTAAAACAGAAATACAAGCCAATTTCGCAGTTTGTCTTTTCTTGTAAGGATAATTTTAGATGTTTTACGATTTTCTTTACCTTTCATCATGGATTGGATATTGCTCGTTCTCGCCATAATTTTAATGATTACAGGCTTTTTTGGATGCTTCTTGCCTGTAATACCCGGACCTCCATTAAGCCTGGCAGGCATGCTGCTCCTGCATTTTTCGCGCTTTGCCCAATTCGAAACCTGGGTAATGATAACTCTTGCATCTCTTACCATTCTGGTGCAGGTACTCGATTACATCGTACCTGTCTGGGGCACCAAAAAATTCGGTGGAAGCCGTTTTGGCGCCTGGGGCAGTATTGTGGGTTTAATTGCCGGAATGTTCTTTTTACCTGCCATAGGTCCATTTGGAATTATTACCATTTTAGCTGGCCCGTTTTTTGGAGCCTGGCTTGGCGAGATCATTGCAGGGCAAAAAAATAATGCGGCTCTTAAGGCAGCCTTTGGTTCGTTTGTGGGTTTTATTGCCGGAACCTTTATGAAAGTAGTAATGGCTGTAGTTATCACCCTTATAAGCATTAAGAATGTAGTTTTAGTTTCGTTTTAATGAAAACATATTTCATACTTCTTTTGTATTTCCTGGGGATTCAAATTCTTCTTGCCCAGTCGGTTTATACCGAAATGGACTATCGGAACTATAGAAACCATCCTGCATTTCAAAAAACAATAGACCCGCAGGATTTTGATCCTGCCCTGCTTAATGCCTGTATATTTTTTGCCACCAATGCCATAAGAGCCAAACAGGAACTTACAATTCTTTCGTATCATGCCGCATTGGAAGAGGCTGCCACACTGCATTCTCAAGACATGGCCAAATACAACTTTTTCAGTCATACCAATCCCAAAAACAAAAAGCACCGCGAAGCAGATGACCGTGCCAGAATAGCGGGTGTCGCCAATCCGCATCTGACCGAAAACATTATCGAGGGATTTATTCTGCAATATCGGTCGGGTATGCAGGTAATACCAGTTGAACCTGGAGTGTTTCGCAATCCGGAGACGAACAAATTAATTTCTGCACATACTTACCTGAGTCTTTCAGATGCTCTTTTAGAAGGATGGATGAACTCCACGGGGCACCGCGAAAATATCTTGTCGGACAAAGCGGTAGAACTGGGTTGTGGTGTAGCGCTGTATACTATGGATGACTTCAACCAGATGCCAGCGGTAAAAGCCACCCAAAACTTTCAGTGGTTCGAAAAGATAGAAATAAATACTCCCTGATAAGGCAGTAAATGCTATTCTGGTTCTGCCATCACCCATTCCTGGCGGTTACGGAATTCCAGTGTATCTACAAGTTCAAACCCAAGTTTCGAATAGAACTTTACAAGCCCATAATCGTCTATTGCCAGCCAGAATTTTTTTCCCTCGAGGTGTTTGCGTACCTCGTGCACCCATTTTGTGCCAAGGCCTTCGTTTCTTCGCTGTTCACTTACAAATAAAAAGCCAATATAAAGGTATCCCTTTTGAAACCATTTTTGGGCATGGTTACCATAGTATAAGGTGTCTGGAGAAAGGGTGGAAAACACAATGCCACCTGCCACTACCCGATTATGCTCCTCGAGGACAAGAATGTGAGAGCTGGGCTGGTATTTTTTCCAATGAGGCTCGATTTCCAAAGCCCAATCGGAGGGAAGAAATTGAAAGAAGAAAGCAGAATCGTTGGTGTAATCTTTTAATGCAAGCATAGTTTACAATAAATTCCAGGCCCAAAGCTTATCGGAGTCTTCACTCCAGCGGTCGCCAATATCGGTGCGGTAGTAACTGTTGTTAATAAGCAGGTTGCTCACCCTGTTATACATCGTCCGTTGAGCTTCTTTCATTGTAAGTCCGGTGGCAGATACCAGCACGGCAATACCAGTGCATCCGGTAATCAGCCATTCGCCATTTACCATTTTTAAATGCATGGGGTGTATACCCTCTTTCATTTCCTTTTTAAAAACTACCACCGCATCTTTCGAGAAAGTATTAAAGGTGCGATTGTCTTCGTACGGAAAAGGAGGCACTACGTTATACACGCCAATCTGAAAGCCTTTTTTGGTTTGAATGCGGAATTTCTGTCCGCTGGCAATTTTATAGAGCATGTATCCAATCGGCTCTGTAATACCAGCGCGTTGAATTTGTATCTGAGGAAAGCCAAAACGAGAGGTAAACTCCAAGGGATAAATTCCATTGCCATTGACAATGTTATTGATATCGATATGGCCAACAAAATTGTCCTGAGCTAACTTATGCTCTAATTTTTTGAGTGTAGCATCGAAAATAGGACTTTCGTCGGTCCAGAACATGCTGGTACCCATTTCTCCTGTTGATACACCTAGTTCGCGAGGAAAGAGTTTTTTATGCTCAAAAGTGATGTTATAAGGTTTGATAAACTCCTTTCCATTGAAAAAGGCTGATACAGCCACTTCTACACCGGTTACCTTTCGTTGCAACTGAAATACACCAAGATCTTTCCCCCATGATTTCTGGTATGCTCTAAGCATGCGGATTATGTCACCTCCATCATCTTCCTGGCCTACATACAGCAGCTGCTTGTAGTCCTGCATTTCGCCGCAAGGTTTGATTACATATTGTTTCGGATGCTTTTCGACATAAGCAATGGCATCGTCGGTATGGCTGAATTCTTTATAGTTGAGAATTTTTACTTTATGCTTTTTTAGCTCGTGCTGCCCAAAATTCCTGTCGAGTTCGAGATTATCGGAATATTCGGTGCCACCAAATACCAGTTTGCCGGCATCGCGCAATTCGGTAGCAATTTTACCATACCCGGTATAATCGAACACAATCACATCGGCCCAGTCGATATACGAAAGCCACTTGCGGCATTTTGGCACAAATCCATCGCCTATTTCGCGCGATGATTTATCTTCCACACACATTTTTACACTGTTACCCTCCTTTTGAATTGCATAGGCGAGATCGAGGGTTTCGCCCCATTTGGATACCATGAGAAATTTAAGCTTTTTCTCACTGCTTTTTACCATAACTGCTTGCGAAGTATTTTATAAAGAAAATGAGCGCAAATATATTTAAAATATTATGGCTTTAGTGTTACAGGCCAATATTATTTTCAGGATAATAAATATAAGCTAAACTATTGGTTTCGTGGAACTCCCGATTGTTATAGCATCGAAAAAAAACCAAAACCATGTCCGTATGTCTCTGCCTGCCGACTTTGCTTTTAAAACGGAAGGTATCATTTATTATATTGGAAATCCACAGCTGCATGCTAGGGATAAAGAAGCCTGGCTAAACCAAGCTTATTTATCCCGATAGGCTTAGCTATTATTTTTCCTTCGGTCATTAAGTAGTAAGTTCAACTTAAGCTTCTTACTCTGCTATCGCTTGTAAAAAATTAGTTACACGAATTAATAAAACTCTACAGAGTTGAGTGCGGGTAGATAAAGGGAATAGTTTATAAAGCAACTGGCGTAAAATTTTAATACCTTTGTTTTGTAACAACTAATTGTTAGATGCCAGAAATATTTCGCGAATTTGGATTTGTTTTCTTCTTTTATGCAAATGAAGGAATCGAACCCATGCATGTACATGTTAGAAAGGCTGGAGGATTTGCAAAATATTGGATTGAACCCGTTGAACTTGAATTCTCTCAAGGCATGAAAGTAAATGATTTAAAAAATGCAGAACAGCTTATTTTATCTCATTTAGAAATTATTAAATCGAAATGGCATGAAGTACATGGTAACTGAGCTCTTGTTTATTGCAACCAAAGCATGGTATGAAAAGGGTATGATTTGCATTAAACTTTCTGATGAAAAAGAAGTGCGATTTCCTGTTGAAAAAAACACAAAACTTCGAAATGCAACAGATAATCAAAGAAACAACATTGAGATTATTTGTTCCGGTACAGGGTTGCATTGGCCCGATTTAGACGAAGATTTATCAATTATTGGAATTTTAGAAAGCAAATTTGGTTATTAACCCGTTCTTCCCGCCGCAAATCGCGGAATCTAACCGCGAGAATTAAGCAGAAAAAGAGTTTTAAACTTAATCATTTAAGGCTATTGCAGTAAAATATATTTGCCCTGTCGGCGTAGCGTCGGAAAAACCAAAACCATGTCCGTATATCTCTGCCTGCCGACTTTGCTTTTAAAACGGAAGGTATCATTTATTGTATTGGAAATCCACAGCTGCATGCTAGGGATAAAGAGGGTTGCACGTCTGAGGGTGCAGGAAAAGGGTTTGTAAACAGATATCAGAAATAATCAGTCAACCAATTCCCTTACCTTGTTGGTATGTGCTCTTAATACCCGTAAATTTCGGCCAGCAACAGTTTTGCCATCGAGGGTTTTAATGGCTTCCATTGCTTCTTTTTTGCTGGCCATATCCAAAAAGCAAAAGCCTTTTGATTTTCCGGTTTTCTTGTCGCGGATGATTTTAATCGCATCCACCTTTCCGAGCACCTCGAAAATGCGTTTTACATCTTCTTCGCCCATTGAATAATTGATGTTGCCCACATAAATTGTCATAATGCCGAAAAATTGAAATGTTACTAACCTATACAAGTTAATAAAAAAAACCCGGAAAGGGAAACTTTCCGGGTATAAAATAAAATGTTGTAAATGAATTAAGCCTATCAGGCCAGAGTAGCCACCATTACAGCCTTAATAGTATGCATTCTGTTTTCGGCCTGGTCGAATACGATGGAATGCTTCGATTCGAAAACCTCATCGTTCACTTCCATGGCATCCAGTCCGTATTTTTGAAATATTTCCTCTCCTATTTTTGTTTCGCGGTTATGGTATGCAGGCAAACAATGCAGAAACTTCACATTCGGGTTTCCTGTGGCTTTAATAACCTCGCTGTTCACCTGATAGGGTTTTAAAAGCTTAATGCGATCGTCCCAAACCGAGGCAGGCTCACCCATCGATACCCATACATCGGTATAGAGAAAATCTGCTTCTTTCACAGCTTCTTTTACATTGTCGGTAATGGTAATTTTAGCACCTGTTTCTTTGGCTATTTCGCGGCAAGTACTCACCAGTTTTTCGTCGGGCTGGCATTGTTTGGGAGCTGCTGCACGGAAATCGATTCCCATTTTAGCACAACCAACCATTAAGGAGTTACCCATATTGTTGCGGGCATCGCCCAGGTAGCAAAACTTCAATTTATTCAAAGGTTTATCGCTATGCTCAATCATGGTAAGCATATCGGCAAGAATTTGCGTAGGATGAAATTCGTCGGTAAGTCCATTCCACACCGGAACCCCTGCATAAGCAGCTAATTCCTCTACAATTGCCTGACCGTACCCGCGGTACTCAATACCATCGTACATGCGGCCGAGCACACGTGCAGTATCTTTCATCGACTCTTTGTGCCCTATTTGCGAGCCAGAAGGGCCCAGATAGGTTACGTGGGCTCCCTGATCGAAAGCAGCTACCTCAAAAGCACAGCGGGTGCGGGTAGATGTTTTTTCGAAAATAAGGGCAATGTTCTTGCCTTTGAGCATGGGTTGTTCGGTGCCGGCATATTTAGCTTGCTTTAAGCTGGATGAAAGATCCAATAAAAACTTAATTTCGGCAGGAGTATAATCCAACAGTTTAAGAAAATGTCGGTTTTTCAGATTTACTGGCATGATAAAAATATTTTATGTGTGTTTATGTATACCGCAAAAGTATACAAATTACTGAAGCATTTTTATGAAATTAGTCTGCTGAAGTACCCATTGAACTGAAAGGATCGGGAGGTATTGAATGAAGCAAATAAACAGATTAATAAAGAAAAACAGGCTATCTGTCAAATAGCAGGAACAAGTCACGGCAAACAGAGTATATTGAAGCAGGCCTAACAAAAAATTAAAATGCGCAAAGAAATCCATAGACTTTTTATTCTTGTTCTTCTGGTTAGTTTTTTCTCTGGTTGCAAAAAAGAAGAATCGAAAGGTATTCACAGAGCTGGCAGATTGGAATACCGGATTACCTATCTGAATGCAGACCAAGGCAATTTCGATCCTTCCCTTCTGCCCCGTAAAATGACCCTGGAGTTTAACAATGAGTTTTCTACAAACACCATCGATGGATTTATGGGTATGTTTCGCTTAAGTAACCTCACCTATTTTCATAAGCGCAAGAGCATTACTTACCTTAAAGTACTCGATAAAAATTATGTGTTTAAAGGAAATAGAAATGAGCTTATGTGCTGTTTTGACATTTTCGAGAACCTGAAAATAGAAAAAGATACCACCAAACTACTTATTGCCGGGCTTCAATCGCATCATGCCAAAGTTTTTATACCTTCCACCAACGAAACCTTCGATATATATTATACCAACGACATTGCACTGGAGCATCCGAATGTAACTAACCCCTATCTCGATATAGACGGAGTGCTTACCGACTTTGTGCTTTATATGGGGCCATATAAGATGCGGTTTGTGGCCGAAAAGTTCATTGCAGGCAAAGAGCCTAAGGAAGACCTTCGAATTCCAGAATCGGCTGTAGAGCTTACGCGGGCAGAAATGATTTTTGCCCTGGACAGATTGATGCAATAGGTTCTTTTCGAAATATCGATACAAGCGCAAACTCTTACTCCCGAAAATCTCGTCGATAATTTCTATCCTGTGTTTTTCAATTATCACAGATTGTTGAATAATAATTCATTTAATCACCTGTTAATACCATGTGGCATATTAACTTTGCCCACTAATATTGTGCAAAGCTTCTCATGGCAAAAGACAAAAAAACTTCCGAAACTACGGTCAAAAAAGAAAAAAAATCATTTCTGGCCGATGACAGGTTTAGAATAATACTGGGTATTTTATTGCTCGCTTTTTCGGTAATCATACTCCTTTCGGTGCTTTCTTACATTTTCTCCTGGAAAGACGATCAAAGTATCGAATGGTCGCCCGAATGGAATGAAGCTACTTTTACAGCTAAAAACTGGATAGGAAAGATGGGGGCCGGAATAGCCAGCTTGTTGGTTGACCGCTGGTTTGGTTTAGCCTCATTGTCAATACCTTTTATTGTTTTTTTGCTTGGGTGCAAATTGCTCCGAATTAAACTTCTTCCCTTTGGCAAATCCTTGTTTGTAGCCACCCTTTCAACCATACTAGTCTCCTTGTGGCTTGGTTTACTTACACTTAACTACCCATTGCTAGGCAGTGGACTGGGCGGACGTCACGGACATTTTGTTGCACTTTACCTAAAAAGTCTGGCCGGAATTTTAGGGGCTGTTATAATAATGCTGTCCAGTACATTAATTTTCCTTTATTTCTTCTGGCCCAGAATGTATAAGCTTACAGTTTTGCTGGCTAAAAAATTCGTTCTACTTATAAGTGGTAAAAAACCAAATACGAATAAGATTGATACTGACCCGGAGTTTGAGACTGAATTAAAAACCGAAGCCATTAACGATTTGGTATTTGAAACAGAGTTCAGGCAGGATGAAAATACTACTCTGCTTCAGGATAGGTTTGAAATAAAGAACCTTGAAGAATCGGACGAGGAAGAAGATCCGATGAATCCATATCTGGACGAAGAAATTCCACAGCAAGATCCGTTCGTGAAAGAAAATGAGCAAGCTGGAACTGAAGTGCTTCAATCAGGCGAAACTGCTGAATCGCATATGGCCTGGAAAAAATTTCCTCTGGAAGATTACGACCCGACCCTCGAATTATCTTCCTTTAAGCTACCCCCAATAGATCTTTTAGAAAAACACGATGCAGCCAATGCCAGTGTAACCAACGAAGAACTTATCAGCAATAAAAATAAAATTGTCGAAACACTCGGGCATTACAAAATCAGTATCGACAAAATTAAAGCCACCATAGGCCCCACTGTAACTCTCTACGAAATAGTGCCGGCACCGGGTGTGCGTATTTCGAAAATTAAAAACCTCGAAGATGATATCGCACTAAACCTTTCGGCTCTTGGCATCCGCATTATTGCACCCATACCAGGAAAGGGCACCATTGGTATAGAAGTGCCCAACCAGCAACCCGAGGTTGTTTCGATGCGTTCGCTTATTACCTCCCGGAAGTTTCAGGAATCGAAATTTGAACTTGGCATTGCCCTTGGAAAAACTATATCGAACGAAACTTATGTATTCGACCTGGCAAAAATGCCCCACCTTCTGGTAGCCGGAGCTACCGGACAAGGTAAGTCGGTAGGATTAAATGTGATACTGGCTTCTTTGCTTTACCGCAAGCACCCGAGCCAGCTAAAATTTGTACTGGTCGATCCGAAAAAAGTAGAACTAACCTTGTATCAAAGCCTCGAGAAGCACTACCTGGCTAAACTGCCCGAAGCCGGTGAAGCCATTATTACCGATACACAAAAAGTAATTCATACTCTTAACTCCTTGTGTATAGAGATGGATGAGCGTTATAATCTGCTAAAAAAAGCTCAGGTACGCAACATTAAGGAATACAACCAAAAGTTTATTAAAAGAGGACTAAATCCAGAAAACGGACATAAATACCTACCCTATATTGTGGTAATTATCGATGAGTTTGCCGACCTGATTATGACAGCCGGCCGCGAAGTAGAAACCCCATTGGCCCGTTTGGCGCAGCTGGCACGTGCCATTGGAATACACCTGGTGATAGCCACACAACGTCCTACTACCAATATTATCACCGGAGTAATCAAGGCAAACTTTCCGGCCCGTATTGCCTTTAGGGTAACCTCCATGATTGATTCCCGCACCATACTCGACAGTCCGGGGGCCAACCAACTTATTGGACGCGGCGATTTACTCTTTGCTCCGGGCAGCGAACTGATTCGTTTGCAATGTGCATTTATCGATATTCCAGAACTGGAGCGTATTACCAAATACATCAGCGAACAGCAAAGTTACCCTACCGCCTTTTACCTACCCGAATACATCGACGAAAATGCCCCTGACATTCTCGATGTGGATTTGTCGAAACGCGATGCACTCTTCGACGAAGCAGCCCGACTGGTTGTGGCGCATCAGCAGGGTTCTACCTCTCTCATACAAAGAAAGTTTTCGATTGGTTACAACCGCGCAGGACGTATTGTGGATCAACTGGAAGCAGCAGGAGTGGTTGGGCCATTCGAAGGCAGCAAAGCCCGGCAGGTGTTATTTCCGGACAACTATTCTTTGGAACAATATTTGAAAAGTTTGAATTAATACAATCATCTTTTTCTGATAAATACACACAAAATGAAAACTCAAATAGCATACCTGATAGCCCTTATGGCTCCTTTTTTCCTTAGCGCTCAGCAAGACCTGGAAGCCAAACAAATTCTTGATCGGGTAAGCGAGAAAATGAAAACCTACCAGACCATCGAGGCAGATTTTGAGCTTGTAATTGACAACCGCATGGATAACCTCCATTCCAAGACTACAGGAAGTATTGAAACTAAAGGAGAAAAGTACATTCTGCAATCGATGGGCACTGCCGTATATTTCGATGGCAAAACCATGTGGAGCTATATGACCGATATCAATGAGGTTACCATCACACAACCTGGCAAGGGAGAAGGTGATTTTATAGATAATCCGGCACTTATTTTTTCTTTTTACGATAAAAACTTTAAATACCAACTTATAGGAGAGGCCAAAGTCGATAATTTCTGGACCTACGAAATTGATTTATTTCCTGTCGATCTCAACCAGCCTTATTCGCGTTTTAAACTCTTTATCAGAAAAGACACCGATGCCATTTACATGATGAAAGCCATAAGCAAAGATGCCATCGATTACACCATTTATATTCTGAATACCCGCTATAATAAACCCATGGACGACAGTCGATTTAGTTTCAAACCTGAAAATTATCCGAAAATAGAAGTGGTGGATATGCGGTTTTAAACATGCCTTCTTATAAAAATCCAATAATAGCTGACCTGGAAATATCTGTCTTTGCAGCAATCGGATTTCATTTTCAAAATCTTACCTTTGCGCGCTTAAATAAAAAATGCGCGAATGATTTCTATAGATGGATTAGGTGTTGAGTTAGGTGGTTCAAGCCTGTTTAAAGACATATCGTTTGTTATAAATGCCAATGAGCGTATTGCTCTAATGGGAAAAAACGGGGCCGGAAAGTCGACCTTACTCAAAATTATTGCAGGCGAGAAAAAACCAACCCACGGCCGGGTTTCAGCTCCGAAAGAGGCTGTAATTGCCTATTTGCCCCAACACCTTATAAGCGATAATACACGCACCTTATTCGACGAGGCAAGCCAAGCTTTTGCCACCATCCTTGTTTTGCAAACAGAAATCGATAACCTCAACCACCAGCTAACGGTTCGTACCGACTATGAGTCGGAAAGCTATTATGCGCTCATCGAGGAGGTATCGAACCTGAGTGAAAAGCTTTATAGTTTTGGCGATCTGAATTTCGATGCCGAAATAGAAAAAATATTGCTGGGGCTGGGCTTTGAAAGAAGCGACTTTAAAAGACCCACCAGCGAATTCAGTGGTGGTTGGCGAATGCGCATTGAACTGGCAAAAATTCTACTTCGTAAACCTGACCTAATACTTTTAGATGAACCTACCAACCACCTCGACATTGAATCGGTTCAATGGCTCGAAGAGTTTCTGGTTAACAGTGCAAAAGCGGTTATGGTAATATCGCACGACCGCGCCTTTGTCGACCGCATCACTACCCGCACCATTGAGGTAACTATGGGCCGCATTTACGATTATAAGGTGAACTATACGAAATACCTTGTACTAAGGCAGGAGCGCCGCGAACAACAACAAAAGGTTTATGACGAACAACAAAAGATGATTGCCGAAAACCAGGAATTTATCGAAAGGTTTAAGGGTACCTACTCCAAAACTAACCAGGTGCAGTCGCGTGTGCGCATGTTGGAGAAACTCGAATTAGTTGAAGTTGACGAAGTAGATAGCTCGCAGCTAAAGCTAAGGTTTCCACCAGCTCCCCGTTCGGGAAATTACCCTGTGATAGCCGAAAATGTCTCGAAAAGTTATGATGACCATCTGGTTTTTTCCAATGCAGGCTTCACCCTCGAACGTGGCGACAAAGTTGCCTTTGTGGGTAGAAATGGTGAAGGGAAATCAACCCTCATAAAAGCAATCATGGGAGAGGTTGAACATGATGGCAAAATAAGCCTTGGACATAACACTCAGGTAGGCTATTTTGCACAGAATGAGGCCTCGCTGCTCAACGAATCCTTAACGGTCTTCGAAACCATCGACGACATTGCAAAAGGCGAAATACGCTCCAAGATAAAAGACATATTGGGTGCCTTTATGTTTCGTGGTGATGATATTGATAAGAAAGTAAAGGTGCTCTCTGGAGGCGAACGTACCAGGCTGGCCATGGTAAAATTACTACTCGAACCCTACAACCTGCTTATTCTCGATGAGCCCACCAACCACCTCGACATGCGAAGCAAAGATGTATTAAAACAAGCCCTTCTGCATTACCAGGGAACTCTCATTTTGGTATCGCACGACCGCGATTTTCTAAACGGGCTGGTTACGAAAGTTTTCGAATTTGGAAATAAGCGCGTAAAAGAACACCTCGAGAGTATTGCTGATTTTCTGGCACGAAAGAAAATGGAGCATTTAAACGAATTGGAAAAGAAGAACTTTTAGGCTTAACAAAATGCTGCGTAAGAATATAATAAACAGGCATCCTTTACATACGATTTCCATACCAACACAGGAAACCGCCGAAAATTGGGGAGATTTGACTCTATTGCCGTATATAAAACACAGCCGAAAAAAAAGAATGGCACGAAGTCAATTCGTTCATGGATTAATCCAATACTAACCTTCGAAGTGGTAAAAGAAGTATTCCAAAATACAAGGGAATAAAATGAACGACTGTAAAAAGCTACAAATAAAACCAGGCAGCGAAAAGAAATAAATTACAGTAACTCTTCCTCTTGTTTTCTACGTATGTCCAACTCTTCTTTCATTATGCTGCATGTGTTAGAATCGATTGTGTAGAAATACAACAACAAAGCGCACGAAGCATAAAGCACTCCCGGAATGATTGAAACCATAAGTTTAATACCTTTTATTGCCATATCGGTTTGCTCCACATTAGCCTCAAATTTAAATGCAAAGAGTAACCAACCGGCAAGCGCACCACCAATACCCCAACCTGCTTTTTGGGCGAATGTTGCAGCAGAAAAGAATAGTCCCGTAGCCCTTCTGTTGTGTTTCCATTCGGAATAATCGGCTGCATCGGCAATCATGGTCCATAAAAGCGGCACGGCAGGCGCATAGGACATCTTTGCCAGGATGTTGAAAATGTAAATCATGGTAATATCTCCCTTACCCGGGATAAACAGCAAGGTGAAGAAAAACCCCGACAAGATTGAGCTTGCCATAAATACATTTCGGTTCCCAAACTTTTTGGCCAATGGTTTAGACAGTGGCAAAGCTACAATTAAGGCAATACTGCTTACAACATTAAACCACTGAACACCTTCCTTATCGCCAATATAATATTTAAAATAGTATGCAATCGACAGATTTTGCAAGGCAAACATTATAAAGGATACAATACCAACCAAAGCCAGAATAATCCATGGGCGGTTTGAGAACAGGCTCTTAAAATCCTTTATAATGGAGTTATCCTGCGATTTAAGAGGCTGTATCCGCTCCTTGGTCGAGAAAAAAGTAATCATGAAAAAGGTGACACTTAGTATCGCAAAAATAATAAGGGTATACTGAAAGCCTTTTGTTTCATCAGAGGTGATATCGTTCTGGAGTACATTAAAAGTAGGGAAAAGGCTTCCTTGCTGCAAATGAACAACATCATCCTTTGCATAAGGATAGGCAACCCTTAGAGTATCTTTAGTTTTTAAAAAGGTTGAATCAAAAGATACAGATGCAGGAATGGTTTTGTTTAAATTGTCTGCTGATGGATGAACAACAAAGTAGACTTTTGCCTGGTCTTTTTTTGCTTTCTGATCTTCGATTTGGTAGACAATTGTATCGATTCCAACAAATGTTGGATCTAAACTATATTGAATTTTATCGGCCGAAATCACTTTAACCACGCCACCTTTACCCGTTTCTGAAATTATTTTGGTTGTAAATTCGCCGCGTCCAAAGAAAAGAGCCATGGTAAGTGCCAACCCAGTTACGATTAATTGACCTGAAAAGGCACTAATAAACCTAAATGTGTTGAGACCAGCCCTTTCGTTTGAATCGGAGGTCATAACAGCCATAAGCGACGAATATGGCAAGTTTATAGCAGTATAGGCTGTCATTAATAAAAAATAAGTAACAGCAGCATAAATCACTTTTCCAGTTTGGCTCAGATCGGGGGTGGTAAATGTTAGCACAGCCAGCACAGCGTATGGAACTGAAGTAAACAATATGTAAGGACGAAATTTTCCCCATCGGGTGTTTGTACGGTCGGAAATAATACCCATCAGGGGGTCGTTTAGCATGTCCCAGACTCTGGCAATAAGCATAATGGTGCCAGCGGCAGCAGGCGATATGCCAAATACATCGGTATAAAAAATAAGTATCCAAAACCCTACCATATCCCATACAAAATGAGAGGCAGTATCACCTAAGCCGTAACCAAATTTCTCTTTAAATGAAAGTTTTGAAACGATCGTATTCATTATATGATAATATTTTTAACCATTATGTGATTTGAAATCTATTCTAATTGTCGTCACTTCCCTTCAAAATGTACCTTTCCTCGACGCGCTATCAGTGCTTCCTTAATTTCGTTTACCCTTGCTTCAGTTAAGCTATATTTCCACATAATGGCAATTGCAATTAACCCGGCTACAATAGGAATGACTATATCTGCAATACGCAAATTGGTAAGAGATTCCATTGTTTGTATGGTTGTATCTTTATTAAAACCAACCAGGTTTAAAACAGCGCCGCTTAAAACAAAAGCAATAGAATTTCCGAGTTTAACCATAATCCAATAAATTGCGCCAAACATGCCCTCCTGGCGTGTTCCGTTATTAAGTTCGTCTAAATCGCATACATCGGCAGTCATCGACATCATTAATGTAAAAAGCCCCCCAATACCAAAAGACAGAAATGGAATAGGTAAAAACATTAGCCAGGGATTAGCAGGATTAAAACCCCACCATTTTAAAATGTAACCAATAAAAGAGATTAAGGTAGCCACTATAAAGGCATTTTTTTTGCCAATTTTTGTCGATATTTTAGTAACTACAGGAATTACAAGAAATGCTGTGGCCAATGCACTCACAGTACCAAACCATGCTGGCCAATTTCCAGCTGCCCCTGCATCTCCATTAAACAGGTAATAAAGAATGATAAAGAATGAAAACTGGGCAATGGTCTGAAAACCATTAAAAATAAGGAAAGTTGCCCCACAAACTCTAACAAAGGGTTTGCAAGAAAGAGTTTGTTTAAAACCTGACCAAAGCTCTTTAAAATTTGAAGAAAGTTCCTTTATCGATATCTTGGATTCTTGATCCGAATCTGGCAAGGCTCTTTCTTTACTAAAAAGGGCTGGCAAAATCCCTATTATCAAACACAATGCAGCAACCCAGATTGAAAGGTTTCGCACACCATCGCTAGTCGATTCGTAAACATTGGGGTTAGCAATGATAACCCAAAACCAGGGAGCTATCATCCAGGCAATTTGCCCCATCCATTGTCCAACAGCCATTAGCCTGGTCCGCTCATTATAGTCGGAACTAATTTCATACCCTAAACCATTCAGTGGGGTTGAATACATTGTAAAACCGGCGTAAAAAACAAAAGATACGCCCAAAAAGTAAAAAAAATTATACGACTGGGAATTTTCAGGATGAAGCTGAAACATCACCAAGAAGGAAATCGCAGTTATTACAATTCCAAAAAGCATATATGGTTTTCTTCTTCCCCATCGCGATCTTGTTTTGTCGGATATATAACCCATAATAGGATCGGTAATAGCATCAAACACCCTTGGTATGGCAGCCAGCAAACCGGCAAGGAAGGGATCCATTTTAAAACTGTAAATGAGAAAAAACATAAATATTCCCAAAGCAGCTGGAAATAAATTAATTGTTAATTGCCCCGCTCCAAATGCAAGTTTTTGTCCAAAGGGAACAATATCATCTTTAGCTGTTTTATAATGTGCCATAGAGTGTTTTTTTAGATCTTAGTTTTTACATTCACAATTTCTTCGTTCGTGTTAATGGTTTGTTTGGCAGTTTGTTTGTTTTATAATTCGGGATATAGAACCTGCATTACTTTCTTAGGCTTTCTATCGACCGAAAAAAGTCCCCAATGCTTTTCAGCACCAAGGGGATCATTGGGGTCGCCCTTCCAATCTTCATCAAAAGCTTCGAAGAAGAAAGTAGTAATATTCATTTCATTTGCCCAGGTCATTAGCTCATTATAGTATTGCATTTGTTTTTCTTCGCTGGCCCTATCGCCAAACTCCGAAGCAATTGTGGCCCAGCCAGCTTCGCTGATTACAAGCCTGTGGTTGGGTAATGCATTTATTACCTTTTGTACATTTTCAATGGAATAGCTTAATCCTTCATCAATATCTTTTCCCTCCCACACAGGGTAAATGTGTATGGCAATAAAATCGAGCTCGCGAGCTAAAGTAGCGCCGTGAGCTGCCCACCACTCATAATTTTCGGCCACAGTTACCTCTTGCTCTATTGTGCTTTTTACTATTCTTACATAGGAAATGAGGGTGTCTGTATCAACCAGATGATCGTTCCAGCTAACCAATGCTTCATTTCCCACATTTACGGCTACCACAATATTAGGGTAGGCCTTGGCAAGAGCTATTCCCTTCTCGATTTCCAGCAGGTTAAGCTTTTTGTTTCTATCAAGTTCCTCCTGAGGAATGGGTTCTGTTAACCAGGAGCATCCCTCGTGATTACTGAGCTCTGCCCTAAGCCAAATTCCTAGCATTACCTTCATATCGATTTTATTCTCTGAGATAGCTCTTAACACCAGCTCTGAGTTCTCACCACTGTCGTAAAGACGAATAAGCCTGAAATTCGAATCCTTGGCAAGTATTTTAAGGTCTTCCAGCACTTCCCGATAGGATGGGTTTACAGCGCCATTTCCTCTGTCAGGATGCTGTCCGCTTCTGAAACCCGAATAGCAGACAGCCTGCGAAGTGCCTGCCAGTATATTTACCTGACCCTGTTGTAGGCTGTCTTCGACTACATAAAATCCCCTATTCGAGGGACTGGCTTCGGCTTTATTCGAATGTTTGAGGCTAATAAGTCCAAGTGAGATTGCCATCATCCCTGCTAAAAACAATAAGAGCAGAAGATTCTTATAAGTAAGGGTTTTGGACATATCTTAAGTTAATTTTTGAATCTATTAAACTAATTTATTATACAGCCGTGAACACTTCAATGGCTTCCACTTCACCTGTGCGGTTAAAAATGGTATTGCTGATTTGCTGGTCTATTACCTCTCCTTCAAATACCATGTTACCACCCTGTTTAAACCTGATAATAATTTCATTCTTGTCAGAGCGTGTATAAACGCAAGGAATCTGGCAGATAGTAAAACCCAGCTGGTTATTCTTAAGATTGATTTGCTTTTTCTCGCCTGCGAGCGAAATGTATTCGAAAAGCTTTTCGCGCTGCAAAAACTCATTGCTATTGAGTAAGTGGGTGTTAAAAACAATCTGACCTTGAATTATCCGAATACCAAGTTCCCCCATGCGCGAAATAACGTCTTCTTTTACCTGTCCTGTCATGCCGGGTTGTTTTACTCCTGCATTTCCCGGGGTATGCGAATAGGCATCGGTCGGAAATGCGCCATAAAGTTCGGGCGATTTATATAGACCAATACCCGCCTTAATCTCGTAGTAGTGGTTTTTGAGCTTCCCGATTGTATCTGCATCTGCACTTTCATCCACTGCTTTGAAGAAATATTCTTCTGCAGCAAGGAGCAATTTCGAAACCATGTGCCAATAAATACTTCCCAAACCCTCGTATGCGTAAAACGTGCCCGACCGTCCGGTAAACGACTGGTGATCGAACATCTCTTCATAAATATTTAAGATCAAGTCTTTTTCTTCTTTAATTATACTTGCATAGTTTTTATCGAGCTTATCGAGTGCTTCTTTTAAACCCCCTGCATTTCTGAAAGCGCTATTAAAATGATACTGTCCGGCATTATCGGCTATAACAACAGAATTATCTTTATCGGCAATTAATTTGCTTAATAACTTCGAATCCTTAACCCTGTCGGCTGGTATGTTGTTTTTCTCAACAAATAGCGGCAACTGGCGATCGGGGTAAAGTATATAACTATACTGATCTTCCCTGAAAAGCTTGCTCTTTTTAAGAGAATCCAATACTGCTAGTCCTTCTTTTGTTGTGAGTGATCCGGCACTTAATACCGCAACCTGACCCTCAAGCATTTCATACAGATACCTTATAGATACACTCTTTTCTTTAAATGAAACGAGGTTGTAAGCCTGATAAAGTCCGTCGGTTCGTTTATTTGCTTTAATCGATTGGTCGACAAATTTTAAAGCCGTTTCGGTAAAACGGATCAATTGGTCAGTACTGACTGTCTTTTTCTTTCCGGAGAAAGAACTCTTATAAACAGAGTTTCTATAAGTTTCGCCCGCCTCGCCGAGTACATCGATAAAATACCGGCGCTGCTGATCAGAGAAGTCTTTATCGAGAATAGAAATATTTTCGGAGAAAAGTTTTAATACACTGTCAAACAACAATTTTACCTCTTCTGAAATATTAACGGATTTAAAAGTAGAATTTCTAAACTGATCGTGCCAGAATTGTAAAAACCGGCGTATGTAATAAAGAGTAACCATGGAAACCCCATTGCCAACGAGAGCATTATTGGCATCGTTCCATTCAGGACGCTGGGTGTTTAGCCATATACCGGCTTCGGGAATAAAATTGCTCAGTTTAGCCAGTAGCGTAACAAGAACTTTTTCGGTAAGGTTAACATGGTAAACCTTGTTGTTGTCGTGCAAAAGCAAACGTCCATCGGCACCAATTTCCTTTACAAGCTTCTTGATCTTTTCGTTCAGCGCGGCATCGAAGACAATGGTATCTTGCGGATTCTTAACTATTTCTTTATAAGCCTTTATCCGGTAGGGTACATTTGCGTATGCAAAAATTTCCTGTGTAAGCATGAAGTCGAGCTTTCCGGGGTGATAGTTGTTGGACAATTCGAAAAGCTTTTGCAAATAGATTATCTGGTGATCGCCCCAATAACCGATATGTGCCCAGGGATCGTGCGGATCGGGACATTCCCAGTCGATGCCATCGCGCATGATACGATAAGGATTGTAACCATCGGGAGTAGAGGCATTGACAAACTTACTTATGATATTTTCGACAAATTCGGGGTATGATAAACTCAGGGCTTCCCAGTTTTGAAAGATATCGCGCCAATTTCCCTGGTAATCAGATTTTGGGCTTCCATCGGCATTTTTTGTGTCGATAGAAAAAAGGTTCCAGGGACGACTTGGGTCGCCATGTCTGCGGCTAAAGGTTAATGGCAGGTACTCGTGGCACATGCGAATAAAATCGGAGTTTCCGCTTTTCTCAGCAAACTCAATCAATTCATTATAAGAAAGCTCTGCAGCAAGTTTATCGAGTGCAGAGGCATAAGTGCTTGCTACTGCCATATTGGTATTGAAAGCAAACTTTTTAAAATCGAGGATATTTATTTTATAGTTGTTCAAATAAATACCGCCGCGCATGACATTATATAAAGTATTGGAGAAATGTCTGGCCGAACCAAGTTCTTCATTGCTGCTTTGAAGGCCATCGGCTGCTGCAACAATTTTAATAAGGTTTGAAGTACCCTCCTGTATATCGGCTTTAACTAAATCTGCTAATCCCTGTTTATTATCGAGAAGTTTGTTGAGATTGGCAACATCGGTAGAAGTTTGGTTTATTTCGGCCACTATCATCCATTCACGGTTACTTTTTGATTTGATTTCCAAAGATTCTGAAACAAAGAAAGCCCCGCGGGTAGCACGTACATCGGTTTCGGTTTTTAACGGTAAACCCATACGAAAATTTTCTGTTTGTTTATTCGAAAGCAGTATTTGGCAATCTGGCAAACCACTTGTCCAAACAGTAGTTGCATTGAGCGATTCGCTTGGCTCGGCCTTATCGACCGGAATAGAACTAAGCATGAAAAGACCCAGTTGATTTTTTGAAAGCAACTCGCTTTTTTTATATCCATCTAAAAGGTTACTGTAAACATTCTGAAAATTAAAATCGATGCCAGAAGGTAAAATGTTTTTGATGCCATCGAGCAAGTCAATTTTTACCGGTTGGTTACCAAGGTTAGCGATTGTTGAACGCTTTACAAATCCATATTTATCGCTGCTATACCATCCATATTGAAAAGAAATTTCGAGGTCTTTGTTTATTTCTTCAAAGATAATTTTGTCGCCATAAATACTTTTATAAAGATTTCTTTCGAGCTGATAGACATTGCCAAATTCCTTTATAAAAGGTTCCCATAAGTAGCTTTTATCCGCCTGATTTACAATAATCATTGTCCTGCTCCCTGTGATACCACAATAGTCGTGGATCTTATCGTCGGTATAATAAGGAAAAAGAGCATTTTCGCGGTTCTTTCGTCCGGCAGTAAGTGATCCGTTGCTCGAAATAAACATCCAATGATTGGAATCGCTGACGATGGTCATAAAAAAGTCTGCCATTCGATTGCAATTCGCTATTTTATAAAACTTCTCTCCTTCTATTTCAACAAAACCACCTTCGATGGGGGCTTAAGAATTTTTTAATGCAGTTTCGCCCAATAGAATCGTATTCTTACTCATCGCTACAAAAAGTTTATTTATCGTTATTTATTGCTATTTCCATTCTAATTATAATAGTACAATCGGGCCTGCTGGTTACCAATTTGTAAGGTAAAATAGCCCGGTTCAACCACCCACTTGTTGGCAGCATTCACAAACATTAGGTCTTTGGTAGTAAGTGTAAATCCGATGGTGGTTGTTTCTCCTGGATTAAGTTCTGCCTTTTCGAACCGTTTAAGTTGTTTCTTTGGCACCACGACCGATGCAAATTCATCGGTTAAAAAAAGCATGGCCACTTCTGTACCGACACGCTTACCAGTATTTGTTAAATCGATTCGAACAAAGACGGAATCTCCATTTGAAATGGAGTCGGCACTCAGTTGTATGTTTGAGTATTCGAAAGAGGTATAACTTAAGCCAAAACCAAAGGCATATTGTGGTTCTACACCGCGCAGCCCAAATGTTCCATAAAGATCGTAAGGCATAATTCCCCCTGAATGTTTCGGATAGGTATAGGGCAATTTTCCCGAGGGGTTAAAATCGCCAAAAAGCACATCGGCAATTGCACGTCCGCCTTCGTTTCCGGGCAAATAGGCCATTGCCACTGCCTTTACCTTTGGTTCAATTTCGCGAATAATGCGAGGCCTGCCCTGCACCATAACCAACACCACAGGCTTGCCGGTCTGTGCTAGTCGCACAACCAGTTGCTGTTGCACGGCGGGTAATTCGAGTTCGTCAATATCGCTAAAAAATTCGGTGGCTGGTTTCTCGCCAACGCAGACAATAATGGCATCGGCCAGGCGGGCTTTCGAAACTGCCTGCTCAATATCAATCTCTTGGTCGTAGAGTGTACCCGGAGCATAAAGTACATTCGCTTTGCCGATTTTACTTTCAACAGCCTCGAGTATGGTAAGCTTACCAGGGTCGTTATAGGCTTCGTTTTCTCCCATGAAAGTTCTTGACCAGGCTCCATTTAATCGGTTTAGTGAATTTGCTGTATACCCGGCAACTAAAATTTTCTGATTCTTGCTTAAAGGAAGCGTATTCTGTAAGTTCTTTAGCAGGGTAATGCTCTCTAAAGCCATTCTATGATTGATGCTATCGGACTCTTGTGAGGCAAAACCAGAATAATCATAATCATCGAAATACGGATTTTCGAAAACGCCTGATTTATATTTCAAAAATAAAATTCTACGAACCGCATCATCGATGCGCGACATGGGTACCTCGCCCGAATTAACAAGGTCAATCAAATGAATAGCAAAACTTTCATCGTAAGGGTCCATGCAAATATCCAATCCGGCCAAAACGGTTTGCTTTACAGCATCACGTTCGTTAAGGGCAGTTTTGTGATGCAGAAATAAATTATCAATATCGCTCCAATCAGAAAGAATAACCCCCTTAAAGCCAAGCTCGTCTTTTAATAGTGTGGTAAGAAGCCAATAATCTGAATGCGAAGGAACCCCGTTTATGGTTCCGGAATATACCATTACCGATAATAGCCCATTTTTTATAGCTGCCTCGAAAGGGGGTAAAAGGTATTGCCGTAAATAATTCTCAGGCAATAAAACAGCCGATCGATCTTTGCCATAACTCATAGCCCCATAACCTAAAAAATGCTTACCACAGGCAATCACTTTTGTTGGCTCTGATGGCATGTTACTTTGCATACCTGCAAGCATTTGGGTACCCATTACAGATACCAGGTAAGGGTCTTCACCAAAACTTTCGGCTATGCGACCCCAATAGGGATGACGTGCGACATCAAGAACCGGCGAGAAATTCCACGACTGTGCCCCTGCCTTCATCTCATAGGCGGTAATGCTGCCCATCATGTAGGCATGGTCTTTATTAAAAGTGGCGGCCAGGTTAATCTGGTGAGGGGTCATTACCGATCCCTGGGTATAGTTGGCACCATGCACCGCGTCGATTCCGTAGAGTATAGGAATTCCCATTCTGGTTTCTTCGACAGCTACTTTTTGAATGTAATTAATTACATAACGCCAGTATGCAGGAGGAAGGGGAAAGCTGGCATAGTTCTGAACGGAACCTGCCCCATATTTTACAATTAAACGTTTTACTTTATTTGTGTCGAACAAAATGGTATCTCTGGCTATAAAAAAATTGCCCTCCAGCAGGGCCTCAAGTCCTACATTCAACATTTGACCAACTTTCTCTTCGAGGGTCATGAGAGCCAGAATGCTGTCAACCTTTATCTCAATTACTGAATCTTCGGAATGTATGGATACCTGCTTCTTCGTTCCTATTGAACAGCCAATAGCGGATAGAAAGATGATTATTAGACTTAGTGTGAAATATTTCATAATAAAATAGGCACTTTAAGTGCTTTATTTTTCAACTAAAAACGGAATATTCGCGGTTGCGGACTGGTTATTTGGATCGGAAACATATATGAACAATCGGAATTGCCCCGGAATTTCTGGCGCTTTATGGTATATTTCCGATTCAGACTCAAACTCTTTCCAGCTTTTGGGCCTCGATTCAAAGTCGCCACCTACACCCAGATCCGTACTTTCAGGAATTATCTCCCAACGATAAATAAGGGTATCTCCTTCAAAATCTTTGGTAAAGACTTGTGCTGAAAAAACATCGCCAATTTTTAAAACGATGTTATCACTTGCTATTTGATTATTTAATTTAAGTGAATCGATTGTAGGGCAACGATTTTCTGGCCATTCCCCATTCCATAAATAATACATGGCATCGACCGTTTCAGTTTTATCGTAATTTTCTAAAAACATTCCATACCAGGTGGGCGTACGTTCTTGTTTCTGGCCCCATAAAAACACATAAGAGCCCAGGCAATTAAAAGAATCTACCGCAATACCCACATTATACCTATAGATAAATGATTCTGCCTTTTGCTGGCTGGTAGGTTCTATGGGAGCGTTCCATTCTGTTTTACCAACCTCCCAATGCCCGGTAGCTCCCCATTCAGTAACCATGTAAGGCCTGTCCCATTCTGACTCTTGCAGCATTTTTTGCAAATGAACAATGGACCCATATAGCTGAACACTGAGAAAATCGATATCGGAACAGTGCTCTTTTATGTAATCAGTCTCTTTTTTTGAGATTCCGGCAAGAGTGGTTGTGGTAGGATGATTTCCATCGAGAACATGAATCATCTTTGAAATTTCGTTTACTGCTTTATATACTTTAAGATCTGTTGCCTCAAGGTTTAGCTCGTTGCCAATAGCCCAACCCAACAAAGCTGGATGGTCTTTTAGGCGTTCTACTTCTTTCTTAATTGATTCAAATTGTTCCTGAACTTTTAGCGTGTCACTGTAATCAAAACCATGCCGTTCAGGGGAAACCCATATTCCCATTAATACCATAAGTCCATTTTCATGCGCCAGATCCAATACACGCTCTGGATTTTCGCCGGTATGCCAGGTTCTAAAGCTATTTGCACCATTCACGCTCAATTCCGATATCATGTTGGTATCGTTATCGAGGCCTGCACCTTTTACATAAAACTCTTTACCATTCACAAACAGCCGATAATATCCCTTACTATTCGTTTTTATTTCAACCTTACTGGAGAGTGCATTCTGATTTACTTTATTGCAAGCACCTAATAGGATGATTAGAGACACTGAAATGCAGAAAGCTTTTCTCATACTTAATTGATTTAAATCTTAATCTTTACCAATGCTTTTTCAATCTCTTCCAATGATTTGCCTTTTGTTTCGGGCAGTTTAAACAATACGAAAACCAGTCCGGCAATTGCAAACAGACCATAAATTAAATACGTACCGGCACTGCCAATATTTGTTAACTCCCAGGGGAAAAACTGTTGTACCATGAAACTCACCGCTGAGTTAATAACCCCTACCAGGGAGATTGCCATCCCCCGCAGTTTATCGGGGAAAAGCTCTGAAAACAATATCCACATGACGGGACCCAATGAAACAGCAAATGAGGCGATAAAACCAATTATTCCGAATAGAACCAACCATGCGTTAATGGATATAACACTTACCAGAATATCGCCTTCGTATTTCTTTACAACCTGTGGATCGATAATGGCAGCAAGGCTTTTTTTGAATTCTACATCCGATTTAAACACACGGCCTTCCAGCTGTGCAATGGCTCTAAATTCGTCGAAATGCTCGTGCTTTTCTAAAGCGGCAATGGTTTCGGATGTTACCTCGTATCGGGCTGATTTAAAACAAAAAGCAAGAAGAAACATTGCTAAAATTATGCCTGCCAGGCCAAAAGACAGCAAAGGCTTGCGTCCTAGTTTATCGACAAAAGCAATGGCTACAATGGTAAAAACAAGGTTGGTAAGGCCTATAATAATAGCATTTGCAAACGAAGCATCGGTTCCTATACCGGTTTGTTCAAAAATCATTGGGGCATAGAAAAACACAGCGTTGATACCGGTAATTTGTTGTAAAACCCCTATCACAATCCCAATAGTTAATACAAACTTCATGGCGGGTTTAAATAACTCCTTCAGCGAGGCTGAATCTTTTGTATTCCTAGAGTGAATAGCTTCAAGCACCTGGTTAAATTCTTCTTTTGCTTTCTCGTCGCCTTCAAACCTGACCATAACATCCATTGCCTGCTTATTTCTACCTTGCATGGCTAGCCATCGGGGACTTTCAGGCACAAAAAACAGAAAGCCGAAATACAAAATGGCAGGCAATGCTTCGAGACTCAACATCCACCGCCAGTTGTTTTCTTTTATACCTAACATATTAACCCAGGCAGCCTCTGACTCTCCCAATTTTAGGATGAGATAATTAGTAAAAAAGGCAGCCGATAAACCAATTACAATATTGAGCTGATTAAAAGAAACCAAACGACCCCGAAGTTTTGGAGGGGCTATTTCGGCAATATACATAGGGGGTACAATAAGCGCTGCCCCCACACCTAAACCGCCAATCATGCGGGCAATAACAAGATGTAAATAGTTGGTTGCAAGTGCTGAATAAACAGCCGAAATAAAAAACAAAAGAGCCGCAATAACCAGTACTTTTTTACGGCCAATTTTATCAGAAGCAGGGCCCGAAATCATCATGGCCAAAGTAGCCGTAAGAGTCAGGCAGGCTACTGCAAAACCATGCTGAACAGGCGTTAATTCAAACTCGATAGAAACAAATTTAATGACCCCCGAAATAACAGAGGCATCGAAACCCATTAAAAACCCACCCAAAGCCACAATAAATGCTATATAGAAGGCATAGAACCTGGAATTTTTCATTGTAACTAAATTATTTGATTGAAAATGGTAATGTAAGTTCAAGAGCAGAATCGCTTCCTATTCCTGCCATAAAATCGCCAGGTTCGGTGATGTATTTCATTTGTTGGTTATAAAAGCCTAACTGGTTGGTATGCAACACAAACTCTATTTGTGCCCTTTCGCCTGCTTTTAGCATAATCTTTTTAAATGCTTTTAACTCTTTAACCGGTCGGGTGCGGCTTCCCACCAGATCGCGTATATAAAGCTGAACTACCTCTTTCCCATCGTACTTTCCTGTATTGACTAGTGTGGCAGAAAAACGAATGCTGTCGCCTAAATTGAAACTGTTGGCGCTTACAGCAGTGTCATGGTATTCGAAAGTTGTGTATGAAAGTCCGTAACCAAAAGGAAACCATGGTTTGTATCCATAATCGATGTAATGATTGGTGTTGCCCACCGAAAGCTGTGGGGCTTCGACAGGTATGTCGTACATTTTTTCCCATGTTTCTTCTGTAGCAGGCTTTCCGGAATTCTTTTGTGCATAATAAACAGGTATCTGGCCAACGGTGCGGGGAAAGGTAACAGGTAATTTCCCCGAGGGGCTATCGAAGCCAAACAATATATCCTGAATAGCTGGCCCTGCCATGGTTCCCGGATGCCATGCATAGATAATAGCATCGAATTGTTCTGCTTCCTTCTCAAAAGTCAATGGCCTTCCAGCCATTACCACGGCAACAATAGGTTTTCCGGTTGCTGCAATGGCTTCGATTAATTCTGTTTGCAAGCCAGGTAAGGATATATCGGCACGACAATGCGATTCGCCGGAAAGAATAGCCTCTTCGCCCAGAAACAATAAAACAACATCGGAATTTTCAGCAGCTTTTACTGCTTTATCAAATCCCGCCTTGTGCATGACACGGCTATATTCCATACCTGGGGCAAAGTTTATGCGCCTGCTTCCTAAAAGTTTGTTAAGTGACTCCAACGGAGTTTCGGAATATCTTTTATCGCCATCGAAAACCCAGGTGCCCATTTGCTCATGCGGTTGATTGGCAAGAGGACCAATTACAGCTATACTCGAAATGCCTGTACTAAGCGGCAGTAATTGATTTTTATTTTTTAGTAATACAAGGCTTTCTTTGGCCAGTTCCTTCGATACCTGGAGATGACTGGGGTTAACAAGGGCTGGATAATCTGCCGGATTGGCATAAGGGTTTTCGAATAAGCCCAACTTAACTTTTAGCCGAAGAACATTACGAACAGCTTCATCAATAAGGTCGATGGAAATAATCTTTTGATCCAAAAGTGTTTTCAGGTAATCTTCGTAGCAGGTACTTGCCATTTCCATATCTACGCCAGCAATGATAGCTTTTTCAGCTGCATCTTTATTATTACTTGTGTAGCCATGAACAACCAGTTGTTCTACCGATGCCCAGTCGCTAACCACCATTCCATTGTAAGCCCATTCGTTACGAAGGATTTGCCGCAGTAATAATTCATTGGCAGTGGCTGGAATACCATTTATTTCGTTAAAGGCGCTCATAAAAGTAGCAACCCCAGCATCGGCAGCTGCCCTGAATGGAGGCAGGTACACATCGCGCATTTCGTTTTCGGGTAGCGTCACAGTATGATAATCACGACCTGCTTCGGCAGCACCATAGGCAGCAAAATGCTTGGCACAGGCAGCAATTGAATTTTTATCTGAAAGCCTTTTACCCTGATACCCCTTAATTGAAGCTACAGCCATTTGGGATGTAAGGAAAGGATCTTCGCCAAAACTTTCGGCAATACGACCCCAGCGCGGATCGCGGGTCACATCCATCATCGGGGCAAAAGTCCATCGAATTCCTGCCGATCTGGCTTCGATAGCAGCTATTTGAGCTCCCCGTTCAACCAGGGCAGGATTCCAGCTTGCAGCCTGCCCAAGAGGAATGGGCATAATGGTTTTAAACCCATGAATGACATCCCGGGCAAAAATAATGGGTATGCCCAGTCTCGATTCTTCAATGGCTATTCGCTGAATTCGGTTTATTTCATTTACATCTACCTCATTCAGAACCGAGCTAAGGCCGCCACCACGAACGAGGCTATCGCTGAATGCACCTGTATTCTTCTGAATCATCTGCCCGATTTTTTCTTCGAGCGTCATTTGATCCAACAAGTTGTTTATCTTTTTTTCGATTGCCATATTTTCTGACTGGACTATTGTTTTGCACGAGGCCAAAAGAAATACAGAACATAGAATGAAACCAATTTTTTTCATCATAAACTCTATTAATGTTATTACACCTAGAATTTTACTGTTCAACCACTACCTGCCATAAATTACCAAACAAAGGAAGTAGCCTATGTTTTCTTTTCTCAACTTATAGTTCGCCATTGTTGCTTCGGTGACCTGAAGCATTAAAAAACAGATTCCGTTTTAAATACTTTTTTAAATTATTTGCCAGATAATATCTCATCTTATTATTGCTTGACTACATTAATAATTTGAATGGTATTATCGAGGTAGGTTACTTTCAATAAATAAAGCCCAGAGGGTTTTGCTGATAAATCAACCTCAATTACTTTGCTACTTAATTTCTCTTTCAGTTCGAGCATCTGTCCCAGGGTATTCAATAGCTCAACTCTTATGATCGTTTTAGGAGACGACAAATGCACCATTCCCTTGCTTGGATTTGGGTATATCTTTAATAAGTCCTTTTCGGAATGGGCTACGAGCGAGGATTCATTAAGTGCTGTAAAAACAACACCTGTGCTCAATATTAAATCTTCCTGGCTTTTTTGAAGATCGTTAACCGGAATAATTGTGGTAAAGTTGGTTATGTTGGCACTATAGTTTACAGTGCGGTTGCCCGAGAGTGTAATAAGCACCGAATCGGCAGACAACAATTCAATGGATCCAACCGAAACGCCTTCAGGCAAATTTTCGAATTGCCAGCTTTCCTGGTTGATATTATCGACAAATCTGTCGTATGAAAGTGTCGCTAAAATACGCCTACCATCCTCCGAGCCTTCGTTTATAACATCGATATTGGATTGATTAGCATAGATGGTGTCTGAGGGGAGTAATACGATGTTATCAAAAAAATAGGTATTGGTGTCGACATCGCCAAAATCGAAAAAGAGAGTAATACGGTCATATACATTCTTGGTTACACCCGTAAAATCGAAGGTCAGATGCTGCCATTGCCCTGCCTCGGTATATTCCATTCCAGTTTCAAATGGCGGATACTCACCCGTATCTTCTAAATCAACAGGTATTCCTTCGCCAACATCTTCAATTTTAAACAGCACTGTACCGTTTTTGGGCCCCCTCGCTAAAATCGAAAAACGGTTATGCATTGCCAAATCGACATTATAACCTAAATCGGCATACAATCCAGACCAAGGAGAACTGGCTTTAAACGACATGCCAATGGAGCTCGAATTATTTACCTCGTCCTTAAAGGGGTTTTCAATCCATGAAGGTTCTACTCCATCATCCCAACCCTGAAATAAAAGGATTGCCGATTCGTAATCGCATAGCATAATGGTATCGGTAATCTTTACTTGCAGAAATAACGAATCGATATTACAGCCGTTCTCGTAAATTACTTTAACCAGACCCGAACTATCTCCAAAATTTACAGAAATAGATTCCATACCCTGTCCTTCTGCAATCAATGCACCCACGGGTACAGACCAGCTATAGCTTGCTTCGTTTAAAGGGGTTATGGAATAATAAACCCCTTCGGAATTTTCCACGACATTGGGCGGACCAGTAAGTATAGGTTCTATGATACTTACGTATATTGAATCGGAGAAATCACCACAACGGTTGCTTGTGTTTACCTTCACATAACCGGCAGAACAAGCCCAATCGACGTTAACTGAATGTGTATCCGGGATAGAAATGGTAATATCTTCGGGAAAGGTCCAGTTATAGGTGGTACTATCTATTGCAGGTAAAGAAAATAATTGTGATGGCGTTTTCTGGAGTAACTCAAACGGACCGTTTATCGTTTGCCGTGCCAGATTAACCGGTAATAGATAATTGAAACTACCGCAAACCGGGTATTGTACATTTAACTGTACCGTGGCTGAATCGCAACCCCAACGGGCAGCAAACACATTTGAATCGATACCTGAAATTGGATAAGAATCGCCACCCACAGACCAGGTGAAAACCGCCCCAGGCACCTGGGAAAAACTAAACTTAGTTTTCGATGACAAAGTATAAGCACTATCGATCTGGGTGATATCCTGGTCTTCGGGTTTTCCAAAAACCCTTACATAATCAACTTCCATCACCTGCGGGAAAACGGTAGTTTCATCAGGGTAACCGGGCCAATTTCCGCCCACCGCCAAATTAAGCATTAAATAAAATTTTTCCTGAAAGGGCAACCAATGGGTCACATCGCTCTCTGTTTTCATCGAGTAGATTATCGTATCGACAAACCACTTAATAGTATCAGGCGACCACTCAATAGCAAACACATGAAAATCGTCGGAGAATTTTCCCTCTTCAAGTTGATATACCCCATTGGTAAATTGCCATGGAGGCCCATAATGCAAGGTGCCATAAATAGTTTTATCTCCATCGGTGCCCCCTACAAGTTCTACAATATCTATTTCGCCGCTATTGGGCCAGCTACCATAAACGTTCGAGGTAGGGAGCATCCAGAAAGCTGGCCAAATGCCCTTTCCTTCGGGCATCTTTATCCGTGCTTCGATGCGTCCATATTTCCAGTCGCCCTTGTATTGGGTTTTGATTTTTCCGGAGGTATATTCGCGGGTGAGGTAGTTTTCCTTTAAGGCCGTAATTTTCAAAGTGCCATTTTCCACTGCAACATTCTCAGACCGGTTGGTATAATATTGCAATTCGTTATTTCCCCCACCAAAGTCATTCGCTTCGGTTGTCCACTTCGAAGAATCCAATTGGGAGCTATCAAAATTATCTTCCCAAAGTAGCTCAGTGCATTGCGAAAATGCACCGAGAGTATAATAAAAGATAAGAATTATGCTGGCGAACAGGCTTTTGGAACGTATCATAGTGAATAGTTTTTTCTACTGAACTTTGATAAATTTGAGCCAAGGAGACTTATTTGCCGAGTCATCCATAGCAACATAATATATTCCAGGCTTAATGCCGCTGATATCAATAGCATTACCAGGTTGAATTACACCCACTTTTACAATCCGACCCGTTACATCGCTTATGTTGTAGTTATGCTCAGAACTAAGGTTACCAAAGTAGATTGCATTGTTTGCGTTGGTAGGATAAATGTACAAAGTCTCCTCACTTATGGTTTCTGACAGGTTTGTGGGGATGGAATCAACAAATACTAATTTTCCTAAATTGAACCCACCGGCAACAAAATCCACTCTGAGCAGGGTATCAGTCTCAAATAACTGTAAATCCCGAAATACAATAGAGTTAAACACATTCCAGGCACCTGTAGAGGGTACGGAGATATTGCCCGACACATTGCGCTCATTAAAAGAAAGAGTAAACAAGCCGGAACTGTTTATTGATGCCGTACGAATTTCCACATCATAGGTGCCGGAAGCCTCGACCTGAACTGTATATTCAAGCCATTCCCCGGTTAATATCCACCCTACAACTTCACTCCCATCGTTTCGTTCTGTGTCCACCCCTTCATCTGGTCTGGACCCATTACCCTGGTTCTGTACATCGTTATCGTGATAGGCTAATCCTTCGCCACCGATATCGTAATGAACCGATTCGATGGTACCCGGTATAGAATGCGGCTGATCGGCCATTGGGTATGGGAGTTGACGAATAAGCTGCACCTGTTTTGTGGTAGAATCGTTTCCGCACAAATTATTTACTACTACTTTAATTTCGCCATCAGCGTCATTCCAGTTTACAAGAATGGCATTACTGTCTGGTGCCGAAATTAGAGTAACTCCCTCTGGAAGAATCCATGTGTGGCTTGATCCAGCTGTTTGAGGTATAGAAAATAACAGGTTTGTTTCGTTTTCGGCCACAAAGTCATTTCCGCGAATGGTTAGAGCATCTATATTAACCTTGCGGGTTAGCTCATAGTTCTGACATTGTGTGCTCAATTCGCAAACAACCGTTCCGCTATCGCAGCCCCAATTGACAACTATTTCGTGTGTTCCCTGGCCGCTAACGATAAACGCCTCAGCTGGTATGTTCCAGTTGTAAGTGAATGAATCGGACTCAATGACTGAAAACTTCAAAGCCTCACTGCCGGCAAGAGCCAGACTATCTCCAATAATCTGCGGTTGGGTATTTAATTGATATACCCTTACATAATCAACTTCAAGTTTTTGTGGAAAAACAGTTGTTCCATCAGGGTTTCCGGGCCAGTTTCCACCCACTGCCAGGTTTAACAAAATATAAAACTCCTGTTGAAATTCCGACAATGCACTCGGGGTAATATCTATCACATGATATTGATTTCCATCTAAATACCAACGGATATGCGTTTCGTTCCATTCGATAGAAAAAACATGAAAAGTATCGGCAAATATGCCTGAACTTAATTGTGTGCTGCCACCGTATTTGGCATAGCCATTTGCATCCCAGTGTACGGTACCATAAACTGTTTTATCGCCTGCAGCATCACCTCCGACCATTTCCATTATGTCAATTTCGCCGCAGGCGGGCCAACTTGTTCCCTCGAAAAGGTTTGTCCCCAGCATCCAAAAGGCTGGCCATATGCCTTTTCCATAGGGTAGCTTCATGCGAGCCTCTATTTTTCCATATTTCCAAAAGTGACCATTCGGATAAGTGATGATCCTCGCGGATGTATAGGCTTTTCCACTATAAATCTCTTTTCGAGCCTCAATAATAAGTTTTCCATCTTCCACTCTGGCATTTTCCAATCGGCTGTCGGTGTAATATTGTAATTCGTTATTACCCCATCCGTTACCGCCAACATCATAGCTCCATTTGGTTGAATCGGGTAATCCTGAATAACTAAACTCATCGCTCCATACTAGTTCGTAACACGATTGCGCCTTTACCTGTAAATAAACACTTGCAGCAAACAGAATTATCAAAATTTTTATTAGCCTCTTCATATCGTTAAAATCTTCGTTACGAATAAAATTACTACTGACTGTAAACCTCCAACTTCTCTATCAACCGAATAAGGTGTTATACCCTTTATTGCACGCACTAAAAAATCACTATTATGTTAAGATTTTTAAAATCAAGCTCCATTTGAGCTTACTCTAAGTCACTTTGCTTGTAAAAGAAAAAGAACCTATCTATGGGAAGGATTAGCACTTAGAAAGGAGATGACGTAAAAAATACGCCATCTCCAATAGAAACCTACTATAATTGTTTAATAACCGTTATTTTGAATCAAATTAGATAGTCCAATTTCTGTTGCCGGAATAGGAAATACTTCGTGCTTGCCTGCTTCAAATCCGAGTGGACCTAATACAGTTGCTGCATCACCCCATCGAACTAAATCGTAAAAGCGATGACCTTCCATGCCCAACTCCATTCTTCTTTCTCGTTTAATATCCTCGAGTAATTGGGTGCCTGTAGATGAAAGATCTGCAATGTTAGCTCTGGCTCTAACCTCATTCACATATTCAATAGCTTTGCTATCGTTCCCGTTTTTATTATGGGCTTCGGCAGCCATGAGCAATACATCGGCATAGCGAATTACCCGTTCATTATTACCCCAGCTTACATCTGGTTCAATAATACCATTGTATTCAGGATAGGTGGCACGTTTTTTCTGATACCATCCGGTCCATCCTTCTTTTTCTTTATCATCCGGAAAACCGTTAAGGTTCAAATCTTTAGTCGGATCAAGAGTTAAATTGGCTTTAAAGTATTCAGGTCCAAATCCGGTGCCGTATTTACGCACTGTATCTCCCTGCGAATCCCATAAAACAACCAATGAAGAATCAATCATATCGAAACCCCAACCATCCTCAAATTCACCCACAGCTGTTTCACGTGGGCCTGTTAATTGCACATCTATATTTCCTTCGTTCTCACGTCCGTTTTCAGTCCAGAAGTTGCCATGGTGATAAGTTGAATAGTTTATTTCAAATACCGATTCTGATCCAAATTCACCCTCAGGTCGGAATATTGAGTTATAGTCGGATGCCAGAGCATATTGTCCTGAAGCGATTATCTCGTCAAGAACTATTGCGGCCTGTTCATTATTTCCCTGATATAAATAAACTTTGCCGAGAAGTGCCTGTGCTGCGCCCTTACTAACACGGAAGCGATTTTCAGGTAATTGATCATCTTTAAGGGGCAGAGTGGGAATAGCGGCAAGTAAATCGGTTACACATTGCTCGTAAATTAGACTGCGGTCAGTATTTCCGGGTTTAGCATCAGGATCAAGGTTTTCTGTATAAAATACAACATCGCCAAAAGCCCTTGCCAGTTCAAAATAATAATATGCTCTCAGATATAACGCTTCGGCTTTAAATAATGAAGACTGATAAGCAATTTCATTTATCACCAGGTTTGCCCTGTATATTCCATAATAATTTCTGGCCCATAAATTTGAAAAAGCCACATTTTGAGGGGTGAACGTAAACTGATCCAACTCCCAGTATTCTGGTCGGTCAGAAGTGCCTCCACCTACAGGTAATGCATCGTCTGAAGGTAAATTACCTACAAGGTAATAAGAACCCCATCCATGCCAGTATTTAACCTGCAACATATCATAAGATGCTATCAACACTTCGTAGGCCTCTTTTTCAGTATCTATGGTTTTAGCATCAAAAACAGTCACCCCTTTTAGTTCAAGCTCCAGAAACTCCTTACCGCAGCCAACAGTAATAAGAAGGGCTACAGCGATAGTTAGTATGTAATAAAATATTTTTCGCATAATTTTCAATTATTTAAAATGTTACATTTAGGCCCACAGTAAAAATACGTGGACGTGGATAAACACCCCGGTCGATACCAGCCCATTGTTGTCCCTGGGTACCATAATAATCGCCCCCTACTTCTACCTCCATACCTTGGTATTTTGTAAAGGTGTATAGGTTGTCAACTGCTCCATATACTCGTAGTTTGGAAATGCTGGCCTTTTCGGTAAGTGACTTCGGAAGTGTATAACCAAGGGTAAGGTTACTAATTCTCAGGAACGAACCATCCTGAAGAATAAATTCATTCACCCTTGAAAAATTTCTATTTCTGTCGGCTAATGATGGACGTGGAAAATCTCCCTGCTTATCAGCACCCAACCATGCGTCGGTTAAATAATAATCCGGTTTATTTGTATTTGGTAAATCGTTACGGATGGAAGTTGCATTTAGTGTTTTATTTCCGATAGAGGCATAAGAATAAAGGTTAAGGTCAAATCCTTTATATTCAACAGTAACATTCAAGCCTGAAATCCAGGACGGATAAGGAGAACCAAGGTTGGTTTTGTCATTATCGTCAATTACACCATCAGGCCCAGTTTTAATCCCATTTACTAATGGACCTGAAATATCAAAGTATTTCACATCTCCGGGTTTTGCATTGGGTTGAAGCAATTCACCAGCTGCATTTACATGGGCATCGATTTGCTCCTGCGAAGTAAAAATACCATCGGACTCGAATCCATAGAAATACCAAGGCTCATAGCCTACTTCGAACCTCTTAGAATTGCCAAAAGTTCCTAAATTTCCACCTTCAAAAATAACTCCTTTCGTCATTGAAAGTACTTCTGCTTTGTTATGGGAGGCCGTTAATTGAACCGATAAGGATACTTCGCCAATGTTTTCTTTGTAGTTCACATCAAATTCAACACCTCTGTTCCTTATAATACCGGCATTAACCGTGGGCGCATTATTTCCAAGAGAGGAAGGTGTTGAACCAACCATTAAGAAACCATTTTGTTCTTTGGTATGCTTCTTTTCGTACCATTCAAAAGTGAAAGTAATCTTGTTCTCCAGAAACCCCATATCAAGACCAAAATTGTTTTGCTGAACCTCTTCCCAGGCATAACTTGGATTGACCAGAGCCCGAGGTTCTCTTACATTTATCAGGCCTCCGTTTGCGTCAGGATAATAGAATTCGCCATAACTGGTCTGAGGCAGGTATTTCCAGTCCCAACCAAGTGACTGTGCATTACCAGTTATACCAAAACTATAGCGTGGCTTTAAGAAATTCATCCAGCTTACGTTCCAGAAATTTTCTCTTGATGCAACCCAACCAAAAGAGAAAGAAGGAAACCAAGCGTATTTATTATTAGAGCCAAATCTGGAATCGCCGTCATATCGGCCGTTAAATGTAAACATATACTTATCCTTGTAAGAATAATTTATACGTCCGAAAACTGAGTTTTGAGTCTGCCAATTCCCAAGACCACCGTATCCTCTCATTCGATTATCTACCGTGTCAAGAAAAGTGCCGTAATCGACCCATGCATAATTATCGGTTTCTTCTATCAATTCTTTAGAATTTGCACCAAGATACTCATGCTCAAACTCACGTGCAGAGGCTCCCAGAACCGCACCAATTGTATGATCCTGAATGGTTTTGTTATAAGAAAAATAACTTTCCCATTGCCAGGTATAGTACAAGTTAATACTCTGGAAAACACGACTAAGGCTATCTGGAGCATTTAAACTGTTTGTATAAGCCCGGGGATTCCAGCCGCGATTATAGTTGTGGGATACATCGATATCGAAAGTGGTACGAAAATTTAAATCGTCCCAAAACTTAATTTCGCCATAAATCCCTCCAATAATTTTATTTATCTGCTCTTGATCCCTGTCATTATGTAATTGCATCACAGGATTCGATATTTCGTTTTTTACGTTTTGAGAAACACCAAAATATCCATTCTCATCCTGAATACCAGGGTTGAGATACCAAGTATCACCCCACACCTCACGCATATTATCAATATCATCCTGGTTATATCCAGTGGTATCTGCATAATAAACAGGAGTTGTAGGATCTAATACAATGGCATTGTTCGTTACCGTACCAAATACACCGTTCTGGCTAATACCTCTTTTTGTGGAATTTGTGTACGACATTCTTGTACCTATCTTAAGCCAATTAGTGGCTTCACTATCAAGATTTAATTTAAAGGCATATCGAGTAAAACGACTTTTATCTCCGCCACCTATAATACCTTCCTGATCGGTATATGACAAGGATAAATAATATTGACTTTTTTCATTTCCTCCTGAAAGTCCGATTTTGTGCTTTTGAACTGGTGATGAAGTGAAAATCTCACCAAGCCAGTCAGTGTTATTAATTGAATCGGTTGGGTATCTGGCAACTGCTTGTTCCCATGTTCTGTTTGCGTTATCCAGCATCCAGGCATACCTATAGTAATCCTGATATTGAGCTGTATTCATTACTTTATAACTAGGAATGGCTTTTTGCCAACCAAACGAACCATCGTATGTAAAAAAAGATTTACCCTCTTTGTTCTTTCCACTTTTAGTAGTAATAATAATAACACCATTGGCACCTTCTGTACCATAAATGGCAGCAGATGCGGCATCCTTCAGTACTTCCATAGATTCAATGTCTTCCGGATCAAGCCAGTCGATACCTTCGGTACGCATACCATCAATTACATAAAGCGGACGCACATTATTATCGGAACCTGCTCCACGAATAATAATATTCTGTTCGGCTCCAGGTGCACCGGACGATTGCTGAACAAGAACCCCGGAAGTTTTTCCCTGTAGGGCGCTTTCTATCCGAGTAGAGCGGGTCTGGGCTATATCTTCAGCATTTACTTTAGCGATAGCTCCGGTAACCAGACTTTTCTTCTGCGTACCATAACCTACTACAATAATCTCCTCAATGGCTTGAAGATCGGGTACTAAGTTAATATCAACACTAGTTTGCCCTTGTAGAGTCACTGACTCGGTCAGGTAACCCACAAAAGAAAATAAAAGTACCTGACCATCAGTGGCCTCGATGGAAAAATCGCCATCAAGATCTGTTACTGCGCCTCGGGTAGTACCCTCCAGCACAATACTCACGCCGGGAATGGATTCTCCGGTGTTTGCATCGGTAACTTTACCCGTGATAGTTCTCTCTTGCGCTTGGACAAGAAGAAATACACCAAGCAAAGTAAGAAGTGTGAATAATCTCTTCATAATTTAAAATAGGTTAGTGAATAATCAGTTTAAGGTTAAAAGAAGTTAAATGTAGAGGTTGTGTTAAATTATTCACTAAAAAACACCTGCATCAAAAGCACATCAAAGAAAAATGTAAATACATCAATAACACATCAAAAAACCTGTATTTAATTGTATATATGATCTTTATAATTTTTACAATACAAATCATTTATAGAGAAGTGAATGGCTACTTCTACCAAATTTTAAAGTATAAAATGTAGAATGCGATAGGGTTTAATCAGAAAAGAAGTAGGCAAAATCAATAGAGGAATTCTGGGGTAATGATAGAATTCGCACATGTTTTTTCATTCTGCTCAAAATAGTAAGCGAATAATCCTCAGAGTCTATTCAGAGCAGGTGGCGAAAGATAGGAGCTTTCGAAACACACATCAAAGACTTTTGCTGTGCTTTTAGTGAAGTTGACCTTAAATAGTGGACTTCCGGGGCATTTCTATTTAAATACCCAAAATATAGTCTATGAGATTTGTTTCTCTGTCAATATCAAGTTTCTTCCTAAGTCTATAGCGGCTTATTTCAAGACCACGAACGGATATATTCATGAGCGGGGCAATTTCTTTTGTAGAAAGATTCATTTTCAGGTAGGCACATAATCGTAAATCGTTAGGCGTAAGTGCCGGATGTTTTTCTTTTATACGGTTTATGAAGTCCTGATGCACTTCTTCGAAATATTTATCAAACACTTTCCAATGCTGTTCGTTTTTGAAATCCTTGTCGATTTTTTTGACGATTTGTTTTATTTCGTTCTTTACGCTTTCCACTTTTGCCTCGCCCCACATGCGGGATAAATCTGCTTTTAATTTTATAAGAAATTTGTTTTTATGAATCAAGTGCATGGTAGCATTGGCAAGCTCCATGTTCTTATAACGCATTTCATTTAACAATTTCTCGTTTTTTAATGACTGTATTTGCTCTTCCGAAATTTTTGACTCTTCTTTGAATTGTATTTCTTTTGCAACTAAAATGCGTTCATGCTTAAGTTTCTCTCTTCGGCGGGTTTGATCCATATGTTTTTGCACAAAATAGATTGCCATGCCAATTAAAGCCAAAAACGATATACCATAAAAAATATAGGCTCCTATCGAACGAAGAAATGGCGGGGCAATGGTAAAACGAAAATAGGTAACAGCACTTTCGGTGTTATAAATATTCTTAGCTTTTATTTCGAATACATATTCTCCTTCAAATAAATTGGTATATTCTTTCATGTTTCTGCCGGTCCACTCCGACCATTGATTTTCGAATCCCTTCAATCGATAGGTATATTTTGTTTCGTTGTTGGCTTCGAAAAAAGGCGTCACATACTGAAAAGCGATAGAGTTATATTTGTAGGGTATATGTATTTTTTGTTTTTCGGCAAGATTTTTATCCGAGCCATAAAGCTTAATTAGGGTTGAATCTTTTTTTCCTTTACTGATTTTTATCTCACTAAGTACAACAGTATAATCCACATTTAAAGGCTTTTGTTTTTGCGGATTATAGTGCAAAATACCCTTTTGTCCACCGATAAATACATGACTCTGATTGTAGGCAAATATATTTTCGTAGGGATTTGTTAAAAACTGGCGATTTATGCGGCGAAAAGGAATTGTAATTTCCACATAAGTTCCATCCTCCTGCAAACGATGAACCCCCATATAAGTATTGGTAAAAAACCATACATCGCCATTAGAGTCTTCGTAAACCTTCGATAAGCCTGTTTTATTGCCAAACAATCCATTGAGCTCATCGTCAATTACAAAAAGGTTGTTTTTTGCACTGAACTTATAAATACTATTTCCGGCCACTATCGCTAACTTTCCCTTAATGTGGGTAAGTGCATAGGGCAGACCTGGTAAGCCATTGGTATGATTATAGCGGATAATTTTTTCCACTGCATTAAGCTGGCTGTTAAGTTTAATTTTATACAGGCCCTTATACCCATGCGTTACCCACAAGTTATTATCCTCATCGAAAGCCAGCTCGCGCGCCGATTCATTAAAACCCTTTATATAATTAACTGGCTTCCAATAAGGCTTGATCCCAGGTGTTTTTTTATAAAGCATCAGGCCGTTATAAGTTCCTCCAATCATATAGTTTTCGTAATCAGGCACTTTTATATAATCCCAACCACCTGAAATATCGCTGATTTGATGCACCTTGAACCCCTCCACCAGAAAAGTCCCAAAATTATGTCCGCATATTAAATTATCCTCTATCACTTCAAGCCACCAAACCTGCCCTTGAGTTCCATCAATTAAACGAAAACCTTCATACAACAACTGTTCATTTCCTATTTTTGAAAATTCTCTGGCGAACAAACCCTGGTTGGTGCCAATATACAGAATGTCATTAAACACAATAGATGTGTAGGTGGCTTCGATGTTGTAACAATAATTTAAAATTGATAATGGACTGCTTATCTCCAGCATATCAATACCATTATCGAGTCCAAGCCAGATCTTCTGATTCTGATCATAAAAGATACTAAGCACAGTATTATTCTGTAAACCCCGGTACCGGTTTATATGTTGAAGGATATCGCCATCCCGGCTTACAATAAAAAGTCCGTTCTGAATCTAAACGACCTACTTCAAAAATCGTGTCGTCAGATTTGCGCCATACTTCCCAAAAAATTGGTTGTTGTTCGGATTGATATGTAAGTTTTGGACAGCCCATTTATTTTACTAATGCCCTCAAAAATAAGTGTTTTTTCTTTTAATTGAACTTTTTAATTGAAGTATTTGGAAGGTCGGTGCGGTCAAGGTTCTGCACTACGCTTTTTCCCCACGCTCGATAAACTGCACATAATTCCGTGTATATGCAATGGCTACGGGATTTTGGTGTCCCTTCGCCACTGCACATACACGTCCGGGCATTATGTGCAATTTGCCAACCCTTCTAAAAAGCTCCGTGCAGAACCTTTCCATCGGCGGCAGTGCCATTTTTGAACGTTTTGTTTTTCAACTATTTCAGATAAAAGAAAAAATTACAACCGTCAACAAAAACAGTAATACCATTGATATTATGATAATTCCCCGTTTTGATGGGTCTTTACAAATCATTTCAAAACCTAAAAATTTGATTTTAATAAACTCGGATTTCCTCATAAGATTTTATTATTTATATTCCATAAATAGTGTTGAGTTTTAAAAAAGTCGAGTTTTTCGAAAAAAAAATTTACAAGGCTGTAATGTTGATTTGATAAGGTTTTAGCACGGAATAAACCTTTGCTACCGCTTAGGCACCAAAATAGCCCAGCGTTGGCAGATGCAAGGTTTTTGCGATATTTTTTTGATTCAATTAAAAAATAAAAATGAGTATCAAAAAAATATTGCAAAACCCGTAGGGCTTGACCTTGCAGTGCGTTGGGCTGGGGGCTTAACTTTGCCTAAGCGGTGGTAAAGGTTTGCGGGTCGGCTGTCTTTGGGGTGGTGGTCGGGGTTTGTCGGTGGATAGATAATGCCAGCAAGTGCAATAAAAAACAATTGGGTTGGCTCGTGTGTCGGCTTGGTTTTTATTGCTCTTGCTACCGCTTTGGATGGCAAGACGGCAGGCTCTTTTATAAACTTTGGTTTGCAGGGTTGGGTTTGAGTGGTTTATAAAAGTGCCTGTCCGTGTGTGTCAGCGTGGGCGGGACGGGTTGGCGTGCGGCTATTTAACATAGTGCTATTATAGGACAAAACAAAACACTTCATTTATACCGCTTAAAATGTTTTGTTCCTATAATGCCGCATTATGTTAATATAGCTTTGGGTTGTTTTTTCCTGGCGTGTCTTTTTGTTTTCAGCGTTGGGCGGCTCTTTGGCTTTTTGCTTTTACCGCTTAAAATCAGTTCAATTAAAAGAAAAAAGACAATGTGCCGCTTGTGGGTTGGCACAAAAAGCATGACAGGAAAAACAACAGAAGGGCAGGCGTGCGGAAGGGCAAAAAAGACAGGGGGAGTTTTAATAAATACCTTTAAAATCAATTCAATATCATTTATTAAAACGGCTGGATTTTTTGCCCTGTGGGGCGTGTTGGCTTGTGGGCTATCTTAATGGATGGTGCTGGTTTAAAGCTTCCTGTAAATCTTCCAGGTTGTTGGATTGGTATCTTTCCGTTGTGCTTACATACCTGTGCCCGGCTTTGTATTGGACTATCCGTACATCTTCGTGTTTGAGCCATTCAGCAATGACACTTTGCCGGATTTGTCCGCAATTCCTGACTTTCGGGTTTATTTGCTGTAAAGCTTTGATTAAATGGTGTTGGCTGTTTTTGATGTTGGTTGAACCGTTTACGCTTATTATCAATTGGTTTTCCAATCGTTTAAAATCGGGGTTTTCTGCTTTCCTTCCTGACCATTCCGGGGTTTGCTTTATCGCTTTTAATATTGCTGGTCTTGTTTCGTTTAAGTATTCCTGCATCTCGATTATTTGGCTTGCTTCAAGTTCTAAAGTCCTTCCGTTGCTGTGCTTGCTTCCCGGTACTTCTATTTTCCCGGCTTTTAATTTTATATGTCCCGGTTCCAACTTGTGGAGTTCATCGGTGGTCAATGCCTGGTTGATTAATAAACTTAAAATGATTTTATTTCTCGTGGTTCTCAGGTCGTAAGGTTGGTAATGGTTGTAAAGCTCCTGCAGTTCCTTTTTGTCCAGCAGGTTGTTTGGTACGCTTGTCCTTTTACCTTTTAAAAACAAGCCGGATGCCGGGTTCTTTAATGCTTCGCCCTTGCTTTGCAAGTATTCGTAATATTTTCGGATAGCTGCAAGTTTCCGGTTTATCAGCTTGGTGCTGTCGCCCTTTTCACTGCAATAATCAATAAAAACAAGTAAGTCATTATATGTAACCTGTTCCAGCTTCCGGCTTTGCTGCCAGTCTAAAAAACAAGTTGTATAGTTCTTAAACTGCCGGATGGTGTTTGCTTCATAGGGTTGCTTATTCAGGTAGGTTTCAAGTTGCTGAAGTATCCCGGTAAATTTCTTTTTTAAGTGGCTGTATTTACCCGCATTGCTCATATTTCAGGTGTGTATAGATTTGTGTACTTTCTAAGCTGCTATGTCCTAAAAACCGCTTTATTTTGTCCAGTTCCATTCCTGATTGTAAAAGGTGCGTGGCGATGGAGTGCCGCAAGGCATGTAAACCAGCCTCTTTGTTTATTTCTGCTTTCTCTTTCAGCATTTGCAAGCGTACTGCCATTGCATTACTTCCAATCCGGTTTCCTTTAACAGTTAAAAACAAAGCTTTTACAGGTGTTTTCATTAGTGTTGGCCGGGCATAATCAACGTAGTTTTGCAGTTCTTCTTTTACCCCTTCGGCCATGGGAACATAGCGTTCTTTGTAGTTCTTCCCTTTCCTTACATAAACCAGGTTCTTATTAAAAAGCAGGTCGTTTACATCAAGGTTTAAACCCTCGTTCCTTCTAAGTCCACAACCATAGTAAATACTTATCATTGCTTTGTCCCTCATTCCCAAAACATCGCTATCACAGGCATTCTGCAAAGCTTTTATTTCTTCTTTGGTAAATATGGTTTTTATGTTCCTGGTACTTCCCTGTAATTGTATATCGACTTCAAAGCTGTCTTGTCCTGTTTCCCTTAAATACCTTGTAAACCGCCTTAATGATTGTTGGTGAGTTCGCAATGAGTTTTTGCTCAGTTTCCCACCTTTAGTCTGGTTCTTACGCTCTTTCAGGTAATCGAAGTATTGTAATACAACCGGTTTTGTTATTTCCGTTATCGCTTTTATTCCCTGCTTTTCAAGCCAGTTAAAGAACTCACGGACACGCACAGGATTGTAATTGATGGTTGTCGGCTCAAAATTCAACGTCCGCAGCCACTTTTGGAAGGCTGTTTCCAGCCTGATAAATTCCGGTGTTTGTATCGTCAGTTTTTGCATTTTTATAGGGGGTCTTGCTCTTGCCGTGTTATACTTGTTATACTGTTATACTTCGCTATAAATGCCTGATAATTAATCTTATCAAAAAGGTCTGCAACCCTGTTATACTTCTGTTACACTTGTGTTATACTTAACTTTTTGTTGGTTTTGGCTGTTATACTTCGCTTTTACCTTCTCCAAAATCTCGTCTAAAATGTCGATGCCGGATTTCAGTTTTTCGTATTCGTCCCAGGCTTTTATTTCATATTCAAAACCTGTTTTCCTGTTGCCCCCGTTGCGTTGTACATAACCCCTGTTTTCAAGTTCCCGGAAGTACCGGTTTATGGTCATAGGGTTCATCCTGAACGCTTCCCGGGCTTCTTTTGCATAAATGGTTTTTGGTTCTTCTTTCTTGTCTGCAAAGCTTTTTAAGGATTCGAAGAAGTGGCGGACTTGTCCGCTCAGTTCGTCTGATTTCCTGAGTAAACTATCTTTGATTAAAAAATTAGCCCACTCGATGTCTTCCGGTGTTGTTGTTATGTAAGGGGTTCCGGCTGTGTCGGTTTTTATTTCTCTCTGCAGCTGATGGTAAAAAGTAATGATTTCGATGAGCCGTAAATAATGCATGTTGGTTCTCAGCTTCTTAAAAACGCATTCCGGTATGTCCAGCATGGTGGCGTAAGGGTTGATAATCCTTACTTTTCTTAATAATCGTTGGCTATTCTTTAAAAGCTGCCTGTATTTCTGTTGTTCCGGTTCATTCACTAACCCGGCTTGCATTTTTCTTTGGTAGTCCATTACTTCCCTTGCATGGTCGGGGCTTTCATCCACATGCAGTAAAAAGCTTCGGTTGGCATTATCTTCATAAATATTTGATTTGGTGGTTGCACCGCTCACGCATATCGGGCCTTCTACCATCAATACTTTTTGTACATTGTTCCCTTTGGCGTCCTTATCTGTTGTGAGCTTGGTAATGCTTTGTTTTGACATGAACTCCCTGAGCGGTAAAAAAGCATTGTAAACGCCCTCTAAATCCTCGATTAATAAAAGCTTGTGTTTCCAAAAGTCTTTGGCCGAGTAATACAGGGTATTTTCAGTTAAACTGGTTATTGTCCTTACGGATTCTTCCGGTAAACATTCGCTGATTTTGGTTTGTAAATAGGTCTTTCCGCTCCCTGATTTCCCGTAAATGATTGCATGCAAAGGGTCATCAAACAAACGGCTCAGGTAAAGAAAAAACAGGAGTAAACCGTTTTTCTGTTCCCCGATTAACCCGCTTTTACTGATTGATGACAGGGTATTTTGTACCAGGTTGTTTGTTTTTAAAAAGCGTTCTGCTTCTTTCTGTTCTGTTGTGGTCATTTGATATAGTTTTGGTTTTAATGCTTTGCGTTCGGCTTCTATCAGGGTCAAGCGGTAGGTTTCTATCTGGTTTTTCATCTTCCGGATGGTGTTTTTTAAAACCGTTTCGCTTATTTCCAGTTCTTCTGATGCCCCTTTGATATACCGCTGTAGTTGCCCGTTGCTGTATAGGTTTACATCGTCCTGGTAGTATTTAAAAGCGTGTTCCCTTAGCTGTACCAGTAAATTGAGCTTTAGACGGTGGATGTTTTCTTTCTCTATCCCGCCCCAGATGATAAATTGCAGTTCGCCTTCCTGGTAGGTTATTTTGTCGGGGTTGTTGGTGTTTAAGTTTCCAACTGGTTCCGGTTCCGATGGGGTCGGGTTGTTTTGTTCCCTGTCTTGGCTTATTGGTTTTCGCTCTTGTATCAGGTGGTTTAATATTTCCGGTTCATGTCCCTGCAACAGGCTGTTTATGTCCTCGCCTTCGGGCGTTTCTACTTTGGTAATAGTGAGTTGTGGTTTGACGGCTTTTAGTTTCTCTGCTGTTCTTATTGCCGCTTCGTTCCCGGCTTTGTCCCCATCAAAAAACAGTATCACTTCTTCAAGCTCCGGCAGTTCTTTTATTGCTTCTTCGATTTCATCGGTAAAACCGTTTGTGCCGTACAGTGAAAGGATTGAGTAATTGCCGTTTATTTCTTCCTGTTGCCCCAACGTGGCACAGTCTATAATGGCTTCGGTCAATATTAGTTTAGTGGTTTTTGTATTGGGATAATTCGGGTAAATGCCCTGGTGCTTGCCGTTTAAGTAAAAGTGTTTTCCTTCGCCGTTCGGGTTTATCGACCTTCCGTAAATATCTATGATTTGCCCTTTCTCGTTTTTGGTGAAGAACAGCACACAGTTTTTGAACTTTGGCACTATGGTGTTTTGCCGGGATTCCGTTAATATGCCAAGCTGCAGGCCGCTTTCCAGTAATTGCTTGTTCCATGTTTTTCCAAAGTCGGTCCCGATATAGCCAACTTCCAGTTTATCCGGGTCAAGCTTCCGGCTTCTTATGTAGTCCTTTGCATTGGCAGTACGTTTAAAACTGGCTTTGCTATCCTGGGCAACTTTGCTTAATACTGCAATTCTTGGAAGTAAATTTTTATCCTCTGTCTTTTCCATTGGCTCGGGGTTTATGTTGTATAATGGATTTGCTAAACTCTTGGCTTTCTCTATGGCTTCGTGCTTTGTGCATTTTTCTTTTAACTGGATAAACTCGATAGTGTCGCCATTTGCGCCGCAGCCAAAGCAGTTGAAAGTATTCGTGTTGGTGTAAATTTTAAGGCTGGGTTCTTTGTCTTCGTGGAAAGGACACGGGAGCATGTTGTTTTTGTTGGGTCTCAGGTGGTAGCTGCTTAGTACTGTTAATATGTTTAGGTGCGCTTTTATGTCCCGTATTTCCATTGGCTCAAAAATTTTTTAAAATTCTTTTTTCCGATAAATCATTCACAAAACTAACCAATCGTTCTGATTTAAACAAGCATTAAATAAATTGTTTATGATATTTTATTCACTTATTTTTGTCAATAAGTTCATTTTTAACTCATAAATCTGACTAATAATGACGTTTGGAGAAAGGATAACATACGCAAGAAAACAGAAGAAAATGACCCAAAATGATTTGGGTAAAGCTGTTGGAACTTCCGGTGATATTATTGGGAAGTATGAAAGGAATGAGATAAAGCCCTCGATTGATACGGCTGCCAAGATTGCCGAAGCGCTGGGCGTTACGATTGATTACCTGGTAAAAGAAGGAGAGTACCAGAACATAGATAATGAGACCTTAAAACGTATGAAGGAACTGGAAAAGCTTTCTAAAGAAGATAAAGCCCATGTTTTCGCCATGCTTGACGCTTTCTTTGCTAAGAATAAATTACAAAGCTTATTGGTATAAAAAAACCCGGACTGGCCGGGCTTTTATTTTCTATTTATCTGAAATTATCCTCACGGAGTCCCTTTGCACCAACTTAATTTTACCTTTTCTATTCAAATGATAATTAAGTGTAACAGAATCTATTTGAGATTCTAAAATTTTACCATCATTAAGCCTTTTTACTTCTTGTTTAGTGATATTTCGCACGGAAACAATAGTGTCATTTAGCATTTTAAAATATTTGGTTATAAATACCCCCGTTTCATTATCCTCTCGTTGTTCTGTGACATCAAAATAATCACATTCGGTTAAAGAAATATAGTCTATTTTTTTTGATGAACAGTCAGTTGTTATCATATAAAAGGTATCCCCAGAAACTCCTTCAACAAGTACAAACAAAACAACAACATCCTCATAGATGCTTTTTATACCATATAAATAAATATTACCATTACTTTCTATGCCAACTATATCAGATAAAATTATTTCCTGATTTTGTGATAGCTCCATTCTCTTATCAAGATTTGTTTTTTTGATTTCATCAATCATTAAACCACTTAAGATAGTATATGGTATATTTAATACTTCACATGGGACAGCCTTGCTACCATCACTAGATGATTGCTCCATTCTTACATTATTGCCACAAGAAGTAAGAATAAGTAGGGTAATAATAAAAACTATATTTCTCATATAATTCAATGTTTTTGTTGTTATGTATAAGGCAAATACTAATCAGGTTTTTTATCCCACTTATAAATACCTGTAACTCTACTGTCCCAATATCCTTTTCCTCCAAGTGTTATATTTGTATATCTAGGACCAGACTTTCCTGTAGATGGCCGCCCACCGGAATCAATAACTTTATAGCCCGTGACTTCTCCCTGGTCATTCCTTTTTACTTCAACAATAATTCCAATATGCCCCATCGGTTTATCCGTGCCCGATGTGCTATTATCCAAGGTAATAGCATTTCCAACTTGAACATCATTCTTATCTGTAACCTTCTCAGAACTTTGTGCTATACGATTTACCCCATTTCCTGTTTTACCAGCACCTGTCATAGGGTCTGGCTCCCCTGCTTTTTTAATAGCGTTTGAAACCAAGCCCGAACAATCGACTTTTTCTCCTGGTTCTCCTTTGAAATCTCCATTATCTATGTCTGTTTGTGTAGGATAAGTATTTCCGGTATTCTTATTCACATATTCTTCTGCCAAAGCTACTGCAGTTGCTCTTTGAGCAGAATCTAACCCCATGTAATCTATGTACTTTATCGGGTTATTAGCTGCATAAACAAATCCTGATTGTGAGTGATTCTTTTCTGTAAGTGGGTCAATGGTAGTAAATCTGCCTATTTGTGGGTCGTAGAAACGGAATCCATAATAGTACCAATGGCTAAATGTTCGCTTCCGATCTCAATTGCTGAATAAATCTGGTAATTGATTAATAGTTTATTTAATGCCCTATTCCAGGGTAACAATTCTTGTCCATCGTAGATAAAAATTCCATTCGTGGTTGTGCCAATTAAATAACTACTCGCTCCATGGGAGAAAATAAAACTTACTTCGTTTTCGTTAAAGAATTGGGTGTTTTTAATAATTGGTTTGAGCGAATTCCCTTGTAGAATATACAAACCATACCCCCTATCAACTACAAAAAAATTGCTGTCGACAACATAGGAAAAACCAAATTGGGTTTCTGGCGAAATCTGATGTATCTCTCCCGCTTGAAGAAGAAATATTTTTCGATACGATTGGAATACAACGCCATAGCGGGTAGGGAAAATACGCCATATTTCACCAAAATCTTTTGTAGTTTCAGGTAATTGAGCAGAAAGCGATGTGTATATAAATTCGCCATTGTGACTGTAGGTATAAAAGCCAAACTCATCGAAACCTCCGGCATAAATTTTATCATCGATAAAGGCAACAACCCTTACAACAGATCTATTAGGAAGGGAAAACATATCCCAGTTCGAACCATCAAAACGTAAAACGCCATTGTTATTGGCAAAATACATAAACCCATTCTTATCCTGAGTGATACTCCAATTTTGTGTTCCGCCTTGGTATTCTGCCTGATAAAAGTTCTTAACAAAAGGGAGGCCCACATCTTTCACCTGACCATGCAGGCAAAGGGTAATCAGAAAACAAAAAATTACAATTAAATTGAAACTCCTTCTCATCCGAGATATTATCCATCTTAGTTTTTTCACAAGCCTAATAAAATTAAGGTAGGGTTCCATTAAAGTACAAAATACAAATTAAATATAACCCGCTTGCATCAGAATATTTATCTAGGATAAGCAATTCGGGCATGGTAAATATTTCTCAAGCGGAGCTTAAAGACTTCTTTCACTTTCTTAATCTCTTTAAAAGTTATGTCGGCATCTTCGAACTGGCCATCGGCCATTTGTTGATTGATTAGCCTTTCTACCAGCTCATCGATACTCTCTATGCTGTAGTTATCAAGACTTCGCGAGGCTGCTTCTACAGTATCGGCCATCATCAGTACGGCGGTTTCTTTTGTCAGTGGCCGGGGGCCAGGATATTGAAATTCTTTCTTATCTACCTCTTCGCCAGGGTGTTCGTTCTGATAGGTTTTATAAAAAAACTTGGCGGTGGAGGTGCCATGGTGCATGAGGATAAAATCGATGATAGGTTTGGGAATTTTATGCTTGATAGCCATTTCTTCCCCAAGTTTTACGTGGTTGATAATAATGCGCGCGCTATCCTTAATGTCCTTATCCTGATGCGGATTTGGTCCTCCGACCTGATTTTCGGTAAAATAGGAAGAGTCGATCATCTTTCCAATATCGTGGTAGAGTGCACCAGTGCGCACCAGCAAAGGGCTTCCTCCGATATGCCGAATAGCCTCCTCCGAAAGGTTTGCCACCTGCATGCTATGTTGAAAGGTTGCAGGGGCATTTTCGGCCAGCTTTCGCAAAAGGGGCTGATTGGTATCGGAGAGTTCCATCAGGGTGGTATCGGACAGAAAGCCAAAAGTTTTTTCGAAAATATAGATTAACAGAAACGATAATAGGGTAAAAACACCGTTCAAACCAAAATAGCCAAAGTTACTCAGGTCTATCTGAGAAAGGCTTCCCTCTTTCACCACTGAAATACCAAAATAGCTGGTTGAATAGGCAAGAAAAACAAACAAAGCAGAAAGAAAAAACCTCGAACGATGGTAAAGGTTGGTAAGGCTAAACAAGGCAATCATCCCAGCAATGATATTCAGAAACACAAAATCGTAGCTGTTAAATGCCATAAAACCAGCCAGCAATACGGTAATGATATGAATAAACAAACCTACCCTTTCGTCGAAGAATGTTCGGATAATAATCGGCAGAATGGTAAAGGGCACCACATAGAAATATTTCTTATCGAAACCCGAAACCATGGTAGCTACAAAAATCATCAACACCATTAAAAACAGTATAAAACTGGTCTTGGTAATGTTTTGAAGTACTTCTTTTCTGAAACTAAGCAAGAAAAGGTATACCACCAGAAAAGAAATCAGGCTCAGGATAATTCTTCCCCCCCAGGCAAGAATATCGTTTACATTACCTTGCTGGTTTTCGAATTCGTATTTGTACGATTCAATAATCTGGTGTGCCTCAGGGCTTACAATAATGCCGCGCGAAATAAGCAATTCCCCTTCTTGTATATACCCTTTTGTGAGCGACAATGCCTTGAGATTTTCATTGAGCTCCATCTCGGTACGTTTTTTATCCAGTAAAAGATTTTCCTGAAGGTAGTTGCCCAAATCGAGACTATTAAAGAATGAGGCAAACAAGCTTGCCAGAGGTCGGGTATCTTTCTTGTTGGCCGCCGTAAGTTCCTTCCGAAGTAACTCGTATGCCTCTTTGGAAGTATAAAGCTGATCGATGTTTACCTGTTCAGATAATTGTCCCTTCACCAGGTTGATAATACCTGCATCGTTAAACTGAAATTCGGATGGCTCGGGTAAACGTATTATCCCCTTCTGATAGTATTGTTCCAACCTGGAAACCAGAAAATGGCTATAGTATTTCTGCAAATTGCGTTGGGTCTGATATTTCGGATTTGTGGCATAATTGGTTGACTCACTTATATTAAACTCCTGCATGCAGAAGCTCATCCATTTTGCATCGAAATCTGCATAGAACTCGTCTAATTTTTCAAACCAGATTGCTGTATCGTAAACAAAATAGGGTATCAACATATGGCTCACCGAATCGCGTTCGCGCAGCAATTCTGCCGTAGTTTTTTGAATAGAAAAACCAAATCGGGCAGTTAAATCTTCGTTAACCCATGGACTTCCTTTAGAATAATCATAGGCAAAACGACGTTCGCGCGGCAGCATTAGCACTACCAGTATAGCAGCAAGTAGAAAGGCCGACAGGGTAAGTATTTGCCTGAAATGGAGCTTAGCTTTATTAATGAGGTTAGCCATAATTGTGCAGTTAATTGACCAAATTAGCAAAAACTATACAATATATAACCATGCAATGCCACACAGCTCAACAATTTCGCATTGTAAAGTCAAATCAATATTTATTTTTGAATGGTATGGCATTCCTTACTACTTTTAAACCAAAATAGGAACTTCAATTATGAATGCACTTGTTTGCCCGCTAAGTTATTTGCCCATGCGCAAAGAACCCTCTCACCGTTCGGAGCAAGTTAGCCAGATGCTTTTTGGAGAAACGGCAAGAGAAATCGAAAAATCGGGCGACTGGGTTCTGGTTCGAATGGATTTTGATGGCTATGAAGGATGGGTAGAGCGAAAAACAATCCGATCTTGTGGTAGCACTGCCATGAATGCTCCGGTTGTAAAGGCTTTCTCCCGCCTTGTTGAGCTGGAAGGCATCAGTATTTGGCTATCGGTGGGCAGCGAATTATTGCCAGAATTAATTGATTCGAAAACTCATACCCTGATTACCATCAACGAGGAACTTCTGGAAGCAGAAATCGTAGAGACGGCCCTTCAGTTTATCGGAACGCCCTATTTATGGGGTGGAAGAAGCTTTATGGGTATCGATTGCTCGGGTTTTACTCAAGTTGTTTTCAAAGCCATGGGAATTAAAATTCCACGTGATGCCGCTCAGCAAGTATCCTTCGGAAATACAGTTCCTTTTCAGACTGAAGCAAAGGCTGGTGACCTTGCCTTCTTTGATAACCCCGAGGGAAAAATAAGCCATGTAGGCATTGTAATCGAACCCGGAATAATTATTCATGCATCAGGTTCTGTGCGTATCGACAAGCTCGACCAGCAGGGTATCTTTCACACACAAACCAAACAATATACCCATCAGCTTAGAATAATTAAAAGGCTTCACTAATTTGAACAAAGGAAATAAAGAAGGGGAAAATTCATAGAAAGTTTATTCTCTGAATTTTCCCCTTTGAAACCTTAAAGGCTTATCGAATATATTCTAACAAGCTTAGTCCACAATCATTCCCGCACAAACAGTATTGTTGGTGGCTTCATCCACCAGTATCAAGCTTCCTGTAATGCGGTTTTTCTCATAGTCGTCAAATACCAGAGGTTGAGTAGTGCGCACTGTCATTTGTCCAATTTCATTGAGCCCCACCCCTTTGTCCTGATGATTTTTTTCAAGGGTATTGATATCTATCTTGTAATCGATGGATTTAATAATGCACTTCACTTCTTTCGATGTGTGTTTGATGGTATATTTTCCTCCCGGAACCAACGGACGTTCACTCAGCCAGCAAAACCGGAATACAATATCCTGACTTACTGTGGGCAGATTATCCTCCCCAACAATCATATCTCCTCTACTTATGTCTATTTCATCGCTCAGGCGAATGGTAACCGATTGAGGTGGAAAGGCAGCATCCATTCCAACACGGTTCATCATATCGATGGATTTAATGGTAGACGTTAAACCGGAAGGAAGCACAGTAACCTTGTCGCCAGGTTTGGCAACACCCCCGGCAATACGGCCGGCATATCCACGGTAATCGTGGTAATCGTCGCTTTGTGGTCGAATGACATACTGAACCGGTATGCGCAAGTGACTAAAATCCCGATCGTTGGTTATATGCAGGTGTTCGAGCAGGTAAAGGAGGGTTGGCCCTTCGTACCATTTCATTTTTTCTGAACGGTCCACCACATTGTCGCCATTCAGTGCGCTGATAGGCACAAAACGGGTATCTTTTACATTGAGTTTATCAGAAATGCTTTGTTCGTAATCTTTCCGAATGCGTTCAAAAACTTCTTCTTTATACTCTACCAAATCCATTTTATTGATGCATACAATAACGTGTGGTATTTGGAGCAAAGAAGCGATAAACGAATGACGCAGCGTTTGTTCAATCACCCCTTTTCGGGCATCGATTAGAATGAGTGCGGCATTGGCCGTGGAGGCTCCGGTTACCATGTTACGCGTATATTGCACATGACCGGGGGTATCTGCAATGATAAACTTACGTTTTGGAGTTGCAAAATAGCGGTAAGCCACATCGATGGTGATACCTTGTTCACGCTCGGCACGCAAACCATCGGTTAGCAACGCCAGGTTCACATAATCTTCGCCCTTGCTGATGCTGGCCCTTTCGATGGCTTCCATCTGGTCTTCGAAAATGGCTTTGCTATCGTACAACAGGCGGCCAATAAGGGTGCTTTTGCCGTCGTCTACACTACCTGCGGTAGTAAAACGAAGGAGTTCCATATTCAGATACCCGGCTTGATGTTCCTGGAATTCAGACATTGTTCTTTGCTTTTAATAATTTCACGATTAGAAATAGCCTTCCTTCTTGCGGTCTTCCATGGCAGCTTCCGAACGCTTGTCGTCGGAACGGCCTCCTCTTTCGGTGGTGCGTGTAGCGGCTACTTCATTTATAATATCCTCGAGGGTATTGGCTTTAGAGAGAGTAAGTCCGGTGCAGGTGATGTCGCCAATGGTGCGGCAACGAACATCTTTTTCTATCAATTCTTCACCGGCTTTTAACAGCATAAAGGGAGCTTTAAACATCCACACTCCATCGCGGTTAAAAACCTGACGTTTGTGGGTAAAGTACAAATTGGGGATTTCGATATTTTCCATGTAGATGTATTGCCATACATCCATCTCGGTCCAGTTGCTGATGGGGAATACCCTAAAATGCTCGCCCAGTTTCTTTTTGCCATTAAATAAATTCCACAGTTCGGGGCGTTGGTTCTTGGGGTCCCATTGCCCAAAATCATCGCGATGTGAGAAAAAGCGTTCCTTGGCTCGGGCTTTCTCTTCGTCGCGCCGTCCGCCACCCATGGCCACATCGAGTTTGAGCTCGGCAATGGCATCGAGCAAGGTTATTGTTTGCAAAGCATTGCGACTTGCATTCACCCCGGTTTCTTCTACTGCTTTTCCGGCATCGATCGAATCCTGCACATAGCGCACATGGCATTGTACTCCATATTTCTCAGCCAGCTCGTCGCGAAAATCGAGTGTCTCCTGAAAATTATGGCCGGTATCAATGTGAAGCAAAGGGAAGGGAACTTTTGCCGGCCAGAAGGCCTTACGCGCCAGGTGAAACATTACTATTGAATCCTTTCCGCCAGAAAACAACAAACCCGGTCTTTCGAACTGTGCAGCTACCTCGCGCAGCACAAACATCGACTCCGCCTCCAGTTCGCGCAAATGGTTTATATCGTATTTTTCCATAGAAGAATGATGGTTATCGCGTTTCGTTTCACTTTTTTTTCGAAGCGCAAATATAACAAAACTGAACCAATAGCCTAAGTGTAAAAGCAGAATATTAGATAGAGTGAAAACTCTTTAAGAATTAAAACATTGGATAGTATTACAAGCCAACGAAAATCACATCCAAAAAAACCGACTATACAAATCTAAAATAAATGGTTCTCGCCAGGGTAAAGGCAAATCTTACCTCTGTAGCGTTATAAATCGACAACTAGCTACATTTGCATTAATATAAATTAGGCTCTTTTCCTGATTACTCGAACATTAATACAATTAAGGGTCCTTGTCTAGTTTAGCATGGGAGTTTGTGCTTCTTGGAGTCATTAAGTCTTAGTGGCAAATAAGAAGATAGCCACAACGGCACCAATTCACAAAAAAACACAAATAGTTTTACTGTCTATTCGTTAAATTAGGCTCTCAAATCTATGGTATCTTTTTTAAATGAATTATTATTGTGTTAAGTTTTAGCCAAAGCAAACAATTCACTCCAAACCATTACCATAAAGAAACCTACCAGATTGAAAATACTTGGAATATCCTCATTCTATCATGACTCTGCTGCAGCATTGGTTGTAGAAGGAGAAATAGTAGCTGCTGCCCAGGAAGAGCGTTTTACCAGAATAAAGCAGGATGCTTCTTTTCCTATTAATGCAATTAATTATTGTTTGCAGTCGCAGGCTTTAAAAATTTCTGAACTTGATGCCATCGTGTTTTATGACAAACCCTTTCTAAAATTTGAAAGACTGCTGGAAACATATTATGGTTTTGCCCCTAAAGGCCTAAGCTCCTTTGTAACATCGATACCCGTTTGGCTAAAGGAAAAAATATTTTTAAAAAAAATCATTCACAGCGAGCTTGAGAAAATTACCGGATACGACAGAAAAAAAGTAAAAATTCTATTTCCAGAGCATCACCTTTCGCATGCCGCCAGTGCCTTTTATCCTTCGCCATTTAAAGATGCTGCCATTCTAACAATCGATGGCGTTGGCGAATGGTCAACCGCCTCCATTTGCCATGGTGCAGATAATACCATAAAAATCATTAAAGAATTACATTTCCCCCATTCTGTAGGGTTATTGTATTCTGCTTTTACTTACTTTCTGGGCTTTAAAGTTAATTCAGGCGAATATAAATTAATGGGCCTTGCACCCTATGGTATCCCGGATAGCAATGAAGTAAAAACATTTATAGCTATTATTAAAGAAAAGCTTATTGATATAAAGGACGATGGCTCTGTATGGCTTAATCAAAAGTATTTTAATTATTCCACCGGCCTTCGTATGGTGAAAGATAAACAATGGAAAGAACTCTTTGGCTTCGACCGCAGGAATGCCGAAAGTGAAATCGAGCAGCATCATTCGAACTTAGCCTATGCCATTCAACAAGTTACCGAAGAGATTATCGTAAAAATGGCTGCTGAAGCAAAAAAAGTTACAAACTCTAAAAACATATGCCTGGCTGGCGGTGTAGCCTTAAACTGTGTAGCCAACGGAAAACTGCTAAAATCGGGATTATTCGAAGATATTTTTATACAACCGGCTGCCGGGGATGCAGGTGGCGCAATAGGTGCTGCGCTTGCGGCATTTTACATTTCCTTTAACAATGCGCGCAAAGTAAATCCCTCCGATTCAATGAATGGTGCGTATCTCGGGCCCGAATACAGCGACAAGGAGATTGAAATTGCCGCAAAATATCATAAAGCAAACTTTCTTAAGTTTGACAAGTTCGAAGAACTTTCGCAAAAAGTAGCCGGATTAATCGCATCTGGCAGCGTGATTGGCTGGTACCAGGGCCGCATGGAATTTGGCCCCAGAGCGCTTGGCAACCGAAGCATTTTAGGCGATGCAAGAAACAAAGAGATGCAAAGAAAGATGAACCTGAAAATTAAATACAGGGAGAGTTTCAGACCTTTTGCCCCTTCTGTTTTGGTGGAAGATTGTTCCAGGTATTTTGAGTTAGATAAACCTTCGCCCTACATGTTGCTGGTGGCAAATGTGAATTCAAACTATACTAAAGAATTGCCTCAAAATTACTTCTCCTTACCTCTTATGGACAGATTGTATGTCGAACGATCAGATTTTCCGGCAATTACTCATATCGATTTATCGGCAAGAGTGCAAACCGTCGATAAAATAACGAATTGGAGATATTGGAGCTTAATCGATGATTTTAAAAAAATAACCCAACATGGAATTATTGTGAACACCAGTTTTAATGTAAGAGGCGAACCGATAGTATGTACTCCTGAAGATGCTTACAGATGTTTTATGCGTTCAGAAATCGATTTTTTAGTACTTGGCAATTATTTATTCGATAAAAAGGAACAACCGCAATGGGAGGACACAGATAACTGGAAAGAAGAGTTTAAACTGGATTAAAAATGCCAGAGGAGAATATTATTTATCTTATAAATTAATAAAAATGGAATTTCTTAGAGACTTATGGTCGTTTTTAAAGGAAAGAAAAAAATGGTGGCTGATACCAGTAATAATCATCTTACTGATATTTGGGTTTCTGATTGTTATAAGTAGCGGCAGTGCCATAGCACCATTTATTTATACTTTGTTTTAGTTTATGATAACCAAAAGTAAAACAACCGAGGCCATATTGGTTATTACTACAGCCTTGCTGGTATTGTATCTTTATGGGGTAATATACCAACAGGTATCTAAACTGCTATTTGTTTATCTGGCCTGTGGTATTGGCTTAGCTGGAGTTTTAATTAACCCACTGGCAAAAATAATAGCAATTGGCTGGTATAAATTGGCTGAGGGTTTAAGTTTTGTAAGCTCAAAAATTATTCTTGGAACAGTGTTTTTCTTTATTTTATTTCCGGTAGCCTCGTTATATAGGTTATTAAATAAGGACAAACTTGGCATCAGAATATCGAAAAAATCGATTTGGGTAAATAGAAACCATACCTATAAAGCAAGTGACCTTGAAAATATGTGGTAAGGCTAAAGATAAGAGTATACTTTTCCAACACATCTTTAAAAAGCTATTGCCTCGTTTCTTTAAATGAGCATGCATTTTTTGGTAGCATTAAAATTGTTAACTACCACATACAAACACTTAGTTCTAAATAATTTAAATCTTAACCTATTCTTCAAAAACCTTGTAAAAGTTTAACCAAATTTTATTCTAGTGAAACAAGACATAAAAAAAAAGAAAGCCACAGATACCTTGAACAAAAAAAATGAACGAGTCTTTAAAATCATTGCCATAGCGCTGCCATTTATCTTTTTTATTCTCTTCGAGCTTGTATTGCGCCTGGTTGGCTATGGGCATGATTTTTCGCTGTTCAAGAAATATCCTGAGGATGATAGATTTTTGGTTCTAAACGATAAAATTGGACTCAAATACTTTAGCAACCAAAAAGATACCAGAGTAGGCAACTATGATATTTTCCTTAAGGATAAAACCGACAACACTTACCGTGTATTTATCCTTGGAGCTTCGTCAAGCTATGGCTTTCCGTACGAACTAACCACAACTTTCGACAGGAGTATTAAATACCAATTGATGCACTTTTTCCCAGACATTAACTTTGAAATTATTAATCTTTCGATAACAGCTGTAAACTCCTTTACACTTTTAGATTTCGCTAAAAAACTAAAAGATTATGAACCTGATTTGATTTTAATCTATGCCGGGCATAACGAATATTATGGAGCGCTGGGCGTTGGCTCGACATCTAAAATAGGAGAAAACAGAAATCTTATCCATTTAGTATTAAAATTAAGAGAACTACGCGTAACTCAGCTCTTCAGAAGTTTCACCTTAAAAAAAGCTGATGCAAACGCAAAAGAAGATAAATCTCTCATGGAGAGAATGGCTGCGATGCAAAGCATACCTTATAACTCCCCTGCTTACTACAAAGGATTAAAGCAATATAAGGCTAACATGAATGAATTATGCGCCATTTTTTCAAAATTGGATATCCCCGTATTGTATAGCACAATTATCAGCAACGAGAAAGACCTGGCGCCTTTAAAAAGCCTTGATGAACCAAACGAACTTTCCGCTGATTTTCAGTTTCAGTTGGCTACGAAAGCATTAAGCGATAGCAATGTAGCCCTTGCCAGAGAAAAGTTTCTGCTTGCTAAAGAGCTTGATTTACTCCGGTTTAGGGCACCGCAAAAAATTAATGAAACAATCAAGGAGTTGTGCGCGCAATACGATAATGTTTATTTAGTAGATTCCGAAGAAGAAATACGCAGCCAGATCGATAACCGCATTCTCGGCAAAGAGGTTATACTCGAACATGTTCACCCCAATTTATATGGTCATAGATTAATCTCCTTTGCGTTTATAAATACCTTAAAGAGCCATCAATTTATTTCGGACCGTTGGCCATCAACTGACGAAATACTAAATATTAGAAACAGAATCCCATACACTCTGGTTGATTCGATAAGAGGCGAATACATTACAGTAATGATGAAGGCAGGTTGGCCTTTTAATATACCTATTCCTGAAGATTATACTTTTGGGAATTCATTCGAAGAAAAATTAGCCGACGATGTGGCGCTTTTAAAGTTAGATTGGATAAGCTTGACCAACAAATTAAGGGCACACTATTACGACAATCAAAACTACACCGAACTCAGAAAGCTGCTGGAAGTACAGGCAACTGTTTTAAGTTATAATTCAGGCATCAATATGGATGCAGGGGGGGTAAATGTGCAAATGAATGACCATGAAAGGGCTTTATTTTATTTTAAAAAAGCATTTTCACTGAAACCCGATTCGGCCAGTGCCCATAGTCTGGCAATTTCATACACCAAAATTGATAAACCGGAACAAGCCATTCAATACTTTGAGTTCCTTGAACAAAATATAAATAAAACCTTGGGAAAGGGAGGAATTGATTTAATTCAGCCTATTGTGAAATTAAAAGAAGAGTTAAGCAAAGACAAGGATAATACCTCAATAATGATAAAAATTGCAGAACATTATCTGGGATTTGGCTATACCGAAAATGCCCTCCAATACATTCAAATGGCACAGGCGATTGATAAGAATAACCCGGAGTGCTTAGATTTAATTACTCAGATAAATAACAAGGGTAAATAATCAATCGCATGCTCCAAAATCGCTTAGCTTTGGTTCGCTGTGAAACCCCCCTATAAGAAAACAATAAGGCTACCATTCACAAAGCTCGCTTCACCAAACCTACAAAGACAAAAAAAGGGTTGTCCCGACGAGGACAACCCTAAAAAAATTGTTATTTATGCAGAAGAATTATTTCTTCAGAATTCTGGCCATTTGATCATTCGCTTTTACAAAGTAAAGGCCAGTAGGTAATTTTGAAAGGTCGATACGGTTTACTTCAGAAACTTTCACAGTTTGACCGAGGGCATTAATTACCAAATATTCAGCAGCAGCCACATCAATGGTAATGTAATCGGTAACAACCGATGGTTAAACCATTTTATTGTTCACTGTAACATTTTTAACATAGGTACCGCCGGTTTCAATTTTAGTATAAATAAAGCGCCACCAACCCGGATCAGCAATTGCAATGTCAACAATCATGGTGTCCTCATCGGCATTAAACGCTACCGTGTAGGTAATTTCACTTACTGAACCAGGGGCTGCAAGCTCACCACCATTGTAAACTTTCGATAAGCCAAGGAATGATCCTGTACCAGAGATAGTGAGTTGATCATCATCAAGCGACCATGTTCCTGGAGTAGCACCATTGTGAGGAGCTATAGGCGTACCACAACCTTCTGCTGCAGCGCCCTGCCAAACTTCAAGCCAGGTTGAACCACCCATTTCCTGGCGAAAGTCACCATCGGCATCGAAATAAGCAGTGTCATTCATTATACATTCTCTTGCAATTACACCTGCGTCATCAAGCAACCACCAGGAACCATCGCCTTGAGCAGGACCTACAGCAAGACAACCGGAAACAGGAGCCAACACCCACTTAGTATCCTCCAACTGAGAGTAACCAAGTGAACAAATCATCACAAGAATTAATGGTAAAGTAAATCTTTTCATAATTGAAAAATTTTAGGGTTTATAATAAAAATCAAAAATTCAATCGAATATAGGTTCAGAAAGCTGTTAAACATAAAAAATAACTGCATCACAAATACATCAACCTACCTGAAAATATACATCAACAACACATCATAATTTATATAAGACTCTAATTTATAATTACTTGTAAACATGTTATTACAACTCATTTTTTATAAGACTATCGAATATAGATTTCAAAAAATACCTGATGGAAGGGCAAATAATTATTGATAGAACTTAGATTCTAGAGGCAATAAAACCAATTAGCGAACTCAATCTGTCCATTGTTAAGTGATATGGTTAGAGCACAACTATTATGTAAGTCTAAGGGATCCGCTATACAACACCTCCAAACCACACCTTTATGAATTCGAAGGTGAATGGATATAGATAAGGTGGTAAAGATCGATGAGAATACACTAACAATTATACTATTATTTGTCTGCAGATTCGATTTTTAAAATTATGGTTTCGAAAGATTTAAGAAATACACGAGAATGCCATCTAGAAAGAAACGCGACATAATCTTTTCAAAAGATAATAGCTCGCTCTCAAAATGGTTTCTAATTGCAAAAACCGTAAAAGAGAAAAATCGGACAAACAGATAAGGGGGCTTAGCGCCTCACGATAAGTTTTTTTACTGCTCGGCCAGCTCCGTTTTCGATAGAAATTATATAACTACCGGAAGGAATTGAAGATAAATCGAGGCGATATTCCTCAGGCCCCAGATAAAGACTTTCCGAGACCAGTTTTGTGCCAGCTATATTGTAAAGATAGAGGTTGCACAATTCTGGCTTGTTAGAAGTCAGTTTTACGAAAACATGAGTATTTGCCGGGCTAGGATATAAGCTTATTCCTATTTCGCCAATAATCTGCTGAGTCACTCCGCTTGAGGATAAATCAGCCGTCCACAAACCACGGCCATGGGTAGCGGCCACTACCTGGTTATCTGCTACATCAAGCTGCCACACCGATACAGCTGGCAATCCGTTTTGTGCAGGGTGCCAGTTTTGTCCGTTGTCGACAGACTCAAACAAGCCAATCTCGGTAGCCGCCCAAAGTATATTGGTATCGAATGGCATCACCAACAAGTCGTTCACTATTACATCAGGAAAACCATTGAGGCTCGAATCGCCTTCGTGGCCAGCAAATCCAGAGACATCGTTCCATGACTTTCCGTAATTGTAAGTGCGCAAAACCTTGGGTTTACCCCTGAATGATAATAGGATAAAAGCCTCGGCCGGGTTAGTAGGATGCGTTGCCAGTCCACTGATATACCCCAGCTCGGTTTCGCGATAGCGGGTTACGGTATCGAAGGTTTTTCCATAATCTTTCGAGAGAAATATTGACAAATCAGGTTGGCTATAAATTCCGCCTCCGGCCCATACCACCGAAGGGTCGGCTTTTGAAACTTTTACCTGGTGACTGCTGGTAACCACCTCACCAATCGTCCAACCCCCGCCCAGGGAAATGAGTTCCCAAGGGAGTGAACCCATTCCAAAGTTAGTATGCCTGTATATTCCGTTATTTCCCAGTGCAAAAACAAGGTTGGGGTTACTGCGCGCATGGGATAATTTTGTAATAAAAGGGCCCGTACCCAGCACGGATTCATGCACCCAGTTCCAGTCGGCTCCATAGTTATTCGAAACCTTGATGTAATTGTTGTAACTGCTGCCAAGCATGCGCTGCGGGTACCAGGGGTGCCACAGTGCCTGAAAGCCATCGCCTTCGATACGAAAATCGTACAGTGAATACTGACTGGCTGACACACCATCGGGCGACTGCCAGGTGCCATTGTCCTGCATACCGCCAATGTATTCGTCGCGCCCGGGCCGTTTGGCAGCCCCGTAAAATTGAGTTGTAATAAACCCTTTGTTTACCTGCTCCCAGGTGTTGCCATTGTCGGCAGAATAACCCAGTCCGCCATCGTTGGCTTCCACGATGCTAAAATTATTGGAGGTGCCAGAAAGAAAAAACTTAATGTCGTGATGATCGACATGCAAAGTCTTATTCTTCTTATCGTCGGCTAAGATGGTGGTGTAAGCATCTCGGTATTGAAGGCTTCCATAACGCACCATCAATTTTCCGTCAGGCAGTGAAGCGGCATTCCACTCCACATCTTCGGGCAAGGTAGGCCATAAAAAATAGAGTAGTTTTTGTTGATAGCCTCCTTGCTGGCCAATGCTTGCCGAAGGTGTCAAAGAATCGTAAGGAATGGCATGAATATAAATGTATTCGCGCCCACCGATGGCATCGTCATATTCTCTTTCAATCAGGTTAAAGGCGCCGTCTCTCTCCTGGTCACGAAAAGAAACCATCAATTGGCGGTTGTTGTCGGTATCCCAAACCTCGAAAGGCACTTCAACATAATTGTTATAGGTATATAAATTGGGCGGCACCCCTGCCCCTTCTCCTGCAGGCACAGTAAAACGGTGGGCTTTTTGGGAACGATTATTTCCAAACCTAATTTCGATACTTACAAAATCATCCGCATCTACTTCTGCCTCTTCGTCCAGTCCATTGGCAAGGGCTCCGCTGAAGTTGGCACCACCAAAATTTACAAAATGCATAGCTGCTCCGGTGCCGAGGGTATCCACCCGCATCACACTGCGGTTGCCAGAATAAATCGAAGGACCAAAATCGAGCATGCCCAGGTATACTCCACCCACGAAAACCTTGTTTCGTTCGAGCGGGTGAGCCGCGACTACATTGTTAAACCAACCTTGGTTTTTGTGAAAATTGGTAAACAAACCATCGGTATTGAAGTTTATCTGCCAGTTTTTCCCGCCATCGCGCGAATGATAGATCTGAGTCTGCTGGCCAGGAGCTTCTACGCCGGCAAATACATAGGCGGTATCGACAGAACTTATAGATACTGAAACCCTGTATACCTCTCCCATTCCAATATTTGCAACATTCCAGCTAATTCCCCGGTTGTTTGAACGGATTACTCCAAGGGTATTCACCCCTGCATAGAGCACGTTCTCGTTAAGCGGGTTCTGCGATAAATCCTGCACAGCATAACCACCCTCAAACACGTGCACCCAGGTTTCGCCTCCATTGTCCGACCGTAATACTCCATTGTTGGTAGCAGCCAAAACAATATCTTCGTCGGTGGGGCTTACCCAAAGTTTATTTACATATCTGAATCGTTCATCGTTCAAGGTACTTTCAAGCGCATTCCAGCTTTGACCTTTGTTGGTCGATTTATAGATGCCATTGCCACCCACCATGCCTTCGCCTCCAAAACCTTCGCCCGTTCCGGCATAAATTACCTGCGAATTAGACGAAGAGATAGCCAGGGTAGAAGTTGAAAGATTGGGTAGATCGGGTGTAAGGTTTGTCCATGTTTCGCCTTTGTCGGTTGTTTTCCAGATTCCTCCACTCACAGTGCCGGCAAACCAGGTGTTGCCAGTAGGGTCATCGGGGTCTAAAATTACTGTGCGGGTGCGGCCACCGACATTCCCCGGCCCACGCTGCACCCAGTTGTATTGTTGTGTTGATTTGAGCCGAGAAGCAGCATGTCGTTTGGCCTTGAGGTGCTCACGAAGTGTATAATTCAACTCATAGCGCAGGCCAGCATCAGACAAAGGGGTGGTTATCTGCTTAAAATAGCTGTAATATCCCTTAGGCTGGTCAAAACCGGGTTTAGGGTTAAAATCCAACCGGAGTTTTAATCCTGCGAGCAGGACTACAAAACCAAGCAGCACTATGGCCAATCTTGTTTTTTTATTTCGAAATAAATGCATCATAAGCAAGCACTTTCCATTTAATAATCTACCTCTTCAAAGCCTGTTCTCCGATAGCCCATAATCATGATTGTATCTACTGGCGAATTGTAAGCATCGTAAAGGCCGGCCCTGAGAAAGATAATTTCGTCGATGTCTTCGACCTGAAACGAAGGATTTTCAAAAGAGGCCATGGCCAGGGAATAAATAAAATTTGCCAGAATTTCGTTCTCATTTACATAGCCATCGATGCTAACCGACTGAATACCATACGCATTGTCATTCACCAAATCGAGCTGGGGGCTATTGATGGCATATATTCCGGTGTCCCCTTTTATTTCGGCCCGCACACGAAGATTGGTGTTGTAGAGATTATCGAGTATCAGGGATTTTTTCCGGTTGGGGTCGAGCGCAGTAACCAGGTCGTAAGGGCCGCTTATAGAGCCCTCGAGGTTGCCGCCATGAAATTGAAAAACTACCCAGTTTCCGGCCAGCTTGTTCGGATAGCCATTGGCATAGTCAATAGGTTCCTCGTTGTCGGAGCAGGCAAAAAATAGGAGTAGAGAAACTATTAAAAAGCCGGCGAACCGCAACGAAACCCAAATTCGTGACTGATCTTCTGAATTTCTCTTCCAAAACATATTATTTACAATTCTTCTCATTCGGCTTTCAATCTAATTGTTGAAATCAAGGTTTAGTCTATTGTCTCTTTTTCACTTTAAAACACATTTACTCCTAAGCCCATTTTAAAGCATCAGTTTAATCACTCTTTTTTTGCCACACAATTGCTACTTCAACACCCTGATAAGGCTCATCGAGCAAGGCAATAGTCCAGGAAAGTGAGCTGAGGGTATACTCTCCTTCTGCATCGGCCCAGGAGCCAAAATCTCCCTCACCGTGCACCAGCACAAGGGTATGGTTGCCCAGATCCACAACCTTTCCTTTCATCTCTGCATCGGGGTATCCCATTATGTCGTTGCAGGTATAGAGCCCCTGTGGATGCGCTTTTACTAACTTCATCTCAGCCTTTTGCTGAAAACCAGAGCTGGTATATTGGCCCGATAAATCATTTCCGGTTACATCCTCAAAAGTAACTGCCACAATTCGCTCGGCGGTTCCCCAAATTTCATCTTCATTCTGCGCAAAATATCGGATAGTATACACACCCGGAGTGTCTAAATCAACCTCGCCCTGATAATAAACTATCAATTCCTTGCCGTTTGCAAATGCCCTGGCCCCTTTGTCGTTATATTCGGCTGAATCGGATACCAGATAGGACTCAAAACTTTCTCCTTCAATTTCGAACTGAGGAAATTGCGATACATGAGAAACATCGGCTGTTTCGTTCCACGATTCGCAGGCAGCCAATAGAGTCAGAAGAAAAAATGACACCACCCAGACCAGGGAGCCTGCAGTTTGCCACTCATTCTTCGATGTTCTATGTTTTATCTTACTTCTCAATGGATGCACAGTATAATTTTTTCTAATTAGGCAAATTATCCCACCAAACAGGTTCCCAAACCTCTTTTTTTGCGGGAGTATTTCTGTTGTTGGCATATTCCGACTCAGGAAAAACAAGCCTTCGCGGAAAACGGCCACTGGTCACATGGTTCACCGACAAGGTCAGCTCACCCGAAATATAATCTGGATTCTCAGCGGACACGCTGCTTTTCGCCGGATAGCCCATACGGTTCGACTCGAAAAAAGTCTCAAGATTTTGAATGCCAGACAGCGAAAGCCACTTTTGAATAGCAATGGCCTTGATATATTCATCGGTTTCGTTCCCTTCTGCAGGAAAGACATAGACACCCCTGTAAAACTGCCGGGCCAGGCTGATAATTCCGGCATTCGATACAGAGCTGTTAAGTGCCAGCGCATAAGAAGCGGTGATGGCGTTTTCGTAGTTTTCCCTGGCCTCCTGGTATGTTCCTACCTGGTAGCGGACAATAGCCTCGGCCTGCAGAAGGTACGATTCTGCGTCGCTCATCAGAATTACCGGCGCATCGGTCTGCATGACTGGTTTCGAATAAGAGGAGCTATTGGTTCCTTCAGGTTCGTCCGGAGCATAAAAGTTGCCTTGCACCAGGGCTTTGTGCTCACCCCCTGAAGCGGGTAATTCAAACAAGGCATCGAGCCGGTTAAAATCGCGGTTTTCGATTAAAAAGCTGTAAAGAGTAGCGCTTAAAATAAGATTGGGGTTTTTGCCAAAAACCTGGTATTCGGTTTCGTAAAGAGGATTTCTTCTGCCCGATGCATCCTCATAAATATCTAGCGCAGCGCTTACACGCAAAAAATCGGGGTTCGAAGCATAAAGTTCAATAATTCTATCGTGTGCTTTTTGTGGGTTCACTTCTGACTGTCGCAGGAAAATACGAAGTTTAAGGCTATTGGCAAAAGCAATCCAATGGTTCATATTACCACCAAACACAAGGTCGGTTATACCAGGGTTTAATAAACTTTCGTCTTCGAGGTTTTGGGCAAGTGCCAGATCAATGCGGGCAATGAGGCTGTCATAGATGGCTTCGGCCTCTTCATAATGCGGTTCGGTAATACCCTTATCTCCCTTTAATGCTTCGGAAAATGGAATCTGGTTGTACAAATCAGCCAGCACCTGATAGGCATAACATTGAAGAATGGTAGCCATCAGGTAGTGTTTGTATTCGCCCTCTGCCCAGGCTCCTGTGCGCACTTTCTCGAGGTTCACCAGTGCCCCGGAGTATAGCTCGCCAAACTGGTTCTCGTCAAAAGTGCTGCTGTTGATGTTGTACGAATCGATGCCGCTGTATTGCGATGCCCCCGGCGACTGGGTCCAGTGCTGTGACCAAAGCGCACCCAGTACCTGGTAACGACCCCCCATAACATACGCCAGGCTGGAGGTGCCGGCAGGCAGCAATTCCTTGTAATCTACCGTCGAAGGTGCATCGGGATTGTGATTGACATCCAGCCAGTTTTCGCAGGAGAGCATGAAAATACTCAAGACGAGGATAGAAAATATATGCTTTGTTTTTACCAAGTTGAGTTATTTAGAATATGTGAATGTGTGAATGTGTGAATGAATGTGTGAATGAGTGAATGTTTGAATGTTTGAATGAGTGAATGAATGTGTGAATGTGTGAATGTGTGAATGTGTGAATGTGTGAATGTGTGAATGTGTGAATGTATAATAATATTTATTTAGAGAGAGTATAAATTATTTTGTGTAAACGCTTTAAAAACATTTTTAATTTAGTTTACACCTGTTTTCAAAAATAGTCAAAAATTGATGAAGGATAATGCCCCAATTCTGGATTGGCATATTCCATTTTTTCTCAATATTCATAATAGCCAAATAGACAGCCTTTTGTACAGAATTATCATCTACAAATTGAACTTTTGTTTT